>CAZIKT010000012.1:86279-89812 GCA_964539885.1 uncultured Ardenticatenaceae bacterium | reverse complement strand
ATCGGGTCGCTGCCGGCCTCGGCGAACTGCTTGCGAAGCTGGTTGGCCTGCAACTGTTCGTCAAAGGGCCGGGAGAAGCGGCCGAAACCGCGCTGCGCCCGCGCGCCAAGCGCCCCTTCCAGCTTGCCCTGGGCGGCGCCCTGCGCCGCCGCCTGCAAGGCCGTGACGAAGGCATCCCCGGCGTCTCCCAAATATTCGCCGCGAGAAGCATCGTAACCCAACTCCATCAACCGGCCGACGAATGCCCCCGCCCCGCCGGTACCCGCCTCAAACAGGCCACGCCCGAAGACGCTGGTTGACGCGCCCATGTTCGGCGCGGCGAAATCAAACGCCCCGGCCACGCCGGCGGTAGCTGTTCCGCTGAGCACTCCGCGAAAGAGGCCGGCGAACAGGTTGTCGGTCGCCTTGGCCCCGCCCTTCTCGTAGGTCTTTTCGTCTAGCGCCGTCCGGCCCAGCCCGCCGATGCCGCCGGTGGTCCCGCCGATCAGCAGCCGATCGCCAAACTCTGTGCCGGTCAACTTGCCCATCTTGCCCAGCAGCCGGGTGGTGTCATCCAGGTTGGCCACGGCCAATTGGCGGGCGTTGCGGATACCCATTTGGGCCAGCATGCCGGTTCCCTTCGTGCCGGCGGTGCGGGCGAGACCCATCCCGGCCCGCAAGCCCTGCATACCGCCGCGCGAAGCCAGCGACATGCCCTGCCCCACCCCGGCGGTGAGCATGTCCACAGCGGTCATCCCCAGGTCCACCGCCGCCTGTTCCCAGCCGTAGCGCCCGCCCTTGATCGCCGCTTGCGCGCCCATCGAGGCGGCCCCGGTCACCCCGGCAATGGCCGCCATCAGCAGCGGGCTGGCGGCCCCGCCGGTGGCCACGGTGACCACGGCGGCGACAATCGCCCCGGCGATGGCGATGGCCATGGTCACCACGCCGGCCATCTTGTCAATCTCGGCGGCGTAATTCTGCGCCGACTGTTGCGCGGCGACAATCGTGCCCGAAAACTCCGCCCGGTCGCCGAGGAACTTGCCGTCGGAATCGAAGGCCTCGCTGTTCTTGATGGCGGATTCGCCCTCCGGCGGCGGCTCGCCGTTCGCGCCGAACTCAATCGTGCCGCCGGTCAATTCGCGCAGCCGGCGCTCGTCGTACTTCAGCGACTCCTCCGCCAGCGAGCCTTCCGCCCACCAGCGGCCGACCGCGCCGGTCTCCTTCTGCTGCTGGAACATGGCATAAGCGGCGACCTCGGCCTTCTCGCGGTCATTGGTGGGCCGGCCCCACATGGCCTTCTCCGCGCGGAGCCGGTCGTCGCCGGACAGCTCGGTGAACCAGCCGCCCTTGCCGAAGAGGCCCAGGTCGGCGTACAGGTCGCGGCCGGAAGCGTCGTACTTCTGGCGCATCTCGGCCAGTTGCTTGCGGCTCATGCGCTCGGTGAAGCGCCAAATAACGTCCTCGCGAGTGCCGGCTCCGGCCTGGGCGTACTCCATGGCGATGGCCGCCGTGGCCGGGGAGGGGTGCTCCTCCTCGACCAGCGCCGCCGCCAGGTCCGCTTTGGCCGTATCGCTGCCGGCGCGTTCGCGTAGCTGTCGGATCAGGTCGGCGCGGGCGCTGTTCAGGTCGGCGGTGGCCCCCGGCCCGCCATACGTCTCCGCGTACTTGCGCAGCACCTCCTCGCGCTCTTTTCGGGCTTCCTCGCGGATGTGCTCTGGGACGTTGTTGGCCGGGTTGAGGCGCTCGTCCACCAGGGCGGTGTCCAGGTTGAGGATATTGGGGCCGCCTTTGCGCTCCTGTTCGACGCCGATGCGGGCCACCCGGGCCTCGATTGACTCGCCGCCCTTCATGATGATGGCGGTGGCCAGGTCGCGCTGCCGGCCCTCGACGCGCAATGTCTGCGTATATCTCTCCCCCCGGCCGCCGCCGCGCTGCACCTCGATGTCGCGCAGCACATAATCGCGCATCGTCTCTGCCGCCGTGGCCCCCTCTTTGGCGGAGACGCCCTTCAGGCTCCGGAAGTCCTCCTGAATCGCGCCCCAACGGGCCTCGGCCGTGATCGTCGTCTGGAAGCCCCAATCCTTCGGGTCCGGCGCTTTGCTGTAGGCGGTGAGGATGTCGTTGACCGCGTCGGCGTCGTTCTTGCGGCGAGCCGCGTCCAGCTTCTCCTTCATGCGCAGCGTGTCCGCCAGGGCGTAATCGCCGGCCTTCAGGGCGTCAAAGACATCGCGGTCCACCCCGCCCAAGGCGTCGCGGGTGTCGCTGAGCACGTCGGCGGCCCCCGGCAGCGTCTGCAGGCGGGTGATCTGCTCCGGCGACAACGCCCGTTGCGCTCGCTCAATACGCGCCTCGTCATCGTTGTACCAGCGGACGGAGGCGCGCATCTCGGCCAGCGCGCCCGCCTCCGCGTTGCCCGCCAGGTAATTGACCGCCGCCTCAAAGTCGTCGCTGTCGCCGTTCAGCTCCTCGGCCAGCTCATCGATCAGGCTGGTTTCGTGGCGGGAAAACCAGAGGTACTTGACGCCGATGCCCTTCGCCCAGGTCAGGCCGTGGAAAGCGCCGGTGATGCCCCCTTCGTCGGTGTTCTGATACCAGCTCGTGCGCAGCTTGCCTTCCAGGGTGCTTACCCGAGATTGCAGATTCTCCTGCACCGGGACGAAGGTTTCAGAAAGGCCGGGCTTCTCCAGCGGCTCCTTCGGCTTGTGGTAGTTGGTCAGGTAGTCGCGCAGCGGCTTGGTGTCGTCACTGATTTGTTTCTCAAACTCGGGGTCTTTCTCCTTAATCTGAGTCTCAACGTCCTTGATGGCTTCGGCGAAGAGCTTCTCCAGCGGCGTGGCCCAGAAGGCGGCGGTGCGATTGACCCCGTCGGCGGCGCTGACGAAGCCGGCGGTCATGGACACGCCGGTGGTGATCAGCATATCGGTGGATGCGCGAGCGCCGTCGCTCATCGCCCGGTTGTTGTCAATCACGTGCGTCGCCAGGCCGCTATCCAATTGCAGCCGGAGCTGCCCCATGCCCAGATTGACGCCCATGACGATGGCCTCGATTTGCGCCCGTTGCGCCTCATGGCCGGCTGCCACGGAGCTTTCCACGGCCGGGACGACCTCGGCGCTGATTGCCCGCAACGCTTCCGGCCCACCTCCCCCGGCGTTGTTCAGCGTCTGCCGCAGGTCCTGGGCGGCGTTGCCATAGAGGGGCAGGGCCATCGTCAGTGATTGCAGAATCTGTTCTCGGGCGGCGGCAACCTGCCGGTGAGCGTCGGTCAGCGCCTGGGCGGCCTGCGCCTCCAGTTGAGCGCGGGCAGAGCGCCGTTGGGCGGCCAGTTGGCCCTGGGCCGCGTCGCGCATTTCGGACACCGCCTGCCGGGCGGCCCGCGATTGCTGCCGGAGGCCGCTCAGGGCGGCGCTGACCGCGTCTTCGACCTGTTTCATCCCTTCGGTGCGCGTCTTATCGCGCTGGTTGTCGAAGGCCGGCTTGACCGCGTCGCTGATCCCCTGGCGCACCTGCCCGGCGGCCGCGGCCAGGTCGCCGCCCATGGCGCTGGCCCGCTCCGC
>CAZIKT010000012.1:71239-86179 GCA_964539885.1 uncultured Ardenticatenaceae bacterium | reverse complement strand
GCACCTGCCCGGCGGCCGCGGCCAGGTCGCCGCCCATGGCGCTGGCCCGCTCCGCGATGTGGCCGCGCACGGCGGTCGCCAGCGAGGGGGCCACCGCCTGGTAGGTCTCGTGCCGGGCCGGGGTCAGGTCGGAGCCGATCTTCGGGTAAGTGCTGCCGATGTCGCGCAGCCAGGCCTGTATCGCGTCGTCGGCTTTGAAGGAGAGGTCGGCGATATCCAGCTCCATCTGGTAGAGCTTGTCCACCCGGCCCTTGGAGAGGCTGTCAATGACCTTTTCCCCCTGCTTGTCAAAGGTGTCCGCATTGTCTTTGACCTTCTTGCGCGCTGTGGCTCCGGCCCCGATCACCACCCGCCGCGCGTCCTGGTGAGCCTGCGCAATGGCCCGGTCGCTGGCGTCCGCCGCCAGGTTGACCTGTTCCTGCGCCCGCTGCATCTCCATCTCGACCAGCATGTCGGCGTTGATCAGCAGCATAGGCGCTTCGTAGCGGAACTGCTCCAGCATTTGCTCCAGCCCGGCGACGGCTGCCGCTCCCTGGGCGGCGACGGCATCGTGCCGGCTTTGCATCCCGGCGGCGGCGGTCTCGTAGGCGTACAATGCCTCCTGGAAGACACGTTCGCCCGCCGGCGCGGCCATTCCGACCGAGACCGTCTGCTGTCTCTGCGGGGGAGCCGGCATGACAAACGGCGCGGTCATCGGCATCGGCTCCAGCGTCGGGGCGGTGGGCAGGGACAGCGGCGGCAAGACGGCCAATTCCGCCATGCCGCTGATCAGGTCGCCGCCGGTTGCCGGCAACCCGCTTCCCTGTCCCCCCGGCTGCGACCCTTGGATGGCGGTCCCACGCCCGCCGGCGGCTGGCGCAGCAGTCCCTCCGCCACCTGCTTTTCCGGGCCGGCCGGGTGCGCCGGTGGTCGGAGCGCCCGTAGTGGGCGCTCCTGTCCCCGGTGCGCCGGGTTGGCCTGCGGCAGCTGCCTGCCCCCTGCCCGGAGCCGCCGGCGGGCCTGGCGTCACTCCCGGCGCGGCAGTCACCGCAGTCGTCCCAGGAGCGCCGGGCGCACCGGCCTGCGATACCTGCGCGGCGGCTGTCTGCGGCGGCGGCAAGAGGGTCAACTGCGGCGGAACGGAGACCTCCACCGGCGTGACCGGATCGGTGTACGCCGGCATGATCGACATCTGTGCTTCTTCGTCGTAGTAAGGCAGTGTCGTGGTATAGCAGATCCCGCCCTCAATCTCGCTCTGCAGCGCCTGATTGCCGACGGCGCTGGCGTAGCTCATGTTCGCCTCGGGCGGCGAACGCCCCTGGAGTTGTTCTTCCTCCAGCGCTTCGACGGTCGGGCCGGGGAGCGTGGTGCGGTCGAAGTGGTCCATTGCGATAGGAGGTGACTGTCACTTTCTGAAGTGACAGTCACCTAACGAGCGGAAAATACTCCTGGAAGGCGGCTTTCGTGGGCAGCTTGCCCATCTTCTGCAATTCGCGGGCCACGCCGACGATCAGGTGTGGCATCTCCACCGGCCGGCCGGCCTCCGCCGCCAGGAAAGCTGCGCTGAGGGCCACGTTGCGGATGTTGCCGCCGGTCAACTCGAATTGCCGGGCCAGGAAGGGGAAGTCAATATCATCAGAGCGCGGCAGGGCAGCCGGCAGCACGTGCAGCCAGATGCTGTTGCGCAAGGCCGCGTCCGGGAAAGGGAATTCCACCGCGTGGTGCAGCCGGCGGGCGAAGGCGTCGTCAATGTTCCCGCGCAGATTCGTGGCCAGGATGGCCACGCCGTCATACTCCTCCATCTTCTGCAGCAGGTAGGCGACCTCAATGTTGGCGTAGCGGTCTCGGGCGTCCTTCACCTCCGAGCGCTTGCCGAAGAGGGCGTCGGCCTCGTCGAAGAAGAGGATGGCGTTGCTGGCCTCGGCGGCGGCGAAAATGCGGCTGAGATTCTTCTCCGTCTCGCCGATGTATTTGCTGACTACCGTGGCCAGGTCAATCTTGTACAGGTCGAGACCCAGCGCGCCGGCCAGAATATCGGCGGCCATCGTCTTGCCCGTCCCGCTGGGGCCGTAGAAAAGCGCGTTGACCCCTTTGCCCAGGGCCAGCTTCTCATCGAAGCCCCATTCCTCATACACCTGCCGGCGGTGTTTGACAGAGAGGTAGACTTCGCGCAGCAGCTCGGCGCTCTGCCTAGGCAGGACGATGTCATCCCAGCCGTATTTCGGCTCGACCTTCTGCGCCAAACCGCGCAAGGCCCCATTGGAGCGGGCGCGGGCCGCCCGGTGCAGGTCGCCGGCGCTCAGCGAGCGCTCCTCGGCCGCGGCAGCAGCCGTTGCGTAGTGGGCCGCCTGGCGGATGTGGCGCTCGCCCAGGCGGAATTTGCCGGCCACTTCCGGCAGCTTCGCGTCATCTGCCAGGGGATAATTGCCCAGCGCCTCCTGCCAGGCCCACAACCGGCGCTCAAAACCCGGCGGCGGCAGGTGAAAATCGAGGAAGGGGGCGTCCGGCCATAGATCGTGCCCGTCGCCGGTCGCGCCCAGGATAATGGGCGCATCCGGCCGGGAAAGCGCCCGCAACCAGGCTGCCTGCGCCGCTTGCTCTACGGGCAGCAGCAGGTAAAGCAGCGCTCCCGCCAGGACGGCCTCCCGTTGGAGCAGGCGCAGCGTCTCCTGCGGGGGCGCATTGCCGGCCGCGTTCAGGTCGGCCGCCAGCAAAGCGCGTTCGAGGGCCGCGCAGACCCCGCCGGCCGCCGCTTCCTTACCCACGCCCGGCGGGCCGTGCAGAAAGAGCAGCCCCGGCGCCAATTGACGATAGTCCGCCGCCGCCAGCAACCGCTCGGTCAATGGGATGGGCAGCATCAGGGACGGCAGCGAGGGCGGGTCGCGTTCCAGGTGGGTGAAGACGCGCAGCCGCTCGTCCAGCGCCGTGTCGCCCAGCAGGTGCGCCACCAGCCGGTCATCCACCTCCAGGAAGCGGGCGACCAGCGGCCCGTCCCCTGCCAGGCGCGCCAGCCCATGCCGGCGCAGTGGGGCATCCACGTCCAGCAGGCTCATCACCGCCAACCGCTCCTGCGGGTCCGGCAGGATCAGCTTCAGGGCCAGGTCCACCGATGGCCGTTTCCTGGCGACGTCGTTCTGCACGTAGGCGTAAAGCGTTTCGAAGCGCAGGTCCAGGGCCGGGGCCAGGGCGACCAGCAGCAGGTCGCGTTCGAAGGGGGACAGCTCGAACTGCTCGCCGAGGCGTTGCAGCGGCGAGTCCGGATCGGGCGGGCTTTCCTCGATAAGGGCGGTCAATTCCACCACGCCGCCATGCCCGTTTAGCCGGCCGTTCTCGCGCAGTAGGGCGTCCACGTGCGCGTCGGGGATGTACAGGCCGCGGTTGGCGCTCTCGACGAGCTGGTGCTGGGCGCGCAGGCGCAACACCTGCCGCTGCACCATCAGCTCCAGCCGGAGCAGATCGGACGACAACGCCACGTAATCGCCCTGCATCACTGTGCTCATGGGCGGTCCCTGCTGCTCAGCAAGAGCGTCACCGGCCGGTCAACCAGCCACGGGATGGTCAGCGTTGAGCGATGGAAGCCTGCCAACGACAGTACCTGGTGCAACGGCGCGTGGGGCAGCTCTACGATGATCTCGGCCGGCATGCGCCGGATGGCCCCCTGCCCAGCCAGGAGATTGTCGTACAAATAGCCGGCGCTGCTCCAGCCGAAGCCCATCAGCCGGCGGGCAAACGTACGCAAGACGGCCTGGGCAGACAGGGTCAGTGTCCGGTCCAGCGACGGCGGCAGAAAAGGCAGCGAGAGGTAGTCCAGCGCCGGCGCGAGCGGCTTTGCTTTGGCGCGAAAGTCGGCCGGGACATCGGGCGGGGCCGGCTCGCGCATATCCCAGATGTGCGCCGGCCCCTGCCCCAACGCACCCTCTACGCCGGCCAGCGCCGCGGACATTTCCTCCTCCGATTCAACGATCGCCAGCCAGTAGTCGGCCTCCATTTCGCGCAGCACAATAAGGCTGGACGCCCGGTCAACCGCCAGAGACCGGCCGCTGAGGTGACCTTTCGCCTGCAACACCTGCGCAAATGCCGATTCCAGCGCCGCCAGCCTATCCGGCGTGCCTGCTTGTTCGGCGCGCCGGCGGGTGCCTTTGCTCGGTGCGCTCGTCAGACCGGCCGCCGTCAGGATGGCCGGATCGTCCCGCAATCGCTCCGCCCGCTCCCGGCCCATGCACTTCACGAGCAGCCAGTAGAGCCAGACCGCGGCTGTCTCCTCGTCCGGCGCTCGCCCTTGGAGTAGGGTGACTATGCGAAGGTCAATCAGCGTTGAGAGCAACAGGAACAGACCCGCCCCAGCCGACAGCAGCCGGGGAGCAACCGCCGGAAGCTCCACGTCCGGCAACTGCGGGGCGATTACGTGCGTCGCCCGGCGTAGCCATGCTTCGTCGCCGGCAGCCAGCGCCTGCATATCCGCCAGCGTCTCGATATCCTGGCTTGCCCCTCCCGTTCGGCGTCCGGCTCGGGTGCGGTCTTTCAGCCATTGCGGTGGTCCCGGCCGGTGTCGCAGCGTCCTCGCCAGGCGCAACAGCAGGTCAATCGTGGCCGGCAGCTCGGCCGGCGCGTCGCCAATCTGCTCGCGCCAGGCCAGCCACAGCCGCAGCCGGTTCTCCGCGCCGGCCCACTCCGGCGAAAAGGAGACGCCGGGCCAGATGGCCAGCAACTGCTCGGCCGCACGCCTGGATGCGCCTCTCCCCTGCCCCGCCGGCCCTAACAACGCGGCATAGACGCGCTCTTTGTCCCGCTCGGTGAGCCGGGCGAGCACGTCGTCCAGCCGGCCCATCCCGGCCAACTCGCGCAGCACCGCCTCTGTGTGAGCCGGCTCGCGCAGGATCGCCTCCCGCAACGCCTGATGGGGCTGCAGGCTGCTCAGGCCGTCGAAGCTCTCAAAGTACCAGCGATTCCAGCCGTAGCCGGCCGCGCAATCGGCGACGAATTGGGCAATATAGGCCGGGCGGCCGGGGAAGAAGATCACGTCCGGGTCGCTCCCGCCGCTGTTCATCTTCGTGTGCAGCCCACGCGCCAGCTGGCGGGCGACGATCTCCGCCAGCGTCTCGACCTCTATGCGCTCCAGGCTCAACGCCATTTGCAGCTCCAGCCGGCGAATGAACCAGACGCCGCTCTCCGGCGGTTGCACACCCTGGAAGGCCGCCGCCAACGCCGGAGCGAGCCGGTTCGGGGCGAGGGCGTCCTCCAGCCGGAGGCGCACCTGCTCGGGGGCCGGGTGATCGCGCGGGACCAGGCATTGGCCGCGCAGCCGGTCAATCGTCAGCCGGTCCACGTTCAGGGCTGTTTGATAACTTCGACGGTCGCGCCGTTTTTCAAATGGCGCTCCTGGGCAAGCAGTTCCTCCAGCACCTGGATAGCGCCGGCGATGCGCAGCATGGTTTCATGCAGCGCTTGCTGCTCCTGCAGCAGGGCCTGTTGGCGCACCTGCCCGCGGGCGTACTCAGCGCGCAGTTCCTGTAGGCGTTGGTTGAGCATGGATCTCTCCTATCTCAGAATCCCGGAAACTCGGAAGTTTCCGGGATTCTGGGGCAGCTACGGCGCTCCCATAGCGATGAAATTGAAAGAGGTCTGCTGGATGTCGCCGGTCAGGTTGCCCACATCCCGGCCAATCGCCCGAAATTGGTGCTCCGACACCGAGCGCAGAGTGATGATGTGGTCCTCGTCGGCGGCGTTTCTCGACGAGGCGACCACCACCGGCGTGGAGGCGAAGCTGTCCGTGAATGTGACCAGGTACTCACCGGGAACCGGCTGGGTATAACTGTAGCCGACATCCGTACCGGATGAGCTGGTGCCGGAGATTGAGCCGGCGACCACCCGCAGCTCCGAGGCTGCGCTCATCGCAAAGAGCAAACCGGAGGGCCCCAAGCGGATGGAGCCGCGCACATCCAACTTGGCCGCGGGGGAAGCCGCGCCGATGCCCAGGTTGCCGTCCGTCGTCACCACCACGAGCCGGGAACTTACCTCCGCGTCGTGGATGCGTAGCTCGCCGCCTTCGCGCTGCAAGTGAAGGATGCTGGCGGCGCCGTTGTTCCGCGCCTGGATTTCGTTGTTGTCATAGGCAGTATTCAGGCCGTTGACGCTGCCCAGCAGGAGCAGGCCGTGGCCGGTGAGGGAGACGTCCTGCGTGCCGGGGATGTGCAGCGGGGATTGCGGCGCGGTGGTACCAATGCCTACATGGCCATCCGTCTTAATGGTCATTTTGGTGCTGTTGCCGCCGGCGCGCAGCTGCAAATCGTGGTTGGTCATCGCCGAGACGATGGCCCCGTTGTTGTCCGCGCCGAAGAGGGCTTCAATCGCGCCGTCGTTGGCGCGAGTGTTGATGTAAGTGCCCTCGCCGCTGTGCACGGTTAGCATGCGGTCAGGGTCATCAGTGCCGATACCGACCAACCCGTCTATGCGGCGGATGGTCAGGATGGGGTCTTGCTCGGCCGAGGTGACCTTCAGCAAGTTGGCCTGGCTGTTGTAGAAGAGCTTGAACCAGCGCCCGGTAGCGCCCAGGTCATCCTGGAAGGCCAGCGTGGCTGCTTCCGGCGTGCTGTCCGGCCCGCGAATGGCGAGGGTCACTGCCGCGGAGGCGTCGCCCACCTGCAGGGGATGCTCCGGCTCGCCGGCTGCCACTCCGACCAGCCCCTCGTCGGTAACGAAAAGCGCGCCGGTGAACCCGCCGCCGCTGGTGTAGCCGGCGACCACCCGGTTATGCCCGCCGCTGGCAGAAACGGGGACCTGCAGGCGCAAATCGTCGCCGCCGGCGCTCTCCGCTCGGGTAATGGCGAACTCCTCGCCGCCGCTGCCGTCTGTCTTGCGGAAGTCCAGCTTGCCGCCGTCCACGTGGATGTCGTCCTTGGCGATGATGTCCCGCTCTACCTGCAGAGAGCCTTCCACGGTGACGGCAACGCCGGCATCGGTCGCGGAGAGGGTCTCAATGGCCCGGTCGTGGATGCGCAAGGCGCCGGCCGGGGCCAGTAGGCGGGCAGCGACCGCGCCATGATACAGGCGGCCTTCGCTCAATTTGCCGGCAACGGTGTCCACAAAGCCGGAGCCGTTCCAGCGCACGCTGCCCAGGCGCAGCAGCCAGCGACCGTCCTCCCCCTGGGGCAGCTCCTGGTAAGGCACGGAGAGATCCGGCGGCAGGGGCGGGTCGCCCTTCTCCAGCGTCTCGCCGTCCACCACCACGGTGTAGTCCTCCGGCTCGCTTGGCTGCACCAGCACCCGGAAGCTCTCCAGCACGCGGTCGAACTGGTCATCGCAGCCGCCATAGCCCCAGGCAGGCCGGCTGGTTCCTTCCTCGTCGTACGCTATCCACACCTGGTAGTGGTTGTCCACGGTGAAGCTGAGAAAGGCGGCCGGGTCCAGCTTGTGCCGGCGCAGGGCGATAATCTCCCGCCCGTAGCCGTCAATGGCCAGCCCCGGCTCGATGAAGACATCCTTGCCGCTGCCGGCTTCCTGGTCTTCCAACACCAGCTGCAGGCCGATGACGATTCCCCAGGCGTGCGGGCCGAGGTTGTGCCGGCGGCGCATGTCGCGGTGGTAACTCTGTTCGGCGGTGAAATCTTCCGCCCCCAGGTATTGTCCCTGGTAGTATTGCGGTCGCTCGATACTGTTTTGGGCCATCTTGTTTCCCTCGCGGGTCGTGGTTACTCAGGTCCGACCAGCTTCTTCAATTGCTTCTCCAGCTTGCTGATGCGCTTGTTGGCGGCGACCAGTTCGCGTTGCAGCCGGTCGGTCTCGCTCAGGGGGGCCACGCCGATCACGTTGCCGGAGTCCTTGTCCACGTAGAGGCGCAGCCGCTCTCCTTCCGGCACCAATGGCCGGGCCAGGTTGCTGCGCACGGCGTCGCCCAGGGTCCAGCTCGCCGTGGCCAGCTCTACGGACACGCCTTCAGTCTCTAGCGCGGCCTTCACCTCAGCTGCGGAGCGACCGACGTACTCCGCCGCCGGCTTTGTCTTGACTCCCTCGCCGGCGGCGAAAAGGGTGCTGAAGATGTCGGTGGAGGCGAAGCGGGAATAGAGGCGCGAGCGGGAAGCGACGTAGGAGGCCGGCCGGCTGACGTTGCCAATCACGTCGCCGCGCAGGCCGCCGCGGAAGTCGAGCGTGTCTCCGCAGCAAACGCCGTCCAGGAAGAGATTGAGGACGGCGGAGATGAGGTTGTGCGGGGTGAGCGTGTAGCGCCGGCAATCGGTGTGGCAGATGCGCGCAATCTTGTCGCCGCGCACGGTGACGCAAGCCAATATCAGGCGATCTTCGCAGGGGTCGGCCGGGCAGGCCGGCAGCGCGGCGAAGCAAATGCAGTCGATCAGCCAGGCCAGGAGCACCGCGCCCATTTCGTCCATCGCCTGCCCAATCTGGCCAACCCAGGTGTCCAGGCCGGCAGTCGTGTCCGGCGGCGAAGGGATGACGATTAGCGCCAGCCGCTCTTGCAGCTCGCAGGTCAGGTGGGGGTTGTTCAGCAGCAGGTTACGCAGGTCTTTGCGGATCTTGCACAGATCGCTGTAGATGGTCAGCCGGTTGCCGAAGGGGTTACTCTCCAGCAGGGCGGCGACGGCCTGACCGCGCTTGAGGAAGCCGGTGAAGGTCGCCAGGCAGCCGCTCAGCTCGGTCAGGGGCACGTGCAGCCCCAGCTCCTCCAGGGCGGCGACCAGCGCCTCGGTAGAAGTGCGCTTGTCGTCGTCCTCCTTGGCGCACTCCGGCTCGCAGATCACGCCCAGCTCATAGCCCTCGATGACCCGGGTCGGCTCGCAGGCGTTGGCCAGCTTCGTCTTCGTCCCGCCATTATGGCCGTTGCCGCAGCCGCATTTGCCGTTTCCATTCTTCGCCCGGCCGCAGCCGCAGGTTGAGGCGCTGGTGCTGACCAGGGCCGCGGTCGGCTGGGCTTCCTGCTCGCGGTAGCGAATGGTCACGCACCACTTCTCCTCCACGTCGTCGCACTGCTTGCGGAAGGGCTCGCGCCAGGGGTCGCACTCGCGATCCCTGCGCTTGCTTTCCTTGCAGGCGCGGATGGCGGCGATCAGGTCGAAGTCGTGCGGCTTGCAGACCAGCACGTCGTTGCCGCACTGGTCCAGGGCGTAGCCGGGATGCACGGTCACCCACCCTTCGCAGTCGTGGCAGGAGACCTGCAGGCCGCAGACGACGCTGAAGCCGTGCAGGTAGCGGTTGTGCAGCCGGTTCTTTGCCAGTACATAAGCCTGGCTGTCGTTCAGCTCCTGCTCGGTGAGCAGCTGCCCGGCAAAGAAGCGCGGTCGCTCCATGCAAACCAATCCGGTGCAAGCCGGGCAATCACAGGTGGTTGTCTTGCTCTTTTCTCTCACTTGCGCCAACATCGGATTTCTCCCTTACGCTCTGAGCCGCGGCCGCAGGCGGGCTAACAGCTCCGGGCCGATCCCGGAGACTTCCAACAAATCATCAACAGAGGTGAAGTTGCCCCGGGCCTCGCGGAGGCTGACAATGGCTCGGGCGCGCTCCGGCCCGATACCCGGCAGGCGGACGAACTCCTCTTCGCCGGCCCGGTTGATGTCAAAGATGTCACCCTCGCCGATGAAGAAGTAGCTTTCCATCGTGCCGCCTTCCACGCCGTCGCCGGTGGGCCGGTTAGGCAGCCAGGGGAACAGGTGATTACCGTCCACGGAGCGCCCGTCCACATCGGCCACCAGATCGCCCTTGAAGACCACCCGGCACTCGCTGACGAACTCCTGGAACAGGCCCTGACATGATTTGTTGAGCCGGATCCAGCCGACCTGCACGTCGCCGGCGGGCTGCGGCTGCGGCCCGCCCGGCAGCATCTCCAGCGTGCACAGGCCGGTGTCCGGGTCAAACACCACTTCCACATTCTCCGCCCCGCCGACGTAGGCGTCGCCCTGCGTCAGGTTGACCTCGCGCCATTCGTCCAGGCACAGCCCAAACTGGTCATCGGTACGCGGCAGGCGGACCCATAGCTGAAAGGTGTGCCGGTTAATGTGCGCCGCCTGCACCTTGTTGTCAAAGCCGATCAGCAGCCCCTCGTTCAGCAGCACACCGATAGGTAACCCCTGGGCGTGCTTCCAATTGGAGGTGCAAATGTGGGTCAACTGTTGCTCCGGCCCGCAGCCGCTGGGGATAGTCAGATCGAGCGTGCCGGTGGTCGGGTCATAGCTGGAGGAAGCCGGCGTCTGGCAATCCACGAAGTTGACGTTCACCGTCTCGATGCTCTGGCCGTCTGCCCCATCCGTCCCATCCGTCCCATCCTGACCGTCCTGACCGTCCTCGCCGTCGCAGCCACGGGGGATGTCCAGGGTCAATGTCTCGGTGGCCGGGTTGAAGGATGCCCCCGGCGGGTCGGTGCAGGCGACGAAGTTGACATCCACCGTGGAAATGCCGCTGCCCGGCAATCCCGGCGGCCCTTGCGGTCCTTCGCCCCCGCCCAGCTCGCCGGAGAGGATGCAGCGCACCACATCGGCAAGCAGGCTGACGCTGGGCAGCAGCCGGCGGTCGGTGAGGTTGTCCAGCCGGTCGTCGGTCACGTCACTGTCGTAGACGTAATCGGCGATGGTAGCCAGCGCCATGCATTCGTCGTCGCCACAGGTTGGGCAGCCGTCCAGGGCGGTCTCGAAAATGGCGGCGCAATCCGTCTGGGTCACTACCACGACGGCCACGCCGCCGGCATCATCCTCGGCCGGATCGCCGCTGAAGGCCGCGTACAGCCGCTTGCCGCCGTCCGCCAATAGCAATTCGGCCGGCCCGTCGCCTACCTCGACCGAGTCGCCGGGGCCGGCCATGCCCTGTTCTAGGGCGTGCGCGTCGATCGCCAGCACGTGCCCTTCGCCGGCATTGTCCACCAGCACGTACAGCCAGCGCCCGCCCGGTGAGGGGAGCAGGTCCACCGGGGTGTCCGCGCCCAGGTTCTGCGGCGTCCCCAACGGGGCCAGCGCGTCGTCAAAGATGTGCACCCGATTGGCCGCGCGGTCGCCAACGTAAATGCGCTCGCCGGCGGTGGTGGCGCCGACGGCAAGCACGGCCGGGCTTACCCCGGCCAACGCGGTGCTGGAAATCGTCAGCGCGGCGGCGTCCACGATGCTGAGCGTGCCGTCGCCGCCATTGGCGACGAATGCGCGGTCGCCGGACGGGGAGACAGCCAGGTCACTGGGCGCGCTGCCGGTCGCCAAAGTAGCCAGCGGGGCCGGTGCGCCGGGCGCGTTGATGCTGCTGTCCCAGACGACGACATTGGCGGCGGCGGTGAGCAGCACGTAGAGCCGGTCGCCGGCCGGGGAGACCGCCAGGCGCACGTCAGCTCCGCCGGCCCCGGCCATCGGCAGGTCGTTCACCAGCGCCGCGCCCGTGCCCAGGGCCGCCGTGTCCAGCACCCGCACCGGGTCGGGCGCGTCCAGCGAGACGTACAGGCGGGTCCCGTCCGGCGAGAGGGCCATGTCCCACCCACGGGCCGGCAGGGCGTGCGAATCGACCAGAGAGAGGTTGTCGGTGCGGTAGACGTAGATGTCGCCGGGGTCCTCGGCAGTCATGACGTAGAGCAGGCCGTTGGTCTCGTCAATGGCGAGCTGCGCGGCGCGGGCCAGGTTAAGGGTGAAGGACCAGTCCAGGTCAATGCCGGCCCCCTCATTCGGGTCAGCCGGGGGAGCATCCACGCGCAGCTCCAGGTTATAGCTGTGCAGGATGCGGTTGGGCTGGCTGGCGCTGTCGTCGCAGGAACAGTCGTCGAAGAAGGCGGGGACCTGTTCGGTGGGACATTCGGCGTAGGAGAGGCAGATCTGCAGCCGGTGTGGCTGGTCGTCCGGCGCCGTTTCCGTCCCGTGCAGCTCGCGCCAGTGGTCGAGGAAGAGCGCCTTGAAGTCGACCACTTCCTCGCGCTGGACGAAGATCTCCCGCCCGCAGCAGTCCACCGCCACGCCGGGCTCGACGATCACGAAGCGGTCGCGGCAGGCGGGGTTGGGGTGCTGCTTCACGCGCAGGCCGCACACCGTGCCCCAGCCATGCAGGTATTTGTTGTGCCGGCGGTCCGCGCCGAGGAAGAAGGCCTGCTCCTCGACGAAATCGCGCTCCACCAACAACTTGCCGGTGAAGTAATGGTTGCGCGCCATCTGGTTGATGTCGCAGGCCACGCAATGGCCGTTCTTTGTTTCCTGGTGACAGCCTTTACAGTTCGCCATAACTGTCCTTCCTTATTAAATCTGCCGGTAGAATCCGGAATCTCAGAGTTTCCGGGATTCTGTTATGAGATTGTTGTGCCGCTGCCGATCCGGCTGCGCACGCCGACTCGCAGGCGCGGCGCGTCCCGTTCGTCGTCGGACTGGCTGAGCACGGAGCCGGAACCCAACCGGCTGCCGGCTACCTGCACGCCGCTGGGATAGGCGGCGATCACCGTATTCAGGCCCACTATGGTCCGGCGGCCCAGGCACATGCGCGGCGTAACCAGTTGCAGATGGCCCAGAGTGTGGGCAGGCTTGGCCTGTTCCACCACCTGCTCCAAGATGCGCATCGTGCACTCGCTCGCCCCGGCCATCGGCACGTACAACGTGAACTGGTGAGCGTGGGTGTGGAAGGGGTCGCGCAGCGGGTCGCCGATGTCGCGCAGCTGGAAGTTGCCTATCTGGGCGTGGCTGCCCAGTTGCAGCCGGTCCACCACGTCCGCGCCCCAGAGCACGGAGGCGTCGCCCAGCCGGGCGCTATTCAGGAAGAGCCAGCGGCGCAGCTTGTAATGCTCCAGCAATTGCGGCTCGACGCCGGTGACCAGGGCCACGTGCAGGCGCAGGCCGGCAGGCGTGCCGCGCAGGGCGTAGAGGCGGTGGGCTTCCGCCAGCAGCCGGCGGCGGACATGCTCCGGCCAGTTCTGCTCCAGCGCCAGCCCCAACCAGGAGGCCAGCCAGCCGAGGAAATCCGGCTCGGCCGGCGTGGCGTAGGGGTCAAACAAGCGCCAGATATCGTCTACGGCGTCACTGACCGTGCCCAGGACGGAATCCATGATGGAGAGGAAGCGGGCCAGGAACTCGGCGCTGACGGCGTCCTCGCGGAAGACGGCCGGCAGATAGTCCAGCGACGTACGCCGGGGGTAATCTGCGCGTATCTGCCGGATGGTAGGTGTGTGGCGATGGTCGCCGCGTAGCTTCAGCCGCAGCCAGAGGTAGCGCCCCGGCGGGCTGAGCAGCAGGCAATCCCATTCGCCGTCCTCGGGCCGGCCGCGCACCTGGCCGGTGGCCCAGCGGCTTTCGGGTAGCGCCTGCACCAGCGCCGCCTGCCGGGGGGCGTCGGCGGTGAAGGAGTCCACCTGCACGGTCGTACCCGGCTCGATAATGCCGTCCAGGGACACCCGGTGCCAGACGCAGCGGTGGATCTCGCTGTCCAGCGGGCCGATGATCAGCTCGCCGGCTGCCGGGTAAGCCGGCTCATTCTCCAGGGTGTAAACGAGACCGCTGACCTTGTCCGCCAGGAGGGGTCGCCCCTCTTCATCAAAGGCGATGGCGCAATTGCGACCGCGGAAGGTGTGGCAACGGCAGGCGCTCCGCTGCGCCTCGCCGTCATAGACGTAGACGCAGCCGCTATAGGCGTCGGTCACGTACAACCGGCCTTCTGCGTCCAGGCCGATACAAGCAGGGGCGAACTGGCCCTGCACCTCCGCCGGCTGCTTTACCCGGCGCACGAATTTCCCGCGACGGTCGAGCACGGTCACTTCTGGGATGCCGGCCTGGACGACGTAGAGGTTGCCGGCTTTGTCCAGCGCCAGGTGGGTCGGCTGGCTGAGCGTCACGCCGTTCTCATCGGCTCCATCCCAGGAGGCGCGCCGGCGACCGTGGGCGTCGAAGACGTGGATCAGGCCGTTGGCCGAGTCCGAGACGTAGGCCCGGCCTTGCGGGTCCACCACCACGTCAAAGGGCAGCCAGGTCCCGGCCGGCCATGTCGGCTCCGCACTCTCGTCGCAGGGGTCCGGGCAGGGGGCGGTCACCATCTCCAGCGAGACGCGGTCGGGACCCACGACGACGCGATACGGCCCCCACACGGCGCGCAGGGCCAGCCCCTTTACACTGAAGATCTGCACCCGGCGGTTGCCGCTGTCGGCCACGAAAATGTCGTCCTGACAGGAGATAGTCAGCCCCTGCGGCGCGCGGAATTGGCGCGGGGCGCAGCCCTCGCCGCCGATGTGCTTCAGTCGCTCGAAGCCGGCGGCGCAGGCGTCGTAGCGCCAGATGTGAACGCCGTCGAGCACGTAGAGCCGTCCCTTGCTGTCGATCGCCATCGCCGCCGGCAGGGCCAATCCGCCGAACTTGCCGCCGGGGTCTGCCAGCGGCCGGCTCGTTCCCGGCAGCGGTTGCAGGGTAATCGCCTGGCCGAGGGAGACCGCCGTCGCCGGGGCCAGCGCCTCCCAGCCGGTGCGGTTGTTGATCAGCAGGTAACTGAGCTTATGTAGGGTCATCGCTCGCAGCCAGATTCCCGGAAACTAGCCGTTCTTGACGCCGCCGTATTGACCTGATAGTCGCCCATTCCTGACGATTTCCGGGAATCTTCCTCTCTAGCCATATGCCACTCTCACCGTGTGCCCGTCGCTATAGAGCAGCTCGCCTTCGCTCAGGGGCACATCGCGGCAGAAATCCTGCCGGTCGCCGTCCAGGAAGATGACCAGCTGGTTATTGTCAATGCGGTCCACCCCTGCCACGCTCAGGATGCGTTGGTAGACTCGGGAGAAGAAAATGGTCTCGCCAAATGGCCAGCCGTGCCCATCGTTGCCGCCGCGCAAAGGATGAAAATAGTCGCCCAGCGCCTGCTCCACCCCGCGCTTCACCGTCGCCAGGTCGGCCTGCCGCTGAGCGATAACGTCTACCTCCACCAGCACCCGCCGATAGACAGGCGGAATGACATATACCTCCGTGGTCAGCAAGCGGCGCTGGTTCAGGCACTCACAGACGGCGGTCAGCGTGCGCCGGCCGGGCA
>CAZIKT010000012.1:62945-71139 GCA_964539885.1 uncultured Ardenticatenaceae bacterium | reverse complement strand
AAGCGGCGCTGGTTCAGGCACTCACAGACGGCGGTCAGCGTGCGCCGGCCGGGCATGGGTGCCGGCTCATCGCTCTCCGGCACGACCACCACGGTCACCGCGCCGGGTACGGGGATGCCCCGGAACTGCGGATGGACCAGGGGCAGGGCCAACGCCCGGCTGACCCGCACGCCGGGCGTCTGGCGGGCGAAATACTCGAAATCTTCAGCGGTAACTGCCCGGTCACGGCTCTTCATGATGGCCGGGGCGCGCAGCTTGGCGGCGTTCACGGTCTCCTCGTCGCTGCCGCCGAGGGCGGAGAACGGGTTGGTCACCGAATCCACGTGTTGCACGAAATTGAGCAGGCTGGTCAGGCTGTCCGCGCCGACATTGCCGCGCACCCCGCCGCCGGTGCGATAGAGGCGGGCGACGACGTTGCCGTTGGGGTTGGCCGGGTTGGCCACCGGGATGCGACCGTTTGTGCCGTTGCCGAATTTGACTTCGCCGTTGGCGCGGTTGAGCGTGTAATGGGGATCGTCCGGCCCGGAGGCGGCAAAGTCGCTCACCTCGCGCCACACCTGGAAGCCGGGATCCAGGCCCGCCGCCGGCCGCTCGGCGACCTCCACCTGCACGTATGGAATCGTAATCGGCGCGTCGTCGGCGGCAGTCAGTTGCAGCGGATAGGCCAGCTCGACCACCGGCGCGTTGGCCAGGAGGAAGGATTGGTCGGGCCGGCCGTTGCTGCCGCCGAGCACCTCGTCGGCGATGGTGCGCGCCTGCGTGGCGCGGACGGTGTTCGTGCGTACGGTTTGCAGCCGGGGGGCGATCTCATACTGGCTGCGAGCCAGCCGGCAGCGAATCCAGTAGAGCGACTCGACCACGTCGCCCATCGCCGCCTTCACCGCCCGGTTGCCGGGGCCGGTGAAGTAGACGTGCCCGCTGATGCTGAAGGCCTGGGTCTCGTCCTTGTCCAGGCTGAGCGCCTTCCACTCACTCCCGTTCCAGTATTCCCAGACCAGCTCAGCCGGCAGCGGTAGCGTGTCCAGTTCCAGGGAACAGGCGACGCTGTCCACGTCCGCCGCCTCGCTGACGAAGATCGCCAGGTTAATCTGCTGGTCGGGAAAGACGTCATCGGAACGAAAGCCGAGCATCATCGCCGACCCTTCGCGAGCGTAGACGCCGAAGGGGTAAAAGCTCTGGTCGACGGCGCTGTTGGCGTTGGTCTGGATGCTGTAACCGACGCCATCGAAGACCTGCACGGCAGCCAGCTCCGCCTTCAGGGCGATCAGCGCTTCGTCAACTTCGAAGATGACCGCCTCGCCTTCCTCGTCCGGCTCGGCCGCGGCGACCTGGGTGCGGGCGGGGACGATGACGGTCGCCGGAGCGGTCGTCGCCAGGGTGAAGGTCAGCTCGGTCACAGCCGCGTGTCCGGGTTGCAGCTCAATGCCCAGCAGTTGCAGGAACTTGATGTAGTTGCGCTCCGGCACCCGATTCAGGCGATAAAGCAGGATGTCAGTCAGCCAGGCGTGCAATTGCAGCATGGCGATGCCGGGGTCGCTGTCATTGTGGTTGGTCCACTCCGGCAGGTAGCGCGGGATGAGCGCGCGCGCCTCGGCAAAGAGGTCCTGGAAGTCGCGGTCGTCGAGTATGGGCGCTTCTAACGGCATGGTTTACTCCGCAGCTTAGCGTTGTTGCTCCTCGATATAGAAGGGATAAACCAGGTTCTGCGCGGTGTTGGTCGAGCGGATGCGGTAATCCACGCGGATGAGCAACTGGTTGGAGGTGGCGCTCTCCGGCTCGGCCTGCACAGTCACCTCCAGCACGTCAATGCGCGGCTCCCAGCGGGAGAGGGCCTGCTGCACGTAGTGGGCGATGTCGCCGCGCACGCCGGGGCTGTTTGGCGCGAAGACGTATTCGTGGATGCCGCAGCCGAAGCGGGGCAGCATCTTACGCTCGCCCAGGGCCGTACCCAGGATGATCCAGATCGCCTCCTGCACCGACTGCTCGCCGCGCGAGAAGGAGAAGCCGCCGCGCGAATTGATGCGCACGGGGAATTTCCAGCCGGTACCAAGGATCTCACGGGTCATGGCGCATCTCCCCAGTTTCCGGGCTTCCGCGCCATAGACGAAGTTGTCTCGTGTGAAGCCCGGTAAGTTGAGCATGCCGGAATCCCGGAAACTTGGTCCACATCAGCACGGCAGCGCATCGGCAATTGTCTCCAGGGTGATCACAATCGTCTTCATCGGCTCCAGCGGATCCTTGCCGTCCGCCAGGTCCGAGAGGGAGGGGGTCGCCGCCGACATATCCGGCACGCCGATCGGGTCCTGTCCGACGATGGAGAGGGCGGTGTTGATCAGCTCGAACAACGGCGCCAATCCTTGCATGGAACTCATCATGCCGTTCATGGTGGCGTCTGCGTTCTTCTGGGCGCATTCCAGTTGGAAGAGCAGCACCGGGTTGCCCTGCGCCGAATTCAGGTCAATGCCCACCTGGAAGTCGAGAATGCTTTGCAGGGCGTCAATCAGGCAGTTCAGGTAGGCGATGATCAGCTTCAAGATGTCTTTCACCATTGAGCAGATGGGGATCGGCCCGAGGACGATGCCCAGGCAATCCAGCATGTCGTCAATGGCGGAGATCAGCCCGGCAAAATCCGGCGGCACGCTGGAAACGGCATCCTTCAAAGCCGAGATGACCTTTAACACGTTCAGCAGGCAGGTCATGCTGGCCATCATGGGCATGACCTGGATGATCAGGCTGTGGGCGACGGTGCAATCGTTGGGCGGGCCGTCGGCGGCGTTGATCATGGACTGCAGCTTGCCGCCGAAAGGCAGCGAGACAGTCAGCGGCTCGGCTACCTTGATGTCCACGCAGGGGATTTCGATCGCCATCGGGTCCTCAGATAGGGCGGGCATCCGGCGCGACCGGCCGGCCATTGATAATCACGTTTGGGGCGTTGATCATGATCGTGCCCACGCTACGCAGGCTGATCACCGCGTTGGCCAGGATGATTTCGTTGCCGTGGGCGTCGCTGATGCGCACGTAGCCGCTGTCGCCGCCGGCCGCGTCCGGGTCATACATGGCGATCTCGTGCCCGTTCACCGAGCGGATCAGTCTCAGCCGGCGGTCGGTGCTGGGCGGCCCGTCAACTCCGTTCCACATGAAGCCGACTACGTAGGGTTTGTCCGGGTTGCCGTTCTCGAAGGCGACAATGACGTCGTCCCCAACCTCCGGCATGATCCAGCTACCGCGCGCATTACCGCTCATCTGCACGCCCACGGGGGCCCAGTAGCTCTCATTCTCGCCGCCCAGGTAGTCCAGGCGCACCTTCACCCGGCCCAGGTCGTCGGGCGCGCTGGCAACCGTGCCGGGTATGACGCCGTAGATCTTGCTCGCTCCGCCTGTTCCTCTTGCGCCTGATAAGATGTCGTAGATGCCGTCCATTGATTGTCTCCGCATTACGAAACCCGCAGGTCTCAGAAGACCTGTGGGGTTTACTGCCGGTAGTTATCGATTCATCGCCTCTTCGCGGCGGGCCTTAAAGGTGGTCTTGTAGCCGCTGCCGCCGATGGTATGCACGCTCTCGGTGACGTAATAGACGCCGCTGAAGCGCTCGCCCAGGTTCTCTATCTGTACTTTGCGCCCGGCCCGCAACTCCGGCAGACCGACCGTCTCGCCGTTGGCCTCCACCATTCCTTTGGCCAAATCGCGCAGAATGTCCTTCGCCTTGTTCGTGGCGTCGTTCTGGTTAAAGACGGTCACGTCGGTGACCACCTCCCGGCGGTTGCCGAAGGCCTGGGCCAGCTTCGTCTGGCGGGCCTTTTCCGCTTCGCCGGCGTTCTGCAGGATGTCGGCCCAGGTCGCCTTACCCTCGATGCGTTTGTTGGTCCGCCGGTCCCAGCCGACGACCAGCACTTCCGAGACCTGGTTGGCGGTGGTCAGCGTGGGCCGGAAGGAAACCAGCGACCGGCCCCATTCCAGCAGAAATGACGGCGCGTCTTTGTTGTTGGAGGGGCCGAAATAGAGGTGCGGGTCAGGCCGGCCCTGGCTGTCCACCTCGCGCATCACCAGCACGTAATCGCGCCGGCGGGCGCGTTCCATCAGGAAGACGATGTCATACTGGTTGTTCATGAAGACGTGCTCGTCCGGCTGCTCCAGCCCCTTTGCCGTGGGGTCGGTGACCACCTTGAAGTTGAGGCCCGGGCGCTCCTTCTCCAGGGGACGCCGGCCGATCTCCTCGGCGATCTCGCTGTCCTTCTTCTCGTTCCAGACGTAGGTGTGCTGAGAGGAGCGAAACTTGTGCATCTCGTTCAGCCCGCGGACGGAAAGGGTCATGCCGCCGCCGGCGGTGAAGTTCGGCTCCAGGGTGGTGATCTGGCCGGTGAGCATCAGCTGCACCTGGTCGCCGTAGCCCATCCACAATTCCAGCCGCTTGCCGGGGTCGAATATGCCCTCGAACTCCGGCCGGGAGGGCGGCTCGTATTTGGCGCGCAACGCTCCCAGGGGTTGGCTAAAATCGTTCTCGTAATTGCTGATCTGCAGGTCGAAGGAGTCGATGTCGTCCAGGTTGTCGCGATAAGTCACCTGGATCACGTCATTGATCACCTCCGGCGGCAGCGTCTGAGCGGCCTGCCCTTCCGGCGCGGTCTTGACCACGAAGCGGGGCACGTAGAAATTCTCGAACGGGCCGGTCAGCGCGTTCGCCCCCGCGGTCAGGGGCAGTTTGTAGACAGGAGTAAATGTCGTCATGTACCTAGAACTTCGGAATGGTCAAGATTGTGCCCACTGCCAGCTCCAGCGGGTCGTCAATGGCGTTGGCATCGGCAATCTCGCGCCATTTGCCGGGGTCGTTGTATTGGCGGGCGGCGATGTCGTCGAGCGTCTTGCCCTCGGTAACCAGCGTCACGCTCTCCTCCAGGGCCGCGACCAGGTCGGTCAGGGTCTGGAATTCGCGCAGCTTAACGGTCAGCCGGGCGCGCAATGGGATTCCCAAGGGGCTGAAGAGGGTGAACTTCTGGGTCACGCTCTCCACCAGGCATTGAAAGCCATGTTGCCGGAGGGCCGTTTGCCCCCGGCGCAAATTCGAGCCGGGGAAGCCCTTCTGCCCCCAGCTGAAGAGGCAGACGGGCGGCGCTTTGGTCTGCGGGTCCACTCGAATCAGCCGGTAGAAGGCGTCGGTCATCTGGGTCACCGGCACGATTTCATCCCCTTCGCCGGTGCCGTTCTCGGTAGTATCGAAAAAGAGGTCCAGGGTGAGCGTTTCCGCCTGCCCACGCACGAATTGCTGGATGGGCGCGTCCAGGCCGGGGATGATCACCTCGGCGTATTGCACGCCTTTGACCAGGGTGAACTCGGCCGGGTTGAACTGCACGACCATAGATTCGCCGGTGCTCGGATTCAGGTCCGGCCCCAGGCGGGTGAACTTGGCCCTTTCCAGCGTCATCGGTCAGCCTACCCTGCGATTGGCGCGGGATACGCCGGCTGCCAGGCTATGTTCCTGCGCGCGACGGGTTTCGTAGGCGTTCATTTCGCGCAGCTCGGCGGCCACCGCGCTGACCAGCCGGCGCATTAATGCCGGGCTGAGCAGCGTTTCCGCCTCCATGGCGCTGACTGTCGCGCTGACTTCGCCGATGTGCACTTCTGTGTCCATGTTGTGCCTCTTGACTTTCCCGGAAACTCAGAAGTTTCCAGGAAAGTGGCTAATCGAATATGTCCCGGATGGTGTTGATGCCGGAGCGCACCGCCCCGAAGATGCTGCCCAATTCGGCGCTGGTTGAAATGAGGGCCAGCCCTTCGTGCGTGATCTGCAGTTCCTCAATGGCGACCGCACTGTCCAGGGCGTTCAGCGTGGGGCCGGCATATTTGGTTGGGATACCCCTATGAAACGCCCAGATTTTCGCCGGCTGCCGGCTCTCATCCTGCAAGACGATCAGCCCGTCGCGCCGCCGGCCCCGGCCCATGACAAAGCCGTTATGCCAGTCCCACAGCTCATCGTTGGCCGCCACGCCGCGCTTGAGCTTAAGCGGGCCGGTCTTGGCCCGGGTGGGGAACTTCAGCACCGTGCCGTTGTTGCCGCCCTCCTGTATCTCCTCGATGTCAATAGTGCTCTCCAGGCCGCTGCACTCGCTGAATCCGCCGGCTACCATCCTGTCAATGCGCTTGACGGCGGTCATCAGCTCTGTGCTGGCGTCGAGGATGGTGACCAGGAAGTTGTAGCCGCGCAGGGGGTTGCTCATGCCTCTACCCTGTTCAGTTCGGTCAGCTCAAGCTCGTCCTGCGTCCGGCCGACGCGCACAATGACAAATTCAGCCGGCCGCACCAGAGCCACACCCACATCAATGACCAGCTGGCCGTTGTCCACGGCAGCCGGCGGGTTGTTCTCATCGTCGCAACGCACGAAGAAGGCCTCCTCCGGAGTATTGCCGACCAGCGCCCCATTGCGCCACAGCGCCGCCAGGAAGCCGCCAATGGCCAGAGCGACGGATTGGCGCAAATAGAAGTCGTGCGGCTCAAAGACCGCCCATTGCAGGCTGAGCAATAGCGCCTTCTCGATCATCAACAGCGTCCGGCGTACGCTGAGGTAGCGCAAGGCCGCGTCGCTGCTCAGGGTACGCGCCCCGTAGACGCGCAATTCCCGGCCGGGCAGCGCCCGCAGGCAGTTGACGCCGGCCGGGTTCAGCAGCGCCTGCCACTCTTCGGAGACGGCGACGGTGAAGCCCTCTGTCGCCGCCAGGACGGCGTTGGCCGGGGCGTGGTGCACCCCGCGGGTCAGGTCGGTGCGGGCGATGACGCCGGCGACATGCCCGCTGGGCGGTATGGGCCTGACCACCTCGCCGTTCAATCGCAGGGGGTCCGGCATCAGCACCCAGGGGTAGTAAAGCGCGGCGAAGCTGGAGTCGAAGCGCTGCCGCCAGCCCAGGGCACGGCCAATGTCCTCCACCCCGACTTGCCCGTCCAGCGGCGGGTCCAACAGGGCGACGCGGTCGGCCATGCTCTCGCAATGCACGATCAGCGCCTGTTGCACCAGCGAGATTTCGTACTCGCTGAATAGCGGGGGCTGCTCGACGATGTCCGGGCACGGGCCGGGCGGGATCGGCAGCGGCCCTGGCGGGGTAGGCCCGTCCAGGCAGGGGTCCGGCTCCGGCGCCGGCAAGGGCGCGAACAGTATCGGCGGCGTCGGCTGAATGAGGATGTCTGGGATGGCGACCAGCGAGACCTCCTCCACCAGCTCCAGCGTCCGCAGACCGGCCCGCTCGACGGCGCTCAGGTCGCCGGTGAAATCGGCGGCGGTCAGCGTGGCCAGCCCGTCCGTGCCGCATTGCAGGGTCAGCAAGCCCTGGCTGAACGCCGGCGTGCTCCCTCCGATGTCCGGCAGCCAGTCGCCCCAGGAGGCCGGGACCATGCCGGCGTGCAGGTCAGTCACTTCGATCAACGGCAGGGGCCGGTCCTGACGTTGGCGCTGAATATCGTTGAGATTGATCACGTCCGGCGCGTAGCGGGCGCTGCCCGGCACGATGGAGAGGTCCTCATATAGCGACTTCAGCCGGCCGCGCTCGAATACTGCCAGGGTGAAGGCTTCCGTCTCCAGGTCAATGGGTTGGGCCAGGTCGAAGCCGGCGGGGTCGCCGGGCTGCACCGGCAGGGCTGCCGCCCAGCGGATCACCCGCCCGGCCGCGTCCGCCGCCGCCACTACCCGGTAGACATCCACCACGCCGCCCGGCGCGGCCTGCGTCAGGCGCACCAACGCGCCGGCGGGGAAGCCGATGATGGAAGCCACCGTCGAGTTCTCGCCGGATGGGTCCTGCGCGCCGGCAGTCTGGGTCATGTCCGCCCGGCTGCCGTTCAGCCGCACCTGCAGCCGATTGCCCCAGCGGCCGGGGCTGCTGGCGCTGATGCGCAGGGTGGGCAACCCATCCCGGCCGGGCAACTCGCCGGAGGCGGAGACGGCATCCTCGTGGGCCACGCGCACCACGTAGCAGGTGCGGCCGCCGTTCTCGAAGAAGGCCTTCACGCAGTAGGCCAGGTAGCCCTGGGCCATCAGGTCGCCGAACATCGTCTGGAACTGTCGCCAGGAGGAGACGCGCCACGGCTCGTGCAGCGGCCCGCGCTCCGCCAGCCCCACGAAGGCGGTGATGTCGGTGCGGATGGCCGTGATGCCCCGCCGGGAGACGTCGGTGGCCTGATAGTAAACGCCGGGAGTCAGGTATTCGGGCATGAG
>CAZIKT010000012.1:48842-62845 GCA_964539885.1 uncultured Ardenticatenaceae bacterium | reverse complement strand
CCAGGTAGACGGTCTCGATTTCCTCGACGCATAGCTCGACGGAGAGGATGGCCACTTCCGCGCTGGCAGCGTTGAAGGTCGGCCCTTCAAACTTGGTGATCCAGCCCTGGCGGAAGTTCCAGCGCACCACCTGTTGCTGCTCCTCGTCCTGCAGGATGATGGAGCCGTTGCGCCGCTCCACCGCCCCGTTGATGCCGGTGAGGAACCACTGGTGCAGCTCATCGTTGTCGGTGAAGCCGTTCTTCATGGTAATGTTGCCAAACTTATGCATGCCGGTCAGCTTGCGAGCGTGGCGGGCGTCCTTGCCCTCGCGATACTCAACGATCTCGATCTCGCTGGATATACCGTCAATCTCGCTGAAGCCGGCGATGGTGGCGTTATCAATCTCCACCAGGAAGTTGAAAGACATAAAGGGGTCAACGCGATCTCCGACTGCCATGTGTACCTCCTATTCTTCAGATTCCCGGAAACTCAGATTTGCTTTCGCGCAATTGATATCTCGTGAAGTTTCCGGGAATCTGGGCTGATTACGCCGCGACGTTCGCCTCGGCCGTGTACTGCTGGATGCGCACGATAACGAACTCCGCCGGCTTGACCGGCGCGATGCCGACCAGGATGATTAGGCGGCCGTTGTCGATGTCGTCCTGGGTCATGGTGGTCTGGTCGCAGCGCACGAAGAAGGCTTCCTCTTGCTTGACGCCGAACAGTGCCCCGGCGCGCCAGACGCTGACCAGAAATGCGGTCACGCTCTGCACCACCCGCGCCCAAAGCGGCGGCGCGTTCGGCTCAAAGACCACCCATTGCAGCCCTTCGTCCAGCGATTCCTCGACGAAGATAAACAGCCGACGCACCGGCACATATTTCCAGGCGCTGTCGCTGGTCAGGCACCGCGCGCCCCAGACGCGCAGGCCGCGATTGCTCAGCCGGAAATCGCGCAGCACGTTGATGTTGGCCGGGTTGAGGATGTCCTGCTCGCCCTTGGTGATGTTCAGGTCGAAGCGGGTGATGCCGCGCACCACGGCGTTGGCCGGCGCTTTGTGCACGCCCACTTCTATGTCCGTGCGGGCGTAGATGCCGGCCATGTGCCCGCTGGGCGGCAGGGCGATCTCGCTGCCCGTCAAGGGGTCGTTGGCGCGCAGGTTGGGGAAGTAGATGGCGGCGTACTTGGTATCGAATTGGCCGCGCTGTGCCTGGATGTCGTCCAGCGGCTGCCCGTTGTAGACCGGGTCCAGGATGGCAAACCTGTCCAGCAGCGATTCGCAATGGGTGATGATCGCGTTCTGCACCGTCTGGGTGGTGATGCCGGGGACGGCGACAATGCTGACCACATCGCGGTCGGTCAGCGCCTGCAGGCCGGTGCGATTGCCCGGCCCCAGGTCCACGCCGACGTACTGCTGGTCGGTGGGGGTGCTGCCGTCCGCCCCGTTTATCAGGGCGAAGTTCAACCCGTCCGTCCCGGCCGGAAACTGGAAGGGATCGGCGGAGGTCGCGCTTCCGCCGGAGACCTGGATGAAGCTGGAGCTGTCGTTGATCACTTCCTCATAGAAGAAGGGCGTGGCGTTGTTCAGGGTCAGCGTGCCGTAGCTCTCGGTAACGCCGTCATAGGTGACGGTCAGGCCAAACTCGCAGGTGCGTGCGATGGTGGTCGTCGTGCCGGCGTTGGGGTCCAGGTCGGTGGCGGCGGCCAGCGGCGGGTCGAAGACGATGCTGTTGCCCTGGATGGCGGTCACCCGGCCGTAGACCCGGTTCGGGGCGGCATTGTCCGAGCCGAGGTCGAACTCGACCACGGCCCCGACATAGAAGCCGTTGACCGTGGTGAGCAGGGCCACGTCGAAATCGCCGGAGGCGGGCACGAACTCGCTGAGCGAGATGACATCGGCGCGGGCGCGGGAGGTGTGGCTGACCTGGATCTGCATAGCGTTGCCCCAGCTGCCCTGGTCGGCGGCGGTAATCACCACCAGCGGGGCCGGCAGCGCGACGATCAGCGGGCTGGCGCCGGTGGTCACATCCAGGTCCACCCGCGTCAGGGGCGCCTCAAAGTCCATGCCGACCGGCGGCCCGGCAGCCAGCGTCACCTGGCTTAAGGCGGGGTTGTAGCCGGCGATGGTGGTCGAATGGCTGGTGGTCACCCCGTTCCGCAACTGGGTGAAAGTGATATTCTGGCCGAAGGCCACGCCGCGCAGGCTGCGCAGGGTGGCGGTCGTACCCGCCGGCAGCAGCGTCTGAGTCAGGCGGGTGCGGATGCCGACCGGCGGGGTGGCCGTCGCCGCCAATGCCCCCGTGCCCACCACGCGCATGACATAGGCCCGCTTGCCGCCGTTCTCGAAGAAACCGCGCACGGCGTGGGGCAGGAAATGGTCGCCGTTTGACGTGTCCGGCAGGTAGCCGCCGTAGCGTCGCCGGAAATCGGCAAAGCTGGTCACCAACTGCGGCAGACCGGTCGCCGGGCCGCGGACGGTGCGACCAACCATGCCGGCGGTGCTGGTGCTGACCCCTTCAATTGGCTTGGGGCCGGCGTCAATCTCTTCTATGTAGACGCCGGGCGCTAGATACTCGGGCATATCGCCACCTCCATGATTGATTGAGGTGACAGTCACTCTCGGAAGTGACTGTCACCTCAGACTGAAGTTGACCACATTCACCGTCTGCTTCGGCGAAATATGGTGGACCGCATCAGCGAACTCCGGCCCGGCGGGATTGGTAGCGCGCAGGGCGATAGTTGAGACCCCGGCGACGCCGTCCAGGCCGTAAAAGCCGGAGGCGTCGGCCAGCGCTGAGATAATCAGGTAATCGCGGTTAGGCGGGCTGCCCAACTCAACCGCGGCGGCGCTCAGGGCGCTGGTCAGCGGCAGCAGCGCTGTCCCGGCGCTCACGGGGTCGGCCAATGCGCTGCTGGGGCCGGCGGAGGCCGGGTTCACCGGCTGCACGATAGCGCCGAGTGGGTAACTGCGCTGGGTAGCGCCGCGTGTCCGGACCACATCCGGCGCGCCGCCCGGCCCGTCCACCACCAGCAGTTCATACCGCTCGGCCGGACCCAGGCGTAGCAGGGAGCCGGGGCCGAGGCCGGCGGCGCTGTTCAGCGCCAGCTCGGTCGCCCCTTTCGGCGCGGCGGCAGTCAGCGTCCGCGGCCCGCCGTTCGGCGAAATGGTGACCGCATTGACGGCGCTCCCGGCAGGGTGGTCGAAGTGCAGCGGCGTCCGCGCCAGCCGCAGCATGCCGGCGGCGGCGATGACCGCGCCGGGGACCGTGCTGCCGTCCGCCGTCAGCACGGCCTGCCCGGCGATGCGCACCGGCAGATAAGGTAGCGCCACGTTGATTTGCGCCAGGGGAAAGAGGCTGCCGGCCGGGACGGGGATGTTGCGCGCGACCGGCTGGTGGAGGGGCGCGCGGACGGTGACATTGAGCGCGTAGGATGTGCCCGGCGAGCCGTACAGGTCAGGGAAGAGCAGGACGGCTAGACCCGCCAGGCAGAAGAAGCCGTTCTGCAAGATGCGGACCTGCACGCCGGGATGGTCAACCTCCACCGCGAATTCCGCCGGCGGCGCGTTGAAGGATGCCGACAGCGCCCGCCCGGCGACCAGCAACTGGTAGAAGCCGGTGCGGTCATCCACCACCGTGTAGGTGTGTTCCCCGGCAATTACCTGGTAAGGCTGACTGATCATCGGGTCAATCCACTTCCAGGATCTGGCTGTAACCCATTTCTCGGGTCGCAACCGGCGGGGCGACGATCGGCGGGATCTGCGGTTCGATGTTCACTGCCTGCACCATGTAGCTGAGCGAGGCCTGGTAGGAGGCGTCCAGCGCGTCCCATACGCGGGTCAATTCCTCGTGCGTCGGCGTCTGCAGGTGGATGTGGAACTCCTCGTCGCTGCCGGCTAACGAGCCGACCAGATTTGCTCCGCGCAGGACAGGATAATCGTGAAACACCTGCAGGACGCGGCCCAGTATCTGCTGCTCGTCCAGCGGGTCCGGCAGCAAGGGGGTGATCAGGTAGAAGAGGTTCACAAATAGGGGTTTCCGGCCGACGAGGTTGGGGGCGGGCCGGGTGGGTCGCTGATTATAGAGGTGCTCGTTTCGGGCCACCCGATAAAGCCAGACGGAGACGCCGCTTGTCTCGTCCTCGCGCATCTCCTGCGGGGAGAGCAGGTGCGCGTTCACCCCCGGCTCGGTGATCTCGGCGTTCAGCAATGCCTGTAACGACTCGCTGATGGCGCGGATGGCCGTGTAATCACTCATTCAGGTCCCACTCACGAATGAAGCGGTTGACAAAGGTGACCAGTTCGTCGGTTGACTGCATATAGCGGCGCTCGTTAGTGTATGCGTGAGTGATATGGCCGCGCCAGATTGCCGCTCCACTCTCGGCGGCGTGCCCTTCCAGCCAGACTTTAATGACAAAGGCGTGCGTGTTGCGGGCAAAGGAGAGCCCTTCGTCCATCCCTCACTCCGGGTTCATGCGTTCGTCCAGGTGACTGTCACTTCAGAAAGTGACAGTCACCTCGGCATCATACAGGCGAGGGGTATACAGGCGCGTTGCCGGGGCGTATCTAGCGGCGTTGCGCCGGCAGCGTTGCGCCAGCAGCAATAAAGAGACCTGCCAGGTGTTCAAAAACCTGGCAGGTCTGACGGTGGTCCGGCGGCGAATAGGTCCAGGGAAGATTGCGAAGGAATGGATTCAGCATTTGCCACCCCCAACCCGGCGAAATCGGCCTCATCGCGCGTCAGCAGGGTGAATCCATGTTGCCGGGCGGTGGCGATGAGCACGCCGGCTGCCGGTAAGCTGCCCCCACAACAGCATGGTTCCGGCGTCAACCGACAAGAAGTAGTCGGCGTTTCCCTCTCCCGTAACAACCATAACCCCATCCATAACTTTGGACAGTCGCCGTCTGCATCCTCTCCGAATACCCTGATGACTGTCCGTAATGCACAACGGAAAGTAGTTACGTGCAATTCTGAAAGGAGAACACCGATGTTTGCGACATCTCAATTCGCTCGTTACACAAGAGTCATAGCGCTCCTGCTTGCCTGCTTGCTCCTGCTCTCAGCCTGCACCACGGCCGATCCGACGGTGACCATGGTCGCCCCGGCGGCCACCGCAGCGCCGGACCCGACCGAGGCTCCGGCGGCAACCGATGTACCGGCAGCAACCGATGCACCCGCGCCTACCGAAGCGCCGGCCACCGGCGCGCCCGACATTTCACTTGACACGACCGGCATCGCCTCCGGCTTCCAGAGAGAGACAATCCCGGCGCGACCGGACGACGGTAACAGCCCGTATTGGGATGTGTTGCCGGAGTACACCGTGCTCACCCTCGAGGGCTATCCTATCAGCAACCACCTCATGCAGCCGCAGATCTTCATCTATCCGCTGCCGGCGCTGGGTGAGGTCAATGAGGCAGCCGGAACGACGGCCGGCACATTGCAGAGCCTGATCCAGTCGCCGCAGGAATTGCCGACAATGCCGTTCATGCCCATCTACAACGCCGCCCAGGTGATGCACACGCACCTGCAATACCTGGACTTCGCGACCGGCCAGGGGCTGCGCTATCTGACGGAGTACGACCAGGCGTTCATTCCGATCAACAATTACGAGTTGATCTACACCTACCAGGGCCTGACGGCCGATGGGAAGTATTACGTGGCGGCGGTTCTGCCGGTGACCCACCCCAGCCTGCCGGCCGACGCGATGGTCACCGGGAATGAGCCGGCGGAATTCACCGAGGACTTCCCGGCATACCTGGCGAACGTGTCCGCGGCGCTGAATGTGGAAGCCGGGAACAGGTTCACGCCGGATCTGACGCAATTGGACGCGATGATGAGTTCGCTGGAAGTCAGGTAAGCATGGCCAGGCGACGCCGGACACCGCGCAGCCTCCCCTGGTCAGCCCATGTTGCAGGGCGGTCGCCGCCAGCCCGCCGGCAGCCGACGTCCCTCCCTCATGCGTCGGCCGGCAAGCTGCCCCCACAACAGCGCCGTGCCGGGGTTAGCCGGCGCACATCACGCCGGCTCCACCTCTTCGATGCGGTAGTGCGTGCGCACATCCACGCCGGCGCGCTTGAAGATGATGCTCGCCGAGCAGTAGGCCTCCTGAGACAACGCAATAGCTTGCTCCACGGCCGCTGGTGAAACGCCCTCACCCTTGACGACATAGGTGATATCAACTTCTGTGTACACTCTGGGGTGATTATCGGCCCGCTTGCCGGCAATCTCGATGCTCACTGCCTGCACATTCTGGCGTTTCCGGCCCAAGACGTACACCACATCCATGCCGGTGCAGCCGGCGACGGATGCCAGCATGAACTCCATTGGACTTGCGCCTCGGCTCCCGAAGTCGGCCTCAAAGCCGCTAGGGAACGTGACGTGAAAATCAAGCCCCTCGCCGGTCCAATCAAGGTGCGCTGATTTGCTGTCTGCCATTGTCTCCTCTCCTGTTGACCCGGCGCGCTGCCGGCCGGCATATTGCAGGCGATAGCGCCTCGGCCCCCCTTGCGAGACGACCAGACCTACCAGGTCGCGCCCTGGCGGCGAAGTAACCTGGCAGGTCTGGTAGAGAACTAGAGAACCTTAACGTCAGTCCCCGGCCGACGCAGCCTGTGGCGGAGCTGTCAGCGGGGCCGGAGCGGCCTTCGAGCGGCGGATGGCCCACCAGAGGATCACCAGTAGCGCCACCACGACCAGCACGACCTGCCAGCCCACCTCCTTGTACTGCACGATGATGGGCGCAACGATCAGGCTGACCAGGTTGACCACCTTGATCATCGGGTTCAGCGCCGGCCCGGCCGTGTCCTTTAGCGGATCGCCCACCGTGTCGCCGACCACGCCGGCCTTGTGCCGTTCAGAGCCTTTACCGGTATTGCCCGCCACGTCGCGCGGCTCATCCTCAATCAACTTCTTGGCATTGTCCCAGGCGCCGCCGGCGTTCGACATGAAGACGGCGAGTAGCTGGCCGCAGATAATCACCCCGGCCAGGAAGCCGCCCAGCGCCTCGACCTGCAGCAACAGCCCGACCACCAGCGGTGTGCCCACGGCGATAATCGCCAGGTTGACCAGGTCGCGCTGTGCCGCCTCGGTGGAGATCATCACCGCCCGCGCATAGTCCGGCTTCACAGTGCCTTCTAGAATGCCGGGAATTCTGAACTGCCGGCGCACCTCAGCCACCATCTGACCCGCCGCCCGGCTGACCGCCCGGATCGACAGCGAGGAGAAGAGCCAGGGCAGCGCACCGCCGATCAGCAGGCCGATGAACACCACCGGCACCGAAACGCGGATCCCCTCGGCCAACGCCTCGGGGTCAATCTTGGTTACATCCGTGATGTAGGCCCCGAACAGCGCCACCGCCGCGATGACGGCCGAGCCGATGGCGATCCCCTTGGTAATCGCCTTCGTGGTGTTGCCCACCGAGTCCAGGTCAGCCATGATCTGGCGCGCTCCCTCTTCCATGCCGGCCATTTCGCCGATACCGTTGGCATTGTCCGCGATGGGGCCGAAGGAGTCCATGGCCACATTGTTGCCGGTCAAGGTCAACATGCCGATGCCGGTGAGGGCCACTCCGTAAAGTATGAAGACGGTGTGCGCGGCCGCCTCTGAGATAGCCGTGCCGGCGGCCACATAATCGGCGACCGGCAAGCCGCCGTAAATCAGCACCGCGGAGCCGATGGTCAGCGCGATCACCAGCACTGCCCACACGCTCGATTCATAACCGACATAGAGGCCGGAGAGGATGGTAGTCGCCGGACCGCTCTCCGTGCTCTCCTTTATTTCGCCCACCGGTCTGCCGTGCGTGCCGGTGAAATAGTCCGTCAGCCGGTCAATGATAATCGCCAGACCGACGCCGGCCGCAGTCGCCAGAAATGGTCGCCACCAGCCGCCGGGTACGTCCTGCATATAGAAGTAGGCGATCACGCCGAACAAGACCACCGAGATGGCGGCCGAAGTCAGGAAGCCGCTGAAGATGGCCTTCATCGCGTCGCCGCGTTCAGTTGAGCTGCCCTTCACCAGATAGGTGCCGACGATAGAGGCGAGCACGCCGATGCCGCGCACCAGCAGAGGGAAGAGGATCCACTGCACATCGCCGGTAAGGGCCATCAACGCCAGACCGAGGATCAGGCCGGAGACCATGGTGACTTCGTAAGACTCGAAGATGTCCGCGGCCATACCGGCGCAGTCGCCCACGTTGTCGCCGACCAGGTCGGCGATGACGGCGGCGTTACGCGGGTCGTCTTCCGGCATATCCTGCTCCACCTTGCCGACCAGGTCCGCGCCGACGTCAGCCGCCTTGGTATAGATACCGCCGCCCACCCGCATGAACAGCGCGATCAATGTGGCCCCGAAGCCGAAGCCCAACAGCACATCCGGCGCGGCCTGGGCAAATATCATGAAAATCACCGTGCCGCCGAGCAGCCCCAGGCCATCGGTCAACATGCCGGTGATGGTGCCGGAGCGATAGGCGATTTGCAGTGCGTGGCTGAAACTATGGCGCGCGGCGGCAGCAACGCGCACGTTCCCCTGCACCGCCATGCGCATGCCGATCTGGCCGACTGCCAGCGAGAACAGCGCGCCCATGACAAAGGCAATCGAGCGGCCGAAGCCGACCACGAGGCGCAACGAGTTGTCATCCAGCCCCTCGAATCGCTCGGCGGCTTCCGTGGTCGGCGGCACGATATACACGCTGAGGAAGAGGACCACTGTCAGCAGGACGATGAAGGGCAGGATTGTCCGCAACTGCTTGCTCAGATAGGCATCGGCTCCTTCCTTAATGGCTCGCCACACCACCAGCATTTCTTCGGTGCCGGGGTCTTCGCGCAGGATCTGTTGCCGCAAGAATACGGCATAGAACAGCCCCAACACGGCGACCCCCAGCACCGCCCAAATTGCTACTGTTTCAAATGTCGTCAGGTCCAAAGCTTGCATCTGTCATAACCCCTGTTTTCGTAATTGAACTGCACTTTCCGCTGATCAAGTCGGGGCGACTGGTGTGGCTCTGGCCGGGAAGGAAACGCTATCCTGGATGGCGCCAGGATAGAGCAACTTCCTGCTAGAAGATGCCAACTCTCGCCGCGTTGACCCTTGGTTTCGACGCCTGGACGTGCCGGAGAACCTCCATTGGTTTTTGTGAACGACCTGTTTCAGAACAGGAACACACCCCACCGGCACACTTTTCCAGAGTCGCGCCATAATGTTACACGCTTTTCTGCAATTCTGAAAACTCCGGTTATCTGGGAGAGGGGTCAAGGTCCGCGCGCTCCCGCCCCCCGACAAAGGCCCTCAATAGTTTCCCGCCCCAATCGCCGGCTGGCCGCTCTCCCCCGCCCGGCGTGAGAAGTTCGACTCCTCGACAGAAGTCGAACTTCTCCAAACTGGTCAACGTATCACTCTTTCATCCGGGTCACTTTGTAAACCTGGCCACCCTGGTCATAGGTGGTCCACTCGCCCACCTGCCTCCCCCTCTCGAAGTTCCCGGAACGTTTAAGGGTTCCATCAGGCCGATACCACTCCCAGTATCCTTCCGGCTGGCCGTCAATTACCCTGCCTTTCGACCATATCGAATTGCCGCCGGCGTGATACTTGATGGTGTAGCCGTCAATTACCTCCGTGTCCTTCTCAGGGGGCGATTTCATCATGCTTCCCCGGCTGCTATCAAATCGGCAATGATGATCTTCTTCATCCCGAGCAACACCGGTGTGGTCTTCTCAGGATTCTTGGCCGTCAGCTCACCCACATTTTCTGGGACTATTTGCCATGAAACCCCGAATCTGTCTTTGATCCAACCGCACTGTTCCGCTTCCGCAACTGCGGACAGGTTTTCCCAGAAGTAATCAATCTCTCCCTGATCCTTGCAGTTGACTATCAGCGAGACAGCTTCATTGAAGGTGAACGCATGCGCGTGCGCTGAGTCTAATGCCGCAAACTCCTGGCCGGCCAAAGTGAATTGCGCGTATCTTACCGTTCCTTCCTGGTCCGGCTCCTCGCCGCTGCCGTAGCGCGTAAGATTCTGCACCACGGAATTGGGGAAAAGCGATGTGTAGAGATTGATCGCCTCTTCTGCTTTTCCGCACGCATCCTGGGTAAACAGCAGCGCCGGCATAATGGGCTGTTCGAATACGCCCTCGGTCAGAATGACCTGCCACGACAGGCCGTATCGGTCTTGCAGCCAGCCGTATCGTTCGCTAAAAGGATACGCGCCCAGTTCCATCAGCACCTGTCCGCCGGCGGATAGCTTCTCCCACAGGGCATCCACCTCATCCGCGGTCCGGCATTTGACGTGAAAGGAGATGGAGGGGTTGAATTTGAAGTACGGTCCGGCGCTAATCGCCTGGAATTCTTGCCCCCAGATATCAAAGGCGACGATATCGGCCGAACCCGACGGCGTATCGTGAATCGTGACGAGTTCCTTGATCATTGAGTTCCGGCCGAACGCTTGCACATAAAACTCGGCTGCCTCCTTGGCTTCCCGGTCGTACCAAAGATGTGGGGTAATCATTTGTCTGGTCATAATTGTAGATCCTCAGAGATAGTCTCCCATAAAATTGGGAGTTTTCGGGGGAAGTGAACGCTTTTTGTGGGTTAACATCGCGTTCGCAGTCAATAGGATACATTATAGAACTTTTGTTCCAAATTGTCCAGTATATTAGACATCCGGCCGGCAGATTAGACCAGGTTTGCGAAGGGCCGCTCAGCGGTTGCGGATGAGGAATTCGAAGCCGGCAAGTGCGCGTTGCAGCTCCTGCAGCGGAGCCAGCAAGTGCTCCAGCGGTTCGGTGTCCGTGGGAGCGTTGGATGCCGCGCCGGCGGCCGGCGGCGCCGGAATCACCCCGTCGCGCAATTGCTCGGCCAGCTCCTGCGTTTGCCGGGTCGGCTCCACGCCCAGCTCCCGCGCCAGCAGCTCGACGCATTGATGATATTGCCGGAGCGCCCCGCTGCGATCGCCGGCCCGGTAGCGCAGTCGCATCAGCCGGCGATGGGTCAACTCCCGCGCCCGGTCGTGCTTCAGAATACAATAGCCGTAATCCACCCCCTCCTGGTAGTTACCGTGCGCCTCGCAGTAGGACATCAGCACATCCAGGATGGTCAGGTAAAGGTGTTGCAGGCGCTCACGCTCGCAAAGGCACCAATCCTCGTAGCAGCCCTCCAACAAGTCGCCGCGATAAAGCGACAGGACCTGTTTCAGAGCCTGATATTGCTCGGGGGTCAGATGCCCGCCGGGGATGTCGCGCACGCCGGCGTAGGCCCGCTCCAGCTCCAGGCAATCCACCCAGATGGGCGAGCCGGCGTGGATGCACAGCCATTCGGCGTCGGCGTCCAGCAATTCGCAATCCATCGGCAGGCCCCGCTCCCCTTGCAGCGCTGATTGCAGTTGCCACACCGCCTTGCGCAGATTGCGCCGCGATTGCTGCGCTTCGCTGTCGCACCACAGCAAGCCGGCCAGGCTCTCCCTGGTGTGCGGGCGCTGCTGGTTGATCAGCAGGAAGGCGAGCAGCTCCTGCACCTTGCGCACCTCCAGGCCGCCAATCACGCCGGCCTGATCGCGCACCTCGAATCTGCCAAGCAGGAATACCTGGAGTGGACTCATCGCAGTTTCCATTCAAGAAGATAGCCGCGTCAGAATCCCGGCGCAGTAAAGGCGGCCACACTATTCCAAACGCGGACTTCCGCGCGTATCCCGACAATTTCGCGGGAAATCGGGGTCCGTGAAACCTTTGCTTGTGATGGTTGTGCGGATATCGGCGTATGTATCCAGGCGCACCGGCGCGTCCCGGCATCCTCGGAGCGCGCCGCATATCGTTCAGCATACGGGATAGCCGGGCGGAAATCAATAGCCCTTTTGGTTCCTCTCAGAAACCGGGCGACCCACCTGATTTCCTCGATTTGCGTGCCATGGAGCTCCCTGCTCTGCTCTATCGGCAACGTGGTTGCTGCCCGGCTCAGGAGAAGGACGCTCAGGAAACAACAATACTTCGTTCGCATTTTCTTCACAATTATGGGCTATAGTACCGGCATTGTTACCGCGCTGCGCTTAACCCGCGCGCCAAACAGCCAACGAGGTGGACGAGAACAATGGACAATGATGACTTGCCAGTCGGCAGACTGTTGACCCGCCGGGAAGCGCTGAAGCTCTTCGCCGGCGTGGCCGTGGCCACACTGGTCGGCTGCCGCGGCAACGACCCCACCGCAAGCGCGCCGACCGCGACCGGCAGCAGCGCGGCCGCGACCGCTGCCAACACCGCCTCCGGCACGCTCGCCCCTACCACCGCGGCGGCGACCGCGACCGCCGGCGCCACCGCCGAAGCGGTCGTCGTGGCTCCGTCCTGCGTGGTCCGGCCGGAGATGACCGAGGGGCCGTTCTTCGCTGATAACAAGCTCAACCGCTCCGACATCCGTTCCGATACGGCCAGCGGCGTGGTCAGCGTCGGCGCGCCCCTGGTGCTCACTTTCGTCGTCTCGCAGATCGCCAACTCCGCCTGCACGCTACTGCCGGGCGCGGCGGTAGACATCTGGCATTGCGACGTGGACGGCGTCTACTCAGAGTTCGAGAGCGGCTCCGGCATGGACTTCCTGCGCGGCTACCAGAGCACCGACGAAGCCGGGCGGGCGACCTTCACCACCATCTACCCCGGCTGGTACCCTGGGCGCGCCGTACACATCCACTTTAAGATCCGCCTGCCCAACGGGGACAACACCTACGACTTCACCTCGCAGCTCTTCTTTGACGACGCGTTCACAGACGTGGTCTACCAACAAGCGCCCTACAGCGAGCGACCCAATCGCTCCACGCTGAACAGCGGCGACGGCATCTACCGCAACGGCGGCGATCAATTGACCCTAGCCGTCAGCCAACAGGGCGAGCAATACGTCGCCGCCTTTGATATCGCCCTTGATTTGACCTAATCGCATCCGTCGAGTTGACAGTCGCTTGCGAAGTGGCTGTCAACTGAGAAGCGCGCAATTGACTGTCCCTTTCACAGGCGGCAATCACACGCGCACGCTCAGCCTGCCACAACCAATAGGAGAATTACACAATGTCCAAGTACGCTTTACGATTCGCTTTGTTCATGATGATTGCCATGTTTGCCCTGGTCGGCTGCTTTGCCATCGAGGAGCCGGAGGCCTCTACCGGCCAGGTGGTGGCCCCGACATTAGCCCCGACCGAGGTGGTTGAGGAAACCCAGGCCGTGGTCGAGCCGGAGGTGGTCACCGAGCCGGAGCCGGCTGCCGGAGAACCCGTCGCCGCTCCCACCGAGACCGCTGAGACCACCGCCGCGTCCGGCGAGGATGCCGGCGACTCAGCAGTGGCGTCCACCGACGATGCATCAGCACAAGCGCTGGTCTACAACATAGACCCCGGCCAATCCGAGGCCCGCTTCATTATTGAGGAGGTCCTGCGCGGCGCGGACACCACCGTCGTCGGCGCGACCAGCAATGTCGGCGGCCAACTGGCACTGGACCTGTCGGACCCAGGCACGGCCCAGGTCGGCCCCATTGTGATCAACGCCCGCGACATCACCACCGACAATAACTTCCGCAACCGGGCCATCTCGAACGAGATCCTGCGCACCGACCAGTACGAGCTGATTACCTTCGTCCCCACCTCGGTCGTGGGTCTGCCGGAAAGCGTGGCGGTGGGCGAGAGCGTCAATTTCCAGATCGTCGGCGACCTGACCATCACTGATGTGACCCGCGAGGTGACCTTTAACGTGAGCGTCACCGCGGTATCCCCAACGGAATTGCGCGGCACAGCCAGCACAGAGATCCTGCACAGCGATTTCGGCCTGTCCATCCCCTTCTCCCAGGCGGTCAGCGCGGTTGCTGACAACGTGGTGCTGGAGTTCGCCTTCGTGGCAATGGCGGATGGCGCCGCCTGATATTGGCGTGGCCTGCCGGCGGCCCGGAATGCCGGCTCTGAGTGTCCCGCGATGATCAGCCGGGGAGCCGGTCGTCGCGGGACCACCTCAACCCCGCCCCCTGCCCCTTTGTAGTCGCGACATCCCTGTCGCGACATCCCTGTCGCG
>CAZIKT010000012.1:46526-48742 GCA_964539885.1 uncultured Ardenticatenaceae bacterium | reverse complement strand
GTCGCGACATCCCTGTCGCGACATCCCTGTCGCGCCCTAGTTCGCTCCCAAGCACGCACATGGGATCGCGCCATCACGAGTTCGGAAGTTAACAACAGATTCTGTTATTTAAGTATTGACTTACTTAAGCAATTGCTTTATAATGCTCGCATGGATAAGTTTTCGGCGCTCGCCGACCCGACGAGGCGCCAGATCATCGAGTTATTGGCCCGGCATGGTCAACTGCCGGCAGGGGAGATCAGCGAACACTTCGAGATAACGCCGCAAGCGATTTCGCAGCACCTGAAGGCTCTGCGAGAAGCGGCGCTTGTGCAGGTAGAGGTGCGGGCGCAGCAGCGCATTTACCGCATCAATCCGCAGGCATTCCTCGAATTGGAGGCGTGGGCCTCGAAGCTGCGCCAGTTGTGGAACCAGCGATTTGATGCAATTGACAGCGTCTTGCAAGATGAAATGCGAAAGGAGCGAAACAGTGAGCAAGAGTGATCTGGTTGTGGAACGCGATATTCTGGCCTTCACCATGTCCCGCGTCTTTGACGCGCCCCGGCAACTGGTGTGGAAGGTCTACACCGATCCGGCGTTTGTACCCAGGTGGTGGGGTCTCCGAAACACCACGACTGTGGTGGACAAGATGGATGTGACTGTCGGCGGGACCTGGCGCTTTATCGAGCGGGATGCTGACGGCAATGCGTACGCATTCAACGGCGTCTACAAGGAAGTCGTGGCGCCGGAGCGGCTGACCTACACCTTTGAGTTCGAGCCGATGGCCGGCCATATCGTCACCGATGCGCTCACCTTCGAAGAACTGCCGGACGGCACAACCTTGGTCACCGCTCGGTCAACCTTCGAAACCCTGGAAGACCTGGAAGGCATGCTGCAATCCGGCATGGAAGGCGGCGCCAACGAGTCCTGGGATCAGCTGGCGGAGCTTCTGGGCGAGTTTCAAACGGAGGAACAACGATGACAGACACAAACATTCAGGACGACCGGCATGTCGGTGGGCCGAATCCCGACTTGAAGACTCTGGACAAACTGCTGGGTACTTGGAAGCATTCCGGCGAGATTGACGGCCAGACGACCTATGAGTGGATGGAGGGTGGCTACTTCCTGATGCAGCGCGTGGACCTCGTGCAGTTTGGGCACGAGATAAAGGGCATTGAAATCATCGGTCACTTAAGGCCTTTTGGAGAAGCGCCGGATGGGGAGATCAGGTCTCGCCTCTACGGCAATATGGGTGACACGCTCGATTACGTTTACGAGATTGACGGGGATACCCTGACGATCTGGGGCGGTGAGAGAGGGTCTCCGGCCTATTACCAGGGCATATTCAGCGCCGACGGCGACACGCTGACGGGCGCGTGGCACTATCCGGGAGGCGGCGGGTATCAGGCGACCGCCATTCGGGACCGGGGGGCATAGACACCTCCACGCTGGTGTGATGGCGGCCGGCCGGACCCAGCATGACATCAAGAAGTGCATGCACTACAACGTCATTAGTGCATGCATTTCTGGTCTAGGAGGAGCCGGGCATGAAGCAACTGACCATACGCGGGGTCGGCGAAGAGTACGACGCGTCCCAGGAACAACTGGTGAGTCAGGGCGCCATTGACGAGGAACTATGGCATAGAGCGCGCTGAAGCTCGATACCGGGCCTATAGAGCATTCAAGTTGGGGCGCAAAGGGGAGATATCCGCACAGAGGAGTACACCGGCGATCTGGCTGCCAGCGGCGGCGATCATCATCTCGCCCTGGAGCGGCCAGTAAACGGGAGGGCGCGCCGGGTACTTTGGGCATACCGTAAGTGCGGGGCGAGCGCGGGACCTATTTGTTTTTCACCTGACGTAGCCCCTGATACTTGGTGGTCTCCTGATCGGAGGCAGCCTTGTTTGCGGGTTTGAAACAATGCTATACTGTCCTCATAGTCCAGAAAGGAAAGCCCTATGTTTTTGTTTACCGGTATCATCTACAAAGAAAACCAAGCTTACAGCTCGCTCTGTCCAGAATTGGATGTAGCCTCCGTGGGCGCTACGCCCGAAGAAGCGAAGGTAATGCTGCTGGAAGCTGCTACCCTGCACCTTGAGGGGACAATCGAGGATGGCTTGCCGTACCTGCGCCCTGTGCCCGGGGACGAAGATCCACGGCAGACTGCGCCTGCAGCCATCGTCGAAGTATTTCGGTTCAAGGTTGACGTAGCCGTCCACGCTTATGCCTAGCCTTCC
>CAZIKT010000012.1:41534-46426 GCA_964539885.1 uncultured Ardenticatenaceae bacterium | reverse complement strand
CGGCCGGCCGATTCCCACTAACGATTTGTGGATTGCCGCTTCGGCGATGGAGCATGGCGTCGTCTTGCTGACGGCTGATGCCCACTTTCTCCAGGTCCCGCAGATTGTTGTGAAGCATCTTTCACCCGCATAAAGTCGCAGGTGACGCCGAGGTGCCGGCTGGAAGCGGAACTACGCGGCGCCGAACTTCGTCTCCCTGACGCCGCGTTTGTGCAAAGCGCACAAATCCGGCGCCTGTTTCTTGTGCAAAATCACCGCTTGCGCCAGCGCGACATAGCGATTATCATTCTTCCGTTGCCACAAGCGCATATCATTTCGAGGCCGTGACGCCTCCCACGCCCGGATTTCGGGCGGTGTGGAGGCGTCTTTGCGTTTCTGGCAGTCGAGCAGCCGTTACAGAACTTAGCAGAAGGAGTGAACAGGAATGAGTGGAAATGCGGCGCGTTTGAAGGCAATCTCGGCAGTGGTGGATTATGAGCCGATGGCGGAGCCGTTGAACTTCGTGGCGACGCCGACCGGCGAATTGTTTGCCAGCAACGTCTTTAACAGCCACGTGATGAAGCAGCGTCTGCCCAAGGCGGTCTATCTCTCGTTGATGGAGACGATCAACAAGGGCAAGAAGCTGGACACCTCCACGGCGGACGCGGTGGCGGCGGCGATGAAGGATTGGGCCATTGAGAAGGGGGCCACGCACTACGCGCATGTCTTCTACCCGTTGACCGAGCTGACCGCCGAGAAGCACGACAGCCTGCTCACGCCCAACGGGGACGGCAGCGCCATGGCTGAGTTCACCGGCGAGCAATTGATCCAGGGCGAGCCGGACGGCTCCAGCTTCCCCACCGGCGGCATCCGGCCAACCTTCGAGGCCCGCGGCTACACCGCCTGGGACGTGACCAGCCCGGCCTACATACTGGAGAACCCCAACGGCACAACCTTGTGCATCCCCACCGCCTTCGTCTCCTGGACCGGCGAGGCGCTGGACAAGAAGACGCCGGTGCTGCGCTCGATGCGGGCGCTGAACGATCAGGCCCAGCGCGTGCTGCGGCTGTTCGGCCACGATGACGGCGCGATTGTCACCTCCACCGCCGGCGCGGAGCAGGAGTACTTCCTCATTGACCAGAACTTCTTCCTGGCCCGGCCTGACCTGCTGACTGCCGGGCGCACGCTCTTCGGCGCGAAGCCGCCGAAGGGGCAGGAGCTGGAAGACCATTACTTCGGGGCCATCCCCGAGCGAGTGCTGGCCTGCATGCTGGAAACGGAGCGCGAACTGTTCAAGCTGGGCGTGCCGGTGAAGACCCGCCACAACGAGGTGGCCCCCAGCCAGTATGAGATCGCCCCCTTACATGAGAACGCCAACGTGGCCACCGACCACCAGCAGATGATTATGCTCACCCTGAAGCGGGTCGCCGCCCGCTACGGCCTGGCCTGCCTGTTGCACGAGAAGCCCTTCGCCGGCATCAACGGTTCCGGCAAGCATGTGAATTATTCCTTCGGCAATGCCACCCTGGGCAACCTGCTCGACCCCGGCGACACGCCGCACGAGAATATGCGCTTCCTGGTCTTCACGGCGGCGGTCATTCGCGCGGTGGACAAGTATGCGCACCTACTGCGGGCCGTTATCGCCTCCGCCGGCAACGACCACCGCCTGGGCGCGAATGAGGCTCCGCCGGCGATCATGTCCATCTTCCTCGGCGACCAGTTGAAGGACGTCTTTGAGCAGATAAAGAGCGGCAAGCCAACCTCCTCCAAGAAGCAGGGCCAACTACAGTTGGGCGTAGATACCCTGCCGCCTCTGCCGCGTCACTCCGGCGACCGCAACCGCACCAGCCCGTTCGCCTTCACCGGCAACAAATTTGAGTTCCGCGCCGTCTCCTCCAACCAGTCTATCGCCTCGCCGTTGATGGCCCTGAACACCATTATCGCCGAGTCGCTGGATTACGTCGCCACCCGGCTGGAGGCGGCGGAAGGCGATTTCGAGAGCGCGGTACAGGGGTTGTTGCGCGAGATCATCATTGAGCACGAGCGGGTGATCTTCGACGGCGACGGCTACTCAGAGGCCTGGCATCGGGAAGCGGAGTTTGGCCGCGGGCTGCCCAACCTGCGCACCTCGGTAGACGCTCTGCCGGTGTTCGATACACCGGAGGTCATCGAGCTGTTCGGCAAGTACAACGTACTCACCCGGCGCGAGCTGGAGAGCCGGCTGGATGTGAAGCTGGAGCAGTACATCAAGCAGGTGCATGTGGAGGCCCGGCTGACCCAGCGCATCGGCCGGACGATGGTCTATCCTGCCGCCGTCCGCTACCAGAGCGAGCTGGCGGCGAACTATGCCGGGCTGGTCGCCGCCGGGCTGGAGGGCGACCCGAGCACGCTGCAGAAGGTCACCGGCTGTGTCAATGAATTGCGGCAGAGCCTGGACACGTTGTCGGCGCTGGTCGAGCATAAGGAAGATGATCTGCTGGAGGAAGCGCGCCACTCCTGCGACGCGATCCTGCCGGCGATGGCTGCCGTGCGCGAGCACGCCGACGCACTGGAGATGATGGTCGCCGACGACCTGTGGCCCCTGCCCACCTACCAGGAGATGCTGTTTATCAAGTAGTCTCAGACCTGCCGGGTTTCTCGAAACCTGGCAGGTCTCTCCCCCTATTCCAGCCGTCGCTTCATGAACACCGCCACCTCCCCATCCGGGTAATCCTGGTTGCTGTAGTACGACAGGTCAATGCCCTCGATGGCGAAGTCGGCCCAGCGGTAGAATTCGATAGCCGGCGCGTTGGTGTTTTGCGTCTCACAGACGATGGTGCGTAGGCCGGCTTCCCGCCCCTTCTCCGCCACTGCCTCTATCAGCGCCCGCCCGGTGCCCCGGCCTCGATGCTGTTCCGCCACGTGCAGCTCCCACACCCACAGGCTCTTGTTCCACCAGGAAGGCTCGGCGATGGCGATGCCCACGCACTCCTCTCCCCGATACGCGCCGAACGAGAAGCCGAGCTGCGCCACCGCCCGGTAGCGCTCCACCGTCTCCGCGTCCAGATGGTCGTAACGCTTGACGTAGGGTTGCTCCAGCGGCTGCCGTTCCAGGGAAATTGTGAAGCCTGTATCGCTTTCCGTCGCGGTCGGGCGATAGACGACGTGGGAGGTGTAGCCGGTGATTAGCCGGTGGAGTTCGTTGGGGTCGAGTTCGGTTAGGGGTTTGAGGTGGAACATGAAGTCATGCTCTCGGGAATCGGATCAACCTTTCCTACCATACTGTTTACGTTCCTTATCATCCATATCGCGGTCGCTGATCACCAGCACCTGGCCGCCTGCCTTGCGAATGCAAACGACGGTCATAAGACGTCCCTCATCCCTAAAGGACTTCAGTTCACATTGCGGAAAGGACCCCGCAGTAACAGACGACATTTACATCAGCATGACGTTAACCATCACCGGCTCACTCTTCCCCTTCAACATCAACTCCCGCCGCTCCAACGGCGGGTCCTCCGGCCCCGGCACATAAGCCGCCTCACTGATCAGGATCTCCCCGGCCCCCGCCGCCGATGAGAGCCGCGCCGTCACGTTGGGCGGGTCGCCGAGCACGGTGATATCCGTCGCCTGCCCGTCCGCCCCCACCGAGCCGACAAAAGCCACGCCGGTGTGCACCCCCACACCCACCGGTATCCAGGGGCCCGCTGCTGTTCCATGCCCGGTAGCAGTCAACAACTCCCGCGCTGCCTCAACCGCCCGCCGGCGGTGATCTTCACCCGCAAAGCCCGGCACATACATACCGATTACCTGGTCGCCCACCAGCCGGTCCAATAACGCGTCGGAGCGGATCAGCGTCTCGGCGGCGACGGCGAAGAAGCGACTGATCAATTGGCTGTACCGGATGGGGCTCATGCTTTCCGCCAGCGCCGTGGAGCCGCGCACGTCCGCAAAGAGCATGGTCAGCTCCAGCTCTACCCCGCCCAGGTAGCGGCTCGCGTAATCCAGGCATTGCCGGCACAACTGCGGCGACAAGCGCGACGGCCCCTTCCCTATCAGGCGCATCAGCGGCGCGCCGACCCCATGATAAGGGGCGTTGCAGAACTTGCAGCGCGGGCCGCGCGGCAGATGGCGCCAGATGTAGCGCAACTGCCTGAGCGGCAGCGACGGGTTCTCTCCGGTCAGGACTCCATGCCAGAACTCTTCCGGCGTTGGGCGTTTGGACATGCGCAAGATCTCGAAAGCTCGACGTTTCCGGGATTCTATCATGGGAGGCCTTGACATCCACTCGCAATTCCATTATCCTTTCCGTAGTTAGTAAGTTCAATTAACTAACGAAGTGCTGCCCTTGCGCTGATGAAGAAAGCGACCCGCCAACACACCCGCAACCACAATACGCAACTGGTCCTGAAGACGATTTACGACCAGCCCAGTGTCAGCCGCGCGGATATCGCCCGGCTGACCCGCCTCACCCGCCCCACCGTCTCCGCCATCGTGGCCGAATTGCTACAGGAGAAGTTGGTGCAGGAGACCGGCCTGGGGCCGTCGGCCGGCGGCAAACCGCCCATGTTGCTCGATATAGACGCCGACGCCCACCGGCTGCTTTGCGTGGACCTGGGCAGCCAGGAGTTTCGCGGCGCGCTGGTCAATTTGCAGGGTGAGATCACTCGCCGGGCCGCCTTCCCCACCGGCGAGCGGCGCGGCGAAGCGGCGGTGCAACTGGTGTACGACCTGCTGGACGAGCTGGTCGCCGCCGGCCCGGCCCCCATTTTGGGCATCGCTATCGGCGCACCCGGCCTGATCAACCCCGAGGAAGGGCTGATCCATCGCGCGGTCAATCTCGGTTGGGAAGAATTGCACCTCGGCGAGCAACTGGAAGAGCGATACCAGTTGCCGGTGTACGTGATCAACGACAGCCACCTGGCGGCCCTTGGCGA
>CAZIKT010000012.1:32693-41434 GCA_964539885.1 uncultured Ardenticatenaceae bacterium | reverse complement strand
TGATTGGGCCGGCTTTGTCGCGGCGGTCACCGCCGGCAACGAAATGGCGGGCGCGATTGTGAACGCTGCCGGCCGTTACCTGGGCGTGCTCATCGCCAACCTGGTCGCCGGCTTCAGCATCCATCACGTTATCCTCAGCGGCCGGGTAGACCAGCTTGGCGGCGCCTTCTTGCAGGCCGCCTATGACGAAGCGATGCGCCGCGCGCTACCGGCGATGGTCTCCCGCACCACCCTGGAATACAGCCGGCTCGGCCGGGACATCGTTATTCTCGGCGCGTCGGCGCTGATCTTGCAGCAGGAACTGGGCATCATCTGATGTGGAATCCCGGAAACTCGGCGTTTCCGGGATTCTGTAGAGACACGATTTTGTCGAACCTTTCAGGCAACGCCCCATTCTCGCCCTCTTTTGACCCCACAGCCGGCCTGCTGGTCGGAATTGACGTGGGCGGCACCACTATTGAAGCGCTGATCATTGACAGCGACTGGCAGGTGCGCGGGCGGGCTATCGGCCCGACCGCCACGGCCGCGCCGGAACAACTTTTGGCGGCCATTGTGGACCGGGTTGGAGCCGCGCTCGCCGCCGCCGGCGGGACGATCAGCGACGTAATCGCGCTGGGCATGGGTGTGCCCGGTCGCGTCGACCCCCGCACCGGCGAGGTGGCCAACGCGGTCAATTTGAATCTGGGTGAGCCGTTTGCCCTGGGGCCGCGCCTGGCCGAGTGCTTTGACCGGCCGGTCTACCTGGAGAACGACGCCCGCGTCGCCGCCCTGGGCGCGTACCGGCTGGTGAATCGGGAAATCCCGCTGCGCCACATGGCCTACATGAACATCGGCACCGGCATCTCCGCCGGACTGGTGCTCGATGGAGAGCTTTACCGAGGGGCCAACGGCCTGGCAGGGGAGATCGGCCACGTCATCGTCGAACCCGGCGGCCGGCTGTGCGCCTGCGGCTTGTACGGTTGCCTGGAAACGGTCGCCTCCGGCTCCGCCATCGATCGCCGGGCGGCGGAACTTCTACCTGCCGATGACGACGATCCTCGGCCGAACGCGGTCACCCTCTATCAGCGGGCCGGGCGCGGCAATCCGGCGGCGCTGGAGATTGTGCGCCAAGTCAGCGGTTATCTGGGGCGGGCGCTGCAGTGGATCATCATGGCCTACGATGTCGAGAGAGTCGTCCTGGGCGGCGGCGTCACCCGCGCCGGCGCGGCCTTCCTGGACCCCATCCTGGAGGAGCTGGCGCAGATGCGGGCGGGTTCGCCATTGGCGGCGATGCTGCTCAGGCCCGATAAGTTTTCATTGTTGCCGGCCGGCTACAAGCCCGGAGCCTGGGGCGCGGCGCAACTGGCGCATGCGCAGTTAGCGCGCACGCGCGTCGCCCCGGCGATCTCCTGAGCGCGCCGGCCATTTGCTATCGGTTGTTTGTGTCTGCATGAGACTGTTAAAGGAGAGATGAACATGCGCAGGTTATTGGTCTTTACCCTGATCTTGATGTTGATTCTGGTCGCCTGCGGCGGCGAGAACAACGCCACGCCGCAAGCGACGGAGGTCCCCGCCGAAGCCGAAGAGCCGGAAGTTATGGAAGAGGAAGCCGTAGCCGAGGAAGAGCCGGCTGAGGAAGAGGAAATGGCCGAGGAAGAAGAGGCCATGCCCGAATCCTTCCTGGACCGCGCCAAGGCCGGCGAGTATACCGGCACGGAAGTGTCCGTCTTCGGCAAGTGGACCGAGGGCGAGGGCGAGAACTTTGTCGCCGCCCTGGCTCCGTTCGAGGAGGCCACCGGCATCGACGTGATCTACGAAGGTTCGGCCGAGTTCGAGACGCTGATCACCGTCCGCACCGAGGGCGGGGACGCGCCGGATATCGCCATTTTCCCGCAGCCCGGCTTGATGGCCCAGTTCGCCCGCGACGGCGTGCTCGTTGACCTGGGTGCGCAACTCGACACCAGCGTCATCGCCGAGAATTACAGCGACGCCTGGATTGACCTGGGCACGGTGGACGGGACTCTGTCCGGTCTGTTCTATCGCGCCTCCACCAAGTCCATCGTCTGGTACCCGGTAGAGGCCTTCGAAGCAGCCGGCTACGCGATCCCCCAGACCTGGGATGAGCTGCTGGCCCTCAGTGACACCATCGCCGAGGAACAGGGTGTGACCCCCTGGTGCATCAGCATGGAGCACGGCGGCGTCACCGGCTGGGTGGCCACCGACTGGGTGGAGGATGTTCTCTTGCGTACCGCCCCGCCGGAAACCTACGACGCCTGGGTCGCGCATGAGATCCCCTTCAACGATCCGGCCATACTGAACGCGGCTGATATTGTGGGCGACATCTGGTTCAACCCCGAATACGTCTTCGGCGGCACCACCGCCATCCTGACCACCTTCGTCGGCGACACGCAGACACCCATGTTCGAGGACCCGCCGCAATGTTGGCTGCACCGGCAGGCGGGCTGGATCCCCGACTTCTGGCCGGAGGGTATGGAGCCCGGGGTGGACAGCGACTTCTTCTACCTGCCGCCCATTGACGAAGCATACGGCAAGCCTGTGCTCGGCGCGGGCGATGTCTACTCCGCCTTCGACGACCGGCCGGAAGTGATGGCCCTGATGGAGTACCTCTCCGCGCCGGAAGGAGCGGAGGTATGGGTGAAGGCCGGCGGCTTCATTAGCCCCAACCGCAATGTCCCCACCGACTGGTACGCCAACCCGGTGGATGTCGGCCAGGCGCAGATTCTGGCCGAGGCGACCACCCTGCGCTTTGACGCCTCCGACCTGATGCCGGCTGAAGTTGGCGCCGGCACCTTCTGGAGCGGCATGGTGGAATGGGTCAGCGCCGGCGGCGAAAACACCGCCGAGGTCTTCCAGGACATCGAAGATAGCTGGCCCATGACCGACACCGGCCTGGAAGGCACCGGAGATGTAGCCGCTGAAGAAGAGGAAGAAGAAGCGGTTGACGATGCCGGTACCTACGCCTACCTGGATCAGGCTTATGCCGGCGACCTGGCCGGCACGGAAGTGACCGTCTTCGGCAAATGGACTGAGGGCGAGGGCGAGAGCTTCGAGGCGGTGTTGGCCGGCTTCGAGGAGGCCACCGGCATTGACGTCATCTACGAAGGCTCGGCCGAGTTCGAGACGTTGATCACCGTTCGAACCGAGGGCGGCGACGCTCCCGACATCGCCGGCTTCCCGCAGCCCGCCTTGATGGCCGAGTTCGTGCGCAGCGGCGATATCCTGGACTTCGGCGCGGTCACCAACGTGGACCGGCTGAACGCCGATTACAGCGAGGCCTGGACCAGCCTGGCCACCGTTGACGGGCAGCTTTCCGCCGTCCCGTATCGGGCCAGCACCAAGTCTATCGTCTGGTATCCGGTGGAAGCGTTTGAGGCCGCCGGCTACGCCATCCCCCAGACCTGGGATGAGCTGTTGGCCCTCAGCGACCAGATCGTGGCCGAGCAGGGTGTGACCCCCTGGTGTATCAGCATCGAGCACGGCGGCGTCACCGGCTGGGTAGCCACCGACTGGATCGAGGACGTGCTGTTGCGCACGGCCCCGCCAGAGACCTACGACGCCTGGGTAGCGCACGAGATCCCCTTTAATGACCCGGCGATCATCAACGCCGCCAACATCGTGGCCGAGGTCTGGTTCAACCCCGAATACGTCTTCGGCGGTTCCACCGGCATCCTGACCACCTTCGTCGGCGACACGCAGACCCCGATGTTCGAGGACCCGCCGCAATGCTGGTTCCACCGGCAGGCGGGCTGGATTCCCGACTTCTGGCCGGAGGGTACGACCGCCGGCGTGGATAGCGACTTCTTCTACCTGCCGCCCATTGACCCGGCATACGGCAAGCCGGTGCTCGGTGCGGGCGACTTCTTCTCCGCCTTCGCCGACCGGCCCGAAGTATGGGCGCTAATGGAGTATCTGGCCTCCCCCGAGGGCGTGGAAGCCTGGGTCAAGGCCGGCGGCTTCATCTCCCCCAACCGGCGCGTGCCGGCTGATTGGTACGCCAACCCGGTTGATGTGGGCCAGGCGCAAATCCTGGCCGAGGCGACCACCCTGCGCTTTGACGCTTCTGACCTGATGCCGGCTGAAGTCGGCGCGGGCACCTTCTGGAGCGGCATGGTAGAGTGGGTCAGCGCGGAAGGCGCCAACACCGAAGAGGTGTTCCAGGAAATCGAGGATAGTTGGCCGGCTGAGTAATCGCCGAGCCGAATCGCGGAAACACAGATTCCCGGAAACTCATCGCCGGCCCCGGCGCGTTTCCGGGAATCGCTCCCTGCATGAGGGCGTCCTATGGCAACCACTCCTGTCTACGACCCGGACGAGAACACGGCTCTGTTTCGGCAGCTTGGCCGGGCGGCGCTATCTATCCTGCTGGCGATAGCGATCCTCTACGCCCTGGCTGCCAGCTTCAACTTCATCAAGGACAAGGACGCGCCGGAAGCGCTGCTGCTCAATGTCTACGAGACGCTGGGCCTGGAAGAAAGTGCGGCGCAGTTGCAGGCGGACGGGCTGAACCCGTTTACCGGCAAGCTGATCCTGGCCCTGGTGGCGTTGGCGGTGGGCGTGGCCGGCATCTGGCTGCTCTATTGGGTGGCCAACGACCTGCTCGGCCGGCTGCCCTCCTTCGTTCTGCGCGAAAAACTGCGGCCAATCATCTTCGTCGGGCCGGCGGTGCTCATGCTGGGCATCTTCTTGCTCTACCCGGCGGTCAACACCGGCTACCTCAGCCTGACCGAGGACATCCTCAATATCCCCGACGAGCTGCCGGCGGAGTTGTTCGAGCAGGAGAATGTGGCCGAGACGCTGGTAGGTGATTCGCGGAACGTCACTTTCGAGGGGTACATCATCAACCGGCCTAACTTCGAAATCGCCCGCGTCAGCCTGGAGGAAAACGGCAGCGCCCTGCTGGTGGTGCGCGGCGACAACGTGACCGCCTACGGCCTGCAGAATTACATCTTCGCCTTTACCGACCCGGACATGCACATCGCCTTTCGCAACAACGTCATCTGGTTAGTGGTGGGCACGACCTTCAGCGTCAGCCTGGGTCTGCTTATCGCCACCCTGGTGGACCGCATCCGGCGAGAGTCGTTGGCGAAAAGCTTCATCTTCCTGCCGCTGGCCATCTCCTTCGTGGGAGCCAGCGTTATCTGGAAGTTCGTCTACGCCTGGGCGCCCGCCGGCCGGCCGCAAATCGGCATCCTCAACGCGGTGGTCACCGCCTTTGGCCTGGAGCCGATCCCCTGGCTGATCAACCCGCCGCTGAACACCCTCGCGCTGATCGTGATCATGATCTGGTTGCAGACCGGCTTCGCCATGGTGGTGCTCTCCGCCGCGCTGAAGGGCGTGCCCGGCGAGTTGTTGGAGGCGGCGCGCATTGACGGCGCTTCCGAGGTGCAGATCTTCTTCCGCGTGCTCATCCCGTACATCCGGGGAGCGATCATCACCGTGGGGACCACCATCTTCATCGCCATTCTGAAAGTATTCGACATTGTTTACGTGATGACCAGCGGCAACTTCGAGACAGAAGTGATCGCCAACCGCATGTTCGTGGAGATGTTCAACTTCCGTAATTTCGGCCGGGCCAGCTCACTGGCGGTGATCTTGCTGCTGGTGGTCGTGCCGATCATGATCGTCAACATCCGCAACCTGCGCCGGCAAGGAGTGAATCAATGAGCAGCTACACTGCCCCCCAGACCACCAGCCATCTGCGCCGGGCGCTGGACCACAGCGCCGTGCGCCTGGCCGTCCTGCTGATTGTGCTCCTCTGGACCCTGCCCACAGCGGGTATGCTGGTCAGCTCCCTGCGCACGCCGCTGGACATCCGCACCAGCGGCTGGTGGACGGTCTTTTTCCCGCCCTACGACACCTCCCAATGGACGGTGGAGAATTACCAGACCGTCTTGACCGCCGACGGCATGGGCGCGGCCTTTGTCAACAGCCTGATCGTCACCATCCCGTCCACGGTCATCCCAATCACTATCGCCGCCTTTGCCGCCTATGCCTTCGCCTGGATGAAGTTCCGCGGCCGGGACATACTATTCGCGCTGGTCGTGGCCATGCTGGTCGTGCCGCTGCAAATGGCGCTCATCCCGGTGCTCCGCCTTTACACCGGCCTGGAGCTGAACGGCACCTTTCTGGGCGTCTGGCTGGCGCACAGCGGCTTCGGCCTGCCGCTGGCGATCTTCCTTTTCTACGGCTACATCTCCCTGTTGCCGCGTGACCTGTTCGAATCGGCCTGGATTGACGGCGCGTCCCATTACACCGCCTTTACAAAGCTGGTGTTGCCGCTATCAGTGCCGGCCATCGCCTCCTTCGCCATCTTCCAATTCCTGTGGATCTGGAACGACCTGCTGGTGGCCCTGGTATACCTGGGCACGAACCCGGAAGTGACTATTGTCACCTCCCGGCTGGCGGCAATGGTGGGCACCAAGGGGCAGGACTGGCACCTGCTGACCGCCGGCGCGTTTGTCTCCATGATTATCCCGCTGATCATCTTCCTGGCCCTGCAGCGCTATTTTGTGCGCGGGCTGTTGGCCGGGTCGGTGAAGGGTTAGCGTCCCGCGCGGCAAAGTTGCCAACTCTTCTGGAAGTTGGCAACTTTCATGCGAACACCCACCATGAACTACTTCTCTCAATCTTTCGACCCTGATCTGGTGACCCGGCTTGGGGGACATCTGATGCTGGCTTTCGAGGGGACGGAGCACCCGGCCTGGGTGGCTGACTGGCTGCGCGAGCGGCGGGCCGCCGGCTTCACCCTCTTTCGCGGCCTAAACGTGGACAGCCCGGCGCAGGTGCGCGCGATGACCGGCGAGCTGCAGCGGCTGGCAGGCAACGACGCACCACTGTTGATAGCCGGCGACCAGGAAGGGGGCCAGTTCATCGCCCTTGGCGACGAGACGACGCAGTTTCCCGGCAACATGGCCCTGGGCGCTACCGGCGACCCGGCCCTGGCCAAAGCGGTCGGCTTCGCCGTCGGCCGCGAGATGGCCGCCATGGGCCTGAACATCAACTATGCCCCCGTTTGCGACCTGAACACCAATCCGGCCAACCCCAGCCTGGGCATCCGCGCCTTCAGCGATGACGCCGCCCTGACCGCTTCTCTGGCATCGGCCTACACTGCCGGGTTGCAGCGGGCCGGCGTCGCCGCCACCGTCAAGCATTTCCCCGGCAAAGGCGACGCCAAGGTGGACTCCCACTACACCATGCCGCTGATTGACCATTCGCGGGAACGGCTGGCGACGCGCGAATTGCTCCCCTTCCAGGCGGCCATCAAAGCCGGCGCGAAACTGATCATGACCGGCCACTTCGCCATCCCGGCCTTGAACAACCGGCCCGACCTGCCCGCCACCCTCTCCCGCGAGGTGATGCACCGGCTGGTGCGCGACGAGCTGGGCTTCAAGGGGGTGGTGATCACCGATGCCCTGGACATGGGCGCAATCAGCCAGGGAGTGGGCCAGATCATTGACGTGCTGGCTGCCCTGCGGGCCGGAGTGGACTTGCTGCTGTTGACCGCCGACCCCGAGGCGCGGGAGCGCGTTTATGCCGGCATCCATCTGGCATACCGCCGCGGTCTGTTGCGCGAGTCCGATTTGCGCGCCTCCACAAACCGTATCCTGGCCCTGAAGGCCTGGGTCGGGCAGCAAAAGCAGCCGGAACTGAGCGTGGTGACCTGCGCCGCCCACCGGCAACTGGCGCGCCAGGTGTCCGAGCGCGCCGTCACTCTGCTGCGCAAGGAGAACGGCCTGTTGCCGCTGCGCCTCTCCCCTGATGCGCGGGTGGCGGCGATCATGCCCCAGCCGACCAACCTCACCCCGGCCGACACCTCTGACTCCGTCGCCCCCGGCCTGGCCGCCGCTCTGCGCCGCTATCACAGCGATGTGATCGAGTTTGTGACCAGTCTCCGGCCGGCGGCGGACGAAATCGCCGCGCTGAGGGAACGGGCGGCGGGCTTCGACCTGCTGGTCATCGGCACGATCAACGCCGCCATGCACGAGGAACAGGCGGCTTTGGTCCGCGAGCTGTTAGCGACCGGCGTACCGGCGATCACCGTCGCCCTGCGCACCCCGTATGACCTCGCCGCCTACCCGGAGGCGCGCTCCCACATCTGCACGTACAGCATCCTGCCGCCGGCGCTGGATGCTCTGGCGGCGGCGCTGTGGGGCGACGTCCCGTTCCTGGGGCGGCTGCCTGTGGTTGTGCCGGGGCTGTTTCCGCTCGGCTTCGGCCTGACCGGCGAGGCGGCCCGTGGCTGACGCGCTTTATCTTTACAATGTGATGCTCCTGCGGGGCGAGACTTCCCCGGCCGGCAGCCCCGCCTGGTCGCCGGGGGCGGTGCTGCTGCGCGACGGCATCATCGCCGGCGTTGACCCACCCCTATACGAGCTGCCGGCCGATTGCCGGAAGCTGGACGGCGTGGGCGGGTTGCTGGCCCCCGGCTTCATTGACCTGCAGCTGAACGGCGCGTTCGGCGATGATTTCACCGCCGACCCGGCGACCATCTGGCGCGTCGCGGCCGGGCTGCCCCGTTACGGCGTCACCGGCTTCCTGCCCACCATCATCACCTCACCGTTGGCGACCATCGCCGCTGCACAGGAGACGCTGGTTGCCGGCCCGCCGCCCGCCTTCCGCGGCGCGCGACCTCTGGGCCTGCACCTGGAAGGCCCATATCTGAACCCGGAGCGAAAAGGGGCGCACAATCCCCGTTATCTGCGTTCGCCGGACCTCGACGAAATCGCGGAGTGGACGCCGGC
>CAZIKT010000012.1:20688-32593 GCA_964539885.1 uncultured Ardenticatenaceae bacterium | reverse complement strand
ATCCCCGTTATCTGCGTTCGCCGGACCTCGACGAAATCGCGGAGTGGACGCCGGCCAATGGTGTGCTCCTGGTGACGCTGGCCCCGGAATTGCCGAGCGCGCTGCCCCTGATTGCGGCGCTGGCCGATCGCGGCGTCCTGGTTAGCGCCGGTCATACCCAGGCGACCGTTGCCGAAGCGCAGGCGGGGGTTGAGGCGGGCATCCGTTACGCCACCCACCTGTTTAATGCTATGGCCCCCCTGCACCATCGTGAGCCGGGCGTGGCCGGAGCGTTGCTGGCCGATGAGCGGGTAATGGTGGGCATGATCGTGGACGGCCGGCATGTGCATCCCTTGCTGGTCAAACTGGCCCGGCAATTGCTAGGCCCACGCCTGAATCTGGTCAGCGACGCCATGGCCGCCCTGGGGTTGCCGCCCGGCGACTACCGGCTGGCCGATTATTCGGTTCATGTTGGACAGGACGCGCGGCTGGCGGACGGCACGCTGGCCGGCAGCATCCTCGCCCCGGATCAGGCCCTCCGCAACCTGGTCGAATACACCGGCTGCACGTCGGCGGAGGCGGTGGCCGCCATTTCCACCGCGCCGGCCGGCCTGCTCGGGCTGCCGAAGGGACAGATCGCCCCCGGCTTCGACGCTGACCTGGTGTTGCTCTCACCAGACCTGCATGTGCGCCTGACCATCATCGGCGGGCAAGTCGCCTATTCAGCGACGGAGGTCGCGTGATGGAAGTGACCGAGAGCCGGCTCTACCGGGAGATTCACGACCAGCCGGCGGTGTTGCGCCGCTTTCTGGCCGGGCAGCGGGAAAACGTGCGCGAGCTGGCGACGGCGATGCGCGAGCGGCAGGTGGGCCACGTGGTCATCGCTGCCCGCGGCACCAGCGATAACGCCGGGCGCTACGCCAATTACGTCCTGGGGGCTAACAATGGGCTGATGGTCGCCCTGGCCACGCCCAGCCTGTTCACCATTTACAGCGCCCCGCCTCGTTTCGGGCCGGCGCTGGTGCTGGGCATCAGCCAGAGCGGAAAGAGTCCGGACATTGTCTCCGTGCTGGCTGAGGCGCGCCGGCAGGGGGCGCTGACGGCGGCGATCACCAACGAGCCGGATTCAGACCTGGCCCGGCAGAGCGACGTGGTTATCGAGTTGATGGCCGGGGAGGAGCGGGCCGTGGCCGCCACCAAGACCTACATGGCGGAGTTGGCGGCGGTGGCCTTGCTGAGCGCTACGCTGGCCGGCGATGAGGGCATGTTGGCTGGCCTGGAAGCGCTTCCGGCAGCGGTGCAGGCCACGTTGGCGATCAATACGGCGGTGGAAGCCTGTGCCCCGCGCTATCGATACATGCGCTACGCGGCGGTCATCGGTCGGGGCTATAATTACGCCACCGCCTTTGAGACCGCCCTGAAGCTGAAGGAATTGAGCTACGCCATTGTGGAGCCGTACAGCAGCGCCGACTTCATGCACGGGCCGCTGGCCGTGCTGGAGCCGGGCTTCCCGGTGATCGTCATCGCGCCGTCCGGCAAATTGGAGCGGGAAATGGCCGCTTTCATGGAGACGCTGAAGGCGCGGGGGGCGGAAGTGATCGTGGTCAGCGATGTGCCGGAACTGTTGGCCCACGCGCGCATCGCGTTGACATTGCCCGTATCCACCCCGGAATGGCTCTCCCCGCTGACCGCCATCGTGCCGGGACAACTGCTGGCCATGCACCTGGCCCACACCCGCGGCTACGACGTGGACCAGCCACGCAATATCGGCAAGGTAACGGAGACGAGGTGACAGTCACTTGCGAAGTGGCTGTCACCTCGTCTCGCTACAAATCAATCGTCTCCCGGTAACCCCAGCCGTTCGACCAGTTGAAGTGGACGCGCCGGCTGGAGACGGACACCAGCACGCAGCCGGTCGCCTTCGGGGAGCGCGGCAGTTGTAGCGCCGGGTCAGCTTTGGACAACGGTTGCACGCGGGCTTCGCCTTCCAGCTGCCAGTAGGGCGTCGTGACCACCACTGCCGGCTCCGTCTCCAGGTTGAACAGCACGTCCGAGGAGGCGGGTACCAGCAGGTAGAGGGTCAGGCCGTCGGACTCGCAAGGGAAGAAGCCGGCCTGGATGCCGCCGGGTCCGTTCGTGGACAGGGTAGCCGACGACTGCTTTTGCAGGGCCTCAGTGACCCGCAATCTCAATGGTTCTAGCATGCCGGCAGTATAAATCCCCGGCAGATTCTTGTCGCCTATCGAAAGTTATGTAGGGCGTGGTTCCGCTTCAGGAAACACAGCCTGAGATGGCGATGCGAGCGCCTGGCTGCTCGAGTGTTAATGGTCTGGTTCAGAGGGAAATCGAGCGTCCGGCCGGCTCGCGTTGACGGTGGAGGCTACCAATCACGGCTCTTGTTCTGCAGCAGAACCGTGTCCATTAGGCCCGTCACATTGTTCGACCGTCCACCTGCGATACAATACGAGAGGCTGGATGCCGGCGCCCACAGCGCCACGCCATGGGCAACGGCTGTGTGCTGTCAGAGCAGCCGTATTAGGAGACACAGATGCACATCCACGCACTACGCTTGCATCCACATCAGGACTTGAAAGCCGAACTGGATGAATGGGCGCGCGCAGAAGCCATCGAAGCCGCCTGCATCCTGACCTGCGTGGGCAGCTTGCGGCGCGCCGTGCTGCGCTACGCCGACCGCAGCGAAAGCACGACGCTAGGCGGCAAATTCGAAATAGTTTCTCTCACAGGCGTCCTCTCACGCCACGGCTCCCACTACCACGTCTCCCTGGCTGACGGCGATGGCCGTTGCCTTGGCGGGCACCTCCTGGAGGGCTGCCACATTTACACCACAGCCGAAATCACGGTGGCGCTTGTGCCCAACCTGCGCTTTCTGCGGCAGCTCGATCCCCAGACAGGCTATGCCGAGCTCGTCGTTGCTTCCATATGAACCCGCAATCATGCGGGAATTAACTCCAGTGACATTCAGTGGTTATCTCGCCAGCTGCGGACGAGGTCCCGCAGATCCTGCGCAAGTTCTTCGCAGAGCAGCCATGTCCGGCGAGACCTGCGGGTTTCCCGGTAGACCTGGCGAGCGGACCACCTGGTGATCTGAACCACGAACAGGTCCGCGGACCTCGCTGCCTGTCCATGCTCAAGTTGAGTCACCGGCGACAGAATTATCCAGATCTTGATGCTGTCGCGACCAGCCCATAGGTCCCGCCACGTGCGCTGTCGGAAAGAGCGGACATTTAGCGGAAGGAGCCGGCTCAAGACCGGCTCGAGGCCGGGAGCACACCGCCGCCTACGAGACCCCGGCGATGGTCTGCAGGAGAAATGCCCGGAGGGGATGCGGCGGCAGCCGGGGCTACTCCAGCAGCCCCAGCTCACGGGCGCGGGCCAGGGCGTGGGTACGGCTCTGCACATCCAGCTTGCTGAGAATGTGGTTGATGTGTCCTTTCACCGTGCCGACGGTGATAAAGAGGGTGTCGGCGATCTGCTGGTTGGATTGTCCGTGGGCGATCAGGCTGAGGATCTCCCGCTCGCGATCGGTCAGCGCGTCCAGGGGCGGCTCTCCCGGCCGGCCGGCCTCGACGGTCATGGCGTTCAGCAGCTTGGCGACGTAATCTGGGAATAGATGGCGCACCTGGGCGAGCAAGGTGGCCAAGGCCGGCTCGTTCTCAATGAACACCCGCATGTAGCCCTCCGGCTGGGCCAACGAGAGGGCGCGGATGATGGTCTTCTGGGCCGCTCCCGTCCGTTTGAGTTTGGACTGGGCCAGGGCCAGCAAAATGCTCGCCTCCACGACCAGCCGGACGCGACCGGTGGCTTCGGCCTGGCGCTGTACATCCTGCAGCAGCTCGTGGGCCTCCTCTGTGTTTCCCTGGACCAGCCGGATGCGGGCCAGCAACACCTCAGCGGAGAGGTCCATCAGCGGCGTAAACGGCTCTTGGCCGGCTTCCCGGCCGCGCCTGTACTCGTCTCCCCAACTTGCCGCCGCCGGCAAGTTACCCCACTCCAGCTCATGCCGGGCCTGGTGCAGGGCGATGCGAGCCGTCACCTGCCGCGATTTCAAATGCAGGCCCGCTTCGTTTGCCAGGGCCATCGCCTCGCGGGCCTCGTTCACCGCCCCGCGGGCCGCCTGCACGGAGGCCAATTTCAAATAGCCGTCTACCAGCGGCCAGAACATCTGGCCGGCACGGGCCAGCTCGACTTCCTGCTGCGCGTATGATTCCGCCTGCTCCAGCTCATTCCACTCGCGGTACAGGCTACTCAGGTGGCCGAAGAGCTCGCCAATGGCGATTAGCGGCTCATGTCCGGCTGCCTGCGCCCGGCTTTGGGCCAGTTGATAGGTGCGCAACGCCTCCCGCAATCGCCCTTGCATGATGCGCACGTGGGCCATGCGATAGAGCGGCAACTGGCTCATGAAGACCGCGCCCATTTCCTCAAACTTCTGCATCGCCATCGAATAAGCGGCCACCGCGGCATCCAACTCGCCCTGATAGCGGTAAGCGTTGCCCAGCGCCTGATAGGCGGCCGCCAGGCTAATCTGATCCTGCGGGTCAATAAGTGGGATGGCCAGCGTGGCCAGCTCAATCGCTTTGTCCAGCCGGCCGTAGAGCGAGGCATAGACGGCCTGCACCGCCATGATTTCGCCCTGAAAGGCGTCATCCATTTCCGGCAATCGGGACTCAATCTCGGCGACGATCTCCTGCAGCTCGGCCTCGTTGCTCTCGTAGACCCGGCACCAGGCGCAGGCCAGGCGCAGGCGGGGCGTCAGATATTCAGCCGGCAGAGCGGTCAGCCACTTCTTCAGCGAGACCAGCAGCCCATGCGCCAGGAAGTGCTTGTACGTCTCGGTCAGGAGCTGCGCCATGAAATCGAAATCCTGGGCAGATTGGGCGTTGCGCATGGCGTCCTGTAGAAGCTGTTGCCCGGCGTACCAGCGGGCCGCCCGGCGATGGCATTCTCTTTGCGCGACCTCATCCAGCCCGGCGCGCAGCATCTCCGCGAAGAGGGGATGGTAGCGATACCATTGGCCCTGATCGTCTAAAGGGGTAACGAATAGCTCGTCGGCCGCCAACTGGTGCAACAGGTGCTCCGCTTGGTCATCGCCGGTCACCGCCGCGCAGAGCGGGCCGCAGAGCTGGCGCAGGACCGCGGTCTGCTGCAAGAAGGATCGCACCTCCTCCGGCTGGCGACGCAACACTTCCTCCATCAAGTAGGCGAAGATGTGCCGGCGCGCGCCGGCGGACGCGTGCAGCGAGTCGGGAGCGCCGCCGCGGCGCATGGTCAGGGCGACCAACTGCAGGCCGGCTATCCAGCCTTCGGTCTCGTCCGCCAGTCGGCCAATGGTCTCGGCGGTAACGTTCAGGGCCAGCACGTCGTTGAGCAAGCTGTCAATCTCAGCCGCGGTCAGGCGCAGGTCGGCGGCGCGCAACTCCAGCAGCCGGCCCTCCACCCGCAGCCGGGCCAGGGATAGCGGCGGGTCGGCGCGGGTGAGCAAGATCAGGTGCAACTGTGGGGGCTGGTGTTGCACCAGGAAGTTTAGGTTCTGAAATATGGCGGCGCTGTGGATCCAGTGAAAGTCGTCCAGCACCAGGGTCAGCGGCGTCTCCGGCGCGATGTGGGCCACGATGTCGTTGATCAGCAGCACGATGGCCGTCTCCGCCGCCTGTGGGCCGGGGGCGTTCAGCGCGGTCTGCGAGCGCATGCCGAGGCGGTTGTCAACCCCCCGCAGGGCAGCCATCAGGTAACGCCAGAAGATGATGGGGTCGTTGTCCTGCTCGTCAAGCGTCAGCCAGGCCACCGGCTGTCCATGTTGCCGCACCCAGTCGACAACCAGCGTGGTCTTTCCGTAGCCGGCTGGGGCGGTGACCAGGGTCAGGTAGCCGTTGGGCTGCAAGGCCAGCCGGTCGGTCAGCCGGGGGCGGGGGAGCAGGGTGGAGCCTAGGCGAGGGATGTGCAGTTTGGTGCGCAGCAGCGGGCTTTCCATCACCTGGGCCACGTCCGGGGGCACAGGCGAAATAGTCAACGGTCGTTCCGTGTCTGCCGATCTCTTCGTCATAGTCCCTGAAAGTAAATGGGGCTTCTGCCGCCACCCCATACAATACGCGAAAATCAGCCGCGCTGGGTAGTGCCGAATGTCACACCTCAGCCGTGACTAGAATACCGGTTTAGCGGAAAGGGCAGGATACGCCGTTACTCGAGGGAATTTCAGCCGGAGCCTGTAGGCCCGGCATCCTTGCCGGCAAGCGAGGGTGACCTCCAGCGATGTTGAGGATGGGCAACGGTCCCCCGGCAGGGTTGCCGGTGCTACGAACGCATGCGCCGCAGCAATTTACCTTTGCCTATGAAGATGTATACTATGTGTGTGCGAAGGAGAGTGAGCTATGCTACAGGCCGTTGAAGGGATGATTGACCAGGACGGCAGGCTGATCATCTTGGGTAATTTCAGTCTGCCAAGATCACGCCGGGTGATTATCACTATTCTGGACGAGGAGCCGTCCGAAGATGCCATAGATGGGGCGCTGCTCAGCGAAGCCAGTCTGGCGCTTGACTGGGATTCGCCCGAGGAAGACGAGGCGTGGTCACACTTGGCCCAGCTTCCATCGTTATAGTCCCATTTCCGTTTTCAGATTTATCCGGCGCAAGGCTCCGTCCGGCTTTGGTGCTCGCCGAAACCGGACACGATGACTGGCTGCTGTGTCAGATCACCAGTAAGTCGTATACCGATCCGGACGCCATTCGCTTATCCAGTGCTGACTTAAGCAGGGGCTTCCTGAACACGATCAGTTATGTTCGGCCCATGAAGTTGTTCACCACCAACGTGGGCCTCATCGTCAAGCGCGTGGCCATCATGAGACCCGACATATTCCGAAGCGCATTGACGGTCGTTATAGAGTCGCTCCAGGAAAATCTTCCCCCCACCGACTGATCTGTCGCACCGCTATTCGATCATAGTCCGTGGGGCACGGTGCACCGTGCCCCTACGGACTGCGCCGGCCCACCATCCGCACCCACCCCATATACCGCCCCTGGTCAGCATCAATCACCTGAATGTCGCTCGCTAGGCCGGGGCTGTCGTCGCCGGCCGCCCGCCGGGCCAGCTTCCATTGCCGCCAGATGCGCCAGCCCTCCGGCAGTACGTCGGCTGTCTCGACTTCCACCAGCCCCGTGCGTTGCCACAGCCGGCGCCACCATTCGACCGTGTGCCACGTCCAACATTCCTGCGCCCAGAAGGGGCCTAGGTGACCCGGCAACGGGCCGTCAACCGCCCGCATGAAGCCGGGAACGACAATGCCGATTTCCCCACCCGGCCGCACAAAGCGGTGCACGTAATCCAGGTACAGGTCGTCCGTCCCGAAGTAGATGTAGGCATCAATGCAGACGATGGCGTCGAAGAAGCCGCCCGCGAAGGGCAGGTCGCGGGCGTCGGCGTGAAGGGGGAAGACCTGGTCGGAGAGTCCGGCGGCCTCAATGCGCCCCAGGTTGTCCGTCGCCAGGAACCACAGGTCCGTCGCCCAGACCTGCACGCCGAGCTCCCGCGCCAGGAAGATGCTGCTCAGCGCCCGGCCGCAACCCAGGTCCAACACGCGCATACCCGGCTTCAGCGTCATCCGCTCGCACAGCCATTCCGTCAGCCAGAGCGGGTTCAGCCCCATCTGGTTGTCAATGATCCAGCGCGCGTCGTACTTGCCGGCGCGGGGGAACTCCGGGCGGGCCAATAGCTCCTGTAGATGAACGCTCATCGGCTCATTCCTCCAGGATGCGGGGCAAGTTCCGGGCGTTGCTTATTGTGGAGCTGACTTCCTTCGGCAACGGCGGTATGCCCTCAAAGGCGGTGCGCTCCACGTACTCCGCGACCATCAACCGCAGCGCTTCCGGCTCCCACACGGCCAACTTCGCCACGCTGTCCACGCCGGCGTCGTAATACAGGCGGGCGCGGATGCCCTTCACCCCCGGCAAACGGGCCAGGTCGGACAACTTCGCCAGCTCCAGGATGGCCGGCTCGGGGATGCCCGCCTCGGCAGCCAGCACGGTTCGTTGCGCTGCGGTGCCGCCGGCAGCCAGCATCTGCTCCGCGTTCTTGATGCCGCGCGCCTCCAGCCGGGCCACGTGCGTGGGGTCCACCCCGCGGAACTCCTTCAGCTTGAACGGGTTGCGTCTCTTCTCACTCATGGCGCAGCCGGCCCTTCCCAGCTACCCGGCAATCGGGATCATCAGTCCCATGCTCATATCCATCAGCCCGTGCACCAGCACCATGTAAGGCAACAGCTGCGGTCGCCAGCGGAGCAAGACACCCACAAACAGCGCCAGCGGCACGAACATCAGCAACCGCCAGGCGATGAAGCGCCCGTCCAGGATCAGCGGCAGTGTGGTGTGCTGGATAGCCAGGAAGAGCGAGGCCAGCAACACCGCCGGCCAACGACCACCTATCTGCTCCTCCAGCCGGGGCATACAATATGCGAAATAGGTGGGCAATTCCGTCAGCGCAATCGTGATCGGAAACAGGATGACGGCGGCGAGGAAACCCCAAAGCGGCAGCGGCTGAACGAACATGTCCAGCGCTTCCTGCTGCGCCCCGAAGAGCGCGTTCCCCAGCAGCAAGTTGGGCAGGAAGGCGATCGGGCCGAGCAAGATCAGCACACCGGCGAATATCAGCAGGTCAGACTTGAGTGTCTTGCGCTGGATGCGGAAGATGTCCCAATAGCGCGCCCCTTCCTGCCGGTAAAGCACGATCAGCAGCCACAGGCAGACCAGCCCGGCCAATGAGGCGGTCAAGGGCCACCACGCCGCCGACGCTCGCGCGGCGTCCGCCGAACCCATGAACACCAGGATAATGGCAATGGCCAGTTGCCAGAAAGCGAAGAGCAATGTGCGCGCCGGCAGCATCAGCCAGGGCCAGCGATTCTGTTGTACGGAAGTAGAGATGACCATCTTGTGCGGGGTGTCCGCTTTCCTCCTACTTGGTAGATACGGCCACAGCGGGGCCGGCCGCTTCTTCCCTTTGCCGGCGGCGGGTGAACAGCCGAACCAGCCGGATCAGTCCGGCAGCGATCAGGATGAGGGCTGCGATGAACACCAGACCGGCCAGGTCTGTCTGCGTGCGCAGGATGTAGCCCCAGCGTTGGGCGGCGAGGTAGGGGATCCCGACGAGCAGCGCCAGGCCCACGCCGAGGTCGGCCAGTACCGATATGATCGCCAACCCGCGCGGGGGATCTGTCTCATGCCAGGAGTAGTATGAGCGCCACAACCGGAATAGCGCCCAACCAAGCACCAGCAACGCCAACAAATCAAGCAACAGATAAGATTGCCACAGGCTTAGTGGCGGCGCGGCGGGCGTGGGAAGGCCGGCGACGCGGTAAGCCACCCCCCGGGCAATCGTGGCGGCGGTGGTCACCGGCAGCACGTCATCCCACAGGTTGCGGCTGTTGGTCAACACCGCCACGCCAACTTCCTGCCCAGGCAGCATAAAGATGTCGCCGTTGAAGTTCAGCGTGCCACCGCTCTGGCCAGTCTCCAAGCCGGCAGCCGAGCCGGGAAGCCGGTTCCAGTACACGTCCAGCGGGCCGGTCGCTTCCAGCACCGTCGCATCGCCGAAGCGGCCATTGTTCAGGTATGCTGCCAGGTAATGAGACAGGTCTTCGGCCGTGGAGATGGCGTAGCCGGAGGGGATCATGCCGGTCGGGATGGGAATTGCGGCCGGCACGCGCAAGCCATAATTGGTACGGTAGCCGCTTGCCAGCCCAGCCGCCTCCTGCTCTGAGAATACGGTGCGCGTCATTTCCAGCGGCTGCAAGATGTGGTCGCGCACGTACTCCGTGTAGCTCTTTCCGCTGACTGCTTCCACGATCTGGCCCAGCAGCAGGTAATTCACGTTTGAGTATTCGTGGGACGCGCCCACCGGCCGGTTGGGAGCGACGCCGGCAGACATCTCGACCAGCTCGGCGGTGCTGTATCGTGGATCAAGCTGGTAAGCCTGTTCGCCGGCCGACTTGGGGATACCGCTGGTATGGTCCAACAAATGCTGCACCGTGATCCGCGCGGCGGCCTCGGGATCGGCCAGGGTGAAGTCCGGCAGGTAGCGTTGCACCGGCGCGCGCCGGTCAATCAATCCTTGCGAGGCGAGTTGCTGGATCGCCAGCGCGGTCAACGTCTTGCTGATGGAGCCGATGTTAAAGGGCGTCTGGGCGGTGACCTCGCGGCCGGCGTTGTCGGCGCGGCCATAGCCTTGCAGATAGATCATCTCATCGCCCTGTACGATGGCCAGCGAGAGGCCGGGGATGCCGGCCCGCGCCATCTCGGACAGGATGAAATCGTCAATCTCCGCGTAATCCGGCGGTGCTGTGTCGGCAGGCGGGCCGGCGGATACAGTTGTGGCAAGCAGCGCCAGCAGCAAGATGAGTAGCAGAAGATGCCGCGTTTTCATTCTAGACTCCCATCAGGGCGCCGGATTCAGCCGGCGCAGCCGGGATGTTGACTTCCGCCGGCAGCGGCATCGTCCCCAATATCGCCAGGAAGCGCTCCGTCTCGTAGAGAGCGGCCTGCGCCGGCGGCGATATTTGCGGCAGAATCAGGTCAAAGGCGTGCTCGGTCTGCGGGTATTGCACATGCACCACCGGCGCGCCGGCCGCGCGCAGCTTTTGCGCCAGCAAAGTCACCGCCTCCGCATTGACTACGAAATCATGCTCGCCCTGCAACAGCAAGGTCGGCGGGCAATGCGGTCCGACGTGCGTGATCGGCGAGGCCAGCCGGTACTCCTCGGGGACCTCGCTAACCGTGCCGCCGAACAGGCCGCGCATCATGTTTTCCTGCACCGACAGCCCCGGCTTGAATGAGGCCGGCGGCGTGGTGTCAATGCCCATCGTCTTGCTCATAAACTCGCTGACCCGGTCCGACGTCTTGGCCTCGCCGACCATCGTGCTGAACTTCGGGCCGGCGAACTCATCGTAAACCCGCATGTCCGACGGGCCGTACCAGGAGATCACCCCGCAAACAGATAGATCGGCGTCGCCCACATCCTCCGGCCGCAGCGCCGAATCGGTCGCTGTGTAAGCCGTCAACAGGGCCAGGTGACCGCCCGCCGATCCACCGGCGATGACTATCTTGCGCGGGTCCACGCCGTAGCGGCCGGCGTTAGCCTTCATCCAGGCCACCGCCCGCTTGGCGTCTCCCTGAATGCCGCGCCAGTCAGCCTCCGGGCACATGCGGTAGGCAACGTCCATGATCACGTGCCCCTGCCCCGCCAACTGCCGGAACATCGGTCGGGTGGCGAAGTCTTTGTCCAGGAAATGCCAGCCGCTGCCGTGCAGGTAGACAAAGGCCAACCCAGAGGGCGGGACGGCGGCCGGCGGCTGCCAGATGTCGCACAACAGCTGCCGGTCGCTGCCGGAAATCGTCCACAAGGGCACATTCTGTTCAGAGCGCGGCTCCGGCGGCTTGGCCGGTCGCAACGACCAGCGCCGGCGCAGCATCCGCTCCTTTTGGGCAGGCGTGATCCGCGCCAGACTATCCGGGCCGAAGGCGGCATCGAAATCGCCTGCCGCGCTAACCACCCGCCACACGTAGCGGCCGGAGACGACGAATCCGAACAGGCCGGCCCCAATCGCAAACGGCGCGCGCGTCAGCAGCCCGAGCACCGCCGCCAGCAGGCCCATCAGCGCCACGAAGGGCGAAAGCGCGCTGACCAGCAATTTCGGCACACACAGGACGATGCCGGCGGCCGAACGAACCCGGTGAAAGTGCATACCGGCCAGTTGCGCCGATACTGAGGCCAGCAGCAAAGCGTATTTTTTCATCGAACTATCTCCTCAGGCCCCCGCTTCAACCTCGACTACGTTGCGCAAAAAAATCATTCGCGGCCGGTCACGGCCCATCTTAGTGTGCCACATCGCCGGCCCGCTCATCCTCTAACTTTGGATACGCCTGT
>CAZIKT010000012.1:0-20588 GCA_964539885.1 uncultured Ardenticatenaceae bacterium | reverse complement strand
ATCTTAGTGTGCCACATCGCCGGCCCGCTCATCCTCTAACTTTGGATACGCCTGTGGTTATGCTTTCCGGGGATGTAACTTAAGTTAGAGGACATGCCCTGCTCTATGCTGCTATTCTGCCGGCATATATCCCGACTCCGGGAACACGCTCGGACGCAATCGTCCGGAAGGAATCTGTGGCAGCGTCATATCGTCCGTTTTCCCGGATAACTTATCAGAGAGACTCATCGAAATGACTACACCATCCATAACCTTATCCCCTCACCTTGCCCCGGCGGAAGCCGTCCCGACCCGTTCCGCGGCCTGGCGGGTTGCCCTGAACGCCTTCGGGTCCGGCGTGCTCTGGGCGGCGATGATCGTCACAGCGCTGATGGGGCTGGAGGTCTATCTGGGCGTGCCGCGCGTATTCGGCATTGCGTTGATGGCCTTCCTGGGCTTCGCCTTTGTCTCCGCCGGCGAGGGCATCGCCATCTTGCTTTGGAAGGCGTTGCGCTTCATCTTCGGCCGGCTGCATTTCGCGCAGGGCGTGCGAGTACTCGAGAGAGTCCCGGCCACGCCCGTCGGCCGGATCGCCGCCGCCTTCATCTTCATCGCCGGCGACATCCTCTGGCCGGACAGCTTCTTCGGTAAGATCACCCTGCCGGTGGCCGGCGAGATCGCCATCGTGCTTGCCGGGCTGAGCGTGATGTTGATTGCCCTAGCTCGCATGCCGGGCCGCGGCCTACCGGCGCAGGTGGCCCTCGTCGGGCTGCCCATCCTACTTATCCTGGTCTTCGCCGGCTGGCTGGTGGACCCCGGCTTTGACAACTACCTGCCGGCAACCCCGGCGGTCGTGGAGGCGGCGACGCTTGACTTGCAGGACCCCGGCCTGCCCGGCCCATACCCGGTGCAGAGCCTGACTTATGGCAGCGGCGAGAGTCGTCGCCGGCCGGAATACGGCGCGGAGGCCGGGTTGACCACGCCGACCGTGGACGGTTCACAAATCTTCAGCTACTCGGGAATGGTGGACGCCTACCTGAAGTGGTATTGGGGCTTTGATTTCAGCCAACTGCCGCTGAACGGCATGGTCTGGTATCCGGAGGGCGAGGGTCCGTTTCCGCTAATCCTCATCGTCCACGGCAACCACGCCATGAGCGACTATTCCGACCCCGGCTACGCCTATTTGGGCGAGCATTTGGCCGGCCAGGGCTACATTGCCGCCTCCGTGGACGAGAACTTCCTCAACGGGCTGGCCTTCTTTGACGGCGAGTTTGGCGAGATGCCCCTGCGCGCCTGGCTGTTGCTGCAACATTTGCGCCAGTGGCGGACCTGGAACGAGACGCCGGACAGCCCCTTTGCCGGCAAGGTGGACCTGAACAGCGTGGCCCTCATCGGTCATTCGCGGGGCGGCGAAGCGGCGGCCTGGGCGGAATACCTGAACGAGCACACCATGGATCCGATCACCGGCGTCTCCAAGACCAGCGACTTCGGCTTCGGCATTGAGGGTGTGGTCGCCATCTCCCCGTCGGATAACTACGCCGGGCCGGGCGGGCGCGAACCGACGGTCAGCGGAGCGGACTATCTGTTGCTCTCCGGCGGCCACGACGGCGATACCTTCCAGACCTACGGCATGCAGCAGTACAACCGTGTCCGCCTGAACAACAACCCCGACGGCTTCAAGGCCCTGGCCTACGTCTACCAGGGCAATCACGGGCAGTTCAACAGCGTTTGGGGCGACAGCGATCGCGGGCTGTTCAATTCCTGGCTGCTTAACCGCCAGCCGCTGCTGACTGAGAGCGACCAGCAACAGGCCGCCAAAGCGCTCATCACCAGCTTCCTGAACGCCTCCCTGCGCGATGAGGAAGCCTATCGGGATGTCTTCCGCAACGCCGGGGCGACGGCGGAATGGTTGCCGGCCGGGATCGTGGTCACCCAATACCAAGATGAGCCGTTTATCCGGCTGGACACCAACAGCGGCCGGGTGGACCTGGCGGTCACCGAAGTCGCCGGGGCGACGGCAACGGCACTGGACGCGACATCTGCCGCGGTGGAGAACCTCCTGCTGCGCGACGGCGAGATGGAACAGGGCAACCGGGCGCTGCGCCTGTCATGGAACGCCGGCTCGCAGCCAGCCTATGATATCACCTTGCCGGAGGAAGCGGTCGCCGCTTGGGGACTGACCCCGGCGCACGCCCTGTCGTTTGCGCTGGCCGGCGCGCCCGGTGAAGCGCTACCTGGCGAGGTATGGATTGAGTTGCAGACGGCCGGCGGAGAGACGGCGACCCTTCCGCTGAGCGAGTTTGCTCCCCTCATGCCGACCCTGCCCGCCCGGCTGGTAAAAGCCGACTGGCTGTACGGCTTGAACGGTTTTCCGGATGAGATGAGTCCGGAGGAAATTGTCCTGCAAACGTACACCCTGCCGTTGGATTTGTTCCAGGCGGCGAATCCGGCCTTCCAGCCGGAACAGTTAGAAACGATACGATTTCTCTTTGACGGCAGCGAGGCCGGGGCGATTTATCTGGATGAGATCGGCCTTGAGCCGCCGCCGGTTGATTGAGCCGGCCGGAGCACGTCTGGCGTAGATTGGTCCAAACTCAGAGATTGGACCGATCCTTGGAGGATTCATCATCATGCCCGAAGCAATGCTTGAAGTGCAGAACTTCCGCAAGAAGTACGGCGACTTTACCGCCGTGGACGACATTTCGTTCAGCGTCTATCGCGGCGAGATCTTCGGCCTGCTGGGGCCGAACGGGGCCGGCAAGACCACTACCCTGGAGAGCCTGGAGGGGCTGCGTGCGCCGGACGGCGGGGCTTTGCGCGTCGCCGGCGTGGACCCCACCAGCGAGCCGGGCCGGCTGCGCAACGTCATCGGCGTGCAGCTGCAATCCGGCGGTCTACCGCCCAGCATCACCGCCGACGAAGCGATGAAGCTCTTTTGCGCCTATCACGGCGTCGCCCCTCGCTTCGACCTGCTGGACCGGCTGGGGATGAAGGATAAGCGGCGCACCGAATACCAGACCCTCTCCACCGGCCAACAGCGCCGGCTGGCCCTGGCTCTGGCGGTGGCGCACGAGCCGCCGGTCGTCTTCCTGGATGAGCCGACCGCCGGGCTGGACGTCGCCTCCCGCGTGGAGTTGCACGCCCTGATGCGCGAGTTGAAAGGCCGGGGCGTGACCATCATCCTGGCCACGCACGATATGGCCGAAGCGGAGGAATTGTCCGACCGGGTGGCCATCCTGCTACAAGGCAAACTGGTGAAGGTGGACACTCCGCTGGCGATCACGGCTACCGGAGCCGGCCTGACCAAGGTTTCCGTCAGCACCCGCTCCGCCTTCTTGTTGGGCAACGAGCGCCACTTCCCCGCCGTCAGCCAGAAGCAGGTGAAAGAGCAGTACGCCGTCTATTTCAGCACTGACATCGGCAAGACCGTCGGCGCGCTGATTAACACAATCGAGGCTGAACATGACGAGCTGCTCGACCTGCGCGTCGAACGCCCGTCCCTGGAAGATCGCTTCCTGGAATTGACCAACGGAGAACCGCGATGAGCGCCTTTGCCAGCCATTTCGCCTTTGAGTTCCGCACCGGCATCCGCAACAAGAACCTGTTGCTGATGAATTATCTCTTTCCGCTGGGGCTATATCTGATGATGAGCCTGATCATGCCTGGCATCAACCCGCTCTTTCAGGACACCATCATCCCCTCCATGATCATCTTCGGCATCCTGGCGGCGGCCCTGTTGGGCGTGCCGGACCCGCTGGTGCAGGCGCGGGAAGCCGGCATCTTCCGCAGCTTCAAGATTAACGGCATCCCGGCGCTGAACATCCTGGCCGTTCCGGGGCTATCCACCACCCTGCATATCATTGTAGTGGCCCTGATCATCACCGTCACCGCCCCGCTATTTTTCGATGCGCCGCCGCCGGAAAACCTGCCCGTGTTCGCGCTCATCGTGCTGTGCACGGCGCTGGCTGTGGCCGGGCTGGGCATCTTGATCGGCGTCATCTCGCCCAATTCGCGGCTAACCGTGCTCTATTCGCAAGTGATCTTCCTGCCCTCGATGATTCTGGGCGGGATCATGTTGCCGTATTCCATGCTGCCGCCGGCCGCGGCGAAGGTCGCCCTGCTGCTACCTGCCACCCACGCGATGAACGCCTTCAACGGGCTGGCGATGGGCGGCGTGGCGGATTTCAGCGCCTGGGGATCGCTGGCGACGCTGTTTGTGGGCGGGTTGCTGGCCTTCGCGCTGGCCCGGTACCTGTTTCGCTGGGACAGCCGGAACCCGGAGCGGCGCTACCGGCCGGTCCTGGCGATCCTGGCCCTCGTCCCCTACGCCGTCTGGCTGTTCATCGTTTAATCCCATAAGTGACAGTCACTTTCGGAAGTGACTGTCACTTCTATTCGTGAAGTTGAGGAGTTGAATTATGACTACCCATTCTTTACCCTTGCCTGCCGCAACTGACCGTCGCAGCCGGAGCCTGCGCGTCGTCGGGTACGCGCTGCTCATCCTGGGGCTGATCGCATTTGTGGCCTACCTCGCCCACCTCTACCTGGTCTGGCCCTGGATGCAGACCTGGGGCGCTACCGACGAGGAGATAGGCGCGGCGCTGCCCGGCGATCACCTGGTGGCGGACGCCAATCTGCAGACGACCAAGGGGATCAGCGTGCAGGCGTCGCCGGCCGACATCTACCCCTGGCTGCTGCAGATCGGGGTCGATCGCGGCGGCATGTACAGCTATGACTGGATAGAGAACCTCATCGGCCTCAATGTGCACACCGTAGACGAAATCGTGCCCGAGTACCAGAACGCGCAGGTGGGCGACTTCTGGCGCTTCACCCCGGCCGACTACGTGCTCAACCCCGGCCCCGGCCTGTATGTGAAGGAGCTGATTGAGGACGAAGCGGTCCTGCTCTGCTTCGGCATGGAGGGCAAGCCGGAGGATGCCTGCATTGATTCATGGCAGTTTGTGCTGGTTCCGCAGCCGGACGGATCAACCCGCCTGCTGCTGCGTTCCAATATGGCCATTGAGCCGGAGCTGCCCATCAAGCTGACCTACTTCATCCAGTTCTTGATGGAGCAGAAGATGCTGCGCACCCTGCGGGACCGCGCAGAGAGTTAGCATGAGAGTCAAGTTGACTGTCACTTCAGAAAGTGACAGTCAACTGAGACATAGAGGAGAGAAACCAATGAAACACCTGATAATACTGGCCCTAGTCAGCCTCCTGCTGCTCAGCGGTTGTGAGCTGTTGGACATGGAAGCAATTCGCGGCACTGGAGACGTGGTGAGCGAGGAGCGGCCGGTGGAGGGTATCCGCGAGGTAACCCTGGCCACTCTCGGCGATTTGACCATTGAACTGGGCGATCAGGAGTCTTTGACCGTTGAGGCCCAGGCCAACCTGCAGGAACACTTGATCACTGAAGTGCGCGGTGGCGAGTTAGTAATCCGCACGGAGAACGGCGTCACGCTCAGCCCGACTGAGCCGGTGCGCTACACGCTAACCGTCCCCGGCCTGGATCGGCTGTCCATCACCAGCAGCGGCGATATCACCGCCCCGGCCCTGGTAAGCGACTCCTTCACCGCCCACTCCAGCAGCTCCGGCGACATGCTGATTGCCGGGCTGACCGCGGAAACCCTGCGCGTAGAGATCAGCAGCAGCGGCACCATCGAGATTCAGGACGGGCAGGTCGCCCGGCAGGAGGTCACGATCAGCAGCTCCGGCGATTACGAGGCCGAAGACCTGCAGAGCGAGAGCGCTGAGATCGATCTCACCAGCAGCGGCAGCGCCACTGTCTGGGTGACCGACACGCTGAACGCCGAGCTCTCCAGCTCCGGCGACGTCCACTATTACGGCTCGCCGCAGGTCAGCGAGGACTTGAACAGTAGCGGCGACGTGATCAGCGAGGGCGACAAGTAATGGGCGCGCCGGCGCGCGTCGCTCTTGGCATCCTCATCGGCCTGGGCGCGCTGGTCGCCCTGGCCTGGCTGGGGCTGAAGGTCCGGCCGCGTCAGTTCGCTGCTTACCCCGAGCAAACGCCGGCGCTGGAGACCGTTCCCATCCCGGAAGGGCTGCCGGCCCCGGTCGAGCGCTTCTTTCGCGGGCTGTATGGGGACGAGATACCGGTGATCCACACGGCGGTGGTTACCGGCCGGGCCTGGCTGCGGCCGTTCGGCTTCGGAATGCCTTCTCGTTACAGGTTCATCTATGAGGCCGGGCAGGGTTACCGGCACTACATCGAGACCACCTTCTGGGGCTTGCCGATCATGAAAGTTGACGAGCGCTACCTGGACGGCCACGGCCGGATGGAGATCCCCGTCATCGGCGTGGCCGAGGGGCCGAAAACGGACGCCGCCGCCAACCAGGGGATGTGGGCCGAGGCCGCCCTGTTGCCGGCGATCTGGCTCACCGACCCGCGCGTGCGCTGGGAAGCGGTGGACGATAGCACTGCCCGCATGATTGTGCCCTTCGGGGACGAGGAGCAGGAGTTCACCGCCTATTTCGATGCGGAGAGCGGCCGGCTGCAGCGGATGGAGACGATGCGCTTCCGCGATGAGGCCGGCAACCTGATCCGCTGGCAGGCGATCACGTTACCCGGCGAGAGCATAGCAGCCGGCGGCGCAACGCTGGAGGCGACCGGCGAAGCCCTGTGGACCGATATGGATAAACCCTGGGCCACCTTCACCGCCGAGGAAGTGGTCTACAACGTGGACGTGCGCGATTACATCCGCGCCCGCGGCCCGTAGGAGAGGATTCCCGGAAACTGGCAGTTTCCGGGAATCTTCGCGCAGAGCGGCTATGATGAAAGGAGCAACAATGAGTGATCTTGTCATGAACGAAAACGTCCCCGCCGCAGCCGCGGCGCAGAAGCCGTTGGCCCTGTTGTGGCAAAAGCGGTGGATCGGGCTGGCTGTGACCGCCGGCGTGGCCGCCCTGGTCGGGCTGATCACCGGCTGGACCATGCCCCGCGGCCCGGCCACCGCCGGACAGGCGCTGGTAGTGATGTTTGTCGGGCTAATCGTCGGGCTGTTGGCCGGCGTGCTCACCCGCAGCCGATGGTCGGTCGTCCTTGCCGCGCTGGCCTATATCGCCGCCGTGGAGATCGCCCGGCTGGATGCGGTTGGGCCAACGGTGGACGCGATCCGTCTGGACAACACCTTCGGCATCCTGGCTTTCATCCTCGGCCGGGGCTTTCATGGGCTGGTGGGGCTGTTGCCGATGCTGCTCGGCGTAGACCTGGGCGTGCGTGTGGCCCGGCGGATGGACAGACCCGTCGCGCCGGCGCACGGCCCGGTGTGGACCATCACCGGCTGGGCGCTGACCCTGACGCTGGCCCTGCTGCTGCTCGCCCTGGCGATCCTGATCGTTATGCCGGCCAGTACTCCGCCCATTCTGGACGCGGACGGCGACACGCTGGCCGGCAGCATCGCCGAGCTGACCACCGTCGAAATCGGCGGCAGCGAACAGGCCCTGATGATCCGCGGTTATGATGTGAACAAGCCGGTGTTGCTCTACCTCAGCGGCGGGCCCGGCCAGAGCAGCCTGCCCTGGCCGCGCGTCCTGTTTGATGACCTGTCGCGGGAGTTCGTTGTCGTCGGCTGGGACCAGCGCGGCACCGGCAAGTCCTACGCCGCTCTGGACCCGACCGACAACATGACCCTGGAGCAAAACATCTCCGACGCCGTCGAGGTGAGCGAATACCTCGCGGAGCGCTTCGACGAGGACAGTATTTACCTGTTGGGCGAGTCCTGGGGTACGACCCTGGCAGTGCTGGCCGCCCAGCAGCGGCCGGACCTGTATCATGCGATCATCGGCAGCGGGCAGATGGTCAGCCAGTCAGAGACCGATCGCCGGCTGTATTACGACGTGCTCGACCTGGCCGAACGCACCGGCGACGACGCCCTGAAGGAGCAGATGCTGGCCTTCGGCGAGCCACCCTATGAGGATGTCTACGGCTACGGCTTCGTGATGGGACAGTACGAAAAGCTGTACAGGCCGTACGACCCGCCCGCCGCCTACCTGGAGAAGGGCCGGGCCGCCAACCTCGGGCCGTGGAACGTGCTGGGCAGCGAGTACAACTTCGTGGAGAAGGTGAACGTATTCCGCGGCTTCCTGGACACTGCCGCCATCCTCTATCCGCAATTGCAGGACATTGACTTCCGGCAGGATGTTCCCCACCTGGAGACCCCCCTCTACGTCCTCGACGGGGCCGCTGAGCTGTCCGCCCGCCGGGACCTGGCCCTGGAGTGGTTCGAGCAGGTGGATGCGCCGAACAAGCGACTGTTCACCTTTGAGAACTCCGCCCACGCGCCCGCCTTCGAGCACTTTGAGGAGTTCACCCGCATCATGATTGACACAGTTTTGCCGGGGACTTACCGGTAGACCTCGGACCTGCCGGGTTGCCCAAAACCTGGCAGGTGTTAGACGGCGGAGATGTACCCATGAACGTGATGAAGCAACGAGCGATTTTGAGCTGGTTGGTGGGGCTGATCCTGATCCTGACTGTGATCGTCGCCGGGTCAGGCCTCTTCACGCAGGGCGGCGCGCCATTTACCTTCACCACTCTGCTTGGCCGGCAGGTGGAAATGGACGGCGTGGGCGTCTATGCCAACGAGTCGGCTTTCAAAGCGCCCATTCAACGCGGTACGGACGCGGTCACGCTGCTGATCGCGTTGCCCCTGATGCTCTATGCCTTCCTGCGCTACCGGCGCGGCTCGCTACGAGGAGGATTGTTGCTGGCCGGGGCGCTCAGCTACCTGCTCTATTACGGCGCGTCCCTGGCCCTGGGCGCGGCCTACAACAGCCTGTTCCTGGCCTATGTTGCCCTTTTTTCGGCGGCCTTCTTCGCCCTGGCCTACGCGCTGACCGCCGTCGACCCGCCTGCCCTGCGCGAGCGCTTCTCGAGGCGAACTCCGGCGCGGGCAGCGGCGATCTTCATGTTCGTCGCCGGGCTGGGCGTCTACTTCATCTGGCTGAGCGAGATCATCGGGCCTTTACTGGCAGGGCAGCCGCCCGGCGAGTCGCTTGGCCCCTACACGACGATGGTCACGCACGCGCTCGATATGGCCATCATCGCCCCCACCGCCATCCTCACCGGCGTTTACCTGCTGCGGCGCGCGCCGGCCGGCTACCTGCTGGCCGTACCGATGCTGATCCTGTGCTCTCTGATCGGCGCGGTGGTCATCGCCCAAACGATCTTTCAGGCGCTGGCCGGCTTCATATTCCCTATCGGCGTCTATGTCGGAATGGTCGGCTCATGGATCGTGTTGGCCGGGTTCGCGCTCTGGCTGGCGGCGGCCTTCTTCCGCAGCCTGTCCGAGCAGCCCGTTTCCGGGAATCTGATTAGCGACAACTCCCACGCAGGCAGTAGATTCCCGGAGACTTCCCTACCTGGAGATTGATATGTCCAATTGGTTACGCATTCTGCTGGCCATCGTAGTCGCCGCGCACGGCATCGGCCATGTCCTGTTCTTGCTTCCCCTGCTCGGCGCCGCAAACTGGGGGCAGTCCGTCCAATCATGGCTATTTGGAGCCGGCCCATTGGCGAGAATAGCCGGCGCGCTGATCTGGCTGTTGGCGATCATCGGCTTCCTGGCCGTCGCCTTCGGCATCTTTCAGGAGACGGATTGGTGGCGGACAGTCGCCCTCGTTTCGGCCGGCGTTTCCACCCTGGGGCTGCTGCTCTTCTGGGTCCGCCCCGCCGGCTCGCCCGTCATCTCCGCGCTGGTGTTCAACCTGCTGGTGGCTGGGGCGTTGCTGGTTCTCAATTGGCCGTCGCCGGCCCAGGCGGGTGGGTAACCGGCACGGTTTCACGCCGAGATACACAGAGAAAGGGGCTCTATCTTTCTCTGTGTATCTCTGTGCACCTCTGTGGCCCTCCGTGTTCCTCTCTTGCCGCCACGCCGCAGCGCCCCGACCCTCGCACGGCAGGTAGACGCCGGCGGCCCGCTCCTGTATACTGTCCATAGGGTGACATAACCGCACAGACAGATGTTCGGAGCCATGGAGAACCCGAGCTTCTGTCTGACGAGCGAGAGATGGACCAGGTAGAGACAGCGCTTTACATTCGCTTCGGCGTGGCGCTGCTGATTGGCTTCCTGATCGGCCTGCAACGCGAGCGCTCATACGAGGAGAGCAACAAGCCGGCAGCCAAGCAATTCGCCGGCGTGCGCACCTTCTCGCTCTTCGGGCTGGCCGGCTGCACGGCCGCCTTTGCCGCCGACCTGCTCGGCTCCGAGTGGGCCTATATAAGCATTATTGCGGTCCTGGGCGCGATCATCGCCATCGCTTATCTGTTCACCTCGATGCGCGGGGACGCCGGCATGACCACCGAGGTAGCGGCGGTGCTCACCGTGCTGATGGGTGGGCTGGCCTACTGGGATCAATTGGAGATCGCGGTCGCACTGGCGGTAGCTACCACGGTGCTGCTCACCATGAAGCTGGAGCTGCGCGGGCTTGCCGCCCGGCTGACCCAGGAGGACATGGTCGCCGCGCTGAAGTTCGCTGTGATTACGGCCATCATCCTGCCGGTGCTGCCCAACGAGCCGATCTCCGACCAGCCGCCGTTTGACGTGCTCAACCCATACAAGGTCTGGCTGATGGTGGTGCTCATCTCCGGCATCAGCTTTCTTGGCTACGTGCTTTTCAAAATCATGGGCACGCGCCGGGGGCTGGGCCTGACCGGCTTCCTCGGCGGGCTGGCCTCCAGTACGGCCACCACGCTCAGCTTCTCCGAGCGCAGCCACCGCGATCCGGGGCTGGGCGCGCCGTTTGCCCTGGCGATCATGATCGCCTGGAGCGTGATGTTTATCCGCATCTTGATTGAAGTGGCGGCGGTCAATCGGGCATTGCTGCCGGTGTTGGCCATCCCCATCGCCGCCGCCCTGGTCGCGGCCCTGGTCTATACAGTGATCCTCTATTTCGCCTCGCAGCGGGCCGGGGAAGGCGAAATGCAGCTTCACAATCCCTTCGAGCTGCGCACGGCGATCACCTTCGGCTTGCTGTACGGCGTGATTTTGGTCGTGGCCCGGGCCGCGCAGGTCTATCTGGGGGACGCCGGCATTTACGCTTCCAGCATCATCTCCGGCCTGGCGGACGTGCACGCGATCACCCTCTCCATGGCGGAGCTGAGCCGGGGGGGCAACGTGGCCGAGGTGGTGGCGGCGCGGGCGATTGTGCTGGCCGGGATGGCCAACACGGTCGTCAAAGGCGCGGTCGTGCTGGCTACCGGCTCAATCGCCCTGCGGCGGGTAATGTGGCCGGGTTTATTGCTCATACTGGTGGTGGGGATTGCGGCGGCGTTATTGCTGTGAGAAAGGAATCCCGGAAACTCAGAAGTTTCCGGGATTCTGTCAAGCTGAATGCGGCAACGCGACTTCCCGCACGATCCGCGCCTCCAATTCATCCCTGGCAATGTCCAGATCATAGTCCATCTGCAGCCCCAACCAGAACTCGGCGGACATGCCGAAATAGCGGGCCAACCGCAGCGCGGTGTCGGCCGTAATGCGCCGCTTGCCGTGGACAATCTCATTGATGCGCCGGGCCGGCACCCGGATTGCCAGCGCAAGTTGATTCTGGCTCAGGCCCATCGGCCGCAGGAATTCCTCCAGCAGGACTTCGCCGGGATGGATGGGATTTAGCTTCTCTGCCGTCATCGCCTGCCTCGCTTAATGATTATCAACTATCTCAACCTGATAAACATCGCCGGCGTCCCACTCAAAGCAGATGCGCCACTGATCATTGATCCGGACACTGTACTGGCCTTCACGGTCGCCTCGCAGCTTCTCCAGCCGATTTGCCGGTGGTACCATCAGGTCAGCCAAGTAAGTAGCCCGGTTGATCATCCGGAGCTTCCTGAGTGCAACCTGCTGGATATCCGCCGGCAATCGTCGGGACCGTTCGCGCCGGAAGATACGCTCGGCTTCTTTGTCCCTGAAGCTCCGGATCATGACGGGATACTATAACGCCTCGCGTTAAACGTCAAGCGCAATAAACAGGGGCACGTGCACAGTGGCGTAAAGGACTTGTCACCGATATGGGGGATTGTACGACAACCGAACTACTGAATGTGGAGGGCAGTTGTCTTCCACGTGACGCAAGAGTTGTTCTTGTCATGGCCGCAAGTCCAGAATCCCGGAAACTGCGTGTTTCCGGGATTCTGCCTCAAGACATTTACTGCGCCACGAAGTTCATCACCCCGCTCGTCCCATCGGCCAGCGTATAGAGCAGCCGGCCCGAGACGATCCGCTCCACCCCATTCACAATCTCCGATGTCCACTCATAGCCATTCACTCCCACCAGCGCCGCCAGGTATGCCGTCTCCTGGTCCATGATGCCTTCCGGCTCGGTGCAGACGGAGAAGGTCACCGCCGGCAGGCCGATGGTGAAGAAGCCGTCGCCCGGGATAATCGGCGCGGAGTAGCTGTTGCAGCCGGCTGAACCGGATACCTGTCCCTCCGAGAAGGCGGCGGTGATGGTCGTGCCGGGTATTACGGCCTGCTCCGCGCCGGCCGGCCCGAAGGAGGTCAGCACCAGCGTAGTCCCTTCCGCGCCGCCGGTGGGCGAGTCGGTGTCCAGCGGCTGGTCGCCTCCTGTCGTGTCCCCGCCGGTGGTGTCCCCGCCGCCGGAGACCGCGCCGGTGCTAAACCGCATCGTGCCGGAGTCGGCGAAGAGGTCCATGTACAGGTCGCCTTCCAGGAAGAAGTAAATGGCCGCGTTCGCCAGCGAGGTAGTGAACAACTGGTCCTGCGAGCCTTCCGGACAGGCGGCGAGAGTGGCCGCGCCCAGGGTGATGCTGATGCTGCTGCCGGAGGTAGTATAAGTGGCCGTCACTTGGTTGCAGTCCGCCTGAATCGCCGCCGTGCCGTCCGCGTTGAACAGGATGGTGTAGCGCGTGGGGTCGCTGACCGTGATCTGCTCCACCGCGGTGGTCGTCGAGACCCATTGCCAGGTGACGCCGGTCAGTCCGTCCGGGGCCGGTAAGGGCGGAGCGGCGACCACCGGCACATTCTCCGCGCCGGTCGCATCCACGAAGTTGGCCGATACCCATACCTGCCCGTTGTTCAGGTCGGGCGTCTCAATCACCCACCACTGAGCATCCGCGCTGACGCCGATGATCGTGCCCGTCTCGCCGAGCGGAGCCGCGCCGACCGCCGGGTATTGCGTGCCGGGGCCGGTACGCAGGAAGACGCCGTCCGGCGCGGTCACCGTGCCGGTGGGATCGCCGCTTTCCGGCTCGGGCAGGTCAACGGTGTTCTCCGCCGCGAAACGCATCGTGCCGGCGTCGGCGAACATATCAATGTACAGCTCATCCTCCAGGAAGAAGTAGATGGCCGCGTTCTCCAGGCCGAAGAGGAACTGCTGATCCCGCGACCCTTCCGGGCAGGCGACCAGGGTGGACGGCCCCAGGGTGACGGTGATGCTGCTGCCGTCCGTGGTGTAGGAGGCGACTACCTGGTTGCAGTCGGCCTTGATGTTGGCCGTGCCGTCCTCACTAAAGAAAACGGTGTAGCGCCCAGGCTCATCCACTGTCGTCTCGCCGTTCGGGTCAGTGATCGACTGCCATTGCCAGGTGACGCCGGTGAGCGTGTTCTCATCCTCAGCGGCGGGGGCGGCAACGGCCGGGTTGCGATAGTAATCCACCGGCCCGCCGGCGACCCAGGAGAAGGCCAGCGTGGCGTCGTCGTCCTCGAAGCGGTAGTTCTGCGCCGGGCCGAACATAAGCTGCATATCCGCGTCCAGCGAGCCTTCCGGGCAGGCCATGAACGTGGTCGCGCCAAGCTCCATGAAGATGCTGCCGGGCTGGTCGGTGGCGTAACGGCCGCTACCGGTGTTGCAGTCCAGCCGGGCCAGGAAGGTGCCGTCCTCGTTGAAGGTGAGGGTGTAGTTCTCCGGGTTGGGGACGGTGATCTCGGCGATGTCGTTGCCGTTCGGGTCCCGGCGCACCCATTCCCAGGGGATGTTCACCAGCTTGGGGTCCGGCACATGGGCCAATGTGTCTACGTATGATCCCTCCTCTGTGGTCTGGGCCGGGGCGGTCGCTTCCGCGGTGGCGGGGGGAGGCAGTTCCGTTGGTGGGGCCTCGGTCGGCGGCGGGCTGGTCGGGGCAGCGGTCGGCTCCGCTTCCTCGCCGCCGCACGCCGCTAGCAGCAGGAGGGCCAGGGTCACCAGGAGCAGCAGTGCAATTCTCTTCATTTTCAATCACCTATCATGAGGCCGGCCCAACTCAGCGGCAGACGCGCTGAATCGGCCGGCGAAAATCTCTATCCAGTTGTCACGAAGCGCAAGGTCACTATAGCACAGCGGGCGCAGTTGTCACAAGCAGCAGGCCCACTCTATGAATCGAAGTTTCATAGAGTGGGATTCCCTCTACGTTCCTACTCTAAATGGCGCTGAAGGGCGCGGCGCGGCAAGCAGCCGGGCGCTACAGACCGGCCAAGGCTGCGCGACGTTCATCCTTGCCCATTCCGCCCGCTGAATGTAGAGTCTGCCCATGTCAAATCTAGACCAGTTTGCTCCGCCCCATATCCGCGCGCTCGTTGAGCAGCGCTATTACGCCCGGGTCAACGAACAGGCGCGCTTTGAGGCGCTGATAGACGACCCGGCCTTTCTGGAGCTGGGCGAGCGCCACCCCGGCTACTTCTCCGACCATGGCGTGGTGCATATGCGCGACGTCGCCGGGCAACTGTTGGCGGTGCTGGACACGAGCCACGGCCTCTTGATCCCTGCCCGCAGCCCGGAGCGCTTTCGCTGGATGCAGGGCTACGGCGTGCTGCTGGCCTGCCTGCACGACATTGGCATGTGTGACTTCTCCGCCTTCGGTCGCGCCATGCACCCGGAGGCCGCGGCTCAGGCGGTCTACTCGCCGGAGCTGGCGGATGTGATGGCGGCGATTTGGGCGGAAGCCAACGGCGGGCCGGCTTCGCGCCTGCTTTCGCTGGCTGAGCAGGGCGTGCTGACTCAGCCGGCGGACACTGTGTTGCGCGAATTGCTGGCCCTTTCCTTCTGCCACAGCAAGAGCAAGGCACCCATCACCGCCCTCAACGACCCCGCCGCTCTGCGCGCGCTGGCCGTGGCCGCGATCTCGACCGACCTGGGCCGGCTGCATGCCGTGCAACAGGCCGCGAAACAGGGGTTGGCTCTTTCCAGGGCTGAGGCCGATGGTAGCCCGGAGCCGGACAGCGCTCGCTTCTATGCCGATGTCGCCAGCGAAGCTTTTCTCTGGCTGACTGCGACCGCGCCGGCGCTGCGGGAGCTAACAGAGGATGCGGTGGACACGATCCGCGCCCTCCGCTGCGCCGACGAGATGCGCCAACGCGGCACGGTTCTGAAAACCTCCGGCAATTATGAGATCCTCATTGACCAGGCCACAGCCAACGCTGTCTATGCCTTTCGCATGGGCGATGAGCAGCTTTTCTTGATCGAGATGTTCAGCCGGCTGGGGGCGGGTGAGGCCAATATCGCCGGCTGCGAGCTGGAACCCGGCGGCGACCTGCGCGTCGCCTTTCATCGGGGACGATTCTCCAACCCCGGCGCGACAGAGTACGCGGTAGAATGCGCGGCCCTGGTCCTTGCCGGGATGACGCGCGATATTGTAGACAGCTTCGTCCGGCCGCCGGACGAAAGGCCTCAACCCGGCCTGAAGCCGGCCGCCGCCATGTGCATACTGCTGGAAGAGACCGACGACAACCCGGATTTTGCCCCTCGCGTGTGTGAGCAGGCCACGGAGTGGATGCCGGAGATGGCCGGCCGGCTGCTGATCGTGCCCTCGCTCGCTCAGGCCGGCGCCGCCGAGCGCCGTCTCTACCTGGCGGCCGCGCCTTTTGATTGGGATGCGCGGCAACGGGACGACCTGCTGGCGCACATGGGCCGGGCCGGCCATCGAGTCGAACCGATGGACCCGGCGTGCGCCTTCAAGCACGTGAAGGTGGGCCGCCTCAACGCCGGTCAAACGCTCATCGAAGCCGGCGCAACTGCCCAGTTTGTCTACCTGCCGCTGGAGCCTGGTTTGGAAGTGGTCCCCCTGGGCGGCTATCGCTCCTTTTCCGTCCAGCCCTGGATGCCGCTGGGGCTGACCGGCGTCATTCGCGGGGCCGAGCGCAACGCCTCGGTAATCGCCACCCGCGACCTGCGACTGGTGATCATCCCCAAATCCGTCTACCTGGAGCATTGGCACCACCCCTACACGGAAGATACCCTGGCGGGGCTTTTTGATCGCCTGCGCGCGGCTCAGGTCAGGCCCTAAGACTATTCGACCGGGAACTGCGGGCCGGCAGCAGGCGAATGGGGCGGGTCTGTTGCCGGCCGGGCCGTCAGCGGGTCCGGATCGCCGGCAAATTCAGCCCGGCGCGCGGCGAGACGCTCGGGGGCCAGCACGCTCAGCGCCCACGCCGCCGACTGCCGCAAGGGGAGATAGTCGGTCGCCAGCGCCGCTTCGACAGGGCCGGCCAACTCCCGTAGCTGTAGCCGTCCGGCGGCATGCGCGGCGCAACTGCGCAGCCAGAGATGGGGTCGATCGCCGGCCTCGTCGGTGATGATCTCCGCCAGCCGGGCCGAGCGCCCTATCATAAGGACCGCAAATTGATCTCCTAACTGCCGCGCCTTCTCGTCGTCGGTCAGCCGGGGATCGACCAGCGTCATCAGCGGCCGCTTCAATTCACCTGCCAGCATCACTTCCAACGTTTCGAGCGCCGCGGCGCTTGCCGCGCCGTCCACCGCGCCGCCGGACCCTTCCCGCAGCCGCTCGCCGGCGCGCAGCGTGGCCCGGCGGTCATACATCAGCGCCAACAGGTGAAAAATGCGCCCGCGCACGTTGCCGACTTCGTCCCGCAGCGCCCGCCGCAGCGGCTCCGTCTCCGGCCCTTCGCCCACCTCGCGACCGGCGGCCAGCAGGCGAGCGGCGGCGCGCAGTTCGTCCTGCACAAGCCCTTCAATGCGGGCCGTCGCCGCTACGTCAGCTCGCCCGACCTGATAGTCCAGCGCGCACAGGGCCGCCAGCGCCGCGCCGCGCACTTCACCGTCCGGATGCGCCAGCGCGCCTGATAGAAGTTCCACACTCCGCTTGCCGCCTATCCGCCCGCAGGCGCGCGCCAGCCGTGTCGCCCGGCCGCCAACCGTTGAACCGCTGTCCTCCAGAGCGCGGGCCACATAAGGCAGTAGCGCTTCGCCCCCGGCAATTGCCGCCTCCAGCGCCGCCGACCGCACACCCGGCCGGTCCAGGTTCTCCACCACCAGCGGCAGCAGGCGCGGGTGGCGCACTTCCGCCGCCGCAAATAGCGCCGCCCGGCGCACATCGCGATCCTCGTCGGCCAACAAGCTCAATAACGGTTCATAGTAGGCGGACGCTGCCACGCCCCCGATGATCTCGGCCGCCAGGGCGCGGTCGGCCGGCTCAGGGGAGCGGGCCAGCGCGCTCACAGTTTCGCCGGCGGCCAACACGCCGGGGATGCCGCCGTAGCGCAGCAGGCCGACGGCGGCGGCGCGGCGCACGGCGCGCTCGCCCTTCTCCAGATAGGGCCGCGTCTGCTCGACGCCGGCGCTTCCCTCCAGAGCGCAGAAGGCGCGGAGAGCCGCGGCGCGGAGAGCCGCGGCGCGGACAGCCGACGCTTGCCCATCAACTTCGGCTTCCGCTTGCAGGCATTGGGTTACTACCGGCAGCGCCCCGGCCGGCCGGCGACGCTCGATTCGGCCAAGCGCCTCCACCTGTATCGCCGGCTGCGGATTCTCCGCCAGCGCAATCAAGCCGGCGTCCAGCGCTGCGGCGGCGTCCCAGTCACCCCCAATGACCGACATCTCATCGCTCGCCTGCTCCAGCATGTCGAGCGCCAGCCGCACTTCCGGCAGGCGGTTGCTGCGCTGCAAGCCCAGCACCACCGCCCGGCTGGAAGCGTCATCCAGGGACAGCGAGGCCGGATCCAGCGCCCGCCGGCGCAGCGTCCCGATCAGCGCCCGTGCATAGCCGCGATAGACCAGCAGCGCCGCTGCGCACCACAGCACAGTGACCGCCAGGGTGAACGCCATGATGTGCAGGATGCCAAGGCCGGGGATAGCGCCGAAAAGCAGCAGGACCACGCCGGTGAGCCCCAGGGCCAGGGGCACGCCGATGCCCTCCACCCCGGTCTGCACCGCCACGCGCTCTTGCGCCGGCAATGCCTGATAAGCGGTGTTAATCGAGCCGCGCGTTGTGCCGTCGGTCAGGGTGATGTCGCCGATGCGCATACTCGCCACCAGCAGAAAGAAAGGCGCACTCTCCACGCCGGACGCCAACCCCACTCCGATGGTAACCAGCAGTAGCACGAGGTCCACCGCCGGGTTGGCCAGCATGCCGAAGCGCAGCCCATAGCGGCTGAGCAGCAGCCCGGCAAACAACGCCAGGAAGAGGATATCGGTCAGGTTGAGCGCCACCGTGTAGTTGCCCAGAAATGCCGCCAGCCCCAGGCTGTCGCTGTAGCGGGCGGCGGCCTGGTCAAAGAGCATGAAGTCCAGCAGCTGGCTGACCATGGCGGACAACATCTGATAGAGCACGATCAGCAGCACAAAGCGCTTGGCCAGCAGTTGCCACAACGGCTTGCCCGGCCCCCGCCCACCGCCGGCTCCGGCATGGACCAATCGCTCGTGATAGCGCCGGTCGGCGGCAAACAGGAAGGCCAACATGGAGAGGCTGGCCATCAGCGCGGGCAGGAGCAGGTTCTCCGTGCGGCCGATCACGCCGGCCAACAGCGAGGCGATGAATCCGCCGAGCAGGAAGCCGACGGCGAAACCGGCCACCACCCGCGGGAATTTCCCCTTCATCTCGCGCACGTCAAAGAGCCGCCCCGCCTGGTTGCCCAGCAGCACAAATCCCAGCTGAATGATCACCGAGAATGAGACCATCAGGATGAAGACGATCCAGCCGGCGTCGCTGAGCAACAGCCCCAGCCAGGTCAACAGAAAGAAGAGCGCCACCGCCCCCAGGGTAGCCAGGGAGAGCGCCGGCAGCGGAAAGCGGCGCTGCAGCTCACCGTACCCATAAAAGACCAGCGATCCCAGGAGCGCCACGCTGATATAGACAGTGGGCAGCGCCTGGGAGCCAAATCGGGTGAGGAATAGCGCGCTGGCGCAGATGATCAGCAGCGACAGCAGGACGCCCAGCGACAGGGATTGCCCGACCAGCAACAGCAGGCGCGGGTCCGCCCGGCGAAACGCGCCGGATTCGAGGCGACCGGAGGCGCTCACTATGCCCGCCCGAGGGTGGCGATGGTCCGGCCCTGCTCCCGCACGCGCCGGCACAGGGCGACGATGACCGCCTGGGCGATCTCGGGCCGGTCGGCCATCACCTCGTCCAGCGCTTCCTTCTCAATGCGCAGCACCAGGGTATCGGCTACTGACTTCACGGAGGCAGAACGCGGCTCGGGGTCCAGGACGGCCAATTCGCCCACGCTTTTGCCCGGCCCCAGGGTGATGATGGGCGTTCCCCGACTGTGCACCTGCACCTCGCCGTCCACGACCAGGTACATCGCGTCGGCCAACTCGCCCTCGTGGATGAAGGTTTCGCCGGGGGCCAGGTGGATTTCTTCGACGATCGCGGCGACCGAGGCCAGGACGTAATCAGGCGTCTCCGCGAAGATCTCAGCCGATTTTAGGAGGGCAACTTTCTCGATGATCAACAGCATAATTGCTTGTTCCTCGACCGCGACGAAAAGTGATGCGCCGGTGATGTCCCGGCGATCTTGCCCGTTTGAGCGTCTCTCAGATGCCCGATCTGTCCGCCGGCCACAGCTCCAACGCGCCGCGCAGGATGCCCAGCTCGCCGATGTGGTAAGCGTTGTGGTCGCCCACGATCAGGACTTCGCGCATGATGTTGTGGCCGTCCCAGCCGTGGGGGATGGGCGCGTACAGGTCGGTAGCCGGATCGTTGACGATATCCACCAGCGCCTGCCGGTCATTCTGGAACTGGTTAATCGTGCGCGCCCAGCCTATCTCGTCGGTCTCGGCCGATATCTCCGGCCAATACTCCTTCGGCCACTCTCGCTCCTGGTACTCCGGGTTGCGGATGTAGTCCAGAATGTCGTACTGGGTCAGCCGCAGATGCTCCAGCAGGTGCCAGAAGCTGTAGCCGACGTTGGGCACCCGGCTGTTGATGGCCGCGAGGGGGAAATCGGCAATCGCGTCCTCATAGGACATGTGCGCCTGCCGGACGAGCAGTAGATTGGTCAGTTGCCGGCGGACTTCCTGGTCCTGGTTCATGGGGGATCTCCTCGTGTGATTGTGAGACTCAAGTGACAGTCACTCTTGGTAGTGACTGTCAATCTATAACTTCTTACGCCTGAACGCTAACCCGAAAGGCTTCGCGTTGAGGCGGCCCGGCGAAGATGTCTTTGAACTTGCCAAGCTGCTCCTGGTAATAGCCGTTGCTCTCGCCGGCGGTCATGTCGGCTTCCGAATCCCAAAAGGTAATTGATATACCCTTTCCTGAGTCGCGGTCTGTCAACAGGTAGATGCCCCGGCATCCCGGCTGTTGCTGGGCGGCTGGCGCCACAGAATCCTGGTAGACGGCGATCGCCTCATCCAACATGCCGGGTCGAATCTGAACTGTAGTTACTCTGGCGTGCATGGGTCGTTCTCCTTGTTCGGGTGATAGG
>CAZIKT010000011.1:87737-91168 GCA_964539885.1 uncultured Ardenticatenaceae bacterium | reverse complement strand
CGGTGTTTGTGTTCTGCGTGCTGGCAATCGCCAACGGGTCTACGAAGATGTCCGGTTGCTCGCCGCCCTCGCAGACCAGCGAGACCGCGTCGATAGCGTAGCCTGCTGCCCAGAAGCCGCCGTCGTCCGAATGGAAGCGGACCTGCACGTTGCTGTTGCCGGCGTAGGCGTTCAGGTTCAGGCTGTACTGCTGCCAGGTCGGGTTGATCGGCACGATAACCTCGCCGTCCCAGGTCGCGCCGCCGTCGCCGCTCACTTCCACACCGCCGGCCGCGTGGCCGAAGGTGCCGTCAAAGTGATACCAGAAGTCCAGCGAGGCGCTGACCACACCCGACAGGTCGATGATGTTGGTATACAGGAAGTCGTTCGCGCCGTTGCTGCCCGAGCCCGGCAGGTCGTCGTTCGCCGAAGCGTAGTAGATGCCTTCAGGAGCCGGACCCGGATCCCAGAAGGCGCTGCTGTTGTTCGTCGAGACAACCCACTCGCCGCCCGGCAGCGCATTCGTGGTGATCGACCAGCCCACCGGGAAGTCCCCTTCCTCAAAGCCAACTGCGGCCGCGTTGCACGCCAGCGAGCTGTCGCCGGTGGAGAAGTTCCATGTGGCAGAGAAGTTGCTGGTGCCGCAAGCATTGTCAGCGCTGACATGCCAGTAGTAAGTCGTATCGGGGTCCAGCGGGTTGGCGGGTGCGTATGAGGTTCCGGTTACGGTGGCGCTGTCCACGATGTTGGCGAAGCCGCTGTCGGTGGCAATCTCAATGTAGTAAGATTCTGCCCCGTCAACGGCATTCCACATGAAAGTGGGTAGCGTGGGCACGTTAGTCGCTCCGTTCGCCGGGCTCGTCAGAGCCGGAGCGCCCGGCGCGGAGTCCGCGATGGTCAGGCCCACCGACACGCTATGGACAAGGGGTCCGGCGGCAGTACCGACGATGTCAAAGGTGTAATTGCCGGGATTCGCTGAGCCGGTATTGCCGATGGTCAGTGTAGTCGAGCCCGGAGGATTGACCGGGTTCGGGTTGAAGGCGCTGGTCGTACCCGCCGGCGCGCCGTTGGTGCTCATCGTGACCGGATCGTTGAAGCCCATTATCGAGCCCACATCCACGGTATACAGGGCATTGGTTGGGACGCAGATCGACTGCTCGCTCGGCTGAGCCGACAGGGTGAAGTCCGGGCCCAGGGCGCAATTGTAGCATACCAGGGCGAAGCTCTGATCAGTCGGGTCGGCATTGTACAAGATCGCGTCGCCGGCTATATTGGCCGCGTCAATGGTAATCTCAATGCTGCCGCTGGGGTTCTGAACGTAGACATTCTCCAGGTTGTTGAGGTTATCCGCCGAGCCGCCGGGGGTTGACCAGCCGCCGCTGAAGACGTTGCCCAGGTAAGTGGAGCCGCCGACAACCGCGGTCAGGTTCAGGTTGTTCACCAGCGCGGGATTGGCCCCCACTGAGCCGGGCGCATCCGCCCAGGCCAGGGTGATCTTTACCGGCTTGCTGTTGTCAACGACCGACGCGCTCACCGTCCAGGACTCGCCGCTGGCTCCGAAGTCAACCGGCAGATCCCAGTAAGCCGTGGGAGCGGAGGGGCTGATCACGTTGGTGACGTTGATGCGCCCCCAGCCTTCGGCGTTGTTCCAGATATCGGCGGTCGCCATGTCGATCGCGCCGTTGACCATCAGCGCCTTGGCCATTGCCGAGCTGGGGTCGGCGCCGGCATTGAAGTCGCGCCACCACTCGGTCGCCAGGGCGATACTGCCGGAGGCGTGCGGCGCGGCCATGCTGGTGCCGGAGCAGAAGGCATACAGGTTGTTGGTGCCGCTGATTGGCGAAGCGCATGCACCGCCGGTGTCATTGCGCGACGAGGAGATCTGCTCGCCGGGGGTGGCAATGGTGGGTACCTTCCGTCCATCGGCTGCAGGCCCACGGCTGCTGAAGCTGGAGATGGTGTCGATGTTGCCGATGCGGAAGTTGCGGCTCGAGGCCACGATGATCAGGTTCTTGGCTTCCTTGGGCGCGGTCAGTGTGTTGGACCCCGGGCCGGAGTTGCCGGCCGAGAAGACCTCGATGAAGGGTTCAGCCACATTCACCGTATCAAAGTTGCCGTCCAGCACCATGATGTCATGGGTGCGCTCAGATGACTGGTAGCCGTGATTGGTGCCTTCGCCGGTGGTCCAGGAGTTGTTGCCGCCGATAGCGCCGCCTAACACGGCCCGCTTGCTGTGCTCCTGCCAGCCGCCGGCCGGCGGCCAGGCCGGCGCGGAGAGCGAGTTGGAGGCAAAAATGCTGTAGCCGGGCGCGACACCCAAGCCGTACAGGTAACTGCTCGGGTCGGCAAAGCCGGCCGTGGCGTCGCCGCCGACGATACCGGCCACATGCGTGCCGTGACCGCCGTTCGGGCAGTCCTCGCCCGGGTTGCCCGTAACGCAGGCGCCAGGGTAGTCGTGGCCGCCGACGATGCGCGGACCCAGGTCCGGGTGATTGTAATCCACGCCGGTGTCGATGACGGCCCAGATTACGCCGGTTCCGTCATAGCCGAGGTCGGCCAGGTGCGCGAAATAGCCCGGGAAGGGCACGCCCGCCGTGTAATTGCCGGCATTGATCTGGCTGGACATTTCATCGTCAAGGATCGGCTCGGGGCTGGCATAGCCAAACCAGAGCACCGTGTCCATCTTCGCCAGAGCGGAGAATTGCGCGGCGTCCAGCTCGACGATCGCATCGTAGAACGCCTTGTCCGGCTGGGCGGGGTTATTGTGCAACACATTAGCGCCCAGCGCTTCCAGGGCAGCCACGGTCCCGTCTACATTGCCGTCGTTATAGTAGAAGACGCTGACGTTGCGGACGACGCCCACTGCGCCTTCCAGGTCGCTGTTCATCTTGTAGGCCGGGTGTACCGGGCCGGACCAGCGGATATTGCCGGCTTCCATTGCGCCGGCTACCTGGGCGGCGGTTCCCCAGACAAGGTAGCTGAAGTGCGGATAGTACTGCAGCACCCGCAGGCCGGTTGCTTCCAGTCCGGCCAACCAGGCGTCATTGATCGGCCCGTAGAATTGCACCAACCGGAAGCCGGCGCCGCTGCCGTCTGCGGTCATGCCGGCCGGCACGACCGGCTCACCGGCTGCCAACGGGTCAAAGCGGTAGCCGGTAATCTGCACCGTGCCCCCGTCGGCGAATTGCTCGAAGGAGACACCGCTCGCCGCCAGCCGGTTGAAATCAGTTGCGCCCAATACCAACCAGTGGTATGCGCCGTAGTCAAACGCGATCTCCGGATTTAACCCCAGAGCGGCGGCATCGGCGGCTGCTTCACTTGGGATGCTGACGTAGTAGCTCTCTTTGGAGCCGGCAGCGCCGGCCGCTACAACCGAGATCAGCAAGACAAGCAACAGCACGATGACAGCCAAAGGCAACAGTCTTCGCAAACTCATGTAGAAACCTCCTAAT
>CAZIKT010000011.1:81197-87637 GCA_964539885.1 uncultured Ardenticatenaceae bacterium | reverse complement strand
CACGATGACAGCCAAAGGCAACAGTCTTCGCAAACTCATGTAGAAACCTCCTAATAGTGGTTGACTAAGGTCGGCGGGGCTAACACCCTGGTATATCGAAGCGCAACCTACGCACGGGGAAATAGCTGCGTCGTCTCGCCAAAGATTTGCCGCACGTCGGCATTATACGCACAGACGCGCAAAGCCACAATAATACGGCCACTCCGGCACTTTAGAATGTACGGTATCTGAACTGCCCGCCGATAACTGTGCCGGCAACTTGCGCTAGCGCCAGCTCAGCCGGCGAGACCTGGTAGATGTCGCGATCGCAGATAGTCAGGTCCGCCAGCTTGCCCGGCTCGATGCTGCCCAGGCGCGTCTCCAGCCCGGCTGTGTAGGCGGGCATGAACGTGAAGGCCCTGACCGCCTCATCAACCGTCAGCCGCTCCCCCGGATTCCAGCTATCCGTTGCGGGATCGGCTCCCCGGCGGGTGCGGGTGACGGCGGCATAGATGCCGGGTAAGGGCTCGATCGCCTCAATTGGGCTGTCCGAGCCAAATACGATGGCGGTCCCCTGATTCATCAGCGTGCGCCAGGCATAGGCGTAGCGGGAGCGCCCGCCCCAATAGCGATCAGCCATATCCATGTCCGAGGTGGCGTGGGTGGGCTGCATGGAGGCGATCACGTTCAATTGGGCCAGCCGGCTTATGTCATCCGGATGCAGTAGCTGCACATGCTCGATGCGATGGCGCAACGCTCGCCCGCCGCGGGCAGCCTCCTCAGCGCGCACCGCCTGGTATACGTCGAGGACGTCATGGTTGGCCCGGTCGCCGATGGCGTGGATGGTCAGGCTCAAGCTGTTGGCGCTGGCCCGGCTGACCAGGGCCTGCATCTCCTCCTTGTCCGTGACGGCGATACCGCGATTGTCCGGCTCGTTTTCGTAGGGGGCGATCATGTAGGCTGTCCGCGGCCCCAGAGCGCCGTCGGCAAAGATCTTGATGCCGCCGATGCGCAGCCAGTCGTTGCCGAAGCCGCTGCGCAAACCCAGGGAAACGGCCTCGTCGAGATGGGCGGCGGGAATGTTCTTGACAATGCGTAGCCCCAGTTCGCCGGCCTGTTGCAGCGACTGCAGGGCCGCGAAACTGCTCGGACCGTCGAAGTCATGCACGCCGGTCAGTCCGGCCTGCCAGCACTTCTGTTGCGCCAGGCGCATGGCAGCGGCGATCTCGTCTATGGTGGGCCGGGGGACGTGCTCCGCCACCAGCTCCATGGCGTTCTCGAAGAGGATGCCGGTCGGCCGGCCGGCTTCGTCGCGGGCAATCTGCCCCCCCGGCGGATCGGGCGTGCCGGCAGCGACGCCGGCTATGCGCAGCGCCCGGCTGTTGGCCCAGGCGGCGTGACCGCTCTTGTGCGTCAGAAAGACCGGCAGGTGTCCGGCCGCTTCATCCAGGTCGGCGGCAGAAGGAAAGGCGTGGTCATGCCACAGATCCTGCGTCCAGCCGCGGCCGACCAGCCAATTGCCGGCCGGCATGCCGACGGCGGCCTCGCGCACGCGGCGCAACGCCTCCTCTTTTGAGGGTACTTCGTGCAGCTCCAACCGGATCAGGTTAAGCGCGTACCACTGATAGTGCACGTGCGCGTCCACCAGGCCGGGGGTGACCGCTCGACCACCCAGGTCGAGCCATTCGCCGCCCTCCGCCAGCAATGCCTTCATCGCCAAATCGTCGCCGACGGCGAGCAACCGGTCGCCGCGAATGGCCAGCGCGCGGGCAGTGGGCCGGGCCGGATCTTGTGTGTAAATCTTACCGTTTGTCAGCACCAGGTCAGCGTTCATGGTCAGCTCCGCGAGATCATCGGCCCCAATGGGCGACCGCCGATAAGGTGCATATGCAAGTGGAACACTTCCTGGCCGCCGTCGCGGTTGCAGTTGATGATCAGGCGGTAGCCGTTCTCTGCCACGCCTTCGGCGGCGGCCAGTTGCGCCGCCACGCGCAACATGCGCCCGGCAATCGGCTCATCCTCCTCACCCAACTCATTCACTGTCGGGATGTATTTGTTGGGCACGATCAGAATATGCGTGGGGGCTGCCGGGTGGATATCGCGAAAGGCGGTGACCAGGTCATCCTGATAAACGATGTCGCCGGGGATCTCGCCGCGGATGATTTTGGCAAAAATAGTGGGCATGTCATCTCTCCTCTGTCGTTCGGGTGACAGTAGCTGTTGCTGGTGATTATTCTATGGCATGGCGCGCGGGAGGCAAGGCGCTTGCTTAGTCTGCTATAATGGCGGGCAACGCATCAAGAAGCCGGCAGCCTGGCGAACACCGGGAAGCCGCCAGGTACAATCATGGTTCAACGTCCCTTACGCAGCACGACATCTACCATAGACATCTATATCAAGCTGGCCCAGTATCCCATTCTGGCCGACCGCATCCGCGAGCGTATGCGCGAGGAGCTTTTCAAGCGCGGGCTGGTCGACGCCGAGCATTTTGAGGAGGAGGTCCGGCAACGCGCTATCGAATCGCAGCGGCGGGAAGGGCTGCACGATCCATACGGTCAGGAGCCGGCCGGCGTCTGGCACCGGCGCATCGCCCGCATCCGCTCCTTTCACACTGATTTCTACTTCGCTTACAACATGCCCAGCGCCGTCTTTGACCAGATTATCCAGGAGGTGCTCAGCGAGCAGGACCGGCCGGCGGACGACTATGAGCTGGCCTTCAACCCCGAACTTGCCCCCTGGACGCTGCTCTTTCGCCAGGGGAAACGCTACGAAGCATTGCCGCCGCCGGAACGCAAGCTGGTTCAACATCACCTGGAGGAGATAAAGGTCGTCCTGATCAAGGGCATGATCAGCGACCAGCTGCCTTACATAGCCATTGCCAAGCGGGTGTTTAGCGTGAGCGATCTGCAGTGGATTCACGATCGGCGCATCGGCACCGGCAAGATCGGCGGCAAGGCAGCCGGCATGTTGCTGGCCTGGAAGATTCTGCAACAGCGCAGCCCGGCCATGGGACCGGACATCAGCGAACTGGTGGAGATCCCGGAATCGTTCTTTTTGGGCACCGATGTGCTATACGAATTTCGGCATAAGAACAATCTCGACCACTACATGAATCAGAAGTACCGCGACCTGGACGACATCCGCGCCGATTACGACGATATCGTCGCCGGCCATGTTGCCGGCAAGTTCCCAACGCACATCGTGGAGCGACTGGCCGATATGCTCTCGCAAATGGGCAATCTGCCGCTGATCGTGCGCTCATCCAGCTTGCTGGAGGACAATTTCGGCCATGCCTTTGCCGGCAAGTACCAGAGCTACTTCTGCCCCAATCAGGGCGCTCCTGAGGAAAATCTGCATGACCTCTTGCAGGCGATCAGCCAGATCTATGCCAGCACGTTAAGCCCGGACGCCATTTTCTATCGCCGGCAAAAGGGGCTGCTCGATTACGATGAGCGCATGGCAGTGTTGATCCAGGTGGTGACCGGCCACTCCTTTGGCCGCTACTTCCTGCCGATCATCGGCGGGGTCGGCTTCAGCCGGAATCCATTCCGCTGGCATCCGAAGATCCGGCGCGAGGACGGCTTCTTGCGTATGGTGTGGGGCATCGGGACGCGGGCGGTCGATCGGGTGAGCAACGATTATCCGCGGGTCATTGCGCTCAGTCACCCCGGCTTGCGGCCTGAGAGCAGCGCCCGGTCTATCTGGCGCTACTCCCAGCATTATGTAGACCTGATCGACCTGGAGACCAACGAACTGCTGACGCTGCCTGTGCATCAGGTTCTTGACCTGGATTATCCATACTTGCGGTTCCTGGTCTCACGAAAGGAGGGGGACGCCATTCAAGAGATTCTGGCGCCGGGTACATTGCGGTCAACTGATGACCTGGTGCTGACCTTCAACTTTCTGACCCGGGATGAGAGCTTCATCCGCCTGATGCGCAATGCCTTGCGCCGGCTGGAGGACGCCTATGAGACGCCGGTGGACATCGAGTTCACCCTGGAGATCATCCCAAGCTATCCGCGTCCGGAATACCGGCTGCAACTGCTGCAATGTCGCCCGCTGAGCACGAGCCGGGATGAGCAGCCGGCGGAAATACCCAAGGATTTGCCCGACAAGGACAAGCTCTTCCACACCTTTGGTCTGATCCCGGACGGCGAGGCCGGCGGAATTCGCTATGTCGTTTACGTCGATCCGGTCAAGTATCGCCGGCTCTTTGACCTGACGATCAAGCAGGAGTTGGGACGGGTAATTGGGCGGTTGAACACATTGTTGGCAGAGGAGTCTTATATACTTATCGGGCCGGGCCGGTGGGGCAGCACCAACATTGACCTGGGCGTCCGGGTCAGCTACGCGGACATTTACAACACCAAAGTGCTGGTGGAGATGGCGGTGGCGGACGGCGACGCAGTGCCGGAGCTATCTTACGGCACGCACTTCTTCCAGGACCTGATCGAAGGAGGGATTTATTCGCTGCCCTTGCATCTGCAGGAGAGCGGCAGCCATTTTAACTGGTCCTTCTTCAACGATGCGCCCAACGCGCTGACTGAACTCCTGCCGGCTGATGAGCAGTGCGCCGAGTACCTGAAGGTGATCGACATAGCCGCTATTCGCCCCGGCAATCGCCTGCGCATTATCATGGACGGCTCTCGAGATGAGGCGGTCGGATATCTGCAAGAAGGGGAATGGCAGATTCCCAACGCGCCGGTGTCGCTGTCAGCGTTCTAGGGCTGTCTCAGACGACCTTTGATTATCGCCGCGTCCGGCGACAAGGTCTTCAGGCGTAAGTATTACGCAATATCTGCGTAAGGAAACCGCAACGGCGGGATCCTAGCATCCCTGTGTAGGATAGCGCGCCGGAGCCGCGGCGCGCGGCTGATTAGTCCCGGCACACTGGGAGGATTTGCACCCGATGTTAAACAAACAACTGCTACCCGGCGCGTTGTTGGGCTTGCTGCTGACCCTGCCGCTCCTGGGCATCATGTACCTGGGACTTGTGGCATTTGGGCTGCCTTTCGTGCCATATGATTTGTTTGACTGGCTGACCCGCATCCTGCCGGGCGATGTGGTCACTTTCGGCATCGATCTGATGATCGACAGCATGACCTTCGTGGGCCTGGATGTCGCCGATACCGCCAAGACGGCGGAGCGCATCTCGGCCATATTGCTCTTCCTGACCGGCGGGGTGGCAGCCGGCGCGATTCTCATGGTCATTCTGTCTCGCGTCAAGCGCCCGCCGGTGGGTGTTGGAGCGCTCTTGGGCCTGTTGTTCGGGTTGCCGTTCATTCTGATCAACCTGGTCATCTCGCAATCAGAGCTGCCGGTTGAGATTCGCGTCATCTGGCTTGCCGCTCTCTTTGCCGTCTGGGGCGGCGCGTTCGGCTGGGCCGCATCCCGCTGGTGGGCTATCGAAGATGCCGCGCAGCCGGAGAAGATGGATGCGGTGGCGGAGAGTGCGCCCGCAGTGGCAGTTGCCGGAGAGCCAACCGTGCAGAAGCTCAATCGGCGGCAGTTCATCATCCGGCTGGCGGCGGGGGCAGCTACCGTCACCGTGCTCAGCGGCGGTCTGGCGACCGTCCTGGCCAGCCAGGAGCGCCGCCGGCTGGCTGCCGCCTCTCCGCCCGCCGTTACGGTCAACGGTCAACGCGTGCTGCCCAACGCCGAGGATCCGGTCACCCCTGCGCCGGGCACCCGGCCTGAATACACGCCCATCGAGGATCATTACAAAGTATTCCTGCGCACCGAGCCAAGCCTCATTGACGAGGCCGACTGGGTGCTGCCCATTGAAGGCATGGTGGACAACCCGTTAATGCTGACCCTGGATGACATCCGGAATAACTACCAGCCCCGCGACCAATTTGTCACCCTTTCCTGTATTTCGGGCCGGGTGGGCACCACCCTGATCAGCACCACTAAGTGGACCGGCGTCAGCGCGCAGGAGTTGTTGCGCGACGCGCAGATACAGGAAGGCGCTCGCTACCTGATCATCACCAGCGATGACGGTTTCTATGAGACGGTGGACCTGGAGCTGATCGCCAATGACGAGCGGATCATGTTCTGCTACGGCTGGGATGACCAACCGTTGCCCAAGGATCACGGCTTTCCGCTGCGCATCTGGATCCCGGACCGCTTCGGCATGAAGCAACCCAAGTGGATCACCCACATCGAGGTCAGTGATACTTATGTACCCGGCTACTGGGTGGAGCGCAATTGGGACGAGGTCGCCCAGGTGCGCACGACCAGCGTGATTGACACAGTAGCGGTGGACGACGCCTATGAAGCGGATGGTCAGACGCTCGTGCCGGTGGGCGGCATCGCCTTCTCAGGCGACCGCGGCATATCAAAGGTAGAGGTGCGCGTGGACGGCGGGCCCTGGCAGCCGGCGCAACTTCGCTCACCGCTGTCCGAGACCACCTGGGTCATCTGGCGCTACGACTGGCCATTCGTGGAGGGCGATCACACCT
>CAZIKT010000011.1:69370-81097 GCA_964539885.1 uncultured Ardenticatenaceae bacterium | reverse complement strand
ACCACCTGGGTCATCTGGCGCTACGACTGGCCATTCGTGGAGGGCGATCACACCTTTGAGGTACGTTGCGCGGAGGCGGACGGCACGCCGCAGATCGAAGAGGTGATGCCGAATCGTCCCAGCGGGGCCACCGGCATCCACAGCTACGACATCTAGGCGATATGCTTTCAGTTTCCCGGAAAATGATTGCGATTTGCTGACCGCCGTGGTTGGGACGACCTCCGGATAACGCCGGATTTTCCGGGAAACTACCTGCACAATGAAATAGCCGGTAAGATCAGCGCTATGCGATCACGGCTCGGTATCCCTCGTCTTTTCTTGCTGATTATCGCCGTCGGCATGATCCTGCTCCCCTGGCTGCAAATTCTGGGCGTGCGCCGCGGCCTGGAGGAACGGGCGTTCGTGGAGCAGGGCGTGCCCATGCGGCTCATTGCGCCGGCTGCCGCGGATCAACAGCCGGGCGTGCTTATCGCCCACGGCTTCGGCGGGTCGCAGCAGATCATGTTGGGCTACGCTTATACGTTGGCCCACGCCGGCTACACCACACTGCTGTGGGATTTTGGCGGCCACGCCGCCAACCCCAATCCGCTTGATATGGAGGGCGATACCCTGCAGCGCGATCTTGATATCGCCTATGGAGTGTTGGTCCAGCAGCCGGAAGCCGACCCCGAGCAGATTGCACTATTAGGACACTCGATGGGCAGCGGGGCGGTGATGACCGCCGGCGTGAATAACCCGGACCGCTATCGGGCGGTGGTCGCCGTCTCGCCGACCGGGGCCGACGTGAGCGCGGAGCTGCCGCCGAATCTACTGTTTCAGGCCGGCGAAAGGGAGCCGCGCTTTGTCGCCAACGCCGAAGGACTGTTGGCGGCAGCCGGCGGAGCCAATGATGACTTTGCCGGCGGGCTGGCCCGCCGCTTCGCAATCATCCCCCAGGTGGAGCATATCACGATCCTGTTCAGCCCGCTCAGCCACGATCTGGCCCGGCAATGGCTGGACGCCGCCTTCGGCCTTCCCGCCGGCGACAGCGACTACGTGGATGTGCGCATGCCCTGGTACCTGCTGCATCTCGCCGGCTGGCTGGTGGCCCTGATCGCGATTTCGCCCTTGCTACCGAAGAGCAGCCGGTCCGAGGTCGTGCGCGCTCCCTGGCATATCGCCGGCCTGATCCTCGGCCCAATCGCTGCCACCGCGCTGCTCATTATCGCCGACTCACTGGGCGACGTGACCCGCCTGGGTTCCCTGGTCGTCGGGGGCGCGTTTGCGCTGTGGTGCCTGTTTTGCGGGTTGACCTGGTTGTTGTTCGGTTTCCGGCTGCGTCGCTTTCCCCTGTCAGATCTCTGGTGGGGGTTGCTGCTCTTTGCTATCCTCTGGCTGGCCTTCGGCATGTTGGCCCAGCTTGTCTGGCTCCCCTGGCTGCTGATCCCGGCCCGGCTTTTGCGCTGGCCCATCCTGGCGCTGGCCTTCTTCCCATTGATGTGGTCCGCCGGCCTGGCGCAGCAAGGGGCGTCTGCCGGGCGGCGCCTGTTATGGTGGATGGGGCAGGCTGTGGCGTTGGTTGGCGGGGTGCTGTTGGCGATCCTGCTTGTTCCCGGCCTGGGTGTGTTGATCCTGGTGCTGCCCCTCTTGCCGGTGCTGCTGGGCATCATGACCATCACCGGGGCCGTTTTTGACCGGGCCGGCGCTGTCGGCATTGGGCACTCTCTGTTCTTCGCCTGGTTGATCCTGGCCTACTTGCCCATGTATTGAGCAGCGACGCGCTGCTTTTCTATCAGCCCGGCTGATCTGCTTCCGAAAGCTGCTGCGCCAGCAACGAATCGAGCAGCGCCCTCTCGCCGGCCTCGTCCATCACTTCGCCGTCTAGTCGGGCAGCCAGCAATTGATCGAGGAGCGAGGCGAAGTGTGGGCCGGGCTTCAGCCCCATCCGCCGCAGATGATGACCATCCAGCTCAGTCCGCACCAGCCGCCACTCCCGCCAATAGTGGTCCAGCAGGCTGCCGGCGGCGCTGTCTCCCACCACGGCCCTCACTGCCAATAATGAGTGCGTCTGCGCCGCATATTGCCGGATGGTGCGCTCCACCAGGCTGGGTCGAGCGTCCTCCGGCAGGGCAACCAACCGCTCGGCCAGCTTCGCGCCGCCTTCCACCACTTCGACGGTGCTCTTGCGCACGCGTAGCCGGCTCATCACCTCGCCCCGTGGCCCAGCCGGCAGCGCAATCATCCAGATCGTGAACATCACCAGCGTCGGTAATCTACCTTGCAGGGCCTCGCGCCAGGGCGTTGTCAGCAGTTGCTGGAGATAGCCCAACTTCTCCGAGAACGCTTGCTCCCAGGTCAGGACCGGGTGGATGTGAGCCAATACATCCAATTCCGCCAGGCGTTCATACACGGGAGCGGGGTTCGGTTCTTCGAAGGCCAGCTCTATCTCATGGCGCAGACGCGCGCCGGAGACTCGCCCCAACAAGGGCAACGCATCGGCAATCAACTCCCTGGTACGGCTCTCTATGGAGAACTTCAGACGCCGCTCCAGGCGCACGGCGCGCATGATCCGGGTAGGATCGTCAATGAAGCTGAGGCTATGCAGGACCCGAATCAGCCCCTGTTCCAGATCGCGCAAGCCGCCATAGAAATCGAGCAATTCACCCAGGTGGGGGCCGTCAAGCCGGATCGCCAGGGTATTGATCGTGAAATCGCGCCGGTGCAGGTCCAGCTTGATTGAGCCGTGCGTGACCTCCGGCAAGGCGGTCGGCTCCGTATAGAACTCGGTCCGGGCGGTGACGAAATCGATGGCCGCGATAGTATCTGCGGCGGCGATTCCGGGCGCGATGTGCTCCCAGGTCTCTGTCGTAAGCAGCCACTTAGCGGTGCCGAACCGGCCGTGGCTGCGCACGCTTCCGCCAAACTGGTCCGCCAACCGCCTGACCAGGCCAATGGCATCGCCCTCGACCACAATATCTATATCCGTCGCCGGCAATTCCAGCAGCAGGTCGCGCACGATTCCGCCGACGAAGAAGATCGGCATGCCGGCTGAGTCCGCCTCCCGGCTGATCACCTGCAACAGCTGCCAGTGCGCCCGGGGCAGCAGCCCGGCCAACTGCTCGCGCAGGTCGCCGCCGGCCTCGTCCTCCGCCGGCGCGCTGAGCAGGCGCAGCAGGTCGGTGCGGGTGACGATGCCCAGCAACTCATCCGGCGTATCCGGGTTGTCGGCGTCTACTACCACCGGAATCTGCCCCCAACCTTCATTGATCATCAGTTGCTGGACCAGCTCTACCGAATCCTCGGGCTTCACCGTCACCCGGCCGGTCTTCATCACCTGCCCAACTCGCAAGCGCTCCAACTCATGGCTGACAGCGCGATCGACGATGCGGCGGGTCAGCAAGCCGACGATCTTGCCGGTGCGGCTGTCAACGACCGGATAGCCCTCGTGCCCATATCGTTGCATCTGTTGCGCCGCCTGATAGACGAGCGAATCAATGTCCAGCGTTTGTACCCCGCGCGACATGATGTCGGCGACGCGCACAGCCGGGCGGACCGCAATCGGCAGTAGCGCGACGATGCGCTCCTCACATACCTGCAGGCTGCTTTCCATGATGGTGGCAGCCGCCGCCCGGCCGTGCCCCCCGCCGCCCATGGCCCGGGCCAGGATGGAAACATCCACATCCTCGGTGGTGCTGCGGGCCACCATCTGCACGTGATGGCTGAAGCCTACCAGCAGGATCAGGCCGGCCGGGGCCAGCGCGTCTCGCATGCGGTGGGCGATGGCAGAGATCTCCTCGCGAAAATCCGGCTCCGCCTCAGCCGAGGCAATGAGAATGGACTGACCCTCGATCTTCAGCCAGCGGGCGTTGACCTGCAACTCCTGGTACAGGGCCAACTGGTCTTCGGTCAAGGGCACGTCCAGAAAGCGGCGGGCGACGGCCAATTGAGCGCCCTGTTCCAGTAACCAGGCGGCGGCGCGGATATCGCGGGGCGTGGTGGTGTCGTAGGTCAATGCGCCGGTGTCCTCATAGATGCCCAGGAGCAACAGGGTCGCCTCGACGGGCGACGGTGAATAGCCGCGGCTCTGCAACATCTCCACCAGCAAAGTCGTGGTCGCGCCGACCGGCTCGATATGCGCGATCCACTCGGGCGGCGCCTCCAGCGGTGAATGGTGGTCGATAACCACAACCTGCACATCCTTCCGCAAGCCGCGAACACTGGGTACCGATTGTGTATCCACCAGAATCACTTTCTCGATGCGCTGCCGTCGCCATTGATCCGGCCGACGAAATGGGAGCGAGTCCCAGTAAAGGGCCAGGAACTGGTTGGCGTTGCGATTGACGCGCCGGGAGAGCAGCGGCGTCCCATCCGGATAAAGCCGGTGCGCCGCCAACTGCGAAGCGACGGCATCGAAATCCGAATTCTCGTGGGTCAGAATGAGGATCATACCTGCATTATACCAGGGGTTCTGTTCTGGCGTGCGCGCGGTTCACTATCGGCTCCGGCTTGATGCTATAATGGGTGGCTGCTAACTTGTGCGCAACGCGCGCTCCCCTGAGAAGGGTGAGACCAGGCGCACGCCTCAAAGGATAAGAGATGACGACAGCTATTCCCGGCTTTCGCCGGGTGCCCCGCACCGGGGTAATCTACGTGATGCATCGCGCGCAGGCGCAAGGTTTCGAGTATGGCGATCCGGAATGGGCCAACCTGGGGCAGGGCGCGCCGGAAACCGGCCCATTGCCCGGCGCGCCGCCCCGCATCGAGCGGATCACGATCGATCCCAGCCGGCAGGAGTACGGCCCCATTACCGGGCAGGTCGCTCTGCGGCAGAAGGTTGCCGATCTATACAACGCCCTCTACCGGCAGGGCAAATCCTCGCAATACAGCTATGAAAACGTGAGCATATCCGGCGGCGGGCGAGTGGCCCTGACCCGGTTGGCAGCGGCCCTGGGCAATATCAACATGGGCCATTTTCTGCCGGACTACACCGCCTACGAGGAACTGCTCAGCGTCTTTAAGGCGTTCATCCCTATTCCCATCCTGCTGGATCCCCGGCGCGATTACCAGGCTCCGTTGGAGGTGCTGGAACGTGAGATTCAGGGGCGCGGGCTGAAGGCGCTGCTGATCAGCAATCCCTGCAACCCGACCGGCCAACTCGTCGAGGGCGAGATGCTGCGCTCCTGGACCGAGCTGGCGCGGGAGTATCGCTGCGCGCTGATCCTGGACGAATTCTACTCGCACTATATTTACGGCGACATGCCGGACGAGTCGGTCAGCGGCATGCCCCGCATGCTCTCGGCGGCCCGCTACGTCGAAGACGTGGACGTCGACCCGGTGATCCTGGTGGACGGTCTGACGAAGAACTGGCGCTACCCCGGCTGGCGCATCAGCTGGACGCTCGGCCCCAGGACGGTGATTGACGCTATCGCCAGCGCCGGCTCCTTTCTCGACGGCGGCGCGAACAATCCCCTGCAGGATGACGCCCTTTGCCTGCTGGACCCGGGGTTGACCATTCAGGAGACGAGAGCGGTGCAACGGGTCTTTCAGTGTAAGCGAGATTACACATTGGCCCGCCTGCGCGCCATGGGGATTACCGTGGAAGTGGAGCCGGCGGGCACCTTCTATGTGTGGGCGAATCTCTCCGGTCTGCCGGAGCCGCTGAATGACGGACTCAACTTCTTCAAGGCCGGCTTGCAGGAGAAAGTGATCACCGTGCCGGGGGTCTTCTTCGATGTCAACCCCGACCGGCGCCGGGCCAACGCTCGCTACGGCAATTACTCCCGGATCAGTTTTGGCCCCGACATGCCCACCCTGGAGCGCGGCCTGGACGCGCTGGAGCGCCTCATCGCGGCTCACCGCTGAGCGGCAGCGATATAGTGAACGTGCTGCCCTGATTCGGGCCGGGGCTGGTGGCGCTGACCGAGCCGTCGTGCGCCTCCACAATAGCGCGCACGATGCTCAGGCCCAGGCCGATGCTGCCGCTGTCCCGGCTGCGAGCCGTATCTATGCGGTAAAAGCGGTCAAACACCAGGGGCAGGTGCTCGGCCTTAATGCCGGAGCCGGTATCCTGCACCCGTACCTGCAATTGCGCCCCCACCCGCTCCACCGCCATCGTGACCTGACCCCCATCCGGCGTGTGGCGCAAGGCGTTGGCAAGCAAGTTCTGCAGCGCCTGACGCATCCTGGCCACATCCAGCATGACCATTTCCGGCATGACCCCCAGCAGCTCTACCCGCAACTGGATATGCCGGGCCGCCGCCAGCGAACGGAACGAGGCAGCCGATTCCTTCACCAGGTCGGCGATGTCCGCCGGCTCTCGCCGCAGGAGCAGTTGATGCGCTTCCGCCTGGGCCAGCAGGTGCAGGTCGTCCACCAGCCGGGTGAGCAGGCGGGTCTGGTCGCTGAGCCGGGCCACTTCCTCCGGCGTCAGCGGGTAGACCCCGTCCAATATGGCCTGCAAGTTGCCCTGCAGTACATGCAGGGGATTACGCAGCTCGTGGGCGACGTCCGCCAGTAGATTGCGCCGCAATGTCTCTGATTCCTCGAGTTGCGCGGCCATCTTGTTGAAGGCGGTGCTCACCGCCACCAGCTCGCTGCTGCCCGCCACCGGCACACGGTAGCTCAGATCCTGCGCCTCAATAGCCTGGGCCGCTTTCTCCAGTTCGCGCAGCGGGGCGGTCAGCGACCGGCTGAACCAGACGCCAAAGAGGAGCGCGATGGTAGCGCCGGCGATGGCTACCCCGGCCAACGTCCGCACAATCTCCGCCTGCAAGACAGCGCGCAACTCGGCCATTGTCTCCGGCGACAGCTCCTGGGCCACCGCCGGCAGAACGGGAGTGCTGCCGAAGAGATCCAGGCCGGGGAAGTTGGCTGCCAACATGCGAAAGGCGGTCGGCACGAGAATCACCGCCAGGATCGCGCCGCCGATCACCAGGCTGAATCGCACCCAGAGCCGGTTCATGTCTCGTCGCCGGGAGCGAGCCGGTAGCCCACGCCATACACCGTCTGGATATATACCGGCTCGCGCGGGTTCAGCTCTATCTTGTGACGCAGATTGCGCATGTGACTGTCCAGGGTGCGATCCAGCCCTTCGTAGTCCGCCCCCAGCCCGCTACTGATCAGCTCGTTGCGAGTGAGGACATAGCCCGCCTGCTCCATCAGCGCCCGCAGCAGGCTGAACTCCGTTGGCGTCAACTCCACCTGCCGATCTCCCACCTGCACCACCCGTCGCTGAAGATCCATCTGTAAATCACCCACGCGAATGTTCTGGGCGGGCAGCGGCTCCTGGCTGCGCAGGCGTGCCCGCACCCGCGCCACTACCTCCCGCGGGTTATAGGGCTTGGTGACGTAGTCGTCGGCTCCCAACTCCAGGCCGACGATCTTGTCCGTATCGTCAACGCGGGCGGTCAACATCACGATCGGCAGACGTGCCAGCGACGGCTCCGCGCGTACCAGGCGGGTGATCTCGTAGCCGTCCTTGCCGGGCAGCATCAGGTCCAGTAATAACAGGTCCGGCCGCTCCCGGCGCAGCATGTGCCAGGCGCTTTCCCCGTCATAGGCCACCTGCACGATGTACCCGGCCTGCTCCAGGTAGCCACGCATCAGGCGCACCACCTCCCTGTCATCGTCAACTACCAGCACGGACTGCTGAGCCACGACGGCGCTCCGACTACCAGACCGGCGACGCGAACGGCCCGCGCCGCAATTCGTAGGGGTAAGCTAGGCGAATCAGCGTCGGCTCGCTATACGCCGGCCCCATGAAAGTGATTCCCACCGGCAGTCCATCGACAAAGCCGGCCGGGACGGAGATCAGTGGATAACCCGCCATCGCCGCCGGCCCTGAGCTGGAGCCGCCATGCGGGTCGCCGGCTTCGTAGTCGATGGGCCAGGCCGGCCCGCCGGTGGGCGCTACCAGGGCGTCCAGCCGGTGCGCGGCAATGACCGCGTCAATCCCTTGTTCCTGAGAGAGTAGCCGGCTTTCCACCAGCGCCGCTTTGTAGGCCGGGTCGGAGATCGGCCCCATCGCTTCCGCCTGCTCAAAAAGCTCCTGCCCGAAGAAGGGCATCTCCCGATCGGCATTGGCCTGATTGAAAGCGATCAGGTCCGCCAGCGTGCGCGGGACCGCTCCGGCCCCAGGGAGTGGGAGCCGAGTCTCCAGGTAGGCGGCGATGTCATGCTTGAACTCGTACAGTAGCACGGTCATCTCCGCCCGGCTGCCACGCATCGCCTCGGCGCTGAGCAGGTCGGCCTGGTCAATGATCTCCGCCCCGGCCTCGCGCATCAGCTGCAATGCGTCCTCGATCAGCTTATCTACCCGTTCGTCATAGCCAAAGAAGCCGTCGCGCGGCACGCCGATGCGCGCGCCGCGCAGACCGTCCGGGTCGAGAAAGCGGCTGTAGTCCCGGTGGTAGCGTCCGGCAGATGCGGCAGTTGCCGGGTCGCGGTCATCCTCGCCGACGAGCGCACTCAGCACCAGCGCCGCGTCCGCCACGCTGCGGGCGAAGGGTCCGACGGTGTCTTGCGTGTGCGAGATGGGGACGACGCCGGCGCGACTGGTCAGGCCGACCGTCGGCTTGATGCCCACCACGCCGTTGACGCCTGCCGGGCAGACGATTGAGCCGTCCGTCTCGGTACCTAGCGCCACCGGCGCGAAGCCGGCTGCCACCGCCACCGCCGAGCCGGAGCTGGATCCGCAGGGGTTGTGCGTCAGGCGATAGGGGTTGAGCGTCTGCCCACCGCGCGCGCTCCAGCCGCTGACCGATCGGTTGGAGCGGAAGTTGGCCCACTCGCTGAGGTTACACTTGCCCAGGATAATTGCGCCGGCCTCTCGCAACCGCGCCGTCACCGTGGCATCCCCGGCAGCCGTGGAAGTGGTCAGAGCCAGGGAGCCGGCGGTAGTCAGCATCTTGTCGCCGGTATCGATGTTGTCTTTCAGCAGGACTGGGATGCCGTGCAGCAGCCCGCGCGTCCCCTGTCGTCGGCGCTCCTCGTCCAACGCGGCAGCGATCTCCAGGGCATTGGGATTCAGCTCGATAACGGAGCGCAGCGCCGGCCCGCGTTGGTCAAGCGCGGCAATCCGCGCCAGCAAACCCTCCACCAACTCAACGGCGGACAACTCCCCTGACCCCATGGCTTTGCTCATTTCAGCAATGGTTGTGAAGCCGAGTTCATCACCAGTCACTGGCTGTGCTCCTTGATTCGGAGTAAGCGGCGCGCCACCTCGTGGCGCAAGATTGCACGCCGCCAATAATAGACCAGCCGTCCAGGCCGCGCTACCAGAGAGAAACGAGCGCCGGTTCATTGCCTATCATGCCGGGAGTTGTCTTACTCGTAGCGCAGGGCTTCGATGGGCCGCAGCCCGGCGGCGCGCCAGGCCGGATAGATGCCGAAGATCAGCCCGACGGCAGCGGCGAAGCCGGTGGCCAGCAGCACCGTGCCGATATCCATCACCGTCTGGATGTCCAGCGCGCTGCCGGCAACGAGCGAGATCAGCCAGCCGAAGGCAATGCCCAGGAAACCACCCAGCACACTCAACAACATGGATTCCAACAGGAACTGCATCAGAATATCCCGCTTGAGCGCGCCGATCGCCTTCCGAATACCGATCTCGCGGGTGCGCTCGGTGACGCTGACCAGCATGATGTTCATGATGCCGATGCCGCCCACTACCAGCGAGATGCCGGCGATTGCCCCCAGAAAGGCGGTAAGGGTGCCGGTGATGATGTCCAATGTCTCCAGCAAGTCCGCCTGGCTGAGAATGGTGAAGTCATCATCAGAGGCATAGATGATATTGTGTTGCCGGCGCAGCGTCTCGGTGATCTGCTCAATGGCCACGTTGGTCACATCTTCGTTGGCGGCCTGGGCGACGATGCTGCCCACGGCGCGTTGGCCGTCGCGGGTGCGATCCGTAAAGAGCCGGCTCTGGGCGGTAGACAACGGGATGTAGACATTGTTGTCGTTATTGCTAAACGCGCTGCCGGATTCAGCCAGAACGCCGACTACCTCATAACTGACACCGTTAATCTTCACTGAGTTGCCGACCGGGAAAGCGTCTTCGAAGAGATCAGCGGCCACATCCGCGCCGAGCACGGTGACCCGGGCGCGGGTATCGTGATCGGTCTGAGTGAGGGAGTCTCCGGCCTGAAACTCCTCGATATTGTTGACGTCAAAGTAGTTGGCGGTAACGCCGATGACCGAGGTCCGGCTGGCCTTGTTGCTATGCACCACCTCAAATGTCCCCTGACTGCTGGCAGAGACCGCGCTCAGCGCCGGGGCGTTCAGCGGGTCTTCCAACGCCTCGACATCGCTCAGGCTGAGCGACGGTAGCCCGTCGCTGTTGTCGAAGTCGGTGGCGATCAGGATCAGGTTGGTGCCGATAGACTGGATCTCGCCGGTGACGCTGGCGTTGACGCCGTTGCCAATGGAAAGCAGGGCAATGACCGCCGCCACGCCGATGATCACCCCCAGCATGGTCAGTACCGCGCGCAGCTTGTTCGCCAGCAAGCTGTCCAGGGCCGTGAAGAAGCTTTCGCTCAGATTCATGTCAGTGCTCCTGGATCAGCCCATCGCGGATCCAGACGGTGCGCTGCGCCCGGGCAGCAACCTCCGGCTCGTGCGTGATGATGATCACCGTGATCCCGTTGGCGTTCAGTTCCGTAAAGAGGTCCATGATCTCCGCGCCGGTGTGCGTATCCAGTGCGCCGGTCGGTTCGTCAGCCAGGATAATGCTGGGATTCGTCGCCACGGCCCGGGCGATGGCCACACGCTGCTGCTGTCCGCCGGAGAGTTCATCCGGCTTGTGATCCATGCGGTCGCCTAGGCCCACGCGCGTCAGCGCTTCTCGGGCCTGTTCGGTGCGCTCCTTGCGCCCCAGGCCGGCGTACATCAAGGGCAGCATCACCTGCTTCAGGGCGGTGGTGCGGGCCAGCAAGTTGAACTGCTGAAAGACAAAGCCGATGTGCCGGTTGCGGATGCGGGCCTGTTCGTTGTCCGTCATGTGGCTGACATCTATGTCGTCCAGCTTGTAAAGCCCGCTGTCCGGCGCGTCCAGGCAACCGATGATGTTCATTAGCGTGCTCTTGCCCGAGCCGGACGGCCCCATGATGGCGACGAACTCGCCGTCTTTGACCTCCAGGTCGACCCCGCGCAGGGCATGAACGACCTGGGTGCCCATCTCATATGACTTGGTGATGTTCCTTAAGGTAATCATGATCTGGCTGGGGGTGTCACGGCCTAGTTGTCGCCGCCGCCGAAGAATTGGCCGCCGCCGTTGCCCGGCCCATTCTCGCCGTCAGGCGGCCCAAACTCAAACACCGGTGTGACGTTGCCGATCATCACCTGGTCGCCTTCCTGTAGCCCGCTGGTGATCTGGGTGTTGTCGGCGTCGCGCAGGCCGATAGTCACCTCGACCTCGTCCACCGTCTGGTTGCCGTCTGCGTCGGTCCGCACCAGGTTGACGCTGAAAGTGCCGGCAGAGCGGTCAGCGTTGATCGCCGCGTTGGGCACGAGCAGCACGCCCTCGCGCTCGCCGGTGATCAGATTGGCGTTGGCGGTCATGCCGATGCGCACCGGCAGATCGGTCTCCCCTAACGCCAGGCGCACCTCATAAGTTACCAGGACGCTGCCGGTGTTAGTCGTTGCGCTGGGGGCGATAGAGGCAATGGCGCTCTCGATCTCCACATCCGGCCAGGCCTCGAGGGTGACAATCGCCGGCTGCCCGACTTCCATCCCGCCGATATCTATCTCGTC
>CAZIKT010000011.1:55589-69270 GCA_964539885.1 uncultured Ardenticatenaceae bacterium | reverse complement strand
CTGGCCTGCGCCTGGGCAACGGTGGACTGGGCGGCGGCGATCTGCGACTGGCCCGCTCCCCGTAGCAGCAGGTCCAGATTCGCCTGGGCGGCATCGCGCTGGAAGGAAGCCGCGGAGACGCCGGCCTGCGCGCCGGAGACAGCATTGGCGTCGGGGCCGGCCAGCAGGCGATCCAATTGCGCCCGGGCTGAGGCCAGATTGGCCTCTGCGGCATTCATAGCCGCCCGGGCAGCCTCCTCCGGCGCTCCCGCGCCGGGACAGATCTCGTCTCCGTTGGGACCCTCAAAACATTGCAGGGTCTGTTCATGCGCCTGCCGGGCGCGCTCATATTCCTGTTCGGCGACGGCGACCTGCTGTTGTTGGGCGGCTATCTCAGCTTCGGTAGCCCCACTGCTCGCCTGTCCCACCTGCGCCGAGGCGCTCCACACGTTGGCCTCGGCGGCGTTGACGTTGGCTTCAGCATTGGCGATCTCTTCGGGGGATGGGCCGGCCAGCAAGTCATCCAGTTGCGCCTGGGCGCTGGCGACGGCGGCCTCGGCAGCCGCAATGTCGCTCTCTGACGCTCCCCGGCGCATTTCGGCCAGGTTTGCCTCCTGGATCAGCAGAGATTGCTCAGCCGACGCGACGTTGCGCTCCAGCGCGCCCCGCTCCAGCGTGACCAGCACATCCCCTGCCTGCACCTCGTCGCCGATTTGAACCAGCACCTCTTCGACGCGCCCGGAGATGCCCAGCGCCAGGTCCGCTTCCCTTGCGGGCGCGACCACGCCGGTCGCGCTGGCGGTGGAGGCCAGATCGCCGATGAAGGCGGTAACGATATCGCCGGATGCGGCTTGTTGTTGCGCGCTGGTTATCCGATTGCGGATAAGGCCAAAGCCCAGAACAGTGAGCAGGACGCCCACCAGCAGGGCTGCCCCAATCCATATCCTGCGCCGGCTACGTCGGCGCGTAACTTGACTCATCGCTTGCACTCCTTGAACTACAAGACCCACAGCCGCGGCTCGCGGCTGCCCAAGGTAATTCTAGAGTGCAAATCTGCAAGAATTGTGCAGATGGCCTGCAGTTTAGCGCGACTTAATCAAATTCCTGATAGATGGACTGCTCCACAACCTGCCCCGTCATGCGCCCCTTGCGCCAGAATTGCACGACCCGCCGGCTGACTATGGCGTTGCCGGAAGGCGTAACTTGCCGGTTGTCCTTTGGGATAATAACTGATCGCCCGTCGGTCACGCTCATGCGCGCTATCCGCCGGCGCAGCAGGACAATGCCCACTTCAGCCGCCAGGGCCACCAGGCTGACGGTGACCGCCTGGGCTACTTGCTTCATGGTGGGCGCGGGCAGCAGGCTGCCGCCGCCGACGGTCATGGCCGACCGATGGCGGTAAGGCACGGGTTGTAGCGCCAGCGCCCGACCACAGCGACGACAAAACTCGTCGCTCAATTCATTCGTCTGCCGGCATTGGGGGCAAATCTGTTGGGTCATGTCATTCCTCCGGGTATGCGACCGCCGCTACGAGATACGGGCGTTACCCATCGGCCCATTTTACCGTTGATGCACGTGGGCGCAACCGCGCTGAGCCAGCCGGCGCTCATATTATGCCTGTTTCGGCCCGCCGGAGAGATGGTATAATGATGACAGTGAGTTCAATTACTGGTTGGTGATGTAAAGAGGCCAGTCTTCCTGGCCTTTTCTCTGCCCGACCGCAGCACAACATAAGGAGCAGTTCAACCAATGGCCAAGCAATGGAAAACACCCCCGGAGATGCAGCTTACCCCCGGCAAGCAGTACAGCGCATCAATTGAGACAGACAGGGGAACGATTGAGATCGCGTTCGCGCCGGAACACGCGCCGATCACGGTGAACAACTTCGTCTTCCTGGCCCGCGAAGGTTTTTATGACGGCGTTAAGTTCCACCGGGTGATCCCCAATTTCGTTATCCAGGGCGGCGATCCCACCGGCACCGGCAGCGGCGGGCCGGGTTATCGTTTCGCCGACGAGGTGCGCAACAATCCCCTGCGCCACGAGACGGGCGTCATTTCGATGGCCAACGCCGGGCCGGGCACAAACGGCAGCCAGTTCTTTATCACCCATTCCCCGCAGCCCCATCTCGACGGCAAGCACACCGTCTTCGGCAAAGTGACCTCCAGCATGGATGTGGTCAACAGCATCCGGCAGGGGGACAAGATGATCTCGGTGACTATTACTGAGAGTTGATCGCAATTTTCCCGGAAACTGCCGAGTACCGGATGACCAGCGCTCAGGTAGTTTCCGGGAAAATGATGTCGTAGCGGTTCGGCGCCAACTCAATTCTGCGCCGAACCGCTCACTTTCTTGCTTTACTCGGTCTGCCAAACAGTGACTTCTGCCTCAATCTCAGCCTGACCGAGGAACCGGGAAACCGACACCCGGTGGTTTCCGTCCCGCACATAGTACTGGTTGTCAAACTTCACCAGGCTCACCGGGGGCAGCACCACTCCGCGCATTCTCGCTACCGCGATACCGACCCAGCGGTCGCGAATGTGGCTGACTACCGGGCGAAAGTCCGCGTCAAAGTCCTCGCTGCGTCCCTCGCTGCCGACGATGTCGCTCAGGGCGACGGTCCGCAAGCCAAGTGAACGACGATGGTGAATCCGCCGGCCCTGCACAACCTCGTTCAGGTCTGCCGGGTGCTGGGGGCGACCGCTCAGCCGGCTCCAGATTTGTCCCCAGGTCGCTGCCAGTCGCATCGTCCAGAACTGACCCGCCGCCAGCCGCCGCGCTACGCTCGTGTTTCCGCTCTGTCCGTATCCTGACTGAGTTGCTAGATGCTGTGAGTAAGAGAGGTCGCCGTACATTTCGTATCTCCTTCTTCGTTATCTGCTTACAGTCTACGAGGCGCTCGTTCGCTGCTCGTTGCGCGGAGCATTTCATGCGCGTTTCGGTAACGTTTCGGACGCTGAAACGGCTGATCTTTTTGCGTTATAATGTGCCGGTGAGGGAACGGACGTGAGCGGATTGCACGTTTCTCTGCTGGGTTCGCCGCGCATTGAGGTCGCCGGCAAGACCTTCTCCACCGATCGACGCAAAGCAGTCGCTTTGCTGGCCTTTCTGGCTGTCAGCCGGCAGACCCACAGCCGGGAGACGCTGGCGACGCTGTTATGGCCGGATTCCGATCAGTCGCGGGCGCTGGCCAATTTGCGGCGCACCATCTGGGAGCTGAACAACGGCATCGGGGAAGAGTGGCTGGAAAGCGAGCGGGAGTCGGTGACATTGCGCCGGGACGGGGAGGTCTGGCTGGATGTGGCGGAGTTCGAAAAGCTGGCCCAATCCGGCGCGCTGAGGGACCTGCAGTCGGCCGCGGAGCTTTATCGCGATGATTTCCTGGCGGGCTTCACACTGCCGGACAGCCCGCCTTTCGATGAGTGGCAGACGGCACAGGTGCAGTCGTTGCGCCAGAGTCTGACGGTCACGTTGGCCCGGCTATCGGAAGGGCACGCCGTGCAGGGCGACTATGAAGCGGCAATTGCCGCCGCCCGGCGCTGGCTGGCCCTGGACCAGCTGGATGAAGCGGCCCACCGGCAGCTGATGAAGCTCTTCGCCGCCCAGGGCTGGCGCTCGGCCGCCGTCCGTCAGTACGAACAGTGCGTCAGGGTTTTGGAGGAAGAGCTGGGGGTAGAGCCTGCGCCGGAAACGGAGGCGCTCTATCAGCAGATCCTGCACGGTGAAGTCGGTTCCGGCGGCCGGCTCGACAAGACGCTCGAACAGGAGCCGGCAACAGCGCGGGAGGAGAAGCGCCAACTGCAGGTCAATCTCCCAGTGCATCCGACGCCGTTTGTCGGGCGCGGGCCGGAACTGGAGGCGCTTGGCAGATTGCTGGCGAATCCGGGTTGCCGTCTGTTGACCCTGCTCGGGCCGGGCGGCAGCGGCAAGACCCGCCTGGCCATCGAAAGCGCCGCTCGCCGGGCGGAGAACGCCGACCTTGATGCGACGTTTGTGCCGCTGGCTCCGCTCGATGGCCCTGAATTCATTGTGCCGGCTACGGCCCGCTCTCTGCGTTTCTCGTTCTATCAGGAAGAAGACCGCGATCCACGCCGGCAACTGCTCGACTACCTGCGCCAACAGCAACACCTGCTGATCATGGACAACTTCGAGCACCTGATCGCCCCGGAAAGCCTTGATCTGATGCTGGCGATCTTGCAGACTGCGCCCGGCGTGCAGTTGCTGGTCACCTCGCGCTCGCGCCTGAATGTGCCGGGCGAGCAACTCTATCCGGTCGCCGGGATGCGCACGCCGGAAGTTGCGGAAGCGCTGCATTGGGCAGATGGAGCCGATGAAGCGCAGGCTTTCAGCGCTGTCCAGCTTTTCCTGGAGCGCGCCCGACGCGTGCGACCGGGTTTCGAGTTGAGCCGGAGTAACCTGGCGCAGGTGGTCGAGATATGCCGGCTGGTGCAGGGCATGCCGCTGGGAATCGAGTTGGCCGCGTCCTGGCTGGAGCTGTTATCCCCGGATGAGATAGCGGCTGAGATCGCCCGCAGCCTGGATTTTCTGGAAACCGATCAGGAAGGAGTGCCGGAGCGACAGCGAAGTCTGCGGGCCGTCTTCAACACCTCGTGGGAATTACTCGCGCAGGCCGAACGGGACGCCTTCAAGCGCTTGACGGTGCTTCGCGGCGACTTCACGCGGGAGGCGGCCGAGGCGGTCTCCGGGGCCTCCCTGCGCACGTTGCTGGCGCTGAGCAACAAATCCTGGTTACAGCGCGTTGATGACCAGCGTTATCGGGTGCACGAGTTGCTGCGCCAATATGCGGAAGAGAGATTACGCGCCAATCCGGCTGCGTGGGAGGAAGCCCGGCAGAGGCACGCCAACCATTACTGCGCCTGGCTCACTGAACAAGCCGGCGGCCTGCAAGGGTCGGGCCAGGTCGCTGCCATTAATGAGATCCTGCGCGAGTTTGAGAACGTGCGCGCTGCCTGGCAGTGGCTGGTAGACGAGAAACGCTTCGAACAACTGATCGACGGGATGCTGACGCCTCTCATTCTGTGGGCATTTTATCGCCAGGCCTGGGATGGTATATGGCCGCTGCTGCAATCGGCGGTCGCCATTATGCCGGAGGAGGGCGTCGATATGCGCCGACGGCTCATCTTCTCCATTGCCCATGTGATCAGCCTGGATGAGACCACCTGGTGGACGGCCGCAAGGGACAGGGCGCGAGAAGTCTGGGAGCAGGTCGCCGGACTGCAGAGCGCCGAACTTATCCAGCTTGGCCTCTACTTTCCGTTCCTCGCTTCATACTTTGGCCATATCGTCGATGCTGAGTGGGCGGCGCGCGCGCTGCGCGACTTCATTGCTGAAGTGCGAAAGCTGGATGATCCGTGGACTCTCGGCTGGTGTCTATACGTCTTGGGCGGAATCGAATCCCACCGGCGTCGAAATGTTGAGGCCATGGAAGCGCTCAAGGAGGCGGAGGCATTGTGTATCCGTAATGGGCAGCTCATGGACCTGGTCGGCGTCCTCCATGAGATGGCCGCGATCGCCCGCACCACGGGCGACTACGAGAGAGCTATGAGCCTGCTTACCCGGGCCAAGGCGATGATCGTTGACACAGATAATCAGGGAGCCAAGGCAGTGCTGGTCTATACCCTGGCTGAAGTGGCGCTGCAATTGGGGAACATCGAGGAGGCGCTGGTCTATTATCAAGAGCAGCAAGAATTGTACATGAGCATCGGCAATCGCGTGCGGGCGTTCAACTCCTTGCACTGGCGTTCTCTGCTGGCCTATCGCTTCGGCGCGTGGGAGGATGCCTGGCGTCTGCGGCAAGAACATTTGCGCCTGACCCACGAGGCCGGCTTCACGCATGAGCATGCCTGGGGATTGTGGGAGACAGGCGAGCTGGCTCGTATCGCCGGCGATAGCGGCATGGCGCTGCAATACTACGGTGAATCCTACGCCGTTTTCCAGGAAATGCGCTCGAATTTGGGGCTCGCTTTCTACCATCGCGGTTTGGGGGATCTGGCTCTGGCCCGAGGCGACTTTGACGAAGCGATTGAGCACTTCGAGCACTATCGCCAGACGGCACAGGCGGAGCATTTTAGTTGGAGCACGGCCTATGCGCTGACCGGCCTGGCCAAGGCGGCTGCCGGCAAGGGGGATTACGATCTCGCCGGTCAATACCTGTCTCAGGCGCTTGTTCGGGCCCAGGACGAGGGAACGCAGGACCTCTATATGCTGATCCTCGAGGCGCAGGCTGAGCTTTACTTGCGGGCCGGCAATCTCCGGCGGGCGGTGGAGATGGCTGCCTTTGTGCGGGACTTTCGCCTGACCTGGAAATATGTGCGCGACCAGGCGATAGCGGTGCTCTCACAGGCGGAGGCGCTGCTGCCGGCCGAGGCGTTTGTGACCGCCGAGTGGCGTGCCCGGAAGCTGCAGTTGGCCACGCTCCTGGCGGAGCTGACTGCTTCTGATCAGTCCAGCCAGTCAGGAAACACGTCGTAGCCGGCAGCCTGCAACTGCTCTTTCAATTCCCGGTTCGACGAAGCATAGCGTTCACGCAGGTCGCGCAGCAATGCCACGTCCTCTTCCTGCACGAACTCCCGCCCATTCAGCCGATAATACAGGGTGCGCAGCCGCTTCTTCAGGGCCGGGTTGGTCCGCCAGAAGCTTTCCGCCCGGCGATTGAGCCACAGCGCCATGTACTGAAACTGCGGATAACGGTAGTTGGTGCTGCGGTTCTCCGCGCCCAGCGGCATCGTGGTGAATGGCTCGCCGTCAATTTGCAGCCACTTGCTGATCTGTTGAAGCGTGGCCCGCGGCTGCCGGCGAAAATCGCCGAAGAAGTAGACGCGCATATCCTCGCCGAAGGTCTCCAGCCAATCCGGCAGCCAGCGCGCGTAGTGGCCCCCTTCCACCCCCCAATAGGTGTTGTGCTCGCGCCGCCAGCGCTCAGCCGGTGGAACGGCATCGCAAGCTGCCACATATTCCCCCAGCGTCATCTCCTGCGGTAGGCGCAGGAGCGCCTGCTGCGACTTGTAAAAGGAAATCAGCCGCGCCACCGGCTCGCGCAGAAGGATACAAATCCGGACCGATCCCAACTCTTCCCAGATCGGTTTGGCCACCTTGCGCCCGCCGTAGAAGTAGCCGGGCGTGGCTTCCATCACCACCGGCTGTCCCTGCCAACTCCTGAAATAGTCCAGATAGAGAGGCCAGGGACGTCGCGGCTCCTCATAGCGATAGGTGAGAAAGTAACCGGTCTCCTTAATGCTGGAGGCGAACACCGCCGGGTGCTGGGATAGGTAGGTGAAAAGCGAAGTGGTGCCGGCCTTGTTGACGCCGGCGATGATGAAGTTCGGCGTGGCTGCCGTCACTGCACTTCCACTCCCATCCGCCCCATGTCGCGCATCAACCGCTCGGGCTCAACAATGTGCGCCTGCCAGTGCAGGCCCGGCCTACGGATCGGGCCGTCAAACAGTTGCAGCAACGTGGCCACCACCGGGATGGCGGTGAAGGCGTAACCGTCCGGATGATACAGGGTCAGCTCCTGCCGGTGCGGGCGTTCGTTCACGCTGCCGCGCGCCTCCACCTTGAGCATCACGCCGTAGGGCGGACGGGAGAAAGCGTCCAGGCTCCAACGAAACAGCCGGGAGAGCGACTCAATCCCCCGGCGCGGCGCGATCTTCAGGCCGAGCATGACCAGCGGTGAGACGAACCAATCGGTAAACCAGTTGAAGCCGCCGACGTAAAAGCCGGTCTCGCTGAGGGACGGGTACAATTCCGGCAACAGCCGCATCTCCTCCAGGAACATGGGCACACAATACTGCCGGCCAAACTCGCGCCCAAAGTCAATGGTGATCGGCTTCATCATGCTGATCAGGCCGGACTTCCGCCAGCGTCCCTCTTGAAACTGGAGCATCTGGAAGTCCACAAATTCGTTGACGAACTCCACCATGGTCTCCCGACCAAGGTCAAGCTCCCGCCAGTTGACCTTGATCACACTGCCCACCCGGGCGCTCTCCAGCCGGTCAAAGCAGGGGGCGACATGGCGGATGAGCGCTGCCGGCAAGCCGGGGTGGAAACCGCCGTCCGTGATGAAGCAGCAGCCGGCAGCGACGATCTCCCTCTCCAGCGCGAGAAGCGCGGCGCTCTTGGCCGCGCTGTATTGCACATCCAGGTAATCGCTGCCGACAGCCAGCGCCGCCCCGGCGACGTTGGCGACCCATCCGGCGGTGCTGGAAGCGACCACAACCATATCCGCCCCGGCAAAGGCCTCCCGCAGGCTGCCCGGGTCGGCGGCATCCGCATAGACGCCGGAGACGCGCTGGTCGCCGCATAGCACGTTCAGCTTTCCGGCTGTCTCCTGCGCTCTATCTATTCGCCGGCCGGCGATGAGCAGCTCAGCCGATGATTCGGCGAGCAGATGTTTGGCGATGGGCAGACCGGTGTTGCCATAACCGCCGAGAATAAGAATCCGCCTGTATGTCATCTGGGCACTACCTCACGACATCCCCTGCCGAAGCCCGCTCCATTGCCGGGATTGTAGCCGAGTTAATGGCCCCTGCCGAACGTCGCCCGCCGGCATCTGTAAGCGTTCCCTTAAGCTCATTCTCCACCCTGGCCCGGCAATTGACATTTCGCTGTTCGCAACTACGATCTGCCCATGCCGTTGCTGCCGGACCAGGTACTGATCAAGCGCTATCGCATCGTCTCCCTGTTGGGCCGGGGCAATTACGGCTGCGTCTACCGCGCCTGGGACACCAAGGACCGCCTGGAAGTGGCACTGAAGGAATATCTGGACCCATCGGTCGAGACCCAGAAGCGCTTTCGGGCGGAGGCCAAGCGGCTGGCGGCCCTGCAACACCCCCGGCTGCCGTCCGTCCGCGACCATTTTGCGGTGGAGGAGACCGGCCAATACCTGGTGTCGGACTACGTGCCCGGCGTCGACCTAGGCTCGTTGTTGCTCCAGTACGGCCCCCTGCCCACTGACCTGATCATCCCCTGGCTGCAGGCGGTCTGCGAACCGCTCACTTACCTGCACGAAAAGGGCGTCCTGCACCTGAACATCAAGCCGGCCAACATCCGCCTGACGCCGGTCGGGGATGTCTACCTGGTTGATACCGGCCTGCCCGGTCTGGGCGTGATGCCGGCAGTCTCCGGCTTCGGGTCGCCCGAACAGCAGGCGCAAACAGAAGTGACGCCGGCAAGCGACATTTACAGCCTGGGCGCGACGCTCTATACCCTGCTGACCGACCGGGAGCCGCCGGGTGCGTTGCAGCGCGAAAGCGGCCTGGTGGACCTCATCCCGGCCCGGGAGGTGAATCCGGATATCGAGCCCTACCTCTCCATTGTGGCCAATCGAGCGATGTCGCTTAGGGCCGATTCACGCTACGACAACGCCGCGGCTTTCGCCAACGCCCTACAACGGCCGGCGGGACGACCGGTCTTCGCCGGCGGGCCGTTGCGCCGCAGCGAGCCATTGCCGCCGGCCGGACCGCCGCCACGCCTGCCGGTCAACCGTCGCCGGCAGATAGAGCGCCGGGCCATTGTCGGATTGGCGATTTTGCTTTTTCTGCTTCTGACGGCGACGGTAGTTGTGTCACAGGTAGACCTGACGCGCATAGGTGTGACGGAGGCCGAAGCGACTGCCACCACCGAGTCGCAGCTCATTGCCGCCCTGACCGCGGTTGCGCCCACCTTCACGCCCACGCCCGACCCCACGTCATTACCCACCGCCACGCCGGCCCCGTTGATCACCGAGACCGGCGCGCGGATGCTCTTCATGCCCAGCAGCAGTTTTCGCATGGGCGACGACGAGGGCGAGGCGAACGAGGGACCATCGCACGTGGTGCGGCTTGATCCTTACTATATTGACGAGACCGAAGTGACCAACGCTCAGTACCAGCTCTGCGTAGATGCCGGCGCGTGCCAGCCGCCGGACAGCCCGAACGCGACCTTCCACCCGGCCTATTACGGCTCCTCCGCCTATGCCGACTTCCCGGTTATCTTCGTGAGCTGGTACAAGGCGCAGGCTTTTTGCGAGTGGCGCGGCGCGCGCCTGCCGTCGGAAGCGGAATGGGAGCGGGCCGCCGGCTTCGACCCGGTGCAGGCGGTCAAGTATCGCTACCCCTGGGGAGACGAGTTTGACGGCGCGAACCTGAACTACTGCGACGCCAACTGCAGCCAGGCGCAGCGAGACGCCGAGGTGGACGACGGCCATCGCGACACGGCCCCGGTGGGCAGTTATCCGGCCGGTCGCTCTCCGATCGGGACGATGGATATGTTGGGCAACGTGATGGAATGGGTGTCCGACTGGTATGACGCCCGCTATTATCAGGCCGGGCCGGAGTCCAATCCGTTGGGGCCGCCGGAGGGAGAGTTCAAGGTGTTGCGCGGCGGCTCCTGGCTGTCCGGCCTGGATGACCTGGGCGTCTCGCGGCGCACCTTCTACGACCCCCGCGTCACCAGGGCCAATATCGGTTTTCGCTGCGCGATGCCGGTGCAGTGAGATGAACCATCTACGCTCCGTCAAATTGCCTGTCCCCGAGCCGGACGCGGGCTACCCCTTCAATGTGCCGGCTGTGCAGTCCCTGGAGGAACTGGCCTTCACCACGCCGGTGACCTTCTTTGTAGGCGAAAACGGCTCCGGCAAGTCCACCCTGTTGGAAGCGATCGCCATCGCGGCCGGGCTGCCGGTCGCCGGCGGCGAAGAAACGGGGCGCGATCCCACCCTGGATGTCGTGCGCGGACTGGCAGACCGGCTACGCCTGGTATGGCAAATTCGCACTCGCCGCGGCCTCTTTCTGCGGGCGGAGGATTTCTTCGGCTACGTGAAGCGCGTCGCCCAGATGCGGGCCGAGCTTGAGCGGCAGTTACGCGAGACAAAGGATGCCTATCAGGGTCGCTCGCAGCTGGCGCAGGAATTGGCGGCGCTGCCCGCCGCGCGCGAACTCGGCGCGATCCGGGGGCAATATGGGCGGGATCTGAATGACTACTCGCACGGGGAGAGCTTCATCGCCTTTTTTCAGGCGCGGGCGGCGGCGAACGGGCTGTATATCCTTGACGAGCCGGAGGTGCCGTTGTCGCCGGTCAGCCAACTGGCGTTGCTCTCATTGATGAAGCAGGGGGTAGCGGATGGGGGCCAATTCATTATCGCCACTCACTCCCCAATCCTGATGGCCTTCCCCGGCGCGACGATCCTCTCATTCGATACGCAGCCGCCCTCCCCGGTAGCCTATGCGGATGTGGAGCACGTGACGTTGACCCGCATGTTTCTCAACAATCCGGAGCAGTTTCTGCAGCATCTCTAGACCGAAGATTCCCGGAAACTTCGCGACAAGCCAGGGCGGGCATGAGGTAGTTTCCGGGAATCTTAGCCTTTCGGTAGCGCCCGCAGGGCGAGGAATACCGGCCGAGGTGCGCCATCCAGCCCCAATAAGCTGTAGCCACTTTCGCTGAAATCCGGCCCCAGCAACGGCCCGAAGTTGAGGTTCCACAGAAACAGCGGGCCGACATCCGGCCTGGCGTGGCCCAGTTCAAAGGCACGGATAGTGTACTCGGCCTGCTGCCATGCGCTGACATACTGCATGAACTCCGCGCCGGCCGGCGGCGAAGCGCCGAAGCCGTCAAAACTCCCCCAACCGAATTCGGTCACCCACAACGGCGTTTGATCCAGGCCGGCGGCATCCAGCAGGGCGCGATAATCGGCCAGCGTGTCGGCGAAGAAGAAGCTGGGATGATTGTTGTGTGTCGGCGCAACGGAGTCCGGGTTGGCGGCGCGGGCGTCCGGCGGATTAGCCCAGCCATAGGGGTGCACGCCGACTGCGTCCACTACGTCGCCCAACCCGGCATCCAGCATCTGTTGCAGGAAGCGCCGGTCGTCAATGGCGATCACGCCGTCATCAATGCCGGTGGTAGCGGGCGCGCCGCTGATCACGATTGCGCCGGGATCAGCGTTGCGTACACCCTCTGCCCCATAGCGGAGTAAATCCAAAAAGTCCGCGCCGCTTAGCGCAGCGCCGTTCCATTCTCGCTGCAGGTTAGGCTCGTTCCACAGTTCATAGGCGGCGAGGTTGCCCTGGTAACGCTGCGCCAGGACGCTCATGAAGGCCTCGAAATGGCGATAATCAGCCGGCGGGCCGTCTTGTTCAGTGGTGGGCCGGCTCCATTCCGGCGCTTTGGCCACGCTGAGCAATACCTCAATCCCGTGCGAAGTGGCCCGTGAGACCAACTGGTCCAGCTCCCGAAAGAGCGCGTCGTCATAGCGCCCCGGCTCCGGCTCGAAGAGCTTCCACTGCACCTGCACCTTCACCCAGCCCACACCCAGCGCCTGCAGCTGGTTAATGATTTGCTCCAGAGCCTCGCGATGCAGATGAATCTGGACACCGATATCGCTGCGCGGTATCGGCGGGCCGTCATAGGCGGGGAACAGCGGCGTGGGAGAGGGTTGGGGTATCGGCGAAGCGACACCGGTGGGCGCGACCTGTGAGCCGTCTACTGCCAGAGGGAGGAACGTCTGCATGCCGGCTGTCGGGGTCGCAGCAACCGGCAAGCCAGTGGAAGCGGCCGTCGGCGTCTCCGGCGGGGGCGGCAGGGCTGTTGGCGCAACGGGCATCCAGCAGGCCGTCAGCATCATCAGCAGGAACAGGAGCAGGATTGGCTGTACGCGCATCGGCCCGCATTGTAATGGGTTCAATTGCGTGCTGTCTATCGCCGCTCATCTTCTGCTCAGTCGTCCTACGGCGCTTGCCGAATCCGGCACACTGAAGTATGAAGGGGGTCATGCAATCCGATGACATGTGGCAACTTGAATACTACGCCCTGATCCTGCGCGAGCAGCCGCCGGCTTTCTGGGCCATGCAATCCGGCGCGGCCTGGACGCTTCTGCGGCTCAATTTGCAGCATAACTCCCGCTGGTTCCGCACAGCCCAGATTGTCCCGCAACTGGAGGCGCTGGTCTCGCTGCCGTTGCGCTTCCTGTTCCAGCCATATTCCACTGAGGATGAGGCGGCCCGGCAGCAGACTAACGCGCTGGTGCTGCACATTGCCGGGAGTGAGGAGCCGGATGGTGCGGGAACGTGGCTAACGGCGGCTGATATTGGCTCGCTGGATGCGCCGGCTGCCGTGCGCCAGACCCTGATTTCCTGCCTGGCTGAGCTGGAGAGCGGCGACATTCCGCCGCTGCGCGCTCCCTGGGCCAGGCCGGGTTGGTATGAGCCGATGATCAGCTGGGTAGAACAGGAGCTGGAAGCAAGCGGTCGGTCGCGGCAAGGGCCGGCGGAGCTGGTGCGCTCGTGGGGGATTTCTTTTTTGCTGCGCGTCCCCACCGACGGCGGCGACGTGTATTTCAAGGCGGTCTCTCTTCAGCCGCTGTTTGTCAATGAGCCGGTGTTTACGGAGCGGCTGGCGCAACTCTTTCCGGGACTTGTCCCGCAGCCGATCGCGATCAACGCCGGGCAGCGCTGGATGCTATTGCCGGATGTGGGCGAGATGGTGGGATTCGACGCCCCGTTCGATGACCTGCGCGAGATGCTGACCACCCTTGCCCGGCTACAGATGGACTCCGTACCGCATGTGCAGGCGTTGTTGGCGGCGGGCGGGATTGACCGCCGGCTGCCGGTGCTCGCCAATCAGATTAACCCCCTGTTCGCCCATCCGGAAGTCGCCGGCGCATTGAACGAAACGGAGTTGCGTCGGCTGCAACAACTGGCGAGCGTCC
>CAZIKT010000011.1:0-55489 GCA_964539885.1 uncultured Ardenticatenaceae bacterium | reverse complement strand
GCCGGCGCATTGAACGAAACGGAGTTGCGTCGGCTGCAACAACTGGCGAGCGTCCTCAAGGATAACTGCCGGCGACTGGCGACCTTCGACATCCCCCACACCATCGGGCACGGCGATTTTCACGGCGGCAATGTAGCGCGCCGGAACGGCGGCTACTGGATCATTGATTGGACCGATGGCTGCATCATGCACCCGTTCCTGGACGTAACACCTATTCAGTATCATGAGTCGGCAGATAAACAGCAACTGCTGTGGGAGCATTACCTGGCGCTGTGGCAGGATTTTGAGCCGCTGCCGCGTCTGCTGGAGATGGTACGCCTGGCGCGCCCACTCATGTGCCTGCACCAGGCGGTCAGCTACCAGTTTATACTGGACAACCTTGAACCCTGGGCGCGGGCGGATCTGGCCTGGGGACCGCCATATTGGATACGTAAGCTGCTGAGCTATTTCGAGGAATAGCGCCGGTCCGGCTGCATTACCTCTCGTCCACCACCGGCAGCCCGAAGCCGTCCCCGTTCCGGCCCGGCACACGCGCACGCTCGCCCGTCTGCACGCGCCACAGCGCCGCGTAGATGCCGTTTCCGGCGACCAGCTCCTCGTGCCGGCCGTGTTCCTTCAATTGCCCCTTCTCCAGGACGAAGATGTAGTCGGCGTTGCGCACGGTGGAAAGCCGGTGGGCGATCACAATTGTGGTGCGATCGACGATGATGCGATCCAGGGAGCGTTGGATAGCCGCTTCCGTCTCGTTGTCCACCGAAGATGTGGCCTCGTCCAGGATGAGCACCGGCGGGTCTTTCAGCACGGCGCGGGCGATGGAGATGCGTTGGCGCTGCCCGCCGGAAAGCTTCTGCCCACGCTCACCCACGATCGTGTCATAGCCGTTGGGCAGCTCCAGGATGAAGTCGTGCGCCTCAGCCACTTTGGCCGCGGCCACAATCTCCTCCATGCCGGCGTCAAATGTGCCGTAGGCGATGTTCTCGCGCACGGTGCCGTGGAACAGGAAGACATCCTGGCTGACAAAGCCGATCGCGCCGCGCAGGCTGTCCAGCCGCAGATCGCGCAGGTCGTGGCCGTCCAGCAGAATCCGGCCCGCCTGCACGTCGTAGAAGCGCAGGAGCAGCTTGACCAATGTGCTCTTGCCGGAGCCGGTCGCGCCCACGATGGCCGCCGTCTTGCCGGGCGGGACGCGCAATGAGAGGTTGCGCAGCACGGAGCTGGTACCCGGACCCTGGTAGGAGAAGGAGACGTTTTCAAAGGTGACCAGGCCGGCTACATCCTCGGGGGCCAGCGCAGTTTCGCCGCCGACGATCTTGGGCTGGGTGTCCAGCAGGTCGAGAACTCGCGTCGTAGAAGCCATCGCCCGCTGGTAGAGGTCCAGCGTCACGCCGAGGCGGGTCAGCGGCCAAAGTAAGCGCTGAGTCATGAAGACCAGAACACTGTAGGCGCCGATATTCAGTTGCCCGCTAAGGGCCAGCTGCCCGCCGAAGATCAGGATGGCGATGAAGCCGGCCATGATCGCCATGCGGATCAGGGGCACAAACGAGGCGCTGAGGGAGATCGCGCCGGCATTGGCCTGCTGGTATTCCACGCTGGCCTGCCGGATGCGCTCGACCTCGTGCGCTTCCGCCGTAAAGCTCTTGATGGTAGCGATGCCGCCGATGTTGTTATTCAATTGCCCGCTCATCATGCCTACTTTTTCGCGCACGGCGGCATAGCGCGGCGCGATGCGGCTCTGAAAGCGCAATGATCCCCAGATGATGATCGGCATCGGCACCAGCGCCATCCAGGCCACGCTGGGCACGATAGCGACAAAGATGCCGCCGATAACCACCACGGTGGTGATCAACTGGATGACATCGTTGGCCCCGCTGTCCAGGAAACGCTCCAACTGGTTGATATCGTCGTTCAGGATGGCCATCAGCCCGCCGGTGGTGCGGTCTTCGAAATAGGCCATCTCCAGTTCCTGCACATGCCCGTAGGTGTCCAGGCGCAGATCGTGCTGCACAACTTGGGCCAGGTTGCGCCACCTGACGTCATACAGGTATTGAAAGACCGACTCCAGTCCCCACAGCAAGACGGTCAGCCCGGCGAGCAACAGCAACTGCATGGCGGGATCGCTGATGCCGTATTTGGCCAGGAGAGAATCTTCTTGCTGCACGACCACATCCACGGCCATGCCGATCAACACCGGCGGTGCCAGGTCAAACACCTTGTTCAATACGCTGAATAGGGTCGCCAGGATAATCGCGGCCCGGTAGGCGACGGCGTAGCGCCAGAGGCGGGTGAGCGGGTGACGTTTCCTGGTCTGCTGATTACTCATGCTAACTCCTCGCGTATTCGATCGGCCGGTGGGCCGGAATGGGCATTCTATCGTACACTTCCCATCATGGGCAACTCCCGCAACAAGCCGGGCGATCCTGCGTAATGTAATGGGTGCGTGGTGCAACTTCGGCCGTAGTTGCAGCCGAAGCACGAGACCGTACTATGCGAAATCATCCGTCCATTCCGGCATGACCGGGAAGGTATGAGAATCAATGAACCTACTTGGCAACATCATCTGGCTGATCTTTGGCGGTTTCTTGGCCGGCCTGGGCTATATCGTGGGCGGGCTTCTGCTCTGCCTGACCATTGTCGGCATCCCGTTCGGCGTACAGGCCATGCGGCTGGGCGTAGCGACGTTCGCACCCTTCGGCAAGAGCGTTGTCCCGAGCACCCGCAGCCAGGGCTGCCTGCCCCTGGCCTTCGACATTATCTGGATCCTGCTCTTTGGCTGGGAGATCGCCCTGGCGCACCTTACATCCGCCCTGTTGCTGGCGATCACGATAGTCGGCATCCCCTTCGCGGTACAGCACCTGAAGCTGATCCCGGTGGCGCTATTCCCCTTTGGACAGGAGCTGCGCTAACTCAGCACATCAACGCAGCGGCGCTCAGCGCAATCCAAGCTGCTCCGGCGGTTGCGCGAAATGCGCCGGCAACAGGCAGAGGGCGAAAACGGATTCTGTGCTCCGGCCGCTTAACTGCTGTTTCAGCGTCACGATATGGTCATCCAGCTCCGCTCGATAGATGGCTGCCGGTGCCTGGCTGCCTACCAGGGCTGTGCGGTTATCCAGCAGGGCCAGCCCGCGCGCGAATGAGGGCGCGCCGGGAATGACCATACGGTGCACGCAGCCGGGCTCAGCCAGCGACAGCGAAACGAGTGCGCCGCCGTTGCTGTCGTTGTAGAGCAGCCGGTCTTCCGCCCAGAGCACATTGTGATTCGGCACCGCCGTATCCTGCTCGCGCGCCAGCACCTGCGTTTGCCCATCCGCCTTCAGCCAGACGATAGCGGCCGAGCAGCCGGGGATACGCCCAACCGGCGGCAATCCCGGCGGGATGAAGCGCGACCCTCGACCCGGCAACCCTAATTTCCGGGCCATCGCCCCCAGCCGCCCATTCATTCCGGCCCGGCGCCAGCTCGCCGGCGACAGAACCCGCCCAAATGAGAGCAGCAGCCCGCCATCCGGGGCCGAAGAGACACTGTTGAGGTGCACGGTGTTGTACACGCCGCCGCGCATCGTCGCCGGGTCGCGATAGTCTAGGGTACGGTCAACGGGCGGCAGGTGCGGCAGACCGAACGTTTGCCTCAAGCCGGGGTCATCACGCCAGCTCCAGTCGGCGAGCAATTCGCCGCCCCAACTTACCTTGACCAGCAGGTCGGCGTTCGTGGAAGTAACCCAGACGCCATCATTTTGGGCCAGAATGTCGTGAATACCGCCCAGCCGGGGATGGCTGAACTCGCCGATCGGCCGCCATTGAACATCAAAGAAGAGCAGCCGTTCGCTATTGGCCAGCACCAGCCGGTCGCCGCAGGCAGATACGCCGCGCGCGCCGCGTAGCCCCCCGCGAGGGTTGAGGTCGCGCGCGCGATAGAGGCTCTCCGGCATGGGCATTTCCAACAACGGCTGGCCTCTGTCCAGGTCGAGCACGTAGAGAAAGCCGCTGTCCTGGGCCAGGCCGGCCTCGCGCACGACGGTGGTGACCAGTAGTCGCCGGGTCATGCCGGTTCCGCGAAGGCCGCCCGTATCTGGTCGTACGCGAGGGCGATATCCAGCGTCACCTGCCGCGGCATGGGGAGTGGCGCGCCGCTGCGGATCGCGGCATAGAAAGCCCGCACCAGCGAGCGCAGGCCGGGGTAGGCCGGCTCCCGTTGCCACATGCGGCGACCGAGATTGAGGCCGGCCACTAACAGGTGACGCAAGGCCAGGTCGAATGGTTGCACGACCTTGCCGGTCCGCGAGACACGGCCCGGCTCGACAATCGCGTAGCCGTGAAACAAGTCCAGATGGATGGTGCCGCCGGCGGCGACGATCTCAGCGCGATTGACCGGCGGTCGCCCGCCCGTGCTGATGCTGATCGAGAAGGCGATGCCGCCTGCCGCGCCTGTTGCCAGGATCTCACCGGGTTCTACGCGAATCACGCGCCAGCTGACGCCGGGCAGCGCCTCCGGCCAGAAGGCCGCGATCAGCGACAGGGGGTGCGGTAGGATCTCGCTGGCCAACACGGAAGCGGCAGCCGGGGGCAGAGCCTGCGCGCCGGCAGTGCGGGCCGTGTAGTGAAAGCCAGCGACGCGACCCAGCGTAGGTAGCCGGCGGCGTGCGGAGCGTACGCCGGCCTGAAAAGGGAACTGATAGACCGGACAAAGCAGCACGTTTCGCTTTTCGGCAGCGGCGAGCAGCGCGGCGGTCTCCGCGAATGTAGCGGTCGGCGGCTTTTCCACCATAACATGCTTACCCGCCTCGATAGCCTCCAACGCCAGCCCATAGTGCGTCGCGGACGGGGTGCAAATGTGCCATATATTGATCGGTTGTCCCTTCAGTTCGCGCCGATCGGTTGCCACCACCGGCTTGCGGCCGGGGAGCTGCCGGGCCAGCGCCTCAGCTGCCGCACGATCCGGGTCGCAGACGGCGGCGACCTGCCCGCCGGCATGTCGAACGGCGTGCGCATGCCAGCGGCCCATCAAGCCGGCTCCCAGGATAGCGACTTTCAGCGGTTCGAAGTTATCAGAGGTCACGAAGGATCAGGCTCCGCCGGCTCAGTCCAGCACCGGCAAGTCGGCGTCAATCAGTCCTGTCTCCGCAGGAGACAACGGGGCAGGCGGCGGCGAAAGCGGCGGAGCAGCCCGCCACGCCTGTGATCGGTGAAGCACCTTGACCAGGCTCGCCGGCTGGTAGACGATGCTGGGCCACATGAACACTTCCGTCGTGCAGTAACATTCCCGGTTGTGGATGCGCTGTCGCAGCCGGTTGGCCTGCGCCGATTGCCAGATCTCCGGGAAGTGGCGTTGGCGGATATTGCCGATCGGCGCGTGCAGCTCGCACAGGCTGACATCGCCGTTGGCGTAAACAACGGCGCTCAATTTGCCGGCGGTGCAGGGGACGACCTGTCGCCGGGAGCGCAACGTCTGTACTTTGGTCCATTGCAACATCGGCTCCACAATCGCCCCGTAACGTCCAGCTTCGCGCGGGGCCCACAGAGAGCGCATGTAATCGTAAAGCGCCGTGTAGTCGCCAATCAGGGGCGTCGCCAGGTCCGGGTTCTTGCGGTCGCCGCGAATCAGGGCCAAGTTGTGATGATCCATCTGCGGGCAGCGCTGGTAAAGATAGGTGGTGAGCTGCCGGATCTCCTGCATATTTACCTGGGTGGCCGTTGAGATAGCATGGATACGCAGGCGGGGATCGCGCACCTGCAACTCTGCCAGCGCATCGTATGTCTCCATGGCGCGCGCGAAGGCCTTTTTCGCTCCGCGAAAGGCATCGTGAAATGCCGCCATGCCGTCCAGCGAAAGCTCCACCACGAAGAGGTCCAGCTCGGTCTCGTGCAACACCTCGGCGACCACCCGCAGCGTCTTCTCAGTGAAGTAGCCGTTGGTGGGCACGTAGATCTGGCGCACGCCGTTGCGCGTGATGAACTGCCGGCAGACCTGCGCCAGGTCGGGGCGGATGAACGGCTCGCCGCCGGACAGATTCAGGTTTTCAACGCGGTCGATGCTTTCCGACAGGGCAATCAGCTCCTCTGTCGACAGGTCGTCGCGCTGGTTCAGGCTGCGCCAATAGAAGCAGTGCTCGCAGCTCATATTGCAGATGGAGTTGACGAAGAGGATCAGAAAGGGCGGGTTGCGCAGGGTCTGCCTGCCGGCTAATGTCAACCGGGCATGGCGGGTCAGGCGATCGATCGTCCTCATCAATTCAGCCCATCAACGCCAACGACTTCTACTCTCGCCGGCTCCCCACAGATAGCCCACGATTTCACCGATCGCCCAACTGAACGTGAATGCCAGGATCCAGGGCAACGCCGCCAGGAACTTGCCCCACAGCCGGGGGCGGCGCTGCAACGCCCGGATGATACGGCCAACATACAGCAGCGGCAACCCGATCGACAGGCCGGCGTGAAACAGTCGCTTCCCGCGCGAGAAAGTTTCGGCGCGGATGCCGGCGAAGGCTCGCGCATGATGATATGGGACGCTGCTCAGGTTCTCCGATCGCCAGCGACGGACATTGCGCAGCGCCATGCGCGGTTCCGCCAGCAGGGACTCCCCGGCCTCTCGCCACTGCTGATGCGCGAAGTATTCGTAGAAACCTTCGTCGCCGGCGGGAAGCGCAAGCAGCCGATCCCGCTTGTAGCTGACATTGTTCCCGGAGAGCGCCGCGGCCGGCCCGGCAAACGGGCTGATAAAACGCCCGTATTCGCAGAAGTAGATCGCCCAGTCGCGCCGGCGCTCGTACTGATCGGGGTCCACCGCGCCGCCAATCGCCGGGGCTGGCGAGCGATGCGCGGCAATGATCCCGGCGCACCACTCGGGACCAACCAGGCAGTCGTCTTCTATCATCGCTGCCAGTCTACCCCGGCTGCCCTCGATCCCTCGCCGGCGCATCTGCGGAATGGTCTCGCCGGCGGGGGCGGCCAGAAAGCGGGCCTGTGGGAGGCGAGCCATGACCTCTCGCAGATCGGTTTCACTGCGCTCGTCGCCCACTACCAGCAATTCGCTTTCGCCGGCCGTGATCTGCGGCGCGAGAACATCCAGGCAACGCGACAACATCCGGCCCCCGTTGTATGTGATCACAATAACCGAGAGGGTGGGCTGATCAGCCAATGCTTCAGCAGTCACTTCGGCCGACCTGTCAAAAGCGGGGCCGCCGGCAGGCGTGAACGCCTTACTGTCACTCGGAATGACCTACGACGCCCGCGCGGCGTTTTTGCGGACGCAGCAGGGCGATAGCTGCCTGCACTTCCGCCCAGGTCATGACGCGAAGCAGGAAGAGGGCTGCGGCATAGACGCCCCCTCCGAACAGTATGCGCGCGACCAGCGACCAGGAGGATGACATGGCGAGCACAATAGTCATCAGGAGAGCAGCGACAACCGGCCTGATGAAGTAACGACCCAACGGAATATGCCGGATGTTGCGCCAGGTGATCAGATAGCTCAAGGCGAGGATTACGATGGCGGCGATCACGGCCGCGACCGCGGCTCCGCGGATGCCCCAGAACGGAATCAGCAGCAAGTTCGCCGCCACGTTCACCAGCGCGCCAGCTGCCATGATCCTGAACATCGCGCCCTGCAAGTCGAAAGAGATCAACAATTGCCGGTAATGGCCCATAACGGCGTGGGCCAGGAAGCTGAGCATCAATATCTGCAAAGGCAACACCGCCGGCAGATAGGCATCCGTGAACAGGAAGACGACCAGCGGCTCAGCCAGCACGATTGTGCCAACCGTGACCCCAACCGCGCCGGCGACCAGCAGGCGGGTGGCGTCGCCCAGCTGTGACAGAAACGGCTCCAGGCCGCCGATATATGCGCGCGAAACCGCCGGACGCAGGGCCAGGTAGTAAGACTGTACAAAGAGGATTGGAACCCAGAAGATGCGATAAGCGACCCCGTATTGCCCGGCTGCCTCCTCTGTGAGCAACAGGCCGACCGCGATCAGGTCAAAATGGGCCAGGGTGGTGGCGACGACCCGCGTCCCGGCCAAGGGAGCAACGGCGGGGAGGTATTCGCTGACCAGCTCCCGATGCAGACCGGGATGGATGCGAATTTGCAGGCGCCGGACGGCAACGAGGGTCACGACCACGCTGACCAGGCGACCGAGCATGAACAGCGCCGGCACCAGCAGGATGTCGGCGCTCCCGGCTACGAAGAGCCATGCCCCCAGCCCCACAATCGCCAGGCAACAGGTCTCCGCGATGACCACCGGCCGCATCCGCTCTGCGCCGAGCAGCACCCAGGAAAGGTCCAGCGAGTAGGTAAACAGCGCCAGGGAGTAGATGAGCGAGACGGCCTTCGTCGTGGGTGATAGGTCGGCCAGTCCGATAAAGATCGCCAGCGCGGCAATGGCCGGCAGCGAGAGCAGCAGTCTCCAGCTCACAATCGCCCCGATCAGCGCCGGCAGCGGCTGCCGCGCGCGGGCGACTTCACGCGAGCCGAGCATGTCCAATCCGAAATCGACGATCAGGATGCCGTAGGTAAGCAGGCTGCCGGCAAAAGCAATCGCGCCGAAGCCGGCATCGAGCAGCACCCGCGCCAGGTAGATAGTGGTCAGCGCGCCGATGGCCCGGCCCGCCAACTGACCCAGCGACAGGGTGAGGAAATTGCCGCCAATGCGGCCGCCATTGCGGCCGCCATTGCGGTCGCTGCTTTCGGGGATCACATCGTCCTCATAGCCCGGCAACCCGGTCCCCGCTCATGACAGTCGCGTCGACCGCCGGCAACGCCACCAGCCCGCCGCCGTTCTCCACCGATTCATAGCAGGCAAGCGTTGCCGCCAGGACGGCCCGGATATGCGCAGCCGGCGTCTGCGCCGCGTGCCCCTGCCGAATGGCGTCCACAAATCGAGACAAGTGCGCGCGGGTCGCCTCGCTCCAGGCAGAGCCGTCCTGCCGGGCGAGCATCCGGCTGCGATGCGGCTCTTCTCGCCGCGCCTCGCCACCCGTAGTGAGGCTCAGACGCATTTGTGGCAGGGGACGTTCGCGGGTCGCACGCAGCTCCAAGCGGGCCAACCCGCCCAGCGAGGCCCGCAGGGAGCACTCCCGACCCTCGACGCGCATCTCGAAATAGCGCATCGGAGCCCGGCTCAGGCGATTGAAGGTCAGCGTAGCGCTGCGATGGTCGGGGAAGTCCAGCCGGGCCATGACGCAGATGTCTGTCTCGTCATCCGGCTGCGGGCGGGCGATCTGCGCCGTGACTGCCGTCGGGTAGCTGTGGAAGAAACGGCAGAAAAGGTCGATAGCGTGGATGCCGGATTCGATCAGCACCCGGCGCGGGCGCAGCGCCTGCTTCCAACCGCCCTCCTCGTGCGGCGGCAAAACCATCTGTTGCCAGGCATGCATCTGGTAGACCCGCCCGGCCCGCCCGCTGTCTATCTCCTGTTGCAGCCGGCGAAAGATCGGCATCTTGTAATACTGGTTGTTGACCGCAACCTGCCGGCCATTTGTCGCCGCCAGCGCCAGCACCTCGTCGGCCTCGTCCAGGGTAAGCATGAACGGTTTTTCGCAGAAGAGATGGCAGCCGTGCGCCAGGGCCAGCTTTGCCAGGGCGTGGTGCGCCTGCGGCGGCGCGGCTATGATTGCCAAATCGGGCGCTTCCAGCCGCAGCATCTCCTCCGCGCTCTCGTACACTTGCGGGATTCCCCGACGCTGAAGTGCGTGTTCACGCCGCGTCGCTTCCGGGTCGCAGGCGGCGATCAAGTCCAGCCCGGCGATCCCGGAGATGGCCGGCAGCAGAATCTCTTCCGCTCCCTGCCCAAGCCCTATCAGCGCTGTGCGTAGGCCGTTGTTCACCCTTATCCTCTATTGCCCTTATTCAATACTCATCCCGGCCCGGGGATTGTAGCCTCAACTCGGCGGCTGGCTAACACAGAACGACTGGGCGGCAGGCCGGTACCAGGATGCGCCGGCCGGCGCGGGCTGCCTGAGAGCGGATAATAAACTATAATGGGCTGAGAGAAATCAACTGAATGCGTCGAACATAGCAGAAGGCGCATTTCGACGCGGAGATCAGTGAACCATGACAACAGCCTTGATGCAAACAGCCGGGGAAATCGAGAAGGCGCTGGCCCATATCTTGCCGCGAGTGAGCAAGCCGGGTCGCTACACCGGCGGTGAATACAACCAGGTGGTGAAGAACTGGGATCAGACTGAGTACAAGGTCGCCCTGGCCTTCCCGGATATTTACGATCTGGGCATGTCCAATTTAGGGCTGATGATCCTGTACGACATCGTGAACAAGCATCGCAATCTGCTGGCTGAGCGCGTTTACTCGCCGTGGACCGACATGGAGGAGAAGATGCGCGCGGCGAGTATGCCGCTTTTCAGCCTGGAGACGAAGCATCCGATCCGGGCCTTCGATATGCTGGCCATCAGCCTGCCGTACGAACAGCTTTACACCAACGCGCTCAACCTGCTCGACCTGGCCGGCATGCCGGTGCGATCCGCCGACCGCGATGAGCGGTATCCGTTGGTCATCGCCGGCGGTCACGCCTGCTACAACCCGGAGCCGATGGCCCCGTTCATTGACGTCTTCGTCATCGGCGAGGGTGAAGAGGCGATTCTGCGCATCATCAGCACCATGCGCCGCGCCGCCCACCTGGACCGGCAAACTCAATTGCGCTACCTGGCCCAAATTGAGGGCTGCTACGTGCCCCGGCTGTACGAGGCGGCTTATCATGAGGACGGCACTTTACGCGGGACCTATCCATTGTTCCCGGAGGCGCCCGCGAAGGTGATGAAGACCATCGTGCCGGTGCTGCCGCCGCCGGTGACGGATTTCATTATCCCCTTTGTGGAGACGGTGCACAGCCGGGCGCCGATTGAGATCATGCGCGGCTGCACGCGCGGTTGCCGCTTTTGCCACGCCGGCATGGTCACCCGGCCCGTGCGCGAAAGGCCGGTGGCGGAAGTGCTGGAGGCCATGGAGCGGATCCTGGAGAAGACCGGCTATGAGGAGATTGCCTTGCTCTCCCTCTCATCCAGCGACTATACGCACGTCCTTGAGCTCACCGAACAGATCAGGCAGCGCTTCGGCCGGCTCGGGCTAAGCATCTCCTTGCCTTCGCTGCGTATCGAGACAGTCTCGACCCAGCTGATGGATAACCTGGGCGACAGTCGGCGCGGCGGCTTCACGCTGGCTCCCGAAGCGGCGACAGAGAAGATGCGCAACATCATCAACAAGTATGTCACACACGCGGAGCTGCTGGAGACGGCACGGGAGATTTATCGCCGCGACTGGCGCACGATCAAGCTCTACTTCATGATCGGGCACCCGCAGGAAACGCTGGAGGATGTGCAGGCGATCATCGACCTGTCGCATGCGGTCCTGGCAGAAGGGCGCAAATTCCACGGTTACAAGGCCGGGGTCAACGTAGGCGTGAGCACCTTCATCCCTAAGCCGCACACGCCGTTTCAGTGGGAGTCAATGGACACATTGGAGAACATACGGGCGAAGATCGACCTGTTGCACCGGGAGATGCGCGGCCGCGGCCTGCGCCTGCGCTGGAATGAGCCGCTGGAATCGATCTACGAGGGTTTCCTCACTCGTGGGGACCGGCGCGTGGCTGATGTGGTCGAGCGCGCCTGGCGCGGCGGGGCAAAGTTCGACGCCTGGCAGGAGCATTTCAGCTTCGAGCAATGGCGCGAGGCCGCCGCGGCCGAGGGCCTGGATATCGCGACCTACACCCACCGGCAGCGCCCAATCGACGAGGTTTTCCCCTGGGAGCATATCGACGTGGCGGTCACCCGGCGCTTTCTGACCCAGGATTACCTGATGAGCCGGCAGGGGGAGACGCGCGTGGATTGCCGCGACCAATGCTTCGCCTGCGGCATCTTGCCCAAGTTCAAGGAGATGCGCCGGGAGACGCCGGCTGAAGCCTGGGAATGCCCGCCGGTAACGCGCATAGCCGATCGGAAGCAGCGCATTTCGCCGGAGGCGATCATCCCACTGCGCGCGGGGTAGCGCACCGGGGCCGGGCCTGTTCGGCTCGATCCGCCGGCGAACAACCTTATCAATCACAGGGACGAGATCGTCGGCCGGACGGCGCGGCCATCTCGTCCGCGTTTTTCACAGAGGGAGAATCACGAGCCACAAATCTGTTCAATATATGGACAAAATTACTACATTGCTGTACAATGCAAAGTAAGCGCTTCGGAAGGGCCGAACCACCACTATCAGGGGGATCAGTCGCCTGAACGCCGAGATTCATTGTCAACTATCATTACAGGCCGGCCCGGCATTTAGCGATGCGTACGCTGCCGGCATACAGCGCTTGTCGGGTGAGAGAAACGTTCAATGAGCACACATATCGAAGCGTGGGAACAGCCTTTGTTGGCCCTGGCTTACGCGCCGCTGGAAGAATGGGCAGCGGATCAGAGTGAACGGCACGCTGTCCAGCAGGCGTCGCGTAAGGCCTATGCGCTCTGCAACGAGATAACCCGTGAGCATAGCCGCTCCTTTCATATGGCGTCGGCGCTGTTGCGCGGCAGGCAGCGGCGCGGCATTCGCGCGCTCTACGCCTTTTGCCGGGTGAGCGACGACCTGATCGACTTGCCGGCTCCGGAACGAGAGGCGCGCTTCCGGCAGTGGCGAAAGGACAATTTCACCTCCCCGCCGCCGGCCGATAACCTGGTCGCCCAGGCCTGGGCGGAGACCCGGCAACAGTTCGGGATACCTGCCAGATACGTGGAGCAGTTGCTGGACGGCGTGGAGCGCGATCTGAAGGAGAGTCGCTACGCCACCTTTCTGGAACTCGCGCATTATTGCTACGGCGTGGCCTCGACCGTCGGCCTGATGAGTATGCACATCGTCGGCTACGCCAGTCAGGCAGCAATTCCCTATGCGGTGAAACTGGGCGTTGCCCTGCAGTTGACCAACATTCTGCGTGACGTTGGGCAGGATTGGGAGAACGGTCGCTTATATCTGCCGCTCGATGAGCTGATCGCCTTTCAGCTGGCGGAAGCGGATATCAAAGCGCAGTGCACGGACGAACGCTGGCGGCGGTTCATGCAATTCCAGATTGAGCGCGCCCGTCGCCTCTATGCGGAGTCCCTGCCGGGAATGGCCATGCTCAACAGACAAGGCCGTCCGGCTGTGGCCGCCGCCGCCGAGTTCTACCAGGCGATACTGGATGACATCGAGGCGCATGACTACGATGTGTTCACACGCCGGGCCCACGTCAGCGATCGTGACAAGCTGTTTCGCATTCCGGCCATCTGGTGGCGCGCCAGTGTAGGGCATTATCAGGAATAGAAATTTCATCGCGCGCGCCGGCAGGATCAATCAGCTATTGAATCATCCGGCGGATGCGCCGTTAAGAGAGAAATTGTGATGGAAAAGGTCATTGTTATCGGCAGTGGGTTTGGCGGCCTGGGAGCGGCTGCCCGGCTGGCCGCGCGCGGCTACCAGGTAGAGGTCTTTGAGAAGCTGGATCAGCCGGGCGGGCGTGGCTACACCTTTCATTTGGACGGCTTCACCTTTGACGGTGGGCCGACGGTGATCACCGCCCCCTTTATGTTTGACGACATCTTTGCGCTGGCCGGGCGCAAGCGGGAGGAGTACGTGGACTTTGTTCCACTGGACCCTTTCTATCGCATCTTCGACCACAACGGGCGGGCGTTTAACTACAACGATGATCCGGCCTACATTCACGAGCAGATTGCCCGCTTCAGCCCCGAGGATGTGCAGGGCTACCAGGATTTCATGGCCACCACCAAGGCCATCTTCGAAAAGGGCTTCGTCGAGCTGGCGGACAAGCCCTTTCTCGGGGTGGGCGACATGCTGCGGGTCGCGCCGGACCTGATCCGGCTGCAATCGTACAAATCCGTCTATCGCTACGTCTCGCAGTTCATCAATGATGAATTTCTCCGGCGCTGCTTTTCGTTCCATCCCCTGTTGATCGGCGGCAATCCCTTCGATTCCTCCTCCATCTACGCCATGATTCACTATCTGGAGCGCGAGTGGGGCATCCACTATGTGAAGGGCGGCACCGGCGCGCTCATTCAGGCCATGGTACGTTTGTTTGAGGAATTGGGCGGCCGTATCCACTACAACAGCGAGGTGTGCGAGATCATGGTGGATAAGGGGCGCGCGACCGGCATCCGCCTGGCGAGTGGCGCGGAGCGCAAGGCCGATCATGTCGTGGTCAACGGCGACGTGGCCTGGACCTATCTACACATGATCCCATCGCGCGCGCGCGGCTTGCGCAACAGCGACTTCCGCTATCGCCGGCTTACCCGCTACAGCATGTCCCTCTTCGTCATCTATTTCGGCACCCGCAAGCGTTACAGCGATGGCCGGCTGGCGCATCACAACATCATCCTGGGCGAGCGTTACAAGGAACTGCTCGACGACATCTTCCGCGGTAAGCGATTGTCGGATGACTTCTCGCTCTACCTACATATGCCCACCATGACTGATCCCGACATGGCCCCTCCCGGCTGCGAGACATTTTACGTGCTCTCGCCGGTCCCCAACCTGGATGGCGAGATAGACTGGCGCACGGCGGCCCGACCCTATCGCGACCTGATCATGAACTTCCTGGAGGAGAACTACCTGCCGGACTTGCAGGAGAACCTGGTCGTTGAGCATCACATAGATCCCCTGCATTTCCAAAGCGTGCTGAACAGCTACCGCGGCACGGCCTTTTCGTTGGAGCCGGTGTTGACGCAATCGGCCTGGTTCCGGCCCCACAATCGCTCGGAGGATTTCGCGAATCTCTACTTTGTCGGCGCCGGCACCCATCCGGGAGCCGGGCTGCCGGGCGTGCTCTCCTCATCCAAGATCGTGGAAGACCTCATCGCGGGGGAAGCATGAGCGACGTCTGCGCCAGGCCGGTCCCAACCGCCGATGGGCCGCTGGGTTGGCAGGTGCTGAAAGAACTGCTGCGCCAGCGATCGCCGCTGGCGGCGATGGAGCAGATGCACGCCCACCTGGGCAACGCCTTTCAGATCACCTTGCCCAGCTTCAATCCCGTCGTTCTCTCCGGCCCAGAACTGAACCGGCAGGCGCTGATCACCGAGCGCGACCGGCTGAGCTGGCGTGGCGAGAGCGATCCGGTGGTCAGCCTGCTGCGTCACGGCGTGCTTGTCACCGACGGGGAGGAGCACGATCAACTACGACAGCGAATGGAGCCGGCTTTGCGCCGCCGGGAGACGATTCGCCACATCCCGGCCATGATCGTCTACACAGACCGCGAGCTGGCTGCCTGGCCCGATGAAGGGACGATCGACATGCTGGAGGCTATGCGCCGGGTGGCGCTGCTGATCCTGATCGGCGCGCTGTTCGGCGACGATTTTGGGCCGCGGATGGATACGCTATGGGAACCGGTGCTGAGATTGCTGAAATACATCTCACCCGGCGCGTGGATCGTCTGGCCCCATATGCCCCGCCCCGGCTATCGCTCCGCCATCGAACAGATAGACGATTATCTCTACACCCTGATCCGGCGGCGACGGGCGATGGGTGCAGCCGGCGGCGACCTGCTCGATCACCTGCTGCAAGAGCCGGAGATGGACGACGGCCTGATCCGCGACCAGTTGTTGACCATGCTCATTGCCGGGCATGACACCAGCACCGCGTCGCTGGCCTGGACTCTGCTGCAATTTGGCCGGTATCCTCACCTACTGGCCCGCGCCCAGGCGGAAGTAGATGACGTCTGCGCGCGCGATTTGCCGACAGAGGAGATGCTCAACAACCTGGTATTCTTGGATAGCGTGATCAAGGAGACATTAAGGCTGTTCCCACCCATCCACGTCGGCAACCGCTTTGCGGTAGAGGATCTGTGCATGGGCGAATACCAGGTCCCGGCCAGCACGCGGGTGATGATCTCCATTTACCTGACGCAGCGCGATGGTCAGGTGTGGGAGCAGCCGAATGAGTTCCAGCCGGAGCGCTTTGCCCGCGACCGGCGAGAGGAGCGCCCGGCGCTGGCCTACATCCCGTTTGGCGGCGGTCCGCGCAACTGCATCGGCGCGGCCTTCGCGCAGGTGGAGATCAAGGTGGTGTTGACCCGGCTGTTGCAGCAGTTTACCCTGACACTCGCGCCGGGACAGCGGATCCGGGCGCGGATGGGGGCCACGCTGGAGCCATACCCGGCAGTAAAGATGTTGGTGAAGCGCCGGAGATAACGTTGATAGGTAGCGGCCTCGCCAGGAGCGTGTGACGCTGCCGTTTAGGATGATATGACTTACGCTGGCTTCTTGTTCTGGTTCCTGATCTTGCCGATGGCATTGCTGCTCATCGTGGCATGGATTGATCGCTCTCGTGGGCGACGACTGCCGCCGTCATTGCGCTCGGTGTCGCCTGCCGTCGCGATCTTGCTGCACGCATTGATCGCCCTGCTCTACACCACCATATGGGACAACTATCTCGTGGCGACGGGCGTCTGGTATTATGATCCGGCACTGGTGTTGGGCATCACCTTCGGCTATGTGCCACTGGAGGAGTACACTTTCTTCCTCCTGCAGCCAATCGTTGCCGGGCTGTGGCTGCTGGCCATTTTGCGCCGGACCAAAGAGCCGCCGCAGAGCGGAGCCAACTCGGGCCTGCGGTTATGGGCGGTCCTCGGCGCGGCGGCAATCTGGTTGGGAAGCGTGGTCATCCTGGCTGCCGGCTGGCGGCCCGGCACGTACATGGGCTTGGAACTGGTCTGGGCGATGCCGCCCATTGCGCTGCAGTTGGCCTTTGGCGCAGATATCCTCTGGCGTTACCGCCGGCCTGTGTTCCTCGCGCTCTCATCAACGACGCTGTATCTTTGTTTGGCCGATGCGCTGGCTATCGGCCGTTGGGGTATCTGGGCGATTGACCCGGCGCAGTCAACCGGCGTCATGTTGGGGGGTGTGCTGCCGGTGGAGGAATTCCTCTTCTTCCTGCTGACGACCACGCTGGTCATCTTCGGCATCACCCTGGTGATGGCGGAGGAAAGCCGGGAGCGGTTCAGGGCGCTGCGAGGCCGGCTGGGCCTGCGTGTCGCAGGTGACAGTCACTTCCGCAAGTGACTGTCACCTTGATGGCATCATGAGTGTCGCTTGCGCGTGGCCCGGCTCGGCGCGCCGCCCTTGAAGCTGGGTGCGGTCAACAGGAAGAAGGTGCACACGCGAACGTCCAACATGCGCGAACGTAGCCGCTCGTCTATCTCGTCGATGGGGGTCGCGGTGGTGATCACAGTCGGCAGCTGCGCGCTGTAGCGATAATTAAACACCTGGTAGAGCTTCTCGCGCACCCAGGGAGTAGCGCTCTCCGTGCCCAGATCGTCCAGCACCAGCAGGGGCGCGGTCTTCACTTCTTTGAAGCGCTTGTCATAGGGCACGCCGGCAGCCGGATTGAAGGCCGCCCGCAAGTGATCCAGCAGGTCCGGCACGACGACGAATAGGACAGAATCTCCGCGCCGGGCGACCTCGTTGGCGATGGCGGCGGCTAGGTGCGTCTTGCCGTTGCCGTAGCCGCCGCTGTTCAGCACCAGCCAACCGTGCGGCTCCGCGGCAAAGGCCTGCGCTGTCTCCAGCGCGCGGCGCAGATTGTCAGCTTCTGTGCGAGTCAGCGAGCGCTCCCGCAGATCGAAGTTGTCGAAGCGCTGGTTCGTGTGCAATTCCAGGGTGGACAGGTCAGATTGATCCTGAGCCACGCCGGCGCGACGAAAGTCCGGCGCCAGTATGTGCACGATGCGGGCCAGGCCGGGGTCCACCATGCGCGAGCGGATACGGATTTCGATGCTCTCCAGCTCTTCGTTGGTGGTGATCACAGTAGGCAGGCGGGCGTTATAGCGGAAATTGAAGATCTGGTACATCTTCTCCTGCGCCCATTCGGTATTGCTTTGCGTGCCCAGGTCATCCAGCACCAGGAGGGGGGCATTGCGCACTTGCTCAAAGCGCTCATCGTATGTAGTGGGGCTATGTGGGCTATAAGCGGCGCGTAAATGATCGAGCAAGTCCGGCGTATTGACAAACAGCACCGGCTGCCCGATGGCCAGCCGGTAATTGGCCACCGCCGCCGCCAGGTGCGTCTTGCCACAGCCGTAGCCCCCTTTCAGCACCAGCCAGCCATCCGGCTTCTGCGCGTATTGCAGAGTCAAGTCATACGCCATGCGCAGGTTGCGCTGCATGTTTCGGGTCAACCCATGCCCCTCCGGCAAAAAGCTGTCAAATGTGCAGCTACTCAATGCGCCAAGCTGGCTGATTTTAACCAGGTTGGCCATACGCAGCGCCTCCAGCTCGGCCTCCCGGCACACACAGGGCACGGCCCGGCCGAAGCCGGGATCTTCCGGCTCCAGGTCCGGGATAACAAAGCCTAACCCGCCGCAATGGGGGCAAGTCGCGGGGCCACGTCGCTCTTCTGCCGGGGGCGAGGGCGGCCCGCCGTCAACGTTTGATGATATCCTGGTATTGTTCGGGGATATGGTTCGCTGCATCTTTTCGAGGATCTCGGCGGTCTTTTCCATCCGCTTTTCCTTCTTGCCGCCATCGTTCCAGGATAGCCAGCACGTAAGTCCATTTGCGCACGTTGTTCTGCACGGCGGCTTGAATTGCTTCCTCAATCCAGCGCACCGGGTAGGTCTCCTCCGCATCGCGCAGCTCATCCGCAATAAGAGGAGTTAGCGGGCCGATGTTCTGTTCGTATAGCACAAAGATATTGGGTCTTTCGACGAGCAAGGAAATCGGCCCGGCTTCGTCTGAGCCGGGCCGCCATTGCCCCCGGGTAATGCCCTCCACCGCCGCCCGCCCTTTCTCGGTGTTCAGGAAGTAGTAGTCCACTGCCCCGTCAGCACTTTCCACATTGACATGCAGAAAGGTACCCCGCGCCACCGCACGCTCGACGGCGTTGATCAACACATCCTTGGCCAGGGACTTGCTCACCCCCAATCCTTTCATCAGTTGCGTATCCTGCAAGAAGTCGCTTTGCCGCAGGTAACGCACCTGTCCCTCTTGCTGGCTGAGCGCCCAAAAGGCATAAAGGGTCACCTTCATCTCTGCCAGATCATCAATGAGCGGCATCAGCTCGCTGAAGAAGAGGTTCGGAACAGAAGTCAGCCGGAGTTTGCCGTCTGGGAAACCGGGGAAGCCTTTCATGATTGATTATCCCCTTACAGGTTGATCTCTTGGCGCTGCAAATTACGAAAGGTAGCCAGCTTATCATGCCAGAAGAGATCAATGATGCCGGTTGGTCCGTTGCGATGCTTGGCAATGCTGATCTCCGCGATGTTCGGGCGATCAGTGGTTTCAGGATTATAGTACTCATCGCGATAGATGAACATCACGATATCGGAATCTTGCTCAATGCTGCCGCTATCGCGCAAGTCAGAGAGCTGGGGCCGTTTGTCCTGCCGGCTTTCGACCGCCCGGCTCAATTGCGAAGCAGCCACCACCGGCGTGTTCAGCTCCCGTGCCAGCCCCTTCAGCCCCCGCGAGATCTCGCTGATCTCCTGCACGCGGTTGTTTACGCTGCGTTCGGCATCCATCAATTGCAGGTAGTCGAGCATGATCAGGTCCAGGCCAAATTCCGCGTGTAGACGCCGGCACTTGGTGCGCAGTTGCATGGGCGTGATCGCCGGGGTGTCGTCGATGTAGATGTGCGTCTCAGACAGGCGGCCAATGGCTTCGTAGAATATCGGCCACTCTTGCTCGCGCAACTGACCCCGGCGCAGGCGCTGCGAATCGATGCGTGTTTGGGCAGCGACCATGCGCTGCACCAACTGCTCGCCGGACATCTCCAGGCTGAAAAGGGCGACGCGCTTGCCGAGATTAAGCGCGGCGTGCAGAGCGAAGCCGAGCAGCAAAGATGTTTTTCCCATGCCGGGCCGGGCCGCGACGATGATCAGGTCAGACTTGTTGAGTCCGCTCAGGAGCCGATCGATGTCGCCATAGCCGGTGGGAATGCCGATGGTCTCGCCGCCGCGGGCATGGAGCTGCTCGATCCGATCCAGGTAAGCGCTGGTAAAACTGCCCACCGGCGCCAGGTCACGCGTGGTGCGTTCTTCACTGATCCCGAAGAGCGCTTTCTCCGATCGATCAATGACCTCGCTGATGTTCTGCGCTTCATCGTAGGCCAGGTCAGCGATCTTGCCGGCCACATCGATCAAGCGGCGGCGGACGGCGGCCCCCTCGACAAGCCGGCCGTAGTTCACTGCATTGATAGAGGTCGGCACAGCATTGAGCAGACTGATCAGATACGACTCACCCCCAATCTGCTCCAATTGGCCCCGCTTACGCAGCAAATCAGAGAGGGTAAGGAAGTCAATCGGCTCTCGCGCTTCGTGCAAGTCGAGGATAGCGGCGAAGACCCAGCGATTCTTCTCACGCGAGAAGGCGACCGGCTTCAAGAAGCCGGCGACCTCCAAAATGGCGTCCGGATCGATCAGCAACGAGCCGATCACGGCCTCTTCGGCCTCGATACTTTGGGGCGGCAGTCGTTCGATCGAAGTCATCGTTACCAGGTGTCGCGTCGCAGAGCGATCGGGCTAAAAAGCGTGAAACGCGAGAGATCTCACGCTTCACGCTTCCAAAATGACTGGCGCTGATAAGCGCGCCAATTAAGCGGCGGATCAGTTGTGTGCGAGTTCAGGCAACCAGGCGGCCGGCCCGGCTGTCATCCCTCCTCAAAATCATCAAAATCGAGAGTGTCTACGAAGTCGCTGAAAGCATCCAACTTCTTGGGAGCGGTCCCTTCTTCTTCCTCTTCCAGCACATCCGGCTCCGGTGGAATGCCCGCCTCCTCCATCACCAATTCCTCGACAAAGATGGGCGCCTTTGCCCGCACCGCCAGGGCAATCGAGTCTGAAGGACGACAATCGATCTCCTTTAGTTTTCCATCCACGTCGATAAACAGCCTGGCATAGAAAACCTGTTCGCGGAGCTCGTTGATCAGGATATGGGAGATACGCCCGCCCATTTCCTCGATAGCCAGCTTCAGCAAGTCGTGCGTCATTGGCCGCGCCAATTCGGTGTTCTGCAGCTCTAAGGTGATAGCTTCCGCTTCGCAGGGCCCAATCCAGATCGCCAGTTGTCGTTCAGTATCCGGATCCTTCAACATAACAATGCGATGCTGAGAGACCAGGCTGATGCGGATACTGTCAATTACTACCTCTATCATGAGCACCCTCTTTGCGTACTACAAGACTGCGGAATCCGAGTCGACGCTCCTCAGCAAAAATAACGCCCGGTGCATAGTTGTCTGTTACCGCTCGACTGCTATTGTCCTCCAGCTCAAGCGAAGGACATCATGACGCCAAGAGCCGGAATGGCGGCATTGTAGCATAAAAAAGGAAAAGCTTCATCAATTAAGCAAGACCCAGTTCTCGTTGCGTAGCACCAGACTCAGGTCCTGCAGCGCCAGGCTATTACCGTCGCGGGCCAGAACGCGCGACTCATTGGCGTTGATCTCGATTGCCTGCACGCGAAAGCCCAAAGCGGACAATTGCTGCACTATTTCGAGATAATCGCTGGCGATGGGATCAAGGAATAGCCCGTCAGAAGCGAGCACGCGCTCAATGCTGTCCAGCAAGGCGCTCGCCCGGTTGTAGTTGCCGGCGACCAGCGCGCTGTCGACCGCCGTCAACATCGTTTCCAGGGTGATGTTGACTTCCTCCTCGGGGTGGCGAGTCAGGTCGGCGGTGATATTACGGCTCTCGACCTCTTGCGGGAACGGCAGCCAGGCCTGCAGAAAATGGGCCGTGGGATCATATTGTAGCTGGTAGCTGCGCATCAAATTGTAGTAACGCACGGTCACCAGCAGATCGGACTCGACATCCCGGCTATAGGGAATCCGATCCAAGTATGAGGTCCACTCATTTTCAACCGTGGCCAGGTCCTTGTTGAAATGGCGTTGCAGACCGCGGTCGACAGCGGCGGAGAGCGACTCGCCCTCATTCGGACTTACGTCAGCATAGAACGAACGCACCGCCGGCCATCCGAACTGAGTGACCAGATAATTGACGAAGCCGGCCCCCTGCAGATAGCCAATCTCATGCTGCGTGGGGTAGAAATCGTCAATCAGCTCAGCCAGGGGCACGTAGAGGCCCACCTCTCGCAAGGCGGCCATGCGCTGGTCGAGATTCTCCTGCTTGTAGTGCCCCCCTGTCGCCCACACAGCCACACCTTCCACCAGGAAGGGGATGCGATGGTGAGCGAATTCCTGGTCCAGCAGATGCACGATCTCGTGTACGAGCACTTCATGCAGGCCGCCGCCGGCATAGTCGCGATCCAGGTAGGAGACAACCAGGGCGGAGCTGGCGTAGCCACCCTGTCCCAACACCCGGTCTACAAAATAGACGTCAAATTTCGCTTCCGGCTCCTCCTGCAGTTGGGCGATCGCCTGTTCGGCCGCCCGGTCGGTGGCGGCTTCGAGCAGCGCCATGTCGCGCGCCGCCGCCGTGCCGCTGACCGCACGGATTACGGCATATTGGGTCTCGCTGGTGATCCAGGTCGCGTCTTGCGCCGCCGGCGACTGCTCGTCTGCATCCAGCACTGAGACCGGCACATCGAGGCGGTTGTTGTCGGGATCTTCGTCGCCAATGGTGATGGCGTCGCTGGGATCGAGGACGACGCTGAGTTGGTGTTCGCCGGTGAAATCGGTCGTGTCCCATACCCAGGCGAACAGGCCCAGGGCATCACCGCCCAGGTTACGCCCACCCAATGTGCCGGCGGCGATGCGCTCGTCATTGAGCAGCAGGTACACCTGCACGTCACCCGGCACGATACTCGCCGGCACGGTCGCCACCACCTGCACTGTCACCATATCGCCGGCATACAGCACAGGCACCGGGTGGACGAAGACGCCGTCCGGCCCAATAGACAGGTCTGCCGGAGCCGGCGTTTCTGTAGGCGTGGGCGAAGATGTGACCGTGGGCGAGGGTAGAACAGCGGTGTCTGTGGGCGCCGGGGGCGGGATGTTGGTGCTGGTTGGCGGCTGGACCTCTACGCCGCTGGTAGGCGAGGCGCTTGCCGGCGACGCGGCTTCAGTTATGGCGGCCGGCTCTGTCGAAACAGCTATCTCGTCAACGAACGGACCGAAACGACAGCCGGTCAGGACCAGGACGAGCAGCAAAAGTAAAATGAGATGTCGCGCCTTCATGGGCGTAGCATTGCCGACTGAGTACTCGATTTCAACTGCCACATTGGACAGCTTTGCCTACCGCCTATGATTCTACCCGATAAAGCCGGCGCTGACCTTTTTGCGGGCTGCTTTTCAGATTACACTTAGCTATCTCCATAATAGAGGCGTCCGAACACGCATGAATGTGACGGGTGAGCTTTTCGGATTTGCCTCGCTTCCGGCTATAATGGTAAAGCCTCTGAACAGTGTGCCGGCTGCCGTTACGCTTGCGGACTCCACGAATTCTTGACATGTTCTCATCGTAGCTGGTCATCATTCCCTTGAGCGATGACAGATAATCGCGTCCGCGGTCGCCGCAACCAGGCAAGGCGAATCAGAGAACGCAACCTGAACCATTACTTATCACAGATTAGGAGAAGTGTTGACCATGAGCTTCGCAAAGATAGACGTCCCTGCGGGCGAGAAAATCACATATCAGGATGGGCGGCTGAGCGTGCCGGATAATCCGATCGTGGCCTTCATCGAGGGGGACGGTATCGGTGTTGATATTACGCCGGCGGCCCTGCATGTCTTGAACGGCGCGGTCGAGAAAGCCTATGGTGGCGCGCGCAAGATCGCCTGGATGGAGATTTACTCCGGCGAGAAGGCCGCCGCGCGCTACGACGGCGACTACATGCCAGAGGAAACGTTCGATGCCATGCGCGAATATCTGGTAGGCATCAAAGGCCCGTTGACCACCCCTATCGGCGGCGGCTTCCGCAGCCTGAATGTGACCCTGCGGCAGGTGTTGGACCTGTATGCCTGCGTTCGACCGGTGCGTTACATCCCCGGCACGCCCAGCCCCATGCGCCACCCGGAGAACATGAATATCGTCATCTTCCGCGAGAACACAGAAGATGTCTATTCGGGCGTCGAATGGCCGGCCGATTCCGACGGGGCCAACGCTCTCATCCAGTTCATGCAAGATGAATTGGGCAAACAGGTGCGGCCCGGATCAGCCATCGGCATCAAGCCGGTGAGCGAATTCGGCACCAAACGCCTCGTTCGGCAGGCGATTCAATACGCCATCGATCGCGGGCGCAAGAGCGTGACCCTGGTACATAAAGGCAACATCATGAAGTTCACCGAGGGCGCCTTCAAGAACTGGGGTTACGAGGTGGCGGCAGCGGAATTCGGCGAGCAGACGATCTCGGAAGACGAGTTGTGGGCGCGCCATGACGGCAAGGCGCCGGCCGGTAAGATCGTGATCATGGACCGCATCGCCGATAACATGCTGCAGCAGCTCCTGACTCGCACCGGCGACTACGACGTGATCGCCACCCTGAATTTGAACGGCGACTACATGAGCGACGCCGCCGCCGCGCAGGTGGGCGGTCTGGGCATGGCCCCCGGCGGCAATATCGGCGACGGCATCGCTCTCTTTGAGGCGACACACGGCACCGCGCCGAAATATGCCGGCAAGGACATGGTCAACCCCAGCAGCCTCATCCTCAGTGGGGTGATGATGCTGGAATATATGGGCTGGCTGGAAGCGGCCGACCTGGTGGTTAACGCCATGGCGAAAACCATCGACGACAAGACAGTTACCTACGATCTGCACCGGCAGATGGAAGGGGCGACCAAGCTCAGCTGTTCCGAGTTTGCCCGGGCGATTGTGCGGAATATGTAGCCTGACCCGGCATCGCAGAGTAGTAAAGAGCCGCTGACAGGATCGCTGCCGGCGGCTCTTTTTCGTAGAGGGTTTGATGAGCAACGAACCGGCCAAAGCATTGACGATAGCCGGATCCGACAGCGGCGGCGCGGCCGGACTGCAGGCGGATCTCAAGACATTCACGGCGTTGGGCGTTTACGGGATGAGCGTGATCACCGCCGTGACCGCCCAAAACAGCCGTGAGGTGCGGGCGGTGCATTACTTGCCGGCGGGCTTTGTCGCGGCGCAAATCGAGGCGGTGCTCTCCGACTACGGGGCCGGCGCGATCAAGACCGGCTTCATCGGCAACGCGGATCTGATCGCGGAGATCGCCGGAACGCTGGCAGGATTCGGCCCGCCGCCGCTGGTGGTGGACCCGGTGCTGGTCAACCATCGCGGCGAGCCGATGTTCGGCGACGATGTGCCGGCTGCTTATCTGGGGCACCTAGCACCCATCGCCCGGCTGATCACGCCCAACGCCCGTGAGGCCGGCTTGCTGGCCGGGATGACCGTGGACTCTATGGAGGCGGCGGGCCGGGCAGCCGCCGCGATTCGACAATCGGGGGTAGCGGCGGCGCTGATCACCGGCATGGTCGCCGGCGAAGAAGTGATCGATTTGCTGGATGACGGCAAGCAGCAGATCTTTCGCTCTCCGCGCATCATGACGCGGAATACGCACGGCAGTGGGGATACGCTGTCGGCTGCGGTTACAGCGTTCCTGGCGCAGGGGAAGGACCTGTTGACCGCGGTTGAGCAGGCGCGAGCCTTTACCAGAAGGGCGATTCGCCGGGCAGTCGGCTGGCGGATGGGTGGCGGACATGGCCCTTTGGCGCATTTCGGCTGAACACCTGCCGCCGTCTTGCCCGGAACCGCGCTGTCTGATACGATACATTCAAAACGTTCTGAATGTAGGGTCAGGTATGCATAGGAGCTTGGAAGCGGTCAATACCAGTACTGTCGCCGGCCTGGGCCGCTTGGCGCGCTTCTTTGGCTTCAGCGAGGTGATGGGCCGACTATATGGCACCCTGCTGCTCAGCCCTCGGCCCCTTTCACTGGACGATCTGACTGTCTTGCTGCAGATCAGCAAAGGATCGGTCAGCATGAACATGCGCGCGCTGGAACGCTGGGGGATGGCGAAAGAAGTATGGATGCGAGGCGAGCGCAAGAAGTACTACGAGGCCGAGCCGGAATTGTGGGAAGTTATCCGCAATGTGCTGCGGGGTCGGGAGCGGCGCGAGGTACACCTGGCGTTACAGGTCCTGGCGGATAACATCTCAAAACTACGCCAGGCGGAGGAGGAGTTGGAACTGGAAGAGCAGAAGCTGGCTACCTTTTACCTGGACAGGATTGACGATCTGCAGGCCTTCTTTCGCGTGGCCGAAATGGCGCTGGAAGCGGTGCTCGGCTCCGAAGAATCCCGCGATTTTGAAGAGATCACCAAGATTGACATCGTGTGATGGGCAGCGCGGCGTATCCAATTGCATCATGCGCTGGTCGCTCGCCCTTCGTCGCCCCTCGAGATGAAGATCGCTATCGGCACCGAGAACCCGGCTAAGATTGCCGCTGTGCGCACTGTCATCCGGCGCGTCTGGCCCGATGCCGAGCTGGCACCGATGGCGGTGAACAGCGGCGTGCCCGCCATGCCGATGAGCGACGCGACCTGCCTGGCGGGCGCGCTGACACGGGCGCGCGCCGCGCGGGAACAGGCCGGCGCAACCATCGGCGTGGGCATGGAAGGAGGCGTCCAGGCGGACCCGGCCGGCTTGCTGCTGGTTGGCTGGGCGGCGGTAGTGGATGATCGGGGACGTGAAGGCTTTGGCGGGACGGCGCGCCTGCCGCTGCCGGCGGCTATCGCTGAGCGCATCCTGGCCGGCGAGGAGCTGGGGCCGGTGATGGACGACTTGCTGGGGGAGCAAAAGAGCAATCATCGCGGCGGGGCGGTGGGAACGCTGACCGCCGGCCTGGTGCTGCGATCGCAGGCCTTCGAGATGGCTGTCGCGTTCGCGCTGGCTCCATTTGTGGCCGCCGAGTTCTACTATCCCTGATGAGCATCGCTTGTCTGCGGTAGCTCATTTGTGCTACACTGTTTCGCAATGCTCGGGAGCGAATGACGCTCCGGTTGACCGCTAATGACACTGGAATTCGAGAAACTCACCCCGGAAATCGAGCGCATGGCTCAGGGGGCGTACGAGCGCTCCCAGAAGCAGAGTGTCACGCTGAAGGATGCCTTGCAGCGACTGCGCGAACACGCAACCGACTGGGATAATCTGGACGCCTGCATAGAACTGGCCGTGCAGAAGACTGACGAGAAGTTTTTCCGCGCCGCCCGGCCTGTGGACCACCTCGAACCGCTGGATGCTACGATCGATGCCCCGTCGCCGCCGGCTCAAGCCACCCTGGTCGCGACGGACGGTTCGCAGATTCTGCCCGATCACCATGGCGCCTATCTGTACGCGCTGATCAATATCGGAGTGGTCGCTTATTATCACGGGCAGGGGCGGACCCCGACTACTATCACCTACCCTCAGCTCACTTATCCCAACGGCGCTGAGAGCGCGGGGTTGCTGGATGAGGAAGAGTTTGCCGAAAGCGGAGCCATTGTGAATATCCGCCGCGACCTGGCCGAGATTCAGACGCTGGCTGGGTCCTCGTACGCGATAGCCGGCGAAGAGCCGCCCCCCCGGCTGGCGATCCTCGACCAGAGGCTGCTCTACTGGCCCACCGGCGTGTCCGGCAACAGTGAGGGCAAGCGCGTCCTGGAGGGCTGGCAAAACGCCATGACAGAGTTGCGCAGAAGCGGCGCGCTGCTCTGCGGCTACATCACCCGGCCCGGCAAGCGCTCCGTGCTGACCATGCTGGAGACCCTGGACATCCGGACGGACGGCTTCGATCCCAAGACATTGGAGCGGCGCGCGGAGCCGGGCGAGCCGACTGACGCCCATCTCTTTCGCCGGCTATTGGAACCCGGACAGCGCAGCAAGGTATTCGCCGACGTCTCCCAACACAACAACGACTTCCGCCGTCGGGATCCGCTCAACGAAGTCTGCTTCTTTTACCTGAATCCGGGCCGGCATGGTAATCAGATCGCGCGAGTGGACATCCCCATGTGGGTCGTGCAAGATAGTGCCGCTACGTCTCTGGTGCACGCGCTGGTCTACGACCAATGCCGCATCATGGGCAACTACCCCTATATCCTGACCCGCGCCGACGAGGAGGCAGTGGTGCGCTTCCGCGATCGCGAAAACCTGGAGGTGATGATCGCCAACGCCATGCAGCGCTTTGGGTTGAGTCAGGACGAGACGCCGAAACAGAGCGGCAAAGATGTGGCCCGGGCGGGCCGGACGCGGCATGAATTGCACGGCTGATTAGAAGTATCGCGGAAACTGCCGGTTTCCGGATACTGGAAACGGAGGTGAGCGTGATGTTGTTTGAGAGTGAGCCGTACACGAGTGAAGCCCCGGCGGAATTCGGGCGCGTGCTGCGAGCCAATACGATGGGCTTCGCCATCGGCTGCCGGGTGCAGCAGCTATCCGAGCCGAGCTTTGGGGCGCTGGTCATGGCGCAGCCGGCGGACAGCCGGGAAGCGGTATACGGTCTGATATACGATATGCATATTGACGACGATCCGCTGATCCGCCGGCTGGTTATGGCCGAAGATCCCCGCCCATCCGTCATTGAAGACCAGCGTAACAATCGCCTCCTGCCCATTGAGATGAGCGTGCTTACCGTCGGCTACCAGCTGAACAGCGCGCTGCGCCACGGATTGCCGCCGCGCCCGCCGCTGAATCTCGATCCCGTTTTTCTCTGCTCCGGCGAAGAAGCGATGACCCGCTTCACCAGCCATCACGGTTATTTGCGCCTGATCCTGCGGGCGGTTGACGTGGTCCCGGTCGATCAGTTGTTGGTGGCTCACTTGCGGCAGGCGCATGAGTGTCGCGGCTACGACGATGAGTGGCTATTGCGCAGCGTCGAGGAGATTGTCCACCTGTTACGTAGTAACTATGATTTGCTGGTTCCCACTCTGGAGGCGATCAGTGATGCCTTGCCGCAACTGCGGGAATCGGTCGCCCTGGACGATTTGTTTGCCCGCTAGAATCAGACGACGAACCAAGAAATGAACGCCGGGCGCAGTTGGCCCGGCTGAGGGAGAGAGCATGGACAACGAATCCATTGGCTACATCATCGGCGGCGGCCTGAAAGAAGGCTTTCGCGTGCGCCTGACTGTGCCGGGACATGAGGTGCAGGAAGGCAGCTTCGTCGTCTGCGAGAGCGGGCGCTGGCGCTATTACGGGCTGGCGACCGACCTGCAACTGGGCGCGACCGACCCGCGCTTCGCCGACGAGCGCGAGAATCGCCTGCAGCCGGCGATCGGCAATCTACTGCTGGGCAAGACTCTCTACGTCACCCTCGATATGTACCCCACGCTGATGCTGGATACCGGGCCGGAGGACCCCGCCGAACACTTCGAGTGGCGGGATCGCGTGGACAATGGGCTGGAGAGTCCAGGGCCAAAGCCGGTGAAGACCGTGCCGGCCCATCATGCCGGCGTCCGGCTGGCTGACGGCGGCGATGTGGCCGAGATCTTCCCCGGCACGTTCACCATCGGGCACACCATTGAGCAGGGTCATCCCGTCGCGCTGGACCTGAAGCGCTTTGTGAAGCGCTCCAGCGGCATCTTTGGGGCTACCGGCACCGGCAAGAGCTTTCTGACCCGCATGGTATTGGCCGGGCTGATGCGCGAGGATGCGGCGGCGGCGCTGGTCTTTGACATGCACAACGAATACGGCTTTGACGATTCCGACGAGGACGGCAACCGTGTTTTCGGCCTGCGCTCAATCTTCGGCGCGAAAGTACAGGTGGCGGCATTAGGCAAAGGGTCAACGGTCAGGCAACAGACCCCCGACTTCACCCTGGAGATCGGCTACAAGGAATTGCAGACCGGCGACATTCGCCTGTTGACCGATGCCCTGAACCTTACCGACACCGCGGATGTCACCCTGAACGCGCTGTATCGCGCCTTTGAGGGCAACTGGTTCGCGGAGTTCATGAAGCTGGAACCCGGCGCGACGTTCACCTACACCACGGAGTCCGGCAAGACAGTAACAGAGCCGGCCCCCAACTCAGTCGCCGCCTGGGCAAGAGAGAACAACGTCCATGAGAAGGCCGCCGAGGCGCTGCATCGCCGGCTGGCGCTGATCAAGAATAAGCGCTACGTGGTCGAGCATCCCGCCGGCGACCCGGTCAGGGCCATTGTCGATCAGTTGGAAAACGGCCGGCACGTGATCCTCAGCTTCGGTGAATTTGAAGAAGACCTGGATTACCTGCTGGTCTCCAATATCCTCACCCGCCGCATTCGCGAACACTGGGTGCAAAAGACCGAAGCGCACAAGACGCACGGCGCGCCGGCCCCCCGCCCCCTGATGATCGCCGTCGAGGAAGCCCATAAGCTGCTGAACCCGCAACTATCCCGCCAGACCGCCTTCGGCACTATCGCGCGGGAGCTGCGCAAATACTACGTGACCCTGATGATTGTCGATCAGCGCCCGTCCGGCATTGACGACGAAGTGATGTCCCAGTTGGGCACGCGCATCACCGGCTGGCTGGGTGATGAAGACGACATCCACGCGGTGCTGACCGGCCTGGCCGGGCGCGATCAATTGCGCGGCATGTTGGCCCGGCTGCAGGAGAAGGAAGAGGTCTTGTTGCTCGGCTGGGGCGTCAAAATGCCCATTCCTATTAAGTCGCGCCGCTATGACCAGACCTTCTATAATGAGATGCGCGGGCAGACTGAACGCAAGTCGAAAGGGGGAATTGACTTGCTGAGGTGAAGCCGGCGAGGAAGATCCGGCAGCCGGTCGCTGCTTAAGGACAAGGCCATGCCCGCAGATGAGAACATGCTCGACCAACTCAGCCATGATATCCACCTGCTGGGTGATCTATTGGGGCAGGTCATCCGCCAGCAGGCCGGCATTGAGATCTTTGACCTGGTGGAGCGCATTCGGGCGCTGACCAAGACGCGCCGCGACTACTCCGAGCCGGAGGTAGACGCTTACCTCACGCAACTGGTGGCCGGGCTTAACCTGGACGAGGCGGAGGCGGTCGCGCGGGCTTTCACCACCTATTTCGAGTTAATCAACCTGGCGGAGGAGGATCATCGCGTGCGCATGTTGCGCGCCCGCGAGCGCCGCGCCCATCCCCTGCCGGCGAAGGAGACCATCGCCGACGCCCTGGCCTCCCTGCGCGAAAGCGGCGTGGACGAGCACCGCATGACTCGGCTCCTGGCCCGGCTGCATATCGAGCTCGTCTTTACCGCCCACCCGACCGAGGCCAAGCGGCGTTCTGTGCTCTCCAAGCTGCGGCGCATCGGCGACACCTTGCAACAACTGGAATTCGGCGACCCGCTGCCATCGGAAACGGCGGACGCGCGACGCGACATGCTGGCTGAGATAACCGCCCTGTGGTTGACGGAGCGCAGCCGCACGCGCAAGCCGGAGGTGACCGACGAGGTGCGCACCGGCCTGCACTACTTTGACACCGCCATTTGGGAGGTCATCCCACAGGTATACCGGGCGATGCGCGACGCGCTGGCTCAACACTATCCCGGCCTGCAGCCACCGCCCGCGTTCCTCTCGTTCGGCTCCTGGATCGGCGGTGATCGGGACGGTAATCCCCATGTGACGGCGGCGGTGACCGCCGAGACTCTGCGACTCCATCGCGGCATGGCGGTGACCCATCACCGCGAGACGGCCCGCCGGCTGGGACGCTTTCTGAGCATATCCGACCGCCTGGCGCCGGTGAACGAGCGCCAGGCGCTGAACCTGGAACGGGGACCTTCATCGGAGCACATCGCCTACCTGCAGCAGCGCTACCCGCGGGAACGCTATCGCATCCATGCGGCGCTGCTGAGCGACGGCCTGGACGAAGCGGCCCGCGATGATGTGACGGCGCGCTTGCTTGGCGAGTCGGCCGGCCCATGGCCGGAACTGCGCCAACAGGCGGACTTGCTGGACAGTGTTGACGGGCTGACTCACCGCTTACAGCAGACCAGAGCGGACGTGATCGTCTCCGGCTACTTGCAACCCTTTCAAGATCAGGCATGGGTGTTCGGCCTGCACACCGCCCGGCTGGACATTCGCCAGTATAGCGAGGTGCACACGGCAGTGCTGGCGGATTTGTTTGCTCACCTTGGTTATCACGACGATTACGCCGCGCTTAGCACCGGTGAACGGACTGAGCTATTGGCAATGCTGCTGCAAGCGCCAATCCCCGAGTTAGGGGGCCAGTCGACGTTGGCGCCGCAGACAATTGAGGCGCTGCGCCTGTTCCGGATGATCCATCGGGCCGTGACCCTCTATGGCCCGGACGTGATCGGCCCCTACATCATCAGCATGACCCGCGATGCGGACGACGTACTCGCCGTACTGCTGCTGGCACGCTGGGCCGGCCTGTGCCTGAACGACCGCGGCGAGGAGGGCCTGGCTATCGTACCGCTCTTTGAGACGCGATCTGACCTGGACCACGCCGAGCGCACGATGGCGGCCCTGTTCGCCCATCCGGCCTTTGCCCGCCACCTGGAGGCGCGGGGCCGGGAGCAGATGATCATGATCGGCTACTCGGACAGCAACAAGGACGCCGGCTACTTGGCGACCAACTGGGAGCTGTTCCAGGCGCAGGAACGGCTGGCCGCCGTCTGCCGGGAGCACGATGTATCGCTGACCCTCTTCCATGGGCGGGGTGGGACGGTCGCCCGTGGAGGCGGCCCGCTGAATCGCGCGATTCTGGCCCAGCCGGCCGGCAGCGTCAACGGTCGCCTGCGGGTGACCGAACAGGGTGAGGTAATTGACGACCGCTACGGACACCCGGCCATCGCCCGCCGGCATTTGGAGCAGGTCGTGCACGCGGTGCTCATGGCCAGCGCCCCCCTGCGGACAGCCGATCAGACGCCCCGCCCGGACTTCCGGGAGGCGATGACGGAATTGGCCGCCCACGCCTACCGCGCTTACCGGCGCTTTGTGTACGAGACACCGGAGACGCTGGAATACTGGCAACAGGCCACGCCCATCCGGGAGATCGGCCAACTGCGCATCGGCTCACGGCCGGCGCGGCGCGAGTCAACTGATCCCCTGGCGGGCTTGCGCGCCATTCCCTGGGTCTTTAGCTGGATGCAGAGCCGGCATGGGCTGCCGGGCTGGTACGGCGTCGGTGCGGCCTGCGAGGCCAACGCCGGCGACGAAGCGCATCTGCGACAGTTGCAGGATATGTATCGTAGCTGGGCCTTCTTCCGCAATCTGATCAATAGCGCGCAGATGGCCTTGGGTAAGGCGGATATGGGCATCGCCCGGCTTTATGCCGGCCTGGTAGAGGACGAGCGGGTTCGCGAACAGGTTTATGGTGAAATCCTGGCCGAATATGAGCGCACGACGCGCTGGATTCTGCGCATAACCGGCCAGTTGACACTGCTGGAAAACGCCAATACTCTGCGCCTCTCCATTCGCCGGCGCAACCCGTATGTCGACCCGCTCAACTTCATCCAGGTTGATTTGCTGCGCCGGCTACGGTCATTGCCCAATCCTTCCGGCGCGGAGGCGGAAGCGCTGCGGGAGGCAATCTTCCTCACCGTTAACGGCATTGCCGCCGGACTGAAGAATACAGGGTAAAAAATGGGTCTGAGCATCGGCATTGTCGGGCTGCCCAACGTCGGCAAAAGCACCGTGTTCAACGCGCTCACCAGAGCCCAAAATGCGGAGGTAGCCAATTACCCTTTTTGCACTATCCAGCCAAACCGGGCCATAGTACCTGTACCGGACAGCCGGCTCGACCAGTTGGTGAAGCTGGTCGCCGCGCCGCAAACGATCCATGCGACCGTTGAGTTCGTAGATATCGCCGGCCTGGTGCGCGGGGCCAGCAAGGGTGAAGGGTTGGGCAATCAGTTCCTGGCCCAGATACGCGATGCGGACGCCATCATGCATGTGGTCCGATGCTTCGAGGACTCCAACGTGGTGCACGTCAGCGGGGTGATCGATCCCCGAAGCGATATTGAAATCGTTGACCTTGAGCTGATGCTGGCCGATTTAGAGCAGCTGGAGCGCAAGATCGCCCGCCTGGAACGGCAGGTGAAAGGGGATCCCGAAGCGCGCCCACTGATGGACCTGGCGCTGGCGCTGGCTGCGCATCTGGGAGCGAATCAGCCGGTCCGCGCATGCCCTGACCGGGAGAGCGACTTGTTCGCTGAATTCAACCGTGAGATGCGCTTTCTGACCGGCAAGCCGGTGATCTTCATTGCCAACGTGGCCGAGGGAGCGCTGGCCGGCGGCTCCTCTCATGCCGAGACCGTAGCGGAATATGCCCACGCAATGGGCGCGCCGGTGGTGGCGCTTTGCGCCGAATTGGAAGCTTCGCTGGCCGACCTGGATGAGGTCGAACGCGGGGAGTTGCTGGAGTTGGCCGGCGTGAGCGAAAGCGGGCTGGAACAGGTGATTCGCCGGGGATTCCAGGCGCTACAGCTGATCAGCTTTCTCACCTTTAATGAGAAGGAGGCCCGCGCCTGGACGCTGCCCGCCGGCTCTGATGCGGTTACGGCAGCCGCGGCCATCCACACCGATTTTGCGCGCGGCTTCATTCGCGCCGAGGTCATTCACAGTCATCGCTTTGCGGAGTACGGCAGTTGGGCCGCCGCCCGCGCCGCCGGCCAGATTCACTCCGAAGGGCGTACATACATCGTGCAGGACGGGGATGTGATCCTCTTCCGCTTCAACGTCTAGTCTTCGCCAGTTGCCGGCGTTGACACGGGGGCGGAAACGCTCTTTAATTGGTACCTGTCCGGCTCCCGCGCCGGATGTAAGCCCATGACGTGATAGTTCAAAATCGCCCGTTGGCCGGGCGCATCCTGCCGCTCAGCAAGGAGGATCAGGAATGTTCGTTCCCAGTCTCTTATTGAAACAGCTATACACATTTGGCAGCCTGGAAAACTCGGAGAATGGCGTGCACTTCGCCATGAAGAACAGGCTGAGCGACGCGAAGGTGACTGAGATCATCGGCATCGCCGTTGATGGGCAGGCCGCACCGTTGAGCGGCATCACTCTGGACATGGGCAATGGTCAGGCCCTCACACCAGAAACCATCACGCCGGCGGCACCAGTCAACTTCCCCTTGCGCCAGATCCTGAAGCTGACCCTGGACATCCCGCCGCTCGCCCCTGGCAAGCACAAGCTGGAGATCCACTTCCGCAGCGAGCCCTTCGGCAAGTTGAAGGTGGAGGTAGAAGACACTATCTCGAAAGAGCGTCCAAAACTGGTCCAGATCCCGCGCGCACACGACGATGACTATAGTGAGGCGGTGATCAAGGAGAGACAGCGCTTCTTGCAGGAATTCACGCAGACAGAACCCAAGCACCTGGCCGACTACTCGTTTGACCCGCATATCACCGCCGGCAATATTGAGCATTTCGTCGGCGTCGCCCAGATTCCAATCGGCTTGGCCGGCCCGTTGCAGATCAACGGCGAGCATGCTCAGGGCCAATTTCTCATCCCAATGGCGACCACCGAAGGTACGTTGGTCGCCTCATACAACCGCGGCATGAAGGTGCTAAATCTCTGCGGCGGCGTGAAGTGCACCATTGTCGGCGACGCCATGCAACGGGCGCCGGTGTTCGTATTCGATGACGCTCGCGGCGCGCGAGACTTCACCTGGTGGGTGGAGGCCAACACCGACAAGATTCGGGAGGAGGCCGAGGCGACCTCCAGCGTGGCGAAACTGACCGAGATTGATTCCTACCTGGCCAGTCGCTTCGCCTACTTGCGCTTTAACTACACCACCGGCGACGCGGCCGGCCAAAACATGGTCGGGCGAGCGACTTTCGCCGCCTGTAGCTGGATACTGGACAACTACGCAGGCATCAAGCACTTCTACCTGGAGTCCAACCTGGCGACGGACAAAAAGGCGTCGCAGGTGAACATCATGCGCACCCGCGGCAAGCGGGTCACCGCCGAAGCGACCATCCGGCGCAATGTGCTGATCGAGGTGATGCGCGTGGAGCCGGAGAGCCTGGCCTATCATGGCAGCGTGGCCAACGTGGGCGCGATCCTCTCCGGCGCAAATAACAACGGCGCGCACTCCGCCAACGGCATCACCGCCATGTTCATCGCTACCGGCCAGGATGTGGCGAATGTCTCCGAGTCCTCGGCGGGCATCATCTACTCCGAATTGACGCCGGAGAAGGATCTCTATATCTCGATTACCATCCCGTCGCTGATCGTCGCCACATACGGCGGCGGCACCGGCCTGGCGACGCAACGCGAATGCCTGGAGATGATGGGCTGCTACGGCAAGGGGCAGGTGTTCAAGCTAGCGGAGATTGTGGCCGGGGTGGTATTGGCCGGTGAGCTTTCACTGGCATCCGCCATTTCCTCCTCTGACTGGGTTTCCAGCCATGAACGGTACGGGCGCAATCGTTAGCCCAGTCTATGGGTTGTTCAGGAGGGGCATAGCAACAACATGCGCACAACGCTACTGACCGGGTTCCCCGGCTTCCTCGGGTCTGAGTTGGTCGAACGACTGGTGAAGCGCAGTTCAACCGAGCACATGATTGTCTGTCTGATCCAGGAGAAATACCGGCCGCAGGCCGAAGCGCGCGCGGCCGAGATCACCGCCGCTCATCCAGACGCGCGGGTGCAGATCGCGCTGGTTGCCGGCGACATTACCGTTCCCGACCAGGGCCTGGGCGAGCAGTACGAGCCACTGCAGCAGGAGACGAACGAGATCTACCACCTGGCCGCCGTCTATGACCTGGGCGTGAAGCGCGATCTGGCGATGCGGGTCAATCTGCATGGGACCCGGCACATTTTGCAATTCGCGAAGGGTTGTCCAGAGCTGACTCGCCTGCACTACGTCAGCACCTGCTATGTCAGCGGCAATCACGAGGGCGAGTTTACCGAGAATGACCTCAGCCTCAGCCAGTCATTTCACAACAACTACGAAGAAACGAAATATCTGGCGGAAGTGGAAGTGCAGCGTGAGCGGGACGCCGGCCTGCCGGTGACGATCTATCGCCCATCAGTGGTCATCGGCGACAGCAAAAGCGGCGCTACCCAGAAATACGACGGTTTGTATTACCTGATCCGGTGGTTGCTGGCTCAGCCACGCATCGCCTGGGTGCCCACCATCGGCGACGTTGACCGATACACCATGAACAACGTGCCCAGCGACTTTGTGGTGGATGCCCTGGACTATCTGAGCGCCGGCGAGGCGTCGCTGGGAAATGTCTACCACCTGTGCGATCCGGCCGAACCCACGTTGCGCCAGATCGTGCATGTCCTGGCTGAGGCGACTGAGCGGCGCGTCTTCCTATTGCGCGTGCCCAAGGGGATCACCAAGCAAGCCTTACACTTGCCTCCCATGCTGCCGCGGCAGCCGAAGCTTGAGCCGGAGGCGCTGGAGTACTTCGCGCATCCGACCCGTTACCGTTGCGACAACACCCTGCGCGAACTTGCCGGCAGCGGCATCGCTTGTCCGCCGTTTGCCAGCTACGCCCACAATCTGGTTAACTTTGTCAAACAGCATCCCGATATCAGCCCGGCGGCTATGGTTTAGGAATATCCGTACAGTCTCCCGGAAAATGCCGATTTTCCGGGAAACTATCTGAACGGTTGCGTCCAGGAGGGAATGATGAGCAATTCAGAGACACAACAATGCCAGGCGATGACTAAAGAAGGCCGACCCTGCAAGAATAACGCCCAGCCGGGTACAGCCTACTGCTATGTGCATCGCAGTCAGGCGGACCCGCAGCCGTCCGGCGAGCCGGCATCGTCTGCCAAGGCGGGTATCAGCAGCCAGCCGGAGTTCCGGCAGGTGGTCGCCGAACTAAACGAGCTGGCTGAGGAACTGCGGCGGGTGATCCCGGCTTATTCGCCGCCCCCGTTCTCGCCGGAACGATTGCTGCGCCTACTGCGCGACAACATCGACCGCATGACGCCGGAGATGCGCCTGGGCCTGTTGCGCGATTTGCAGAGCAACCTGGAAGGCGCTTCGCCCAGAGACTTCTTTGACCCCGAGACCTGGAAGGGGCTGTGGTACCTGCTGAACTACTCGCTGCAGAATGAAGCGACGGCGATCCGGGAGAAGCTATCCGCCCGGCTGGCTGGCATCCCCGGGGCCGCGGCCCTGGCTGACATGCAAGGCGCGTTGCAGGGCGCCTCCCCTAAAGACCTGCTGGCGCTCGAGACCTGGAAGGGAATGTGGTATCTGTTGAACTACACGGTGCAAAGCCAGGTCGAAGAAGTGAAGCGGCGCGTACGCGGCGAGGAAGCAGAAGCCTGAGACGCGAATAGCCCGCGGGCCCAACAGGCGGAACTGTGTTGCCGCCTGTTGGGCCCGCGTTGTTCATCTCCACATAGGGAGCCGGGCAAGCTTACTGTTGCGCGGCGGCGACGGCTTCGGCCAACCCCAGATCCGGCGCTCTCACCACAAAAGTGTCTGAACCGATACGAAACAGACAGGTGACATCCTCGCCCTGCCAGCAAATCCCACCGTTCGCGGCAGACTGCCCGCTGGAACCATACTTGCTTTCGGCAAAGCTCGCATACGCCTGCGCGAATTCATCGCCATCCTGGGGCGTGTCCCAGGCAATGTCGAGGATCGCCACGATGTCGCCGGCAGCCTCATTCCAGTAAACGGCGTAGCGGTCGCCGCCCCAGCCGGTAGCCGCCACATCCACCTCGGAGGTTGACAATTGCTGACTGAGGTATTCGCGCAGGAAGAACTCGCCGAATACTTCCTCGTCCAACATGCGCCAGCCGGTCCCCAGGGTCTCTGTCAGCGGAGCGGTGGAGACGATCTGCGGTTCATCGCCCGCCAGGTAGCGATCCGGGTGCAGAATGTGCTCCGTGCTCAGCGGCGGGTCTGCCCAGGCGTCGTCTATGGCGTCAAAACCGCCGCGATCATAGAGGTACTGGACGAACTCGACGCCGGATGTGTAAGGAAACAAAAGGTTGTTTGCCAACACCGGCGGCGCGCTCTCTAACACCGGAAACTCATCGTCAGCCGACTCGGTCACGATCGCGCCGAGGTCCTCCAACGTAAAGTAGCCGCCCAGTAGATAGAGCGTCTGCAACAGTGTCGCCTCGCCTTCCGCCAGCGCGGATAGGGCGGCGACCGCTTCTGAGTCGGCGCTTTCATCATCCAGTAGTTCGAGGGAGAAATGCTGATCCTGCAGGGCGTGCATATATTCGTGCGCGTGCGTCAGTTGCTCCAATGCATCCAGATCGTTGTCGTCGCTGACCACCACAAATTCGTTGGTCTCGGAGTCGTAAAAGCCGGCAATCTGCTCGGAATAGAGGTCCAGCGTGAAATCGTAGTAATCAAAATCCAGCGGCACGAAATCATAACCATAGAGAATCAGCGTGAACTCCCGCGCGTCCTCCTCGGTCAGTTCCGCGAACAGGTCGTTTTCCACGCGCTCACGCAGCTCGTCCCGGGTGAGCACCGTGGTCACCACCGGCTCCAGCGGCTCCAGCCCGCGAATCTCAGCTACATTCTCCTCGATTTCGGCGCGGATAGCAGCGTTTTCGGGGCTTTCGACCTCGCTCGTCTGGCCATCCTCCGGCGTTGGCGGAGGAGCCGTTGGTTCGACAGTCGGCGGTTCTACGGTAGGCGGCTCCGCCGTGGGCGGCGCTTCCACAACCGCTTCATCTTCCGGCGCATTAGTGGGCGGCAGCGCGGTCAGCGGGGCCACTGTGTTTGGCGGCGTCACCACCTGCTCTTCCACAATCACGTTCGATTCAGCGACCGGCGGGCCGCTCGTTCGCCCGGCCTGCATGAATAACATACTGCCGGCGATAACCAATCCCACACACATACAAGCGGCCGCCAGGAAGCCGATTCCTGCTACCCATACCCAGACCGGCGTTCCGCGCTGCTTCTCCACTTCCATGTCCTTCACTATGACACTCCTTCAATCCGTCAGCAATCAATAGCGGCAGCCCGCGTGACGCCATGGACTGCCGCTGGATTATACGAGAAGCCGGGTTGCACCGTTTCTCGTACTTAGTCAACACCAAGCTTTTGCATGCGACTGTGCAAAATCCTGTCGCCTCTTTCGAAGTGAGGGTGACCGTTCCCAGTCTTGACAGCCCCGGCCTCGCCCACTCACTGTTTGCGCGCAACTCTAGGTATTTGACACATTGTTGACGCTTTCGGGGTCGAACGGTGACGGATGATTGACGCCGGGGTGCGATGCTATGGGCAGCGCATTCGACGCTCGGGCGACAGCGGGTCGCAATGGACATGAGACTACTCAAATGGAAAGGAGTCTGAAATGAACGAGAGAACGAATATGGCAGATTTACGCCGGACAGATAGTTCCGGGCGCGCCCGTATTGTCGGGACGTTGTTGTTGGCGCTAGGGTTCGCGTTGCTGGCATGCGGCTTTGTCCTGTTGCCGGCGGCCCGGGCGCAGACTGAAACAACCAACGTCAAAATCCTGGCGAGGGGCGCACCCCTGCATGGGACAAACGGTCTGTACTTTGGGCCGGATGGCAATCTGTATATCGCCAGCTTTGCCGATACGGTTATCACTGTTATGAATCCCAATAGTGGACGGATTCTCGACCGCATCAACCTGGAGCAGGGAATGGATGGTCCGGACGATCTCACGTTTGGTCCGGACGGCTCCCTTTACTGGACCTCCATTGCGACCGGCAAGGTGGGGAAGATGGCCCCGGATGGGACACAGAGCATGGTCGCCCAACTCCCGCCAGGTGCAAACCCGATTACCTTCTCCGAGGACGGTCGGCTGTTTGTGGCGCTGGATTTCCTGGGCGATGCCCTGTATGAGGTGTACCTGGATGGGATCGCGCCGCCGCGGTTGATTCGAGAAAACCTGGGCTTCTTGAACGGTTTCGACTTTGGGCCGGATGGCTATCTATACGGCCCGCTCGTGACCCAGGGCAAGATCGTAAAGGTGGACGTGGACACGGGTGAGATGTGGGATGTGGCCGTGGGGTTCATCTCTCCAGTGGCAGTCAAGTTTGATGCCGCCGGCCTGTTGCACATTGTGGATCAGGCCGCTGGAGAAGTGATCCGCCTGAACCTGTCGAACAACCAACGCGAGGTAATCGCCACTTTGACGCCTGGTTTAGACAACCTGGCCTTCGACGCGAAAGGCCGGTTATTCGTCTCCAGTGCGGAAGATGGCTTCATCGTCGAAGTCTTGCCCAATGGCAAGGGCCGCCCGGTCAGCCCCGGGGGCATGATCGCTCCCGGAGGCGTTGCTGTCCTGCCGGGCAACCGGCATGAGCAGGTGTTTGTCGGCGATCTGTGGACGCTGCGCCGGTTTGACGGGCAGACCGGCAAGCAAGTGAGTGTGGAGCGCGAGGAGATGTGGGCGGTACATGCCGTTTCCCCGGACGGCGCGAACCTGCTGGTCAGCTCGTTCATGGACAACGCGGTCTTCGTCTATGATCCCCTCGCGGGCGCGCCGGTGGAGACACGCCTCGATTTCTATGGCCCGATGAACGCTATCCGCTTCCAGGGTGACTTGATCGTGTCGGAAATGGGCACCGGGTCGGTGGTGCGCAGCACGGGGCCGGGCGATCGGCAGGTGCTGGCTACCCTGGGGCTGCCCATTGGTCTGGCCGCGACAGACGATGACCTGTATGTGGCGGATTGGGCGATTGGGGCAGTGTTCCAGCTCGTGCAAGATGGCGCGCCGGTGATGATCCCGCTGGCGTTTGGGCTGAACACGCCGGAAGGGTTGGCCGTCCTGCCGGACGGCAGCCTCCTGGTCGTGGAAAGCGGCGCCGGCCGTGTCTCACGCATTGACCCGGCGACCGGCGCAGTGACTCTCTTTGTCGAGGACCTGGAACTGGGGGGAATGCACCTGACGGGCCTTCCGCCCTTCTGGATCTTCAACGGGATTGCGGTTGGCCCTTCGGGCGCCGTTTATGTCACCGGCGATCAGGCGAATGTGCTGTACCGGATTGAGCAGAGGCCGTAATAGGGAGAATCGCGAACCCTAACGTAACAACTCCCCCCAGCACTTCCCCCCTTATCGGGGAGACTGGGACCCATAACACGCGCGGCGCTCCGTATTGGAGCGCCGCCGCTCTACCAGACCAATCGCTAGATTGAGAGGGCAATCAGCCACTGCGCCAGAAAATAGGTGCTGAGCACAATGGCGCGAGCGCTGGGAAAAGGCCGGCGAAAGCGATCCAGCGCCAACACGGAATCGGACACGACGAAGAACAACGCGCCCGCCAATGCCAGTATGCTGCTGGCGTCGCCTATCTGCACCCAGCGCTCGACAGCGCGCCAGGCCATGATCAAGATGATCAGGACGTACAGCGCCACCGGCAGCCGCAGCTTCGCCTTGACGCCGGGTAGCAGGAGCACGCCCATCACCAGGCCGTAGATCAGCAGGGGGATGATCCCCCAGGAAGTCAACAACTGTTCCACGCCCAGTGAAAAAGCGACGATGTACCACAAATGAGCGATTAGGAAGCTGAGCAGCCCCAACATGAACCGGTCCTGAGGCAGCATCAGAAAGACATCGCCCCCAAGGGAGAAGATCAGCCCAATGACGACAAACCATTTGTAGGGCATGGGTGTCTCCGGCGTGGAGAGCAGCGCCAGCAGGATGATCAGCGAGGTGGTCAGCGGCTTGAAAACGTAGACATGGCGACGCGGGCCGCGATATTCCGCCCGAATGTGCAGCGCCGCGCTAGCCAATATCGCCAGAGAAAGCAGAATAGTGAGCGTCACCGCAACGCCTGTCGCAGTAGTTCCGCCGGGTGCAGCGCATCCCGGCCTGTGCCATGCTTGATCTGTTGCCGGCAACTGGCCCCGGCAGCGACAATCAGGGTGTCAGCGCCGGCTTCGCGCACCGCCGGCAGCAGGCGGCGCTCGCCCATCTTCAGCGAGATCTCCAGGTGCTCCACCTCATAGCCGAACGCGCCCGCCATACCGCAACAGCCCGAGTCCACTTCCGCGACCTTATAGTTCGGCGGCAGGGAGAGCACCCGCTTGCTGGGCTCCGTACCGACCAGCGCCTTCTGATGGCAGTGCCCATGCAACAGGACCTGCCGGCTGCCATCTGTGAAGGACAGGTTCAACTCATCGCGCGCGCTCAGCCGGTCGAGAAACTCCTCAAAAGTGAAGGCATGTTCCGCCACCTGCCGGACGCGCTCATCATCGGCAACCAGGTAGAGATAATCGTCCCGCAGGGCCAGGATGCTGCTGGGCTCCAGGCCAACGATGGGAATCTCGTCCGCCGCAAAAGGCGCGAGCCTGTCCAGCGTCCTGGTCGCCGCCTGCCGCGCCGGCTGCACCAATCCCTTCGAGATCATCGGCCGGCCCTCGTCCAGGTGTCCGCTGGGGATCACCTCCAGGCCGGCGGCCTCCAGTAGCTCCGTTGCTGCGATCGCGATGTGCGGCTCGTTGAAGGTGGTAATGGTGTCATTGAACAGCACCACCTTGCGCTCGCTGCGTCGTATGGCGTTGCGGCTTGCCGCCCAATCCAGGTAGGAGCGCCGGGCAAAGCGGGGCAGGCTTCGTTGCCGGCTAATGCCCGCCGCTTTCTCCATCCCCCAGCGCACCGCGCCGTTGCTGATGCCCCAATTGGCCAACGGAGCTAAGCGGCCGCTGAAGCGCCGGTTCATCGCGCCGATGTTGGCAAAGAGCCGGCTACGCAGCGGGACGCTGTTGGACTCGTAATAATGGGCCAGGAACTCGAACTTGATCTTGGCCATATCCACCGACGAGGGGCACTCCGCCCGGCAGGCCTTGCATTCCACGCACAGGTCCATCGCGTCGTACAGCCGCTTACTGGTAAGCGCTTCCGGCGGCAACTGGCCGGAAATAGCGGCCCGCAGCAGGTTGGCCCGGCCCCGCGTGCTGTGCTCCTCCTCCCGTGTGACCATGAAGCTGGGACACATCGTGCCGCTGATCTTTTTGCGGCAGATGCCGGCTCCATTGCACTGTTCGATAGCGCGCGTGAAGCCTTGCTCATGGCTGAAATCCAGGTGGGTCCGCAGCGGGATGGTCTGATACTCCGCCCCGTAACGCAGGTTCTCGGTCATTGGCGGGGCGTTGACGATGATGTTCGGGTTCAGCAAATTGTGCGGGTCAAAGATCTGCTTCACTTCCTGGTACAGCCGGTAAAGCTCCGGTCCAAAGAAGTGCTCGTTGATCCAACTGCGCGACCGGCCGTCCCCGTGTTCACTCGACAGGGAGCCGCCATAGCGCCCAAGCAGCTCCACCGAAAAGCGCATGATGGCCGGCATCTTGGCCACGTCGCGGGCGTCTTTGCTGTTGATCAACGGGCGAATGTGGATGCAGCCGGCGCTGGCGTGGGCGTAGTAGGCCACATCCGTGCCCAGGTCGTTGCAGAAAGACTCGATTTGCAGCACGTAATCGGCCAGGTGCTCCGGCGGCACGGCAGCGTCCTCGATAAACGGGATGGGCTTGTGATCCCCCTTGATGCTCATCATCAGGCCCAGGCCGACTTTACGCACCTCCCAGACATTGGCCTGGCGCTGGCGATCGTAGGCGCTGGTGATGTGCGTCACCCCGGTCTGTTGGCGGCGCATGTGCTCCTCCAACCGCGCGATCTTGGCCTTCAGATCGGCATCGCTCTCCCCATAGAACTCGGTGATCAGGATGCAGTTCGGCCGCCCGACCAGGAAGGTGTCCAGCAGCCGGGCGTACTCCGGCACGTCACGGCACATGGTCAGCCCCAGGTTGTCCAGCAGTTCCACCGCCGACGGGTCCACCTCCAGGATGGCGGGCACCGAGGAGAGAGCCGTGTGCAGATTGTCGTAGTGTAGCAGCGCCAGAGCCGTTTGCCGGGGCAGCGGCACCAGACCGAGCTTGATCTCCGTCATCACCGCCAGCGTGCCTTCCGCGCCGCAGACCAGCCGGCTCAGGTTCAGCCGTTCGTCGGCCGGCCACTTGAAGGCGAGCGGACGATCGCCGGCCTGTGGGATGAAGCGGTCCAGATTGTAGCCGCCGCACCGCCGCCAATGTCGCGGCGTTCGTTGCCGGATGCTCGCCTGGTTGCCCGCGTCCGCCACCAGCGCGTCCAGCCGGCGATATATCTCGCCCTCCAGGCCGCTCTTTTGCCGACGAACAAGCGCTTCCTCAGCCGACAGCGGGGCGAAATGTGTGGTCGAGCCGTCGCTGAGGATGACATCCATCTCCAGTACATGGTCGGCGGTCATGCCGTACAGGATGGAGTGGCTGCCGGTGGAGTTGTTAGAGACGATGCCGCCCATCGCCGCCCGGTTGCTGCTGGCGGGGTCCGGCCCATATTGCAGGCCGTACGGGCGCAAGTATACGTTCAGCTCGTCCAGGACGATGCCGGGCTGCACCCGCACCCATTGTTCCGCTTCATTGACCTCCAGCACCTGGTCGAGGTGGCGGGACATATCAATGACCAACGCCTTGTTGACCGCCTGCCCGGCCAGGCTGCTGCCGCTGGTGCGGGGCAGGATCGGCACCTGATGCCGCCCAGCGATCGCCACTGCCGCCTGCACGTCTTCTAGCGTCCGCGGGATCAATACCCCCAGCGGCAACACCTGGAAGATGCTGGCGTCGGTGCTGTAAAGCAGCCGACTGTGATAATCAGTGCGTAACTCACCGGCGACATGCCGGCTGATCTCGTGCAAACATTCCGCTACTGCCGCTGAAGGAGGTTCATCCTTTGTGGACATGGGGTTGCCTCATGTTGCCGCCAACGCGCGCGCAAATGTATCCAGCAACAGCACGACGTTCTCGCGCCGGCTGTTGTATCCCATCAATCCCACCCGCCATACCTTGCCGGCAAGTTGGCCCAGGCCGTTGGCGATCTCGATGTTGTACTCCTGCAACAGCCGGGAGGTCACCCGGCGGGCGTCCACGCCGGGCGGGACGCGCACGGTCGTCAGGCTGGGCAAGCGATACTCCTCGGCGACGTGACATTCCAGTCCCAGGTCGGCCAACCCTTGCCACAACAGCTCGGCGTTCGCCCGATGGCGCGCCCAGCGCTCTTCCAGCCCCTCCTCCGCAACCAGGCGCAGCGCTTCCCGCAGCGCGTAGTTCATGTTGATGGGGGCCGTGTGGTGGTAAGTGCGCTCCTCGCCCCAGTACTTGCTGACCAGGCTCATGTCCAGGTACCAGTTGGCGACCTTCTCCCGCCGGCCCAACAGCTTCGCCATCGCGCGCTCATTCAGAGTCAACGGGGAGATGCCGGGCGGGCAACTGAGGCACTTCTGCGAGCCGCTGTAGGCGATGTCAATTCCCCAGGCATCGAGAAAGAGGGGGACGCCGCCCAGGCTGGTCACTGTGTCCACTAGCAACAGGCAATCAAACTCCCGGCATAACTCCCCAATGCCTTCCAACGGCTGGCGCGCGCCGGTGGAGGTCTCCGCGTGCACCAGAGCCAGCACGACCGGCCGATATTGCTCCAGCGCCGCCCGCAACTCGTCCAGTTGGAACACTTCTCCCCACGGCTTATCCAGCCGGCGCACGTCCGCCCCATACCGCCCGGCCATATCCACCAGCCGCTCGCCAAAATAGCCGTTCACGCCGACCAGGACCACATCGCGCGATTCGACCACGTTGGCCAGGCTGGCCTCCATGGCTGCACTGCCGGTGCCGCTGACCGGCACCACCAGCCGGTTTTCCGTCTGCCAGGCATACCGCAGCAGGTCCTGGATCTCGTTCATCAAGGCGATGAAGCTGGGATCGAGATGGCCCAACTGGCGCATCCCCAGGGCCTGCAGGACGCGCGGGTGGGCGTTGGATGGCCCGGGACCCAGTAAGAGCCGCGGCGGCACGTCAAGCTGCCGAGTCTGCCGGCGGTAGGTTTCATTGATCGCAATAGGCATATCGCTGGTGTTCATCGGGGATATCTCCTTTACCGAGGCGCAAAAGAAACCGTTCAGAGAGTTTCCCGGAAAATCAGGATCTGTCCAGAGGTTGTCCTGACCACAGCGATCGGAAAGTCTCAATCATTTTCCGGGAAACTGAACGCATCATAAGCGGGCAGCCTGTCTTTGCTAGGCCGTCGCCTGCCACGCCCGTAATAATTCCGCGACCCCCCAGGCTTGGGCCGGACAACCGCGAGGGGCGAACGGCGCGTCGCCTTCAAAGATCTCGCTCACAGAGCCGACGCCGTGATCGTTAAGGTGCTGGATCAGCGGCTCCAGGAAGGATCGGGCCAGGGCTTTGTCCTGGTAGACGCGCAAATGGGCCGAAACAAACGGCCCGATCAACCATGACCAGACGGTGCCCTGGTGATACGCGCCGTCGCGCTTGACGCGGTCGCCGCTGTAACTGCCCTGATAATCGGGGTGCTCGCAATCCAGGCTGCGCAAGCCATATGATGTCAGCAGCCGGCGGGCGCATATGTCCACAATCGCCTGCTGTTGGTCGGCATCCAACGGGCTGTGCGGCAGCGAGACGGCGAAAATCTGGTTTGGGCGCAGGGCGTCGTCGTTGCCTTCCGGCCCATCCAGGATGTCGTAGCAATAGCCGGCCGACTCGTTCCAGAAGCGGGCAAAGCCGGCCCGCGCCGCTTCCGCCAGTTGATCATACGACGTGGCCTCTCTACCCAGCCGGCGGGCAAACGCGCCCATGACGCACAGCGCATTGTACCAGAGGGCGTTGATCTCCACCGGCTTGCCGATCCTGGGCGTCACCACCCAATCATCCACCTTGGCATCCATCCAGGTCAGTTGCACGCCGGGCTCTCCGGCATATAGCAGCCCATCTTCCTGTAGGCCGATATGGTAACGTGTACCCTGCCGGTGCCAGTGAATGATCTCCTCCAGCGCCGGGTACAGATCCGCCAGCAGCGCTTCATCACCAGTCACTTCCAGGTAAGCGCGGATCGCCTCGAAATACCAGAGGGTGGCGTCCACCGTGTTGTATTCGGGAGCCTCGCCGGCATCGGGAAAACGATTGGGCAGCATTCCTTGATCGACAAAATGGGCAAAGGTGCGCAAGATCTTGGCGGCGATTTCCGGCCTGCCCGTGCTGAGCGTCAGCCCCGGCAGGCTGATCATCGTGTCCCGGCCCCAGTCGCTGAACCAGGGATAGCCGGCGATCACGGTCCGCCCCTGTGGGTCATTCGGCGCCTCCCGGCGGACGATGAATTGATCGGCCGCCAACAGCAGTTGCGCGGGAGCCTGCCCGGCTGATTCTGCCTGTTCCAGTAGCAGGCCCTCGTAGTCGCGGCGTTGCCGGTAGGCCGCGACGCCGTCCAGCCCGGGGGCCGGTTCGCTGCTGGCGACGATGGTCAAGGAATCGCCCGGCTGGAGCGTAGCGCCGAACACGCCGGCGCGGATGTGGTCTTCCACCACATCGTTCTGCCCGCGAAACTCCTCTATGCTCAGGAAGTAATCCTCATACCAGTTAAGCTCGGGGTAGAAGGTCCCCTGATCGCTCAGCAAGTACAGCGGCGTGGCCCCCTCAAAAGCCGTGACTCGCGCGCCGCCGGGGATCGGCTGCACCTCCGTCTGCCAGTCACTCAAGATGGTCGTGCTGTGATAGTCGCGGTGGTTAACGATAGCCTTGGCGTACAACTCCAGCGGCCCGCTCCCCCGACGAAATGTGTATTGACTGTAGGTGGTGTTCTCACCCTGCTGCATCCAGACGCGTTTCTCCAGCAGGGCATCGGCGAAGGCGTAGGTCCACACCGGCGTCGTGCCTTCGAGATGGAAACGCTCCAGGTAACGCAAGCCCTCGCGCTCCACCGTTCCATCGGCCCAACGATTGACAAACAGGTCGTGATGTTGGCCGGCGTATTGCACGTCTTCGTCCAGTTTCGCCAGGAGCAGCGTGCGCCCCACCGGCGGCTTCAGAGCTGCCACCAGCAGACCGTGATAACGGCGGGTCAGCACGCCCGCGATGGTCCCCATAGCGAAGCCGCCAATGCCGTTGGTCACCAGCCATTCACGCGCTTCTGCGGTAGCCAGGTGGCTGCACACCTCCCGCCCAAAAGCAATCATTGCTGTCTCCTTCCAACAATTCGGCCAGCCAGAGTGGACCGGTTTTCGAAACTGGTCCACTCTTCGTCCAATATTGTGTTGTGAACCGCGCGAGCGCGCAAATTGGCTCACGCCGCGCCGGCGGTTGCCAGGAGCGATCGCGCGCCCGAGCTCGCCGCCACAAATGAAAAGCCTCGGGACGACCGCAATGGCTCGCCCCGAGGCTTTATAAGAGGAACGGCAGGCAGCCGTTCCCTCACACTGCTCCTTGCTAGCAGCCGTCTATCACAGCGCCGGCCGGACCGAGGAGTAAGATGTAATCCCCGTCCTGACCGGCAAAGCCGGCAACCACGACGATCACAGGGTACGGCGCATCGCCCGCGGAGAGGTCGTTAAAGACAATGACTTCCGGCTCGCCGGAGAAACCGCCATCCACGTCAAAGTCAAGCAACGTACCGCCGCCGGGGCCACTTACATTCATGACGGCATCAAACTCTTCGCTGGGGATGACGACGGCGATCAGCGGTTCTCCAGCGGGCACACAAACGCGTGTGTTCGATGAGGCGCCCTCGATAACGATTCCCTCAAAGCGCCGGTCCTCGCCGGCATCCAGCAAGTAAAGGACATAGTCGCCGGCTGAGGAGAAGTAGGGCCGCACCCGCAAGATGTACTCGCCGTCTGCTTCCGGCGTGAAGACCGCCACCTCCGGCTCGTCAGAGAGATTGTCGTCGACGTAAAGCAACTGTTCATCTGGAGCGCCGGCGGCGTAAACTTCCAGCACGACGTCAAACTCCTCGGCGTCAGGATCCACGACGATGACAGCCGGCTCTCCGGCGATGCCCTGGAATGAGTACTCCTGGAAACTGTCGTCGGGAATGCTCTGGGCCAGCGAATCGCCTGGGGCGAGGAGCACCAGCTCGCCGGCCGGCTCCGTATCGCCGGTCGTCGGATCATCGAACTCAAACTCAGCCGTCGGCTGGCCGACCTCGATGCTGTTTACAATCGCTTCCAGCGCGGGCAGATAGTCGGCGGCGGAATCCGAAGGCGAGACCGCCATGGCCAGCACTATCCGATCTTCGTTGGTTATGATCGCCACCAGACCTTCAAGCGGCGTGCCGTCGTCAGCTGTCCCGCCGATCTCGGCGACAGCCGCCGGCTGGCCCTGAATCTCGGTCGAAGTGGGGCCATCTACGATCGTAACGTCCCCCATATCGAGATCGGCTAGCGAGGCTTCCAGGATCTCCTCCGGCGAGCCGGCAGGCATATCCTCGGCGGCATTGCCGATGATCACCACCACGCCGCCCTCATCCGGGCTGGTTGTCTGCTCCAGCAAGCCCTCTTCCGAGGCGATGAGCAGGAAGAGGAAGTCCTGCACGGCCCAGTCCGACGGGTATTGCACCGTGACGCCGTTGGATTCGCTGAAGTAGGTGGTCAGATCGCCGGTTTCCGGCGGCGCCGCTTCGGTGGGAGGGGCTTCCGTTGGCGGCGGGGGCTCAGTTGGCGGGGCCACGGTCGGCGCGGTGGTAGCGGTGGCTTCCGGCGGAGTGGTAGCAGGAAGCGCGGTGGGCGGGACCGGCGTCGCCGTCGGGTCCGACCCAAATAACCCGCAGGCCAGAGCCGGCAGGCAGAGGAGGATCATCAAGAACAAAGGCATCTTCCGGGAACTCATTTCTTCTTTCCTTCTTCTATTGCTTTATGGTCAACTTTTTCGCGTTGCGCGGTTCCAAGTGTATCAGAACTAACCCATTTCTGGCATCTGGTCTTCGCGTCGCCCCAACCTATGCCCCGGCAAAACCACGCGCCTGCCAGGCCAGGTACAGGGCCAGCGAGCCGGCGACCGCCGCGTTGAGAGATTCCACCCGGCCGCGCATGGGCAGTTGCAGCAGAAAATCGCACGACTCGCGCACCAGCCGGCGCAACCCTTCACCCTCGTGCCCCACGACCAGGGCCAGCGGGCGGTTGAGGTCAATTTCCGCGGGCCGGCGCGCGTCCGAGGCGATATCCAGCCCGGCGATCCAGATGTCCTGCCCCTTTAGCCGGCGCATCGTCTCCACCAGGTTGGTCACCCGCCCAATCAGCAGGTGTTCGCAAGCGCCGGCCGAAAAGCTGACCACGTGCGGGGTAACTTCCGGCGCGCGTCGCTCCTGCATGATCACCCCATGTACGCCGCAGGCCTCGGCCGTGCGCAATAACATACCGATGTTTTGCGGGCCGTGCAGCAAGTCCAGCAGCAGGAACAACGGCGGCTCGGCACGTTCCTGTGCCAATTCGAGCATGTCGCTCAATTCCGCGTATGGGTAGCCGCCGGCTTCCAGTACGACTCCCTGGTGGCTGCTGTCGCCGGCGATTTTGGACAATCGCTCTTTGTCAGCGTATTGCACCGGCGTAGCTCGCTCCGCCGCCGCAGCGATCAGCGGCTGGCCGAATTTCGGCGGCAGATCGCGCTGCAAATGGAGCACGTACAGGGCGCGCCGGCTGCCCCGCAGCGCCTCCAGGACGGCATTGCGGCGGAAAAGATACTCCCTCAACGATTACCTTCCGGGGCCGCCAGGCAGGGCGCGATAGCCGGCAAGCCTCCTATCAGCCGCTCTTCCAGATCGTTCCGTCCGCTCGGTCTTCCAGGACAATGCCTAGCTCGCTCAACGCCGCCCGGATGCGGTCGGCGGTCGCCCAATCGCGAGAGCTGCGCGCCGCCGCGCGCAGGTCAATCAGTAAGCGCATCAACCCCTCCTCGCGTTCGGCGCTGCCGCCGCCGGCATCGCCCGTGGGGATGATGCCCAGCACATCGCCGCCCAACCGCTGGTAGACATCCTCGATGGCCGCCAGCGCGCCGGCGTTCAGCGGTGATGGATTGTTGAGCAGGCTGTTCACCTGGCGGGTCATTTCCTGCAGCACTGCCAGACCAGCCGGAGTATTAAAATCGTCGCTCATCCGGGCGACAAACTGCGCTTCGAACTCGGCCAGCATGGCTGAAAGTTCAGCGCCCGGCGCGCCGGCGGGGGCGGTGCGGCGCTGTTCGCGCGTCAGTCGGACCGCTCCCCAGACGCGCTCCCAGCCCTTGCGCGCCGCCTCAACCGCCTCATCTGAGAAGTCCACCGGGTTGCTGTAATGGCTGGAGAGGATGAAGGTGCGTATCGCCTCCGCTCGCCAGCGTTTCAGGGCATCGCCGATAGTCAGCGTGTTGCCCAGGCTCTTGCTCATCTTCACCCCGTCCAGGGTGAGCGAGCCGGTCAGCATCCAGTAGCGGGCAAAGGGGGCGCCGTGCGCTGCCTCACTCTGAGCGATCTCGCACTCGTTGTGCGGGAAGATATTGTCAACGCCGCCGCCATGAATATCGAAGGTCTCGCCCAGGTATTTGCGGGCCATCGCCGAGCACTCGATGTGCCAGCCGGGAAAGCCCTCTCCCCAGGGCGAGTTCCAGCGCAGGAGGTGTTCCGGCTCGGCGTGCTTCCAGAGCGCGAAGTCAGCCGGGTGCCGTTTCTCATCCAGCACCACCACCCGCGCGCCTTCTTCCTGATCCTGCAGCCGGCGTCCGCTCAGCTTGCCGTACTCTGAAATTGTGGTGACGTCAAAATAGACCGAACCGTTTGCCTCGTAAGCATGCCCTAGCTCGATCAGGCGCTCGATCATGGCGATCTGCTCGGGAATGTGGCCGCTGGCGCGCGGGCTAATCCCCGGCCTCTGCACATTCAGGGCGTCCATATTCTCGAAGTAGAGCCGGGTGTAAGTCTCAACGATTTGCATGGGCGCGACGGAAGCCTGGCGCGCTTTGCGCAAGATACGATCCTCGCCGGAGTCCAGCAAATGGCCGACATCGGTGATGTTCTGCACGTAGAGCACGTCATATCCCAGGAAACGAAGAAAGCGGACCACCACATCAAAGCTGACGTATGTCTTGGCATGACCGATGTGCGGATAATCGTACACGGTCGGCCCGCAGACGTACATATTCACCCGGCCTTCATGCAGCGGCTCAAACGTCTGCTTCTCGCGTCCAAGGACATTGTAAATCTTAAGAGACATGGATATTCCTCAAAACTGCCCCAACTCGCTCCAGGCAGCGCTCCTTGCCCAGCAGCGCCATGATTTCAGCCACCGGCGGCCCATGAACGGCCCCGATGAGCGCCGCGCGAATTGGCGAATAGACCTGGCGCGGTCCCCAGCCGGCGCGCTGCTTCCAACGCGCGCGCATTCCGCGCAATATGCTGTCCGCCGTCAACGTGTCCAATAAGACGACCTGAGCCAACTCGGCGACCAATTCTGTCAAGACGGGTCGCGCTTCGGGCGTCGCTAAGGCCTCCCGCGCTTCGGCGTCCGGCTCAACGCTCGCTGCTATTGCCCATTCGGCCAGCTTAACTGCATCTGACAGGCGGACCAGGTCGTCCCGAATTGTACCGGCGAGGCTCACCAGCCACTCTTCATTGCCCCACAACGACCCGTAATTGTCCTCCAGCATAGGCCTCAGCAGGCCGGCAAGCTCGCTATCACTCAATCGCTGCAGGTAGCGCCGGTTTACCCAGTTCAGCTTGTCCCAGTCAAAAATGGCCGGGCTGGCGGATAGGCGCTCCAGACGGAACTGCCGGCGAAGCTGCTGCTTGTCAATCAGTTCTTCCTCCCCGTCCGGCGACCAGCCCAAGAGCAGCAGGTAGTTGAATAGCGCCTGCGGTAGATAGCCGGCCTCCTGAAAGTCAGAGATCAGGTAACCCCCTTCCGGGTCGCGCTTCTTCAGCTTCTCGCCGCGCTTATTCAGGATGAGCGGCAGGTGTACCCAGACCGGCTCCGGCCATCCCATCGCCTGGTAAAGCTGCACATGATAGGGTGCGGAGGGGATCCAATCCTCGCCGCGCACAACATGGGTGATGCCCATATCGTGGTCATCCACCATCGCCGCCAGGTGGTAGAGCGGCCGGCCATCGCTGCGCGCGATGATCGGGTCATCGGACCACCGGCTGTTGTCAAAGACGATCTCGCCACGAATAGCGTCATGGACAATGGTCCGGTCTGTTCGCGGCATGCGTAAGCGTAGAGGGTTGCCGGCAGGGATGGCGGGATGGTTCGGGTCGTCTCCGTAGTAGGCGGCCCCAGCTTCCAGGAGCTGCTCGATCACCTGGTAATGTTGTTCGATGCGCTGCGACTGAATGTATGGTGCGAACGGCCCGCCGATATCCGGCCCCTCGTCCCAATCCAGGCCCAGCCACTCCAGTGCTTCCAACATCAGCGCGATGGCTTCCGGCGTGTTGCGCGCCGGATCTGTATCCTCCACCCGAATGAGAAAATCGCCGCCCAGCGCGCGGGCCAACGCCCAGCAGAAGGTGGCGGTGTGCAGATTGCCTACGTGGGGGATGCCGGTAGGACTGGGCGCAAAGCGAAACCGGGCCGGAGTCATAGATCGGAGATTCTAGGCGCAAACCTACGGCTTTGCAAAGACCATCCGGCCGGCGGTGGTCTGTAACACCTTGGTCACCGTGACGTTCAGCGTCTGGTTGATGCGACTCTGCGCGTCCTCCACCACCACCATCGTGCCGTCATCCAGGTAACCTACCCCCTGCCCATACTCCTTTCCTTCCTGGATGATCTTCACCTGGAACTCCTCCCCCGGCAGGAAGGCGACTTTCACCGCGTTGGCCAGGTCGTTAATATTCAACACCAAAATGCCCTGCAAATCGGCCACCCGGTTGAGATTGTAATCGTTGGTCATGATCGGGCAGCGCAGCTCGCGCGCCAGGGCGATCAGTTTGGCGTCCACATCGCGCACGCCGCTGGCGTCCATGTCCGTCAACTTCACCGGCACCGTCGCCTCTTGCTGCAACAAGCGTAACACCTCCAGCCCCCGGCGGCCCCTGTTCCGGCGAAGCGTGTCAGCACTGTCGGCTATGTGCTGCAGTTCCATGAGCACGAAATGGGGCACGAGCAGCGCCGAACGGATGAAACCGGTTTTGCTGACATCCGCGATACGGCCATCGATGATGACACTCGTATCCAGCAGTATGTACTCCTCTTCCGCCGCGATTGGTCGCGGCTGCCCTCCTTCGGCAGAGGGGCGGAGATTACCGAAAAACTGGCGCAGATCCTGCCGGCGCCAGACCACGATCACCACACTAAAATAGCAAACGACTACGGCGGCCACGATGGGCAGGATGCCGCCAAATGGGTCCGGCAGAGCCGCCAATGGAATAGAAAGCAAGGCCGAGGCTGCCAATCCCAGAAAGAGACCGACGATGAACGCGCCAAGCCGCTCAGACGGCATCTTGATCAGCCGGTTACGCAGGTGTCCAGCCGGTCGCGTGGTCAGATATGGGGTGAGGAGAAGCCCAAGGAGCACGCCGAGAAGTCCACCGGCGACCACAAAAGGCAATGGCGAAAAGTCAACTGCGATAGCCAGCGCCCGTCCGGCTGCTGCGAATATCCCAGCCCCAACCACGGCCCCCAGCAAGCGAGCGATAGAATCGGAACTCAGCTTCATCTGCTTCCAGCGTCAAATGACAAGCGGGCTACGAAGGGTCGCTTGCCTCATGCAGCACAACTCCTCACCTGTGTGCGAAGTCGATCTGCCGGGAATGATGTGCTGATCCCTATATCAGGAAGGCGGACGGCTGAAGTGAAGTAATGACGTCAAATAAGAGCTGTAATCCGAATTGAAATCACCCGCTCGCTTCCCTAAGCGATATTGCACCCGGCGCACCGGCCAAACGCCCGCGACGCACCCTCCAAGAACAGTTTTCTTCTCTGATGGTAGCATATCGCGCGCTTCATCGCAACCGGTGCCACTGCGCC
>CAZIKT010000010.1:96225-99964 GCA_964539885.1 uncultured Ardenticatenaceae bacterium | reverse complement strand
GTCACCAGCCGGAAGAAGCGGGAAAAGCCGGGCTCCAGCAGGATGTCATAATCCGCCGCCAGACGCTGGACGAACACCTCCGGCCTGATCGGCGCGCTCTCCTCCAACTCAAAGTAGACCATATTGGTGGTCACGGCCTCCGCCGGCAACGGCAGGCTGGGCACACGAATGCCGGGAATGCAGTGCAACCCATCGGCCAGCCGAGCGGCATTGACGTGATCTTCGGCCAATCGATCCACCATCTCCTCCAGGGCGACAATACCGGCCGCCGCCAGGATGCCGGCCTGGCGCATGCCGCCGCCCAGAACTTTGCGCGCCCGCTTGGCCTGGGCGACAAAGCTCCAGCTGCCGGCCACGACGCTGCCCACCGGGGCGCACAGCCCCTTGCTCAGGCAGGTCATGATACTGTCTACATGTTGAGTAAGTGCCTGCACCGGCACGTCCAGGGCCACAGCGGCATTGAATATGCGCGCCCCGTCCAGATGAACCATCAGCCCGTATCGGTCAGCCAGCCGGCGAACCTCGGCGAAATATCCTGGGGCGATGGCCAGGCCGCCGCAGCCGTTGTGCGTGTTCTCCAGCGTTATGGCAGCCGTGCGCGGGAAGTGCGGATCGTCCGCGCGGATGGCATCTTCAATCATGCCCAGGTCCAGCGTGCCGTCCGGCTGATTCGGCAATACGAACGGATGAATACTGCCTACCGAGGACACACCGCCGGCCTCGCAACAAAAGACATGCGCCTTGTCACCCACGATCAATTCCTCGCCACGCCGGCAATGCACCAGCGCCGCGATCAGGTTACCCATCGTGCCGCTGGGTACAAACAGGGCGGCTTCCATGCCCAGCATCGCGGCGGCGAGCTCTTGCAGCCGGTTGACGGTGGGGTCATCCTCCCACACATCATCGCCCAGTTCCGCCGTGGCAATCGCCGCCATCATCGCCGGCGTCGGCCGGGTGACTGTATCAGAACGCAAGTCAATCATCGCCTAATTCTCCTACTACATAGGGCGTTGCCCGCCTGGTCACCGGCAAAAGTTCATCGCACGGCGAGGCATGTCGATGACCTCTCAAGCAAATCATAGCCGCCTCTCCACACCCGGCAAGATACAGCCATGGCGGCCTTGTTGTCCGGCAAAGCGCAACCATTCTGCCAAAGAACCGAATCGTGGGGCCGGATTTTGATCCGTGACAAAGATCGTCAGGGAAGCGGCCTTTCCTCACTGTCCCTCTCCAGAACCCGCTATTACCATATCATTGGTGTAATAGGGTAGTCCTTTTGCTTGTACTGCGGAGGCGAATATGCACATCCAGCCAATACCCAACTTTCAGGCGGAGCCTACGCACCATTGCGTCACCGGCTCCATGCGTCTCATCTACTGCTTCAACCGGCACGACATCAGCGAGGATATGCTCCTGGGCATCGGTCAGGGAGTCAGCTACATCTACTGGCATCAGAAGGGCGAGATTCCTTTCTTTGGCGGGCGAGGCATGCCCAAACCGAGCATGGAGGAGTTGGCTGGGCATCGCACCGGCGTGGTCGTTACCTCGCACACAACGACCAGCGCACGCAAAGCGCGTCAGCGATTGCTGGAGATGCTGGCAGCCGGGCAGCCGGTGATGTTGCAGGTAGACATGGGCTTCTTGCCGTACTTCGATTTCGGAGACAGCGACTATCACTTCGGCGGTCACGTGGTGGTGGCTTGCGGCTATGACGCGAGGAGCGATGAAGTGCTTATCGCCGATCGCGACGGAATGCACTCGGTCCCGATGGCACTCCTTGAAAAGGCGCGTGGCTCGACGTTCAAGCCGTTTCCACCACGAAACCTGTGGTATGATTTTGACTTCAGCAACAGGCATCGCCCTTTGGCTCATGAAGTCTGGCTGGCCATCAGCGAGCAGGCCGCAGTGATGTTGAACCCTCCAATCAGCAATATCGGCGTTAGCGGCATCCACAAGACGGCGAACGAGGTGGTGAAATGGCCTACTATCTTGAGCGATGAGCAGCTTCGTTGGGCGCTTTTTAACGCTTACATCTTTATCAGTCCGGTGGGAGGCACCGGCGGCGGCACATTTCGCTACATGTTCAGCCGCTTCCTGCGCGAGGCGGCTGTGCTCACCGGAGAACCTCGGCTGGCCCATAGCGCCGAGGAATTCCGCGGCATTGGGGACGCCTGGGAAGAAGTAGGCGAATGGTGCCACATGGCCTCAAAGGCGGACAGCCCACAGTCACGGCTTCTAGAGATCGCCGAACCTATCCAGAGGATAGCCGATATGGAGCAGCATGCCTGGGAAGCCCTCCAACAGCTTGCCGCCATTACCACCAACGAGAGCAGTTGATCCGGCTGATTTGCCGGGCGAGCAGGTTTCCAAGCGACGCACACTACAGCAAACAGTGAGGTATGTCATGAAAGAGCATTTTGCAGCCGCCGGCCCGAACGAGCTAGTAAATACGGAGAAGCCGGACGGTAAGGTTGCCGGCTTCTGGCAGGGCTTCTGGCACGGGCTTATCGTCGTATTTGCCTTCGTCGCTTCGCTCTTCAAGGAGAACGTCGGCATTTACGAATCACACAACAACGGCAAGTGGTACAACTTCGGTTTCATACTCGGCTTGATGATTGCCCTGGGCGGCAACAGAGCAGCCGGACGATCGATGCAGACTCGCGAAGCTTCGGAGAAAGGGGAGGCCGATTGATAAATCTGTACACCCGATCCTTGATCGCATTCGGCCGCGCGACTTCGCCTTTTTCCACCGAGCGCTGGACTTGGACAGCCATGTGCGGCTACACGTTTTGACCCTCAGCGGTATCCTTTTTCTCGTGCAATATCTCTGACGGAGTGAAGTGTCCCCAAGTAAGAAGGAGATTCGATGTCAACTAGAGTCCTGGTCACGTACGCTACGCGCGCCGGCTCGACTGCGGGCGTTGCTGAGGACATCGGCAAGGCCCTGATGGAGAACGGTTTCCTGGTAGAAGTGCATCCGGTGCAGGAGGTGACCGACGTAACATCTTATGACGCAGTCGTCGCCGGCAGCGCAATCCAGTCGAAACGATGGTTGCCGGAGGCGATGGAGTTTTTGCAGGTGCATCGCGCAACCTTGACCCGCAAGCCCTGCGCCGTGTTCCTGGTCTGCATGACGCTGGCGATGCCAAACAGCGAGAAGTATCGCCCGTTCGTGGCGGATTTCCTGCAGCCGGTGCGTGCCATTGTCAGACCCGCCAGTGAAGGTCTCTTTGCCGGCGCACTTGATATCAGCAAAGTGCCATCTCCTTGGAACCGTTTGAAGTTCCGCCTGAGTGTCTTGTTTGGCGTTTGGTCCGAAGGAGACCATCGGGATTGGGACGCCATTCGCACCTGGGCCGACATGTTGCCGCCGCTCCTATTGCCCACAGAACGGAGCGCGGTACGCGCGAAAGAACAACCCTTAATCTGATCGCCGGTAAATACCCGGCAGCACTTCGGGGACTCGCTGTCGCTCTGAAGAGCGCTCAGCGAAGCCCACCAATTTGACGCATGAATAGGGCCGGTCGGCGTTACCGTCCCACATATCAGAAGGCATATTCATTCCCCGCCGCTCGCAGAAGGTATAAGATCTTCATGGCGATGCTATAATGTTGCGCACTGTTCCCACTAATCGCTGCCAAGGAGGTTTACCCAAGATGCTGTATGTCGCCCACGACGCGCACGAAACGGATCCCAACGAATATGTCAGCGGCGGACACGCCTATCTGGAACGCATCAT
>CAZIKT010000010.1:65002-96125 GCA_964539885.1 uncultured Ardenticatenaceae bacterium | reverse complement strand
ATTCCCCGCCCCATCTACCACACGCCGGAGCAGGTTTTTCGCACCAACGTCATGGCGACCTTCAACGTGCTGGAGGTCGCCGCCACGCTGGGCATCCCCCACGTGGTGTACGTGAGCAGCGTTTCCGTGTTGGGCGCGCCCTTCTTCTACACTTCCTTTGCGCCGCGCTATGTTCCAATAGACGAGGCTCATCCCAGGCAGCCGGAAGACGCCTACGCGCTCTCCAAGTATTTCGGCGAGGAGTTGGCGGAGGGCTTTGTGCGTCGCTGCGCCGGCGCGCTCAGCGTGGTCAGCCTGCGCTTTCCCTGGATTCACACCCCGCAGAGCTTCCGCGAGCAACTCTGGCCCCATCGGGATGATCCCGAGTTTGGCGCTACGAACCTGTGGAGCTACATTGACGCGCGAGATGTTGGTCGGGCTTGCCGGCTGGCGCTCACGGCTGAGATCGCCGGGCACGAGCCGATGTTTGTCAGCGCGGCCAATTCCTTCATGAACCAGGACACCGTCCCGCTGGTGCGCAGCTTCTTTCCGGGTGCCGAGATCCGGGCGGGCTTCTCGGGTAATCGCTCTTTGCTCGACAACTCGAAGGCCGGACGCTTGCTGGGCTACGAGCCGGCCTACTCTTGGGAGATGTATGAGTTGGCGTAACCGCGACATTTTTGTCGCGTCAACCAATTCACTATGAGAGAACGGATGACTCTGAAGAGAATAGGAGGTACGCCTCATGGAATTGCGACGCCTTCATTCCGTCATAGACACGATTTACGAGGAAGGCTTCAGGAGACTTGACCAACCCATTAGCCGGGCGGCGGTCGGCGCAGTGATCCGGAATCCCTACGCCGGGCGCTATGTCGAAGAACTGACGGAGCTGATCGAAACCGGCGAGGAGCTGGGCGCGCTGCTGGCTAAAACGGCGGTAGCACTTCTGCCGGGGTCGCCGCACAGCTACGGCAAGGGAGCGATCGTCGGGCTCGCCGGCGAACTGGAGCACGCCGCCGCCTTGCTGCACCCCAGGCTGGGCGCGCCGCTGCGCAAGGCGGTGAACGGCGGCAAGGCGATCATCCCTTCGGCCAAGAAGATTGGGGCAGCCGGGACCGCCATTGACATTCCGCTGCACTACAAAGATGCCATGCTGGTGCGCTCCCATTTTGACGCCATGGAGTTTCGTATTCACGACGCCCCCCGGCCCGACGAGATTGTGGTGGTAATTGCCGTCACCGATGGTGGTCGACCGCACGCCCGCGTCGGCGGGCTGGCCCTGGCGGACATTCAGGGCGAGGACGGCCTACGTTGACAGAGAACCTGACTATGAACTTGAAGAACTCCTTTTCTGAGAAACAATCGGAGCAACGCGGAGCAAGAATCACAGCATTCCGGCCGGCGACGACCGCCATCATCGTGGTGGACATGCTCAATGACTTCTTTAAGGAGGGCGGAGCGATGGTGCTGTCTGGAGGGGATGTGCTCTATGAGCCGATCCTGCGCCTGACAAACAGAGCCAGGGCTGCCGGCTCGCCCGTCTTTTGGACAAACCAGTGGCTGGACCCGGATGATTCGCTGTTTCGGATCCGTACCCCTCACTGCCTGAAGGGTACCTGGGGGGCCGAGATTGTCGCCGAGCTGCCGGTCGCCGAGCGCGATGTGGTGATCCCCAAGCGCCGTTATAGCGCCTTCTTCCAGACCAGCCTGGACCTGAGCCTGCGCGAGCGTAAGATTGAGACCGTAATCGTCACCGGCGTAGTCACCAACATTTGCGTGCGCTCGACGGTCAACGACGCCTTCTTTCTGGGCTATCGGGTGATTGTGCCGGAGGAGTGCGTCATGGCAACCAGCCCGCAAGCGCAGGAAGTCCATCTCTATGACATTGACACGCACTACGGCGACGTGACAACCCTGGACGCTATATTGGCGGTGTATGAGGCTGGCGAGGCGGCGGCATGAAGGCTGCGGACGCGTTCATTCACAATATCGGACTGATTGTCTCCGGCGACTTTGACCGGCCCCTGCTTGAAGGCGACACTATCCTGGTGCGCGAGGGACGGATTGCCGCGATTGGAGCCGGCTCTGCGCTTACGCCGAAGGATGACACACCGCGGATTGACGCCAACGGCGGCACGGTCATCCCCGGCCTGATTGATTCGCATTTTCACCCGGTCATCGGCGATTACACACCCCGCCAGCGAACGGTTGACTTCATTGAGAGTTGCCTGCACGGCGGTGTTACCCGGCTGATCTCCGCCGGCGAGGTGCACATGCCGGGCCGGCCCACCGGCGCGCTGGGCACCAAGTCGCTGGCGATTGTCGCGGCGCAGTCCTGGGCCGCCTTTCGCCCGGCTGGCGTCAAGGTGCAAGGGGGCGGCCTGCTGTTGCAGGCGGGCCTCACCGAAGCGGATTTTGAGGAGATGGCTACCGCCGGCGTTCGCCACCTGGGTGAGGTGGGCCTGGGTGGCTATCACGACTGGGCCAGGATTGCCGAGATGGTCCTGTGGGCAAAGCGGAGCGGCATGCGGGTGATGATGCACGTAGGCGGCGCCTCCATCCCCGGCAGCGACGCCATTCGCGCCGGACACGTGATCCAGGTGAAACCCACCGTCGCTTCACACCTGAACGGCGGCCCCACCGCTCCTGCGCTGGAGGATGTGGAACGGATCATCGTTGAGACAGACGCAGCGCTGGAGATCATCCAATGTGGCAACGTGACCGTGATCCCCAGGATCATTGACCTCGCCCGCCGGCACAACGCGCTCCAGCGGGTGATCATCGGCACGGACATGCCCTCCGGCACCGGCGTCGTGCCCCTGGGAATGCTGCGCACGATCGCCTGGGTCAGCTCCTTGGGCGATGTGCCGCCTGAAACCGCGATTGCCATGGCCACCGGCACAACGGCGCGCCTATATGATCTGCCGGCGGGCAGGCTTGAAGTTGGGCTGGCGGCCGATCTGGTCATTATGGACGCGCCCATCGGATCGGTCGCCCGTGATGCATTGGGGACATTCAAAGTAGGCGACACACCGGGAATCTCAGCGGTGCTGATCGACGGTGCGTTGGCGATCAAGGAGAGCCGGAACACCCCGCCGGCTCGACGGCAGATCAAAATAGGGTAGCCTGAAACCTGCCGGGGAAAGCGAAACGGGCCACCGGATGCAAGTGGCCCGTTTCAAAACGTCTCTCTGTAGGTATCCATGGCCCCACACCAGCGGTTGATACCGCGCTACCCAAGCTTCCCCCGCCCTGCCTAGATAGTCACTGCGCAAGCCCTACAGATGTTAGATCAGCCGGCCGGGCTTCCGGCGCCGCGGAGTGCATCTCGCACACCAAGAATTCGGTAGCTGGAGTATCCCGGAGGATGACTGCCAAACCAACCTGCTACATATTGTCGTTTTGACTCGCAGCAGTAGGCCGGCGCCCGGTGACCTCTCTAACAGTCTGTGTTGTTAACCCAAACTAATATTACGCTACTCGGGGCATATAAATTAGTGATGGAAGTCAGTTTCAATTCGTGACATCTGTCACTTTATGTGGTCGTCTGCCGCCAATTCGTATAGCTCGACCAGCACGCCGCCGGTCCCTTTTGGATGAATGAAGGCGAGTTTCTTGCCGCCGGCGCCATAGGTAGGAGTCTCGTTAATCAGGGGCACATCCTTGGCCTTCAGATGGGCCAGCAGCGCTTCAATGTCACCCACCTCAAAGCAGATGTGATGGATGCCCGGCCCGCGCTTCTGCATATAGCGAGCCACGCCGCTTGTCTCATCAAACGGTCGCAACAGCTCAATGTCGCTCTCTCCGGCAGGCAGAAAGGCCACATCAACCCCCTGGTCCTCGACGTGCTCCACATGATCCAGCGGCAGGCCGAGCACATCGACCCAGAAGGAGATGGCATTCTCCAGCTCCGGCACCACAATGGCAATATGGCTGATCTTCTTGATCATCTGATTCCTCAATGACAGAGCAACCCGACTGGCGACGCACAAATCATAGCTGGAAGCCGGGCTGATACTCGCCCCAGACGTCGCGTAACGTCCGGCATATCTCGCCCAGCGTGACATCATTCTCGACGCACGTGACAAACAGGGGCATCAGGTTTTCCTCGCCTTGCGCCGCTGATGTCAATTGTCGGCGCAACTCACTCACCCGCTCATTGTCCCGGCGGGCGCGCAAGGCTTGCAGGCGGGCGCGCTGGTTTGTCTCGATAGCCGGGTCCAGGTGCATCAGATCCGGCTCCACGACATCGTCTTCGCGGAAGCGGTTGATGCCCACCACTACCTCTTCCTTGCTCTCCAATTTGCGCAACGCTTCGTAAGCAGCTTCCTGGATCTCCCGTTGAATGTAGCCGCTCTCGATCGCCGGCAACACCCCGCCCATTTCGTCTATCGTGCGGATGTAGGCAGCGGCGCGCTGCTCCAACTCATCCGTTAGGTGCTCTAGGTAATACGAGCCGCCCAGCGGATCGATCGTATCCGTAACCCCGCTCTCGTAGGCCACCACCTGTTGCGTGCGCAGGGCCAGCCGGGCCGCCTCAGCCGTGGGCAGGGCGAGCGCCTCATCATATCCGTTGGTATGCAGGCTCTGCGTGCCGCCCAATACCGCCGCCAGTGCTTGCAGCGCTACCCGAACAATATTGTTCTGCGGCTGCTGCGCGGCGAGCGTGCTGCCGGCGGTCTGCGTATGAAAGCGCAAGCGCCAGCTCTGCGGGTCCCTGGCCCCAAATCGGTAGCGCATAATCCTGGCCCACAGCCGGCGCGCGGCCCGGAACTTGGCGATCTCTTCCAGGAAGTTGTTGTGGGCGTTGAAGAAAAAGGAGATTTGCCCGGCGAACTGATCAATATCCAGCCCGACGTCCATCGCCGCCTGCACATAGGCAATGCCGTCCGCCAGGGTAAAGGCGATCTCCTGCGCAGCGGTGCTACCGGCCTCGCGGATGTGATAGCCGGAGACGGAGATCGTGTTCCAGTGGGGAATCTCGCGGCTGCAATAGGCGAAGACGTCAGTGATCAGGCGCATCGAGGGCTGCGGTGGAAAGATGTATGTTCCGCGGGCGACATATTCCTTCAGAATGTCGTTCTGCACAGTCCCGCGCAATTTGCTTGCCGGCACGCCCTGCCGGCGGGCAACGGCGATGACCATCGCCAGCAGAATCGCCGCCGGCGCGTTAATGGTCATGCTGATGCTTACCTTGTCCAGCGGGATGCCGTCCAGCAGCAGGCACATATCTTCCAGGCTGGGAATGCTGACGCCAACCTTGCCGACCTCGCCGGCAGCCATTGGATCGTCCGAGTCGTAGCCGATCTGCGTCGGCAGATCGAAGGCCACCGATAACCCCGTCTGGCCCTGGCTCAACAGATATTTGTAGCGCTCGTTCGACTCTTCGGCCGTGCCGAAGCCGGCATATTGGCGCATCGTCCACATGCGCCCGCGATACATGGTCGGCTGGACGCCGCGGGTGAAGGGATACTCTCCTGGGAAGCCGGCTTTCTCCAGGTAATCAGTTTCGGAGCCGGATGGCAGGTACAGGCGATCGATCGGGATGCCGGAGCTGGTCTCAAAGCGTTGCTTGCGTTCCGGAAAGCGGTCAATAACCGGCTTCACCTCTGCGGTTTCCCATTCTTGCTTCTTCTCATGCAAGATACTCATGGCAATCAGTGATTCCTCGAATGGTTGGGGTCGCTTCAGGAGCAATTAGCAGAATTGTCACAAGCATAGCGCCTTTTGGCAACGAAGAGGAATGTCGCCCGGCACGTATCTTGGGTGAGGATTGTCACATCCTGGCGCTTGCCGGGTACAAACCGCGGACCGGCGTCAGGTCACAGAGGCGAAGAACGGACGGAACAGCTACGAAACCGGTGCGCTCGCTCCCCGCAGCGTCAGGTAGGTGCGCCAGTCCTCTTCCGTGTCAAGGTCGAATTTCAGCCCCGGTGCGTGCACCACCCGGCAGGTGATGCCCAACCGCTCCGCTTCCTGCAAGTGGCGTTGAAAACTACCCGGCCCAAATTGAAACTCAAACCCTAACGGAGGACATAGAAAGAGCGCATTGGTGCCCTCCTGGGTCCGATCAGGGGTGATGGCCACAGCGCGCGTATTGGCATAGCCGGCGCCGTTGGTAGAGCCGGCAGGTCGGTTGCCGTTGACAGGTGAAGCGCTGCTTAGCATGGTTTCGACATCGCCAACCGACAGGAAAGGCAAGTCGGCCGGCAACACGAGAATACTACTCGCTCCCTGCGCCGCCGCCACGTGCGAGCCGCGCACCAGCGCTACGTTCAGGCCCAGCTTCTCCCCCTCACCGAATGTGTAGGCGCCGGCCTGGCGAGCCAGCTTCAGGATCGCCGGGTCCCGGCTGATCACCAGAGCGCGGTATACGGAGGGCGCATCGGCCAATACCTGCAAAGTATGTTGCAGAATAGTGGTGGTCAAATTGGCGCGCTCATCAGCGGAAAGAATATGCGCCAAGCGGCTCTTGCTATCACGTAGAGGTTTAACAGGTATGATAGCCCAGGTGGTCATTGTTTGCGTAACTCCATCACGTAGTCAAAGATCGTGGTCGCCAACTGCACGCGGTCGGATATGCTCTGCATCAGCGTGTTGGTCTGCAAAAACAGCATATCATCGATCGGCGGCTCATCGTCCCGACCATCGTATACGAAAACGTCGATCATTTCATTGTAATAGGCGGCGACTGCACCGGCGGAAGGGATCATTCCTAATTCACCCATCATCTTGGCAGCCGGTCCTTTCACCGCCTCACCGCCGATAATCGGGCTGACCGCTAACACGAACTCCGGCAAGTCCGCCACCATTTCGCGGATCGGGTACACGTTCAGGATCGGGTCCAGGCTGACGAACGGGTTCGATGGGGCCAGCACGACCAGATCTGCCTTCTCCAGCGAGGCCATCACCGCCGGCGTGGCCCGCACATCGTCCGGCAAAATCACTTCGCACACCGGCGGTTGCCATTTCCGAGCCACAAACCAATCCTGAAAGGTCAGCATCTCATCGTCCGTGCGGATCATTGTTGCCGCTGGCTGGTCGCTCATCGGCAGGAGATCATGCGCCATGCCCAGTTGTCGGCTCAAATGCCGGGTCACAGCCGTCAGGCTGGCCCCATTCGCCAGCATATGGGTGCGGGTCAGATGAGTTGCCAGGTCCAGGTCGCCTAGCCGGAACCATGCCGGGCCGCCCAACTTCTCCATTTCCGCCAGGGCGCGCCAGCTCTCGTTCGCCCGGCCCCAGCCGGTATCCGGGTTGGCGACGCCGGCAAGCGTGTACATGACCGTGTCCAAATCGGGACAGATGGTCAACCCCATATGCTGAAAGTCGTCGCCGGTGTTAGCGACAATCGTCAATTTGCCCGGCGGGAGCAGTCGGCTGAAGCCGTCCGCCAGCTTCGCCCCTCCTACGCCGCCGGCAAGCAGCACGGTCTGGGGCCAATCTATCGTCTTCATGCTTTCAATGGACCTCGGTGAGCCTGGCGCCACGATCACTGTAGCATAGAGCAGGGTAATTGGCCAGCGCCTGACCGCGATGCTCACACAACATTTCGCTGAGACCGGCCACTAGAGTGTCCACGCGCCACCCGGCGGTCAAATCTCCTGATCGGCCGGATGATTTCAATGCCGCGCGCCGCCTACCAGCCGTACTTCAGGCGCGAGATCAGCCGGTTGGGCAAGCCGGCCGCCGCCATCTTCTGCTGCGTTACCTCAATCGGATAAGAGACGCGCCGAAACTCCCACTCCATCTCCGCCATGTCCAGCAGCGCGTATGCCGCGCGTGGGTCAGAATCTCGCGGCTGGCCGACGCTGCCGGGATTGAGAATGCAGCGGATGTCGTCCAATTTATAAGGCTGGCCATTGACCGGCAGATAGCCTTCCGCCTTGCCCTCCTTCGCTTCCAGGAAATAGAGCGCCGTATGGCTGTGTCCGACCAGGCAATAAGGCGTTTGGAAGTGGGCAAAATTAGCGGCGGCCACATTCTCATCCAGGATATACTCCCAGACCGGCTCCCGCGGGCTGGCGTGCGCTATGGTGAACGAGTCCATTGTCAGCATCTCCGGCAATTCGTTGAGATACGCCCTGGTCTCCTCAGAAATGGCCTCTTGCGTCCAGCGAATCATCCGCTGTGCATCCACGTTAAACTCTTCCATGTCCAGGGCGCCGAGCGCGGCCAGGTCATGGTTGCCGCGCAGCGCCACCGGCTCATGCTCACGCAATAGGGCGGCACATTCGTTGGGTTCCGGCCCATAGCCGACAAGATCCCCCAGAAACCAGATGCGGTCGTAGGCGCTCTCCGCGTCCGCCAAAACAGCCTGAAGCGCGGCCAGGTTGGCGTGAATGTCTGACATCACCAGGATGCGCATCCTCCTCTTTACCTCCTCGGGTGCGATCATACCATGTTCTCAGAGAGAAGGTATAATGGAGCCATGGCCATCCTGGACGACCGCTCGCTGGACTTCATCAGCAATTCCGTTGAACAGACTATCCGGCTTGGCGTGCGCCTGGGAGAATTGCTGCAGCCACGCGACATCCTGGGCCTGACCGGCGAGGTCGGCGCCGGCAAGACGGTGCTGGCGCGCGGCGTGGGTCGCGGCTGGGGCACGCCGCTGCGCGTAACCAGCCCGACGTTTGTCATTGTGAACGAGTATCCGCGCATGGGCGATGGTTGCGTGCTCTATCACGTCGATTGCTACCGGCTCGCGCAGACAGCGGACATTGTCACCGCCGGCCTGGAGGACATCATCAGTGGGGAGGGCGCGCTGGTAATCGAATGGGCGGAGCGGGTGGAGAAGTGGCTGCCGGAGGACTGTCTCTGGATCGCCTTTCGCTACCTGACCCAGACCCGCCGCGGGCTTCGTTTCACAGCCACCGGTATCCGCTCCGAGAACTTGTTGAAGCAGTTTCGCAAGAATGCGTTTGGCTTCTGATGAACAGGTAGACCAACATGATCCTGGCAATAGACACCGCAACCCGCTGGCTGGGCATAGCGCTGCACGACGGGCAGATAGTGGTCGCCGAGCACGGTTGGCGGGCCAAGAATACGCACACGGTAGAGCTGGCCCCGGCTGTGCAACAGATGATGCGCCGCTCCAGCGTCTCCGGCACCGACGTGAAGGCGATCGCCGTGGCTATCGGTCCTGGATCATACACCGGCTTGCGGATCGGCCTGGGCTTTGCCAAAGGGCTGGCGCTGACGCTGCACGTGCCGCTGATCGGCGTGCAAACCCTGGACATCGTGGCGGCGTCGGTTCCCCAACTGCCCGGTGAGCTGGTGATCACCGCCGAAGCGGGGCGAACCCGCGTCTGCGCCGGGCGTTACCAATGGCAAGGGCGCAACGGCTGGCAGGCCAATGACGCGCCCGTCATTGTCTCCTGGGAGACCCTGCTCGCCGACGCGCCGGGCGGGGCTACATTTGCCGGTGAAGGTGTTGTCCAGGCTGCCCGCCTGATTCGCGCCGCCGGCAAGGAATTGCAGGTGTTGCCGGCAGCCGCTAGTGTGAGACGCGCCGGATATCTGGCCGAGATCGGCTGGCAGCGCTTCAAGCGGGGTCGAGTGGACCACGCCGCCGATCTGAATCCAATCTACCTGCGCGAACCGGAAGGCGCCTGAGCAGGGCCGGCAGCCTCCGGGACTGTTCCGGCATACTACATGATCGCCGTCACCGCCCCATTACATATCCGCCCCATGAGCCTGCTCGACCTGCCGGCTGTGATGGAGATCGAGCGGCAGGTCATGCCCTCTCCCTGGACAGAAGCCGGTTACCGCTATGAGTTGACCGCCAATGCGCTGGCTCACTACCTGGCGCTCTTTGCCGGCCCATTGTTGCTCGGCTACGTGGGCTACTGGCTGGTAGCCGGTGAGGCTCGAATCAACATCATTGCGGTTGCGGCTGAGCGGCAGGGCCGTGGGCTGGGCGGTCTGCTCATGCTGGCTATGCTGGATGACGCCCATAGCCGCGGCGCGCAAGAGGCCTCGCTTGAGGTTCGACGCGGCAACCTGCCGGCGCAAACACTATACTGCCGGTACGGGTTCCAGGTTGTCGGCGAGCGAAAGGGCTACTATCAGGACACGGGAGAGGATGCCCTGCTGATGACGCTGGATATGTCCGCGCCGGATTACACGGCAGTGCTGGAGGGGCAATGGCATGCCTGGCAACAGCGTTATCGCGCTGCGGATTACACCGAAGCAGCGTGTATATAAGCTAACGGGCGAGAACGCCATTCCACCTGGAGAAGACGTCATGCACATCTTCATCACCGGCGGCGCCGGCTTCATCGGCTGCAACAGCGCCGACCATTTCCTGCACGACGGTCATCAAGTTACTGTTTACGACAACCTTTCCCGCGCCGGCACGCCCGCCAATCTCGCCTGGTTGCAGCAGCGCCACAGCGAAGGATTGCGCTTCGTGCGCGGGGACATCCGCGATTTTCAACGTCTCTCTGAAGCTGTCGCCGGCGCGGATGTCGTGCTACATCTGGCGAGCCAGGTGGCGGTCACCACCTCGGTGATTGATCCGCGCACTGACTTCGAGATCAACGCGCTGGGCACGTTCAATGTGCTGGAGGCAGTGCGGCTGAACTGCCCGGCGGCTACCTTTCTGTATGCGTCCACCAACAAGGTATATGGAGGCATGGAGGAGGTGGGGATCATCAGCCGGCGGGGACGCTACGCTTACGCCGGCTACCCACTCGGCATTCCCGAGGATACCCCGCTAGATTTTCACTCACCTTACGGCTGTTCCAAGGGGGCCGGCGACCAGTACACCATTGATTACCACCGCATCTATGGCCTGAAGACCGTCTCCTTCCGGCAATCGTGCATCTACGGACAGCGCCAGTTCGGCGTCGAGGATCAAGGATGGGTAGCGCATTTCGTCATTGCCGCCGTGCTGGGTCGGCCGATTACAATCTTCGGCGACGGCATGCAGGTGCGTGATGTGTTGCACGTCTCCGACTTAATCTCCGCCTATGACAGGGCTATCGAGCGAATCGATCAGGTCTCCGGCAAAGCGATTAACCTCGGCGGCGGGCCGGCCAATACGCTGGCCGTCTGGAGCGAATTCGGCCCGTTGCTGGCGCAGTTGCAGGGGGTGGAGCCGGCTGTCTCCTTTAGCGACTGGCGACCCGGCGATCAGCGGGTCTTCGTCGCTGACATCCGGCTGGCGGAACGACTATTGGACTGGCGTCCGCAGATTTCGCCGGCGGAGGGCATCGCCGACCTCCACAGGTGGGTAAGCGCCAACAGACAATTGTTTGACTGACCCGACCCCTTACCCGGCGCTCAACACCGTCCTGCGCGAGCTTGTCACCGGCGCGCAGGATATCCTGGGCGACGCTTTCATCGCCGCCTATCTGCAAGGCTCGTTCGCGTTGGGCGACTTTGACGAGCACAGCGACGTTGATTTCATGATCGTGGTGGCGGAGGAAATCACCCCGGCGCAGTTGCCGGCGTTACAGGCCATGCACGCGCACATCTACGACAATCTGGACACCTCCTGGGCGCGGCATCTGGAGGGATCGTATTTCCCCAGGGAGTTGCTGCGGCGCGAGGGGCGGACCGGTGAGCCATTGTGGTATATCGACAACACCAGCCGGCAATTGGAGCGCTCCAAACACGATAACGAGCTGGTAGTGCGCTGGGTGACGCGGGAGTACGGCATCACGCTTGCCGGCCCGCCGCCCGGGGAGCTGATTGATCTGGTGCCGGCAAACGCGCTGCGCCGGGAGGTGCTGGCGACAATGCGCGACTGGGCGCAGGAGTTTTTCGCCGACCGCGAGCGCGTGAACAACCGCTGGTACCAGTCGTTCGTGGTGATCAGCTATTGCCGGATGTTGCAGACCCTGGCTGAGGGCCGGGTGACATCCAAGCCGGCGGGAGTGCAGTGGGGCTTGCTTCGGCTGGAGGGCCGCTGGGCCGGCTTGATCCGCCGCGCCTGGGCCGAGCGACCATACCCGTCAGAGAAGATTCGTCAGCCGGCCGATCCGGCCGACCTCGAGCACACCTTCGAATTCGTGGCCTACGCGTTGGCTCTGGGCGACCAGTTCATGCGCGATTTGTGATCCCTTTCTGCTTGCCTTCTCAGCCTCCCCGGCTACAATTGATACTAAATATCATTTAGAGGCGTCGAGATATGTTTCGTCAAGTCAAGAATGGCTGGCGCTGGCCAATCTATGCACTTTTTGTCGGGCTGATCCTGGTTGGATGCTCGTCCCCATCCCAGCCGGAAACCGTGAACGGGGAAGAAGATGTGCAGATTGAAACCCTAGAATTGCCGGAGCTGGCGGCGGTCAACCTGGACGGCATGCCTCTGAAGGTTGTAGCGACGACCAGCATCATCGGCGATGTGGTGGCGCAGGTGGGCGGCGATGCTGTCTTGCTGACGACATTGATCGCGCCGGGGCAGGACCCGCACAGCTTCGAACCCGGCGCGCAGGCCCTGGCATCCGTTGCCGGGGCGCATGTGATCTTCGTCAACGGCTGGGAGCTGGAAGAAGCGCTGGCTCATGATCTGGAGGAGATTGCCGGGGACGCGCCGGTTGTGCCCATATCGGCCAACATCATTCCCCTGTTAGCCGGCGAAGCGGAACATGAGGGCGAGGGTGAGCCCGAACATAGCGGCGCCGACCCGCATGTCTGGTTCAGCGTCGCTAACGTGAAACAGTGGGTGGAAAATGTCACTCAAGTACTGGGCGAACTCGACCCGGCCAACCGCGATCTGTACGAGAGCAATGCCACCGCCTACCTGGCGGAATTGGACGCGCTGGCGGATTATGCCGTAGCCGAGCTGGAACAGGTCCCGGCCGACAAACGTTTCCTGGTAACCACACACGATTCATTCAGCTACTTCGCCCGCGATTACGGCTTCACCGTGTTGGGTACCGTGCTCCCCGGCGTCAGCACACTGTCTGAGCCGTCCGCCGGCGACCTGGCTGGATTGATTGCCGCCATGAAAGAGCACGCTGTCTGCACCATCTTTACCGAGACAACCATCACTAACACGCTCGCCCAGACCATCTCCGCTGAGCTAGATGGATGCGCCGAGGTTAAGCTGATACCGCTGTATGCAGGGTCCATCGGCCTTCCCGGCAGCAGGGCGGACAGCTACATTGGCATGTTCCGGGCCAACGTGGACAGCATCGTCACCGGCCTGGGCGAATAGCGCACACCAGGACCCGAATCTTAGTGTCAACTGAATACCCGGCACGGACTAGATCGCTTCCCTGGTGAGCGGCGCGCGACCGGCCGGCCGGCGCGCTTGACATCCGGGCGCTCTGCCATACACTCGCGCAGAATCACCAGGCGAGAAGCAATTCGATGAGCACCGCAGATCAGCATCTTGAGCCGCCGACATCGACAGCGACCCGTACATCAGCCGGGGACGATCGACCGACCGCATCGCCGGCCGGAGATGTCGCCGCGACTGAGGGTCCCGGCAACCGCCAGCTCTGGCTCTTCTTGCTGGGCCTTTTACTGCTCATCGGGCTGGTATTGACACTGACCCATGTCGCCCCTGCTTCCATTCAGGGACGGTTCAATACCTTCTCAACCATTTTCCTCGGTATCCTCATCGAAGCGCTGCCCTTCTTGCTTGCCGGCTCCATTGTCTCCGGCTTCATCGAAGTGGCGGTGGATAAGGATACCCTGGCTCGCTTTGTGCCCCGGCGGGCCATACCGGCGGCATTTGCCGGGGCGCTCCTCGGCTTTGCCTTTCCCGTATGCGAGTGCGGGGTGGTGCCGGTGACCCGCCGGCTGTATGGCAAGGGGCTGCCCGTTTCTGTCGGCGTGGCCTTTCTATTGGCCGCGCCGGTGGTCAATCCGATTGTGCTGCTCAGCACCTACGCGGCGTTTGGCTTCGGGCCGGTGCTGATTGGTCGCTTCCTCTTCAGCTTGCTGATCGCCTTCACCGTCGGCCTGATCTTCAGCTTCGCCCGCCCGGAGGAGGTGCTGCGACCGGAGACGCTGGCCCGCGTGCCGACCTGGAAACGACTGCAGCCTCATCAGGCGCGGCCGGCCACGCCCTCTGTGGCCGCCCGGTTGCGCAATATCCTGCTGATTAGCGCCGATGACTTCCTCGATATGGGCCGTTACCTGGTGGTCGGCTCACTGCTGGCGGCCGGCATGCAGACACTGATCCCGCAATCAACTCTGTTGGCCCTGGGCAGCGGGCCAGTGATCTCGGTCGTTGTGTTGATGGCGCTGGCCTTCATCCTCTCTGTCTGTTCGACCGTGGATGCCTTTCTCGCCCTCTCCTTCGTCAACACATTCACCAGCGGCGCGATTCTGTCATTCCTGGTCTTCGGCCCGATGGTTGACATCAAGAGTTCGCTGATGTTCTTGGGCGTTTTTCGACGCAAGGCCGTCCTTTATCTGATCTTGCTGCCCCTGCTACTTTCCCTGCTGATGGGCGTCTTCTTGAACTTGAACGCAGGATTCTGATATGGCCTATCGACTGATCAAGGTCGCGATTCTCGTCTCCCTGGGGCTGTTCCTCTACACGCGAATTGTCGGCGACACTGTCCTCTTCTACATCAACGAGCGCTTTGTAACCCTGACCCTGCTCGCGGCAGTAGGCCTGATCCTGGTGGGGGCGACGCAGCTATTTCGTCCAGCCGGCCGCGAAAATCATGAGGCACACGAGGGCGACTACGAGAATGACCACGACCACGCACCCGGCGAAGAGCATGATCACGATCATCAGCATGAGGTCGGTCGTTTTGCCTGGCTGGGTTTGCTCATCCTGACCATTCCGGTGGTGGTCGGCTTTCTGGTGCCACCGCAACCGCTCGGGGCAAACGCACTGGAGAATCGGGAAGTGAACGTCGGCGACCTGGCCTCCATTGCTCCACCAAGCAGCAACGAGACCCGCATGGGCGTTATCGGCGGCGAGCGGAACATAGTAGATTGGCTCCGCGCGTTTCAGTCAGAGCCGGACCCGGCGGCTTTCCAGGGCCAGGAGGCGCATGTGATCGGCTTTGTCTACCGGGATGAGCGTTTCGCGGAAGACACCTTTATGGTCGGCCGATTCATCGTCAGTTGTTGCGTGGCCGATGCCGCGCCGGTAGGGCTGATTGTGCGCACGCAGCAGGCCGGCGACCTGGAAAGCAACCAATGGATAGATGTCAGCGGACACTTTGAGGCGGGTGAATTTGACGGCTTCGAGACGCCGGTGCTCGTCGCCGACGAGATCGTCCTCACCGAGCCGCCGCCGCAACCCTATCTGTATCCGTGATGGAGCGAGCTACTGCGATTCTACCGCGGTTGGGAGAGGATCAATGGTGCGTGCTGCCGCGGTCCAGGCCCACCAGCACCCGGCTGTAGTTATCCAGGTCTTCCAGCACCCGCCCGGCTCCACGGGCCACGCAGGTCATCGAATCTTCGGCCACCCACACCCGCATCTTCACCTGATCCTCGATCCGGTCAGCTAACCCCTGAATCTGCGCGCCGCCCCCGGCCAGGCAGATGCCCACTTCCATCAGATCGGCGACCAGCTCCGGCGGCGTCTCGTCCAGCGCGTCGCGCACCGTATCAACGATGATGTTCACCGACGGGGCCATCGCTTCCCGCAGCTCGATGCTGCTAATCTCCACCCCCTGCGGCAGCCCGTTGATCAGGTTCCGGCCCCGGATGGTCATCGTGCGCTCTTCCGGCAAGGGAAATGCCGAGCCGATGCCGATCTTCACCCGTTCGGCCATACGCTCGCCGATGAGCAGGTTGTACTTACTGCGCGCATACTGGATGATGTCTTCATCCATCTCGTCGCCGGCGACACGAATGGAGCGGCTGATTACAATGCCGCCCATGGCAAACACGGCGACTTCCGTCGTGCCGCCGCCGATGTCCACGATCATGCTGCCCCGCGATTCGATGATCGGCAGGCCGGCCCCAATCGCGGCCGCCATCGGCTCCTCGATTAGGAAGGCGGCGCGCGCGCCGGCTGAGATGGTGGCGTCGTAGACGGCCCGCTTCTCCACCTCGGTCACACCGCTGGGAACGCCGACGACCACCCGCGGCCGCGGAAACGGCACCAGCATCTGCTCGTGCGCCTTGTCGATGAAGTACTTGAGCATGGCCTCGGTGATCTCAAACTCCGAGATCACGCCGTCGCGCAGAGGCCGGATAGCGACAATATCCGACGGGGTGCGACCGACCATCTCCCGCGCTTCCGCGCCGATAGCCAGCGGCCTGCGTGTGCGCTTGTTTATCGCCACCCAGGAGGGTTCATTGATGATGATTCCTCTGTCCCGCAGGCTGACAAGGGTGTTTGCGGTCCCCAGATCGATGCCGATGTCGAGCGAGAACAGACCGAGAAACCAGTCGAGTGGTCTGAGCAAATTCCTCTTCCTTACGTGAAGTCGCCTGGCGCATTATACCAACTGCGTATCACCGTGCACACATTTCTCTCTGGTAGCAGGCGAGTGCCCGGCGGATCATTCAGCAACGGCTAAGTCATTGTGAGAAAAATCACCCATAAGCGCTTGCTGAATCAGCCGCTGCTCTGCTTTACGCGTGCGCCGGATCGCACTATGATCGTAATATTGAGGCAGCAACTGTAGTTCGGGAACGAAATCGTGTCGTATCAGGCCCTTTTTACCGGCATCGTCTATGATGAATACGATAACCTGGTTCAGACCTCTGTCGTGGGCGGCGAGGCGTTCTATGTGGTAAACGATGACGGCTTCATGCGCCATGTCCCCGCGGAGGACATTGATCGGCAGTTGCTGGCGATATTCCTGGAGCAACTGCACGAGAACAAAGAGATGGCCGTGGAACAGGCGCTGCGTATGATGGGGCAGGACGACTTGTTTACGAAAGCGGCAATCGACGCCTCATTGCGTAACGTCAACGCCGACGAGATACTTCGGCAAGGCATCCCTCAGCAGGCGCGAGACATGATGGCTATGGTAGGCTTTCGGGTGGTTATCAACATGCACGGGGAGATCGTCCGTTTTGACCAGCCGACGTTGTCGAGCGACGAGTGACAGCCCGTTCGCGGTTCCGCAATCAGTAGGCCCCTCGACCGGAGAGCAAGTAGGGGATCGTCTGGAGAATGATTCGTAGGTCCAGGGCCAGCGACCAGTTCTCGATATAGTAGATATCCAGTAAGCACCCCTCGTCAAAGGTCAGGTCAGAGCGGCCGCTGATCTGCCACAGTCCGGTTAAGCCCCCAACCAGTTCCAGTCGGCGCATCTGCCAGCTTTCGTACTGCGCTACTTCAGCCGGCAGGGGCGGGCGCGGGCCGACAAAGCTCATCTCGCCACGCACAATGTTGAAGAGCTGCGGCAATTCATCCAGGCTGAGCCGGCGAATGATGCGTCCCACCCTGGTAATGCGGGGATCGTTCTTGATCTTGAAGATGGGGCCGGAGGCTTCGTTCATCTGCTCCAGGGCCGCCTTCTGATCGTCCGCATCCACCACCATCGAGCGGAACTTGAGCATGTCAAAGCGTTTGCCGTTCTTCCCTACCCGTTGCTGCCAGTAAAAGGCCGGTCCCGGCGACTCCAGACGAATCGCTGCCACAATGAGCGCCGTAATCAGCAGTACGGGTATCGCCAGGATGGTCACCAGCAACAGGTCAATAGCCCGCTTCAGGAACAGGCTGAAGCGGCTTATTGGAACCTGCCGGACGCTCAACATGGGGATGCCGGCCATGTTACTGATCTCCACCCGCGTCAGACTGAGCTGAAAGAGATCAGGCACGACCTGGGCATAGACGCCGTGCTGCTGGCAGATATACAACACGTTCTGCATCTGGGCATGCATTTCGGCCGGCAACGCAATAAAAACAGTGTGCATATCCGGCGTGCGTTCCAGGATGTTCGGTAAATCCGTCCAGTTCCCCAGTTGAGGGATACGCCCCAGGCCGATGTTGTTTTCCGAAGAGCCGTCTTCCACATAGCCCAACATTTGATAACCCAGATCGGGTCGGGCCAGGAGCGTGCGAATGATACTGCGCCCGGCTTCTCCGGAGCCAATAACCAGCACACGATCAATGCCGATATTGCGCCGGTAACAGGCATTCAGAGTGAGCCGGCGCAGTAGCCGGGCAATGCTCAGAAACACAACGATAAAGAGAAATGCCCACACCAGCAGCAAGCGCGAAAAGGCCAGTGGGCGGAAGAAGAAAGTGATCGCCATCATCAAGGCGAAGCCGGCGGCGGTGGCATAGCCCAGACGGGAAACCTCCTCGATAAAGAACTCGCCCCGCCGGCGACGCCAGACCTTGTTTTGCACGAAGGTGATCACCAACAACAGGGTCAGGAGTAGTTGCTGGCTCAAATAATCTGTGTATGGGATGCGGAAGGCGGTTTCGAAGAGCAGTTGGAACTCATAGCGCACAATATAGGCGAAGACGAACGCCGCATTGATCAGCAGCAGGTCGCTCAAGATCGTTATGTTGCGGACGACGCGGTGGCTGGATTGCTCCGGCGATCCGCTGCCGACAAGTGAAGCCGCAAAGGGGTCAGATGCCGCTTCAGATGCCATTGCGTCATGCGCAGTTCCGGCCGATGCTTGATCGCTAGCGGCCATGCACTTGCTGTCCTCTTTTCTCTCTCATCCCATCTCTCATATCACTCCTGAAGCGCCGCCCGATAAACAGAAGCCATCTGTCTTCCGGCTCGCTCCCAGGAGAAGCGCGCTGCCTGGACCAGGCCGCGCGCGCGCATTGTAGCCGCTAAATCCGAATCGACCAACGCGCGCTCCATCTGCTCTGCCAGCGCGTCGATATCCTGCGGATCGAAATAAAGGGCCGCGTCGCCGGCTGCTTCGGGAACGGCGGCGGTATCGGCCGCAACCACCACTGTACCGCAGGCCATTGCCTCCACAATCGGCATGCCAAACCCCTCATAGACGGACGGAAAGGCCAGCAGCGAGGCAGCGCAATACCAGAGCGGCAAGTCCTCGTCTGATACATAGCCCACATGCCGCACCCGATCTTGCATTCCAAGATCGGCCACTTGAGCGAAGACCTCCTCATATAGCCAGCCCTTGCCGCCAACCAAGTAGAGCGGTATCTCCCGGTCAGTCAGTCGGGTCAGCGCCGTAATGAGCGCGGGTATGTTCTTGCGCGGTTGTAACGTTCCGACATGGAGCAAGAAACGCTCCGGCAGCCGGTGTCGCCGGCGAAAATCGGCGATCTGCTCAGGGGAGTGTGGACCGAAGAGCGGACTTACTCCCGGGTGAATGACGTCGATGCGCGCTTCAGGAACGCCGAAGAAGCGCTGCACATCATCGCGTCCGGATTCCGAGATGACGACTATGCGCTTGGCCTGCCGGCAAGAGCGGCGGGTCTGGCTGGTCAGGTACAGGCGCTGAATGGGCACGAAGCGTTCTGGGTAGTGCATGAAACTGAGATCATACACCGTGACCACCGCCGGCTTACAGGTCAGCGCAGGCATGACAAACGCCATGCTGTGCAGCAGGTCCAGGTGATCGCGAATCGCGTGCATGGGCCACATTGCTTGTTCCCACAGGATGCGCAATTGCCGACGCTCCGTTGGCCAGCGGCTTTGAACCACCCGGCAATTCTGCTTCCGCGCTAAGGCAGCATGGCGGGTGTAGACGACATACTCCAGGTCATCCTCAACCGGCAGGTGCGCCAAGATTTGACTGATATATTGATGGATGCCGGCCCGCCGGTAGCCTTCCCGCTCGGAAAGCAGGTGAGCGTTTATTCCTATCCTCGCCACAAATTCCCATTATAGCGCAGGCGATCGCGGGAGCGGCTGGTATTCTCGTTGTGTAGGGAAATCGTATGGTCTGGCCTGAGATGCAAAACGGGCCGGTTTGCAGTAAACCGGCCCGTGCGATTACTTCGGGGCTATCGTGCCACTGCGGTAATCCAGTTACGCGGCTTCGAACTCACCTTCAATGATCTCGTCGTCGTCTGCCGCGCTGTACTCGCGGCCGTTGCTCGGGTCGTTGCTCTGAGCGCCGGCTGAGCCGGCCCCATACATGGCCTGGCCGATCCCCATGCTCGCCTGTTGCACGTCAGCCGTCAGTTGCCGGATGCGGGCGATGTCTTCGCCGAGCACGGTTTGCTTGAGGTCGGCGACCAACGTCTCGACCTGCCGGCGATTGGCGTCGGGGACCTGCCCATTGAGACTACCCAGGCTCTTTTCGGTCTGATAGATTACCTGGTCCGCTGCGTTCCGCGCCTCAATCAGCTCACGTCGCTGCTGGTCTGCCTGCGCATTTCGCTCGGCGTCGCGCACCATCCGATCGACATCTGCCTCGGATAGATTGGTACTGGCGGTAATCGTGATCTGCTGGCTGCGACCGGTGGCCTTGTCTCTGGCAGTCACGTTCAGGATACCGTTCGCGTCAATGTCAAAGGTCACCTCGATTTGCGGTACACCGCGCGGGGCCGCCGGAATTCCCTCCAGCCGAAACACGCCCAACGTGCTGTTGTCTCCCGCCATCGGGCGCTCGCCCTGCAGGACATGCACATCAACCGCCGTCTGACCATCTTCCGCCGTGCTGAACACTTCCGACTTGCGGGTCGGAATAGTCGTGTTGCGCGGGATGAGGGTGGTCATCACACTGCCCAGGGTCTCCAGACCCAGGCTCAGCGGCGTGACGTCCAGCAAAAGAACGTCATTGACCTCGCCGCCGAGAACGCCGGCCTGCAGCGCCGCGCCCAGCGCCACCACCTCATCCGGGTTGACGCTCTTGTTCGGCTCCTGATTGGTCAGCGCGCGCACCTTTTCCTGTACCATCGGCATGCGCGTCGCGCCGCCGACCAACACCACTGCGTCGAGCCTGTCAGCGGTCAGCCGGGCGTCTTCCAGCGCGTTACGCACTGGAGCCACCAGCCGGTTCACCAGCGCTTCCGTCAGTTGTTCAAACTTCGCCCGGGCGAGGGTCATCTGCAAGTGCTTGGGCCCGCTGGCGTCCGCCGTGATGAAGGGCAGGTTGATCTCCGTGGAGACAACCGACGTCAACTCAATCTTGGCCTTCTCCGCCGCCTCGCGCACGCGCTGCAGCGCCTGCCGGTCCTGGCTCAGATCAATGCCCTGGTCGCGCTTGAACTCCTGCACGACCCAGTTCACGATCGCCAGATCCCAGTCATCGCCGCCCAGATGCGTGTCGCCGTTCGTGGACAACACCTCGATCAGCCCATCGCTCACTTCCAGGATGGAAACGTCGAACGTGCCGCCGCCCAGGTCGAAGACCAGGATAGTCTCATCCTTCTTCTTGTCCAGTCCGTAAGCCAGGGCAGCCGCTGTCGGCTCATTAATGATCCGCAGCACTTCCAGCCCGGCGATCTTGCCCGCATCCTTAGTCGCCTGGCGCTGGCTGTCGTTGAAATAGGCCGGCACCGTGATCACCGCCTTCGCTACCGGCTCGCCGAGATAGGCCTCGGCATCGCTCTTCAGCTTGCTCAGCACCATGGCCGAGATTTCCTGCGCGCTGAATTCGCGGTTGTTGGCGTACGGCACACGGATGCGAATGCTGTCCTGTGGACCCTGTACGATTTGATATGGAACCCGCTTGCGTTCGTCAGCCGTCTCTGGGTCATCATAGCGCCGGCCTATGAAGCGCTTCACGGAGAAGATCGTATTCTCCGGGTTGATGGTCGCCTGTCGTTTGGCCGTCTGCCCGACCAGGCGCTCGCCGTTCTTGTTGAAGGCTACGATTGAAGGGGCCAGCCGGCCGCCCTCGGACGTGGAAATCACGGTTGCCTCACCGCCTTCCATCACCGCGACCACTGAGTTGGTCGTCCCTAAATCAATTCCTACTATCTTGCTCATTCCTGTCACCTCTATTTGTTCGTGGTTATCGCCAGGCAGGCGGGCGAAGTCAAGCATCCCGCGCCCGGTAAAGAACCTTAAAATATTCTGCCGGAAGAGCGTAAGAATCTTGTTGGCGGGGTGTATGCGTTATGTTAGCGATGAGGGCAGGGGAGGCGAGACGGCTCTCGTGGATGAAGCAAATTGCAGCAGCGGCCCGACGACACGCCGCTCAGAGGAAATGATGCCGGCATTGCTAGCCCCGGCCCCCTCCGCAGGGAGGGTCAGCGAAGAGGGCCGGGGTAGAACAAGGAACAGTTAGAAGAGACCGACCACTCGACCAGTCTCCAGGTCGAGGTCGACGTCATAGAAGACCGGACGAGTCGGCAGGCCGGGCATGGTGCTCATCGCGCCTAGGAGCGGGTAGAGGAAGCCGGCTCCGACGCTGGCCCGAATATCCCGCACCGGCACCGTAAAGCCGGTAGGCACGCCCTTCAACGCCGGATCGTGGCTCAGGCTAAGGTGCGTCTTGGCCATGCAAATTGGCAGGCCGGCAAAGCCGACGCGGGTGTAAAGCGCGATCTTTTCCTCCGCCTCCGGCAAGAACTCCACGCCGTCCGCGCCGTAGATCTCTTTGGCGATCTTCTCGATCTTCTCCTTGATGCCTATTTCCAGCGGATAGAGAAAGTCGAAGTTGCTGGGCTTCTTGCAGGCTTCCATGACCGCTTCGCCCAGGGCCATCGCGCCGGCCCCGCCTTCGGTCCAGTGATTGCTCATCACCGCGTCTTCCGCCCCGGCTTCGATAGCGACACGCCGCACCAACGCCACTTCGGCGCTGGTGTCATCTCTGAAGCGGTTGATGGCCACCACTACCGGCACGCCGAAGCGCAGGGCGTTGCGAATGTGTACGCGCAGGTTGCCGCAGCCGGCTTCCAACAGCTCCAGGTTTTCTTCCGTATAAGCCGGATCAAGCGGACGCCCCGCGATCACTTTCGGACCACCGCCGTGCATCTTCAGAGCGCGTATTGTGGCCACCAGCACAACGCAGTTGGGGATCAGGCCGCTGTAGCGGCACTTGATGTCGAAGAACTTCTCCATCCCGATGTCGGCTCCAAAGCCGGCTTCGGTCAGCACATAGCCGTCCGGCCCGACCAGTTTCAGGGCGATCTGGTCAGCGATGATTGAGGAATTGCCGTGGGCGATGTTGGCGAAGGGTCCGGCATGCACAAAGGCCGGTGTGCCTTCCAGCGTCTGCAACAGTGTCGGCGTGATCGCGTCCTTCATCAATACGGTCAACGCCCCGCCGGCGCCCAGGTCATCCGCCGTAATCGGTTCTCCGGCGCGGTTGGTGCCGATCACCATCCGCCCCAATCGCTCGCGCATATCCGCCAGGCTGGTGGTGAGCGCCAGGATGGCCATGATCTCGCTGGCGACGGTAATATCGTAACCCGTTTCGCGGGTAAAGCTCTCCGCCGGCCCCTTCCCAATGGTGATGCCCCGCAAGTAGCGGTCGTTCGTGTCCACCACCCTCCGCCAGGTAATGCTGTCCGGGTCGATATCCAGCCGGGCGAAGCGGGACTGCTCCTCCGGGGTCAAGTCGTTGGGGTCGGTCTTCTCGATGCCCAGCTTATGCAGTCGCCGGTACATGACCGGCGAAAAGCGCCGGCTGCCATCCTTCCCGGGCGGGCAGAGGCGGTTGAAGAGAGTCTCGTCGGACTGGGTGGTCAGCTCATGGTGCATGCGGGCATCTATGGCAGCAGCCAGCAGGTTGTTGGCGGCGGTAATGGCGTGGATATCGCCGGTCAGGTGGAGGTTGAAATCCTCCATGGGGACGACCTGGCTGTAGCCGCCGCCGGCCGCCCCGCCCTTGATGCCGAAGGTTGGGCCCTGGCTCGGTTGGCGGACGCAGGCGAAGACGCGCTGGTTCAGATGCGCACCCAACGCCTGAGCCAGGCCGACGGTAGTCGTTGTCTTCCCCTCGCCCAGCGGCGTGGGTGTGATCGCCGTGACCAGCACGTACTTGCCGTTGGGCGTATCGCGCAGGCGATCGCGCACGGACAGCGACACCTTCGCCTTATATCGCCCGTGATACTCCAGCTCTTCCGGCAGAAGGCCGGCATCTCGGGCAACTTGCTCAACGGGAAAGAGCTCCGCCGCCTGAGCGATCTCAATATCGCTCGGGACCGGGTTCTTCAAATTCTGCAGCTTGCGGGACATAGTGAGTCTCTCCTTTCAAATAGACACGGTAGGAACCAAACTGGTTGCTACTATTGGGTGTGGGTAGGTTCCGGCGAGAAGGTATGGACTCGCTTCTCGCATTTGAAGGTGTGCTCCACGCCTGTCGAACCATCGCGATGGATCAGCGCACACCTCAGGGCGCACCATCAGCGATTATCCCACTTATGATCAGCTTGCCCGGCCAACCTGTCAAGTGACGGGTGTCACTGCTGCGGCATGACAGGTAGCGAGAAGTGGGCTGTAACAGGTGCGTACGTGGTATCGTCAATTATGGAATAGGAGGGGACGCGCGGCAAATGACCCTCGTCCTACCGTCCCGTCTACTCGCGCAGGGTGACGTCGCCCGCCACAACGGAATGAACCTTTCCGCCCTCGTCGCGCAGCAGCAACTCACCCCACGGGCCGGTCCCGGCGACGACGCCGCTGATAACCTCCGGCCCGCCGGCGACCTGTACTATGCGCCCCGACAAGATCAGCCTGTCGTTCCATGCCAGCTGCGGCGACACGCCTCGCTCGGCGCTTTCGTAACGCTGCTCCAATCTAAGCAGGATACGAGCCAATAGCGGAATCCTGTGCAGCGGCGATCCGCCGGCAATGAGCAAGCTGGTCGCCGGGCTGTCCGTCGCCGGCATCGCTTCCGCCGGGATATTGACGTTCAGCCCAATGCCGACGACGGCATGTTCGATCGCGTCTCCCTTCAGGCTGGTAGCGAGCAGCAGACCGCACACTTTGCGCCATTGGCCCTCCTGCCGGAGCATCACGTCGTTCGGCCACTTCAGGCCCACCTCCAACCCGCTCTCTGCCTCAATAGCCTCCGCGACCGCCAGCCCGGCCAACATAGTCAGCCATTGCGCCCGCTCGATCGGCCACCGCGGGCGAAAGAGCAGTGAGAAGAGCAGCGAAGCCCGCGGCGGTGACTGCCAGCGCCGCTGCAGACGCCCTTTGCCTCTACGCTGATAATCGGTGATCACCATCGTCCCGGCAGGGGCGCCGGCAACAGCCATCTCCTGCAAGGCGTCATTCGTCGAATCAATTTCAGCGACGTAATGCAAGCCGCGAGCCAGCCAGTTGGTCTGCAACGCCGCCAGGATGGCGGTCGAGTCCAGCGGCGAGTCGTATGTTGTCACTTCAACTGTCCTGATTTCGCTCGCGTCGCTCGGCTCGAATGTCCTGCCATCTCTAGAGTCGACCGGCGGCGACGAACGGCATTCAGATTGTACACTCTTTTCATGATAGAATATGAGCGTACTCGTATCCATGTAGACAGCCCGGCAGAACCGCGCCGGGTAGGAGAGCAATGTCCAGTAAGTCGCCTAGCCGCAGTTCCGGCGGAGCCGTAACCCCTCCGCAGACCTGGGATGAAAGGGTGATGCACAGCATGGCCCGGCATCGGGTCGGATTGATTGGCCTGGGCATGCTCACCTTCGGCGCGTTAACCTTGCTCGGCCTGCTGGATATCGTACCCATTGCGCTCCTATCATCCTGGTCACATTTGGCCCACCAGGTTTTTGGCTGGGGCGTCTACCCCATTTGCGCGTTCCTGGCGATCGGGGGCGTTCTTCTGATGGTGCGGGGTGTGAACCGGCGCTTTCGGCCCCGCGCCGGGCAGGTAATCGGCCTGGAACTGATGCTGCTGGCGGCTCTGGCGCTCACCTTTCTCAACTCCGGCGGCGATCTGTTCACCGCCTTTGAGGGAGAATCCGGCGGACTGGTCGGTTGGGCGCTGGCGGCTCCGGCGATGGAGTTCCTAGGCCCCATTCTGACCGCCGTGCTGTATGGGGGCCTGTTCATCTTCGGCCTGCTCCTGACCCTTGGCGTGCGCTGGCAGGCGGTTCGCGAGGGCCTGGCAGCGCATTCAGCGCGCCTGCAATCCTGGTCGCGATCGCTGGAGCCGCAGGCCCACACCAGGCAGCCCGACGAACAGCCGGTCGCAGACCCGACAGCAGCGCAGCGCCAACCTTTGCCCATCGTGCAGCCCTCTCCGCCACGACCGGCCCGGACCGTTCGCCGGGCGGCCGAATTGCCGCCCCTGGACCTGCTTGAAAAAGGGCGGCCCGTGCAATTGTCTGAAGCGGAGCTGATTAAGAAGAAGCAGACCATCGAACAGACATTGCTCGATTTCAACCTGGCCGGCCAGGTCACGGAGATCCGCCAGGGGCCGACGGTAACGCAGTTTGGGGTCAGGCCCGGCTACCTGGAGCGCGTCGGGCCGGACGGTGAGAGTAAACGGGTAAAGGTGCGCGTGGGCCAGATCGCCGCGCTGCGCCAGGACCTGGCCCTGGCCCTGGCTGTCACCCGCCTGCGCATTGAAGCGCCGGTCCCCGGCCGCGGAATCGTCGGCATCGAGGCTCCGAACAGCGATATCTCTTTGGTCCGCCTGCGCAGCGTCGTCGAGACGCCGGCATTCACCAACATGAAAAGCCCGCTGGCGGTGGCGTTGGGTCAGGGCGTCGCCGGCACACCCGTTGCCATTGACCTGGCGAAGATGCCCCACTTGCTCATCGCCGGAGCGACCGGCACCGGCAAGTCGGTCTGCCTGAATGCCTTCATCAGTTGTCTGGTCTTTAACAACTCGCCGGACCGGGTCAACCTGGTAATGATAGATCCCAAGAAAGTAGAGCTGATCCGCTTTAACGGTCTGCCCCATCTCCTGGGCAAAGTGGAGGTGGAACACGAGCGGGTGATTGGCGTATTGCGCTGGCTGATGAGCGAGATGGATCGGCGCTACGAGCAGTTCGCCGCTCTGGGCGCGAAGAATCTGGAAGCATACAACAACGCCGTGGCCCGCCGGGAGCCGGGGGCCGTTCTCTCTCACATCGTGGTAGTGATCGACGAGCTGGCCGACCTGATTGCGCTCTATCCGGACGAGGTCGAACGCTCGCTGTGCCGGCTGGCGCAAATGGCGCGGGCTACCGGCATCCACCTGGTCGTGGCCACGCAGCGCCCATCTACCGACGTATTGACCGGCCTGATCAAGGCCAATTTCCCGGCGCGAATCGCCTTCGCAGTGGCCTCCGGCACCGATTCGCGCGTCATCCTGGACAGCGTGGGGGCGGAGCAGCTCCTGGGCCGCGGGGATATGCTGTTCCTATCGCCGGAGGCCAGCGACCCGCTGCGGGTGCAGAGCTGCTTTGTCAGCGACGATGAGATCGAACGGCTGGTCCATTACTGGCGACAGGCGCTACCCGATTTCGAGCCGGGTGAAGCGCCCTGGGAGCGCATCCTGGCCCGCAAGTCACACATTGATGAGACGGACGACATGTTGGAAGAGGCGATCGCGCTGGCCCAGGCATCGGATACGCTGTCCACTTCGTACTTGCAGCGCCGGCTGCGAGTGGGCTTCCCACGGGCCGCCCGGCTGATGGAGGCGCTACACGAAATGGGGCTGGTTGAAGATCCCGCGGTCGGGGGCCGCACCCGCCGCTCGCTCGTCAGCCCGGATGACGAAGACCCGCTCGACGATTTCCTTTCACAACAGGCTTGACTGCCCCACCAAACCCCGTAGGTCCTAAGCACTGACGTGGGCACAGGCGCCATTGCTCTTGAGACCTACGGGGTTTCTGATCGATCGGTTGCGGCTCGACCGTCATCTTAACGTTACGTAAGCGTGCGGAACCAGTCCAGCCCTTTAGACGTTATCCTCGTAGACTAATATGCATGACGTGGTGCCGACTTCAACGTCTCCCCTAGATTGACGTTGACTGCCGGCGTTCAGAACTGCCGGCGGAGTTCCGGGAACATGAGCAAAGAAAGACGAACGCAGCCCTTCTTGCGGGCGCGAAACAAGCAGGCGCGGACCCAACAGTTTGTCCAGCCGCAACAATCTGTCCGACGCGAGCAGTATACGCTGCCCGGCACACTGCCCCCATCACCAAAGCAGCGCTCGCGCATGGGCTGTGGTTGCTTCACGCAGTTCTTTCTGCTATTGGTCCTACTGGTGGCGATGCTGGTCTTTGCCGGCATTGGCGGGGCCAGCGCACTGATCTACACCGACCTGAGCAACGAGATCGAAGCCGGGGTCGCCACGCTGGAGGGCGCCCGCGAGCGGGAAACGTTTGAGACCACACGCATCCTGGATCGCAACGGCGAGGTGCTCTGGGAAATCTTTGGCGAGGGTAAACGCACTGATGTGCCGCTCGCCAGCATCCCCCTGCACGCGCAGCAAGCCACTATTGCGATTGAGGACGACACCTTCTACGAGAATATCGGATTGGACGCGCCCTCTCTATTAGCGGCGATCATCGCCAACTTGCGCAATCCCGATGAGCGCCCGATCGGCGGCAGCACAATCACCCAGCAGCTCGTCCGGCACATCGCTTTCGAATACGAGGAGCGGGCCGGCGTCAGCTACGAACGGAAGGTGAAGGAGATCATCCTGGCCCGGCTGATGACGCAGCGCTACAGCAAAGACGAGATTCTCGAGCTGTATTTGAACGAGATCTATTACGGGAACCTGGCCTACGGCATTGAGGCCGCCGCACAGACCTATTTCGATAAATCGGCCACCGAATTAAGTCTGGCGGAAGCGACCCTGCTGGCGGCGCTGCCCCAGAGCCCGGTGGAGTTAGACCCTCTGACAAATCTGGAAGGAGCCAAGGCGCGGCAATGGATCGTGCTGAACCTGATGGCGCAGGAGGGTTATATCGATCAGACCATTGTTGAATCAACGTATTTCGAGCCGCTGGTGTTCGCGCCGCAAGAAGTGAGCCTGGAAGCGCCCCATTTCGCCGTCTACGTCCGCCAGCAACTCGAAGAGCAGTTCGGCGCGGAGATGGTCGCCAACGGCGGGTTGCAGGTGACAACATCGCTCGACCTGTCTTTCCAGCGGCTGGCGGAAGAGCTGGCCCGGCAACACGTCGCCGAGGTCGGTCCCGACCACAACCTGACCAATGCCGCGCTGGTGGCCCTGAAACCCGGCACCGGCGAGATCCTGGCCATGCTGGGTAGCGTGGACTATCACGAGGAGCGCATCGAGGGCAATGTGAACGTGGCGCTGTCCCCGCAGCAGCCCGGCAGCGCGATCAAGCCGCTGACTTATGCCGCCGCCCTCTCGCCGCTGGATGATACAGGCCAGCCGGCCTGGACCGCGGCGGATATCCTCTGGGATGTGCCGGTTGACTATGAGCAGTTCGACGGCGCGATCTATTCGCCGGTCAACTATGACAACCGCTTCCATGGCCCCGTCCGGCTGCGCGACGCGCTGGCCAATAGCTACAACGTGCCCGCCGTGCTGCTGTTGCAGGATGTCGGCGTGCCGCGCTTCCTTACATTTGCCCAACAGATGGGCATCCAGAGCTTCGGGGCGGACGCCGGCCAATACGGGTTGGCGCTTACCCTGGGCGGTGGGGAGCTGACCCCCCTAGAACTGACCACGGCCTATGGTGTGCTGGCCAACTACGGACGCCAGGTGACTCCTGTCTCCATCCTGCGCGTCGAGAAGATGAACGGGGAAGTGCTCTACGAACATCAGCCCGCCCCGGCCGAACAGGTCGTTGACCCGCGAGTGGCCTTCCTGATCAGCGACATCCTCGATGACGACGAAGCCCGCGTCCCGGCCATGGGCAGCGACAACCCGCTGGCCCTGAGCTTCCCCGCCGCCGCCAAGACGGGCACCACCAACGACTTCCGCGACAACTGGACGGTGGGTTATACGCCGGCGCTGGTCGTGGGCGTCTGGACCGGCAACACAGATAACAGTGAGATGATCGATGTCAGCGGCCTGACCGGGGCCGCCCCGTTGTGGGCGGCATACATGACCGCCGTGCGTAACGACCCTGCCTTGCAGGAGGCGCTAACGGTAGCTGGGACTATTCAGCCGCAGACCTTTGCCCCGCCGGCGGGCATCTCTCAGAAACCAATTTGCACGCTCTCCTCGGTCCAGAAGGGAGCCACCGAATGCGCCTTGGGCGACGAGGAATGGTTCCTGGATGTGGAAGAACAGCCACAGGCGACTGACCTCACCTCGGCGGAAGCGGTGCGCTGGGAGAAGCTGGACCCCGGCGTCTGGCGGCTGCCGGCGGTGCAGAATCTGCCGGAGGACATAGAGATCGAGCTGGTCAGCGAAGAAGCCGGCGACGATGCTCCGCTGACGCCAACCTCCTGCTTCTTCGTCGAAGGGACGGCGCTGGAAGCGCTGCCGCCGGGAACGGAGCAAGCAGTCTTCCTCAGCGCGCCGCGCAACCCTGAGAGCCTGCGCTCCGCTCACGAGTGGGCCACTGAAAGCAATCTGCCCATCTTCCCACTCGTCGCCTGCACGGAGGAGTTGCTGGCGGAAGTGAAACCGGAGCGGGATCCGCACACGAACGCCGTCTGGCAGATCGACAGCCCACGTCAGGACGATGTGGTCAGCGGCACGATCCAGGTGATCGGCACGGCTGACTTCGATCCCAACAACGTACAATTCTTCAAAGTGGAGATTGGGCGCGGGGCCAATCCGGATCAATGGATCACGATTGGCGAGACGCACAACACGCCGGTCATCGCCGGCACACTGGAGACGTTGGTGGCGCAGGCGTTTGAGCCGGGCACCTATTCACTGCGCCTGCTGTTGATCCGCTGGGACGGCAACTACCTGGGTGAGCCGTATGTTGTGACGTTCCGGATAGAGTAGTCTCTCAGTTGATTCAACTCTGGTCCAGATACACCCGTTGGCCGGTGCGCGCCGCTGCGTACAGCGCCAGCACCGTCTTCACGTGGTTGCGGGTCTCCGCCAAAGTCAGGTAGGTAGGCTGACCGTCCAGTATGGCGGCGTGCATGTCCTCCACTTCCCCCAGATACAGCTCTTTTTCCGGCACGACAATCTCCTGCGCGTCGCCGGCCGCCGGCTCAAAGGTCAGTCGCCGGCGATCGGGCTCATCGCTAAGGCCCACAAAAGGCCGAGTGGCGTGCAGCCGGCCTTCCGTGCCGATAATCTCGGCCTCCGTGTGGAACGCAGTGCGGAAGGAGCAAGCGATCTGCGCCAGGCGAGCGCCGCTATAGTGCAGTTGGCCGATGAATGTTTCATCCACCCCTGCCTCGCCGATCCATTGATCGCCGGCGACCCATTCCGGCGGCCCTCCCATCACATACTGCGCCATACTGAGCGGATAGACGCCCACATCCCATAGGCTGCCGCCGCCGTATTCCGGCACCAGCCGCACATTATCGCGGCTGCCCATCCTGAAATTGAA
>CAZIKT010000010.1:17028-64902 GCA_964539885.1 uncultured Ardenticatenaceae bacterium | reverse complement strand
CCCCCGTTGAGAGGCGCGAATGGCGGGAATGAGCCGGCGGTTGATATTGGCGGTGGACAGGAGTCCCCAACGTACTTGGTTCATGGGTTGTTTCCTCACCATCGTGGTCGAAACAGCAGTGTCATGCGCGCCGGCTGTCAATCGCCAGGTTCAGCGTCCGGCCATACTGGAAGGTGAGCCGCCACTTATCACTCTTGTCCAGCTCCGCGCCATGCAGGATATGCGAGCTAGGAACCATGCCCATCTCCGGCCTGTAGACGCGACGCGTATGCCAGCGAATCTCGTGGAACGCGTTCAACTGGAAAGTGACGGTAGGGTCCAGCCGGTTATTCCAGAGTATCAGCGGTCGATCAGGCCCGGCGTGCTCAATGTAAGTCATGCCCGCCTCGGTGATCGTCTCCAGCAGTGCGCGGGTCTGGGCCGGCTGCACGGGGATAGCATAGTTGGTCAGCAACGAAGGATCCGCCAGGATTGCCGGCATCTGTTCGTGGAGCGAGGCCTTCGTGCCCGTCTCCAGCCGGAAGTAACGCAACATCTCCCGGCAACGCTCCAGCCGCCAATCAGCCTTCGCCCGCTCTACCCCCTTAAGCGTGACTGTCAATTCGTCAGAGGACGAGACGGCGACCGGCTCCAGAGAAAGCGTGTTAATCTCCGGATCGTAAACGTGCGCGACATCTTGCTGGACATTATTGATCGCCAGCGAGACGCCGCCCGGCTGCTGAATACCGCGAAAGCGCAGGATGAAAGTGCGCCCGGCCGGGGCCACGTTGAGATCTCCCTGCACCGCTCCAATGGTGAAGTTGCACTCGCCCGCCTCGCTCCACTGTTGGGCGAACGACATTTCGGCATATGCGCCGCGTTCATCTGCACCGGCGCTCCCGTCATCCTCATACAGCGTGAAATGGCCATCCGCTCCGGGAAAGATGATCAGCTCTAACTCGTAAGGTAGTTCCCCGCAGTCATGATCCAGCTGAGCGTCCAGGGGGATGATTGCGCCGGCGCGGGCGAAGACCGGCGTTCGCTCCAGGTCGCCATAGACGGCCTGCCAGCGCCCGCCGGGGTAGGGCTGCCCGCTGAAGAAATCGCACCAGTCGCCGGGCGGGAACCAGACTACCTGCCGGCTGAGCTGCGTGTCCGGGTCGCGGCGCGCTGTGAACGGGGCGGCGATCAGGTCCGGGCCAAAGGTGTACTGGTCAGGACAGTTGTAAGCTGCCTCATCGGTTGGGTAATCGTGATACATGGGCCGGATAGGCGGCGTGCTCGTCTGCTGGTTTATCCAGGAGAGCGTGTACAGGTAGGGAATCAGCGCATGGCGTAACTGCATCGCGGCCCGGCTGATGCGCAATGTCTCCGCGTCGTAGCCCCAGGGACGGCGCTCATGGAAAGGGTTCTTGGTGGAGTGCAATCGCAAAATGGGGCTGAAGACGCCGTACTGCACCCAGCGCAGGTATAGCTCAGCCTCCTCCATGCCGAACATATGACCGCCGATATCATGGCTCCACCATCCATAGCCGACGTTGGCAGCCGTGGAGGTGAAATAGGGTTGGAAGGCGAGCGACTCCCAGGTGACGTAGGTGTCACCGGAGAAGCCGATGGGATAGCGGTGGTTGCCCAGGCCGCCCCAGCGCGAGAATATGAAGGGTCGCCTACTCCCGTCCCGGCCCAGATCATAGTAATGCAGATGATTCAGCCACCAAAGGGGGTCCAGTCCGGGCAGGCTGCTGGACTGGCCCTGCTGCCAATCCAGCCACCAGAAGTCAACCCCGTCCGCCTCCAACGGGTGATGTAGCAGAGTGAAATAGGGCAGCGCAAAGCCGGGATCAGCCAGGTCAAACGGGATGGGCGCTCCGGCGGAGGGGTCGCGCCCCATTGCCTGCGCCATCGCCTCATACTGCGTCTCGTGGTTGTGAACTCCCTCGGCCGGATGCAAATTCAGGGCGGTGCGCAGCCCGTTATCGTGCAGCCAGCGGATCAGCGCCGGCGGATCCGGGAAGAGTTGCCGGTTCCAGGTGTAACCCGTCCAGCCGGAGCAGTCGTTGCCGGTGTTAGTGACGTGCCAGTCCATGTCAATGATGCACACGGAGAGCGGGATGTCGTGCCGGCGAAAATCGCGCATCAGCGCGATCAACTCCTCCTGCGAATACTCCCAGTAACGGCTCCACCAGTTACCCAGCGCCCAGCGGGGCAATAGCGGCGTCTTGCCGGCGACCCGTGAGAGATCCTGCAGGCAGCCGGCATAGTCGTGGTCGTAGCCGAAGAAGTATAGGTCTTGCGCGTCTGGATTGGGCCGGGGCTCCAGCCAACCCTGCTCGTTGAACACCAGGCTGCGCATGTCATCCCAGACCACCCAGCCGTCTCGGGAGAGCAGGCCCGGCTCCAGATGTGTCTGCCCGCTGACCTGGTCCAGCGTGCGGGTTGTGCCCAGCAAATTGCCGGAGTCGGGGTCGCCAAAACGCCAGGTCACGCCGGATTCCAGCAACTCGACGGAAAGCGCCGCCGGGTTGAAAGATGGCCCGGCGGCGGCGTCATAATGCAGGCGTAAGTAAGCGGTCTCAATCTGAAGCGCATCGCCGGCGCGGGACACGCGATAGTCCGGAACCGGCTGCCGGCGATGCCAGAAAACCTGCGAGGGCCGCTCCTCAAAGGAGGCTCCATCCGGCGCGAACTCCATGCGGATCAGCCGGGAGGTGAGCAGCGAAAAGCGCGCGCCGGGAGCCGTTACGAGAGCAGCCGGGTCGGCGACGGGGTGGGCAACAAACTGGAAGTGATTAGGAATTGGCATCATGGGCAAATTGTATCGATTTTCAACTGCGCCTCAAGAGCACAGTAGCCTGGCGGATGGCTGATAAGAGGAAGTGGAGTGGGAGATCTATTACGCATTGCGTCATAAATCGCTTGACACAAATTTCACAATGTGCTACAAAGTTGGCGAGCATTCTCTGCAGGTCCTATCTTTGCGCAGCGCAGTCATTCGCTGACGACTGTCATTTTGCAGTTGGCAGGGAGAGTTTTGATATGGGATTCTCTGGCGTAGAAATCAGCGGCGAGATGACGCCGGCTTATGAGGTTATCCTGACCCCGGCAGCCAATGCCTTCGTCGCCACGCTGGAGCGGGGGTTCGGGGAGCGCCGTCGGACGTTATTGCAGCGCCGCGATCAGCGACAGGCGGCCATCGACGCCGGCGAGATGCCGGATTTTCTCAGTGAGACCGCCGCCATCCGGCAAGCCGAGTGGACCGTAAAACCCCCGCCGGCCGATCTGCAAAAGCGCTGGGTGGAAATCACCGGCCCGACTGACCGCAAGATGCTCATAAACGCCCTCAACTCCGGAGCCGACGTCTTCATGGCCGACTTTGAGGACGCCAACTCCCCCACCTGGGCGAACATGGTCGAAGGGCAGATCAACCTGTGCGATGCCGTGCGGCGCACGATCAGCCTGATCACGCCGGACGGCAAGAGCTACACGCTCAATCCGCAAGTCGCCACCCTGCTGGTCCGGCCGCGAGGTTGGCACCTGGAGGAGCGGCACTTTCGCGTGGATGGCCGGCCTGTCTCCGGCTCGCTGTTTGATTTCGGCCTCTACTTCTTTCACAACGCGCGCGCGCTGCTGGAGAGCGGCAGCGGCCCCTATTTTTATCTGGCCAAGCTGGAGAGCCATCTGGAGGCGCGCCTGTGGAATGATGTCTTTATGCGAGCGCAAGATCTGCTGGGTATCCCGCGGGGCACCATCAAGGCCACCGTGTTGATCGAGAACGTCCTGGCGGCGTTTGAGATGGAGGAGATTCTATACGAGCTGCGCGAGCACGCCGCCGGGCTGAACGCCGGCCGGTGGGATTACATCTTCTCGGTGATCAAGAAGTTCCGCAATCAACCGGATTTCCTGCTCCCCAACCGCGCGCAGATCACCATGACCGCCCCGTTCATGCGCGCCTACACGGAATTGTTGGTAAAGAGCTGCCACCGGCGCGGCGCACATGCCATCGGCGGCATGGCCGCCTATATCCCGCGCAAAGACCCGGCGGCCAATGAGCTTGCCTTTGCCAAGGTCAGCGCCGATAAGGTGCGCGAATCCGGCGACGGCTTCGACGGCACCTGGGTGGCGCACCCCGGCCTGGTCCCCCTGGCCCATGACATCTTTGCTGAGGTCCTCGCTGACCGGCCGCACCAGAAAAGCCGGCTGCGCCCCGAAGTTCAGGCCGCCGCGGCCGATCTGCTTAACTTCCACATCGAGGGCGGCTACATAGATGAGGAAGGGCTGCGCACAAATATCAATGTGGCCATCCTCTACCTGGCTTCCTGGCTGCAGGGAGTGGGCGCGGCTGCGCTCTATGACCTGATGGAAGATACGGCCACCGCCGAGATCTCCCGCGCGCAGGTCTGGCAATGGATCAATCATCCCACCGCTTCTCTGGTGGATGGCCGGCTGATCACAGCTGAGCTGGTGCGGGAACTGATCCCGCAGGAGTTGACCCGCATCAAGGAGCTGGTCGGCCGGGAGCAATACGCCGCCGGCAACTTTGACATTGCCGCCGGCCTGTTTGAGAAGTTGGTGACGGCAAGCGACTTCACCGGCTTCCTGACCCTGTTAGCATACGATTACCTGGATTGATTCTAGGCAGAGCATTCGGGCAACCCCGCCTGAAAGACCCATTCCAGAAATGGAAGGTTTAGTTATCACCGCAAGGCAAGGAGAGAGTGCCAATGTTTGATGAGGTAGTAGTGTCAGAGATCAGCTCGGCCTGGAAGAATCAGGCCCGTTGGCAGGGAATTGAGCGCCCGTATTCGCCGGAAGACGTGTTACGGCTGCGCGGCACAGTCAAGATCGAATACTCCCTGGCCCGCATGGGAGCTGAACGCTTGTGGCGCTTAATGAATAAAGAGCCTTACGTGCGCGCTCTGGGGGCCGTTACCGGCAACCAGGCCGTGCAAATGGTGCAGGCCGGCCTGCAGGCGATTTACCTGAGCGGCTGGCAGGTGGCTGCGGACGCGAATACCGCCGCCCACACATACCCCGATCAAAGTCTATATCCGATGGACAGCGCCCCACAACTGGTGCAGCGGTTGAACAACGCCCTATTGCGGGCGGACCAGATCTATCACCTGTACGATACCAACGGCACCAACTGGATGGCCCCCATTGTGGCGGATGCGGAATCCGGCTTCGGCGGCCCGCTGAACACATACGAGCTGATGAAGCAGATGATAGTCGCCGGTGCGGCCGGCGTCCACCTGGAAGATCAGCTCTCGTCCGCCAAGAAGTGCGGGCACATGGGCGGCAAAGTGCTCGTTCCCGTGCACGAGTTCACCCGCAAGTTAGTGGCGGCCCGGTTGGCGGCGGATGTGATGGACGTCCCTACCGTGCTCATCGCCCGCACCGACGCCCTCTCCTCCAAGCTGCTGCGCGCTGATGTGGACGAGCTTGACAAACCGTTCTTGACCGGCGAGACCAGCTACGAAGGATATTCCTATGTCAATGGCGGGCTGGAATATGCGATCATGCGCGGCCTGGCCTTTGCCCCTTATGCTGACGTTATCTGGTGTGAGACTTCTACGCCCGACTTGGGCGAGGCGCGTGAGTTTGCCCAGGGCATCCATGAGAAGTTCCCCGGCAAGCGGCTGGCTTACAACTGCTCGCCCTCATTTAACTGGCGGAAACACCTGGACGAGAAGACGATCGCCGGATTCCAGGACCGGCTGGGTGAGATGGGCTACAAGTTCCAATTCGTGACGCTGGCCGGCTTCCATACGCTCAACGCCAGCATGTTCGAACTCGCCTCGGCCTATGTCAAAGAGGGCATGGCGGCCTACTCGCGAGTGCAGGAGCGTGAGTTTGAAATGGAGCGCACGCACGGCTACGCGGCGATCAAGCACCAGAGTTTCGTGGGCGCCGGCTACTTCGACGAGGTCCAGCAAATCATCAGTGGGGGGCAATCCTCCACCACCGCCCTCGCCGGCTCGACCGAAGAAGAGCAGTTCACGCCGGTCTGATCCCGGCGCAGGAGTGTGGCGGCGCGTAGCCATGCTCCAAAATCGAGAGCCTCAATAGGAGCACTTTCTCCGTTCATCCTCTGCTGCGCCCCATCATGGAGGCAGCAGAGCCAACCTCCTTGGCCGGGGGCGTCCTGCGGGACGCCCCTCTTCTTCAGGGCAGCCGGGCGGCGTTACTGTATCGCGTAGCCGTAGTAATAGGCGGTCAACGTAGCTGGGTGGATGAGCCAGCGGGTGATCCAGCGTTGCTGATATTGCGCGTCACCGGCTTGTGGGAAAATAATATTGGGGGCGACCGAATGGCGCACTCGTCCAAGGTCGGAGTAAATACGGTCGCGACCGGCGGCGCTGGTATCGGCAACCCCGGCCAGCGCCAACAGCGCGAATTGCTCACGGACATTATCGGGCAGCGCCTGATACTCCGTGTAGGGGCCGAGGAAGTAAGGGACGGTCCAGTTGTGCGGGTCGCGCAACGTCTCGGACCAGGTCAGGAATAGCAGCGGGAGCTGCCCACTTTGCAGCGCTTCGCTGTATAGCGGTTCCGGCAAACCGACCGTTTCCAGCCGGTAACGCGAATCTGCCGCCTGCAGATTCTCCTGCAGCGAAGCAAGAACAACCTCGTGTGCGCGATTGCCGGAGACAAAGGGGGCCTGCAAACGAAAGCCGTTGTTCGCCAATTGACCGTCCCAGGCCAGCCGGAGCTCTTCCCCACAGCGCTCCAGGTCCAGGGTGCGGCTCTCCTGTCCCGGATTGTACCCGAGCAAGAAGGGTGGAATGACGCTATTGTTGGGGATGCCCAGGCCGAAGTAGACGTTCTCGATCAACCGGGCAGCATCTACGCAATGGCTGAAGCCGCGGCGCACATTGAAGTCGCTGAAGAAGTCTGCCGGAATGCCGTTGCCATCAAGTTGCCCGCTGCCCAGGTAGGGGTTGGACTCCCCGGTAACGGCGAAATTGAAAAGCAGATCAGTCCGGCTTCGGGCGGGCAGAGGGGCCAATTTGCGTAACGGCGCCCCCGGCTCAGCGCCGGCCGAGCAGGCGCCCTGGATGTCGGCGCACAATTCGCCAACTCCCTGATCCGCCAACAGGCGCAGTGGAGGTGCAATGTCGGCGATTGAGACCGCCCCATGCTGCAAGAGCGCCAGGCGAATCGCCGCATCCGGCTCGAACTGCACCCGCACGCTGCTGATCGCCGGCGGCCCGGCCGGGGCATCTTCCGCATCCCACAGCGGTTCACTGCTATTGCGCCAGTAGTCGGGCCTGGCAAGCAGAAGATATTCGACGCCGCTTGTCCAATGGTCGAGGACATACGGACCCGTACCCATGACATTCTTTTCCAGGGCAGATTCACCAGGAGCGGGTGCGTACCAGTTTTGCCACGTCTCGCAGGAGTCATCCCATGCCCCGCGCGCAATCGCCCACTCGCGGTCGATTGCCCCGGTCCAGGGCTGGCTGAGCGTGGCCAATAGCGCACCCCACGATTGGGTCAGGCTAAATGTGAGCGTGCCGGCGGCGTCGTCAGGCGTTACCGCTTCCTTGACCCGCTCACAGAGCGCCGCCAATTCCTCGGGGTCTGCATTGGCGATCAGGGCATCGCGATTGCCGGCATATACTCCTGAGGAAATCTCTTCCGTAATGTCATTGGACGTAAAGCCCAGCAGCGGCTCGAGCAACTGACCTTGCGGGCCGGCCGGCGGCGACAGCAGGAGCGCGCGCTGGATGCTGTAGGCGATGTCCGTCGCCGTCAAAGCGCTTCCGTCAGAGAAAGTGACGCCGGGTCGAATACTGAATGTGACGGTCAGACCGTCTTCGGAGATGGACCAATCAGTCGCCAGCAGCGGCAGGTAGGCGCCCGGCTCCTCCGGATGGGGAAACAGCAGAGGCTCGACAACGTTGGAGAGCAACAGCAGGCCCGGCCCGTCCGTCGCCAGCACAGGGTCGAGCGTCTGCGGAGCATCGGCAGTGACGTGTCGTAGGCTGGTGGGATCATCGGCGCGAAAGACTGCCGTCCCATTTCCGGCAGGCTGCGTCGGCGCGGGCGTGGGGCTGACTACAACCAGGCGCGTTACCTCGATTGGGGCCAAAGTCTCGATGGACTGAGGTGGCTGAGTTGCCGGCGCGGAAGGTGGAGTTGTTGTATTGACTCCACCACACGCTGTCAACACGATAAGGATAAAAGCAGTCGGCAGGTAGCGCCAGGGTCGTCTGATCATCAGCGGGACTCTTCAGGCAGAGGCGGATTATGCGCCACTCTCGCTCTTTCAGCCAATGTTAGGCAAGCCGGCATTAGGCTCGTCATTGGCCCCTAATCAATTATCGTGTGTGGGGAGCGGGCGTGCCGCTTACACGAAGTCTTCAGCGTGGTGGCAGGCGACGAGATGTTGCACGCCGTTCGCGCCCAGCTCGCGGAACTCCGGCGTTTCCTCCCGGCAAATGTCAGTTGCGTAGGGACAGCGCGGATGGAAGCGGCAGGCGCGGGGTGGGTTGGCCGGGCTGGGTACTTCCCCTTCCAGGATCAGCCGGTGGCGTTTGGCCTCTTTCTCCGGATCCGGCACAGGGATGGCGGAGAGCAGCGCCTGGGTGTAGGGATGCAGCGGGTGATCGAAGACCTCATCGCGCGTGCTCAGCTCCACCAGCCGGCCCAGGTACATGACCGCCACCCGATCGCTGATGTAGCGGACCATGGCCAGGTCATGCGCGATGAACAGGTAAGTCAGGCCGAGCTCCTGCTTCAGGTCATCGAGCAAGTTGACCACCTGGGCCTGTATAGAGACATCCAACGCCGAGATCGGCTCATCGGCGACGATGAACGAGGGATTGGTCGCCAGGGCGCGGGCGATACCGATACGTTGTCGCTGTCCGCCGGAAAACTCGTGCGGATAGCGGTTGGCGAAGTACGGGTTTAAGCCGACCAGTTTAAGCAGCTCCTGCACACGCTCCGCTCGCTCAGCGCTGTTGCCGAGATTGTGTATTTCCAACGGCTCATCGATGATCCGGCCGACCATCATGCGCGGGTTCAGAGAGGCGTAGGGGTCCTGGAAGATCATCTGCATGTTGCGGCGCGCGCTGCGCAGCTCGCCCTTGCTGAGGGTGGTCAATTCCCGGCCATCAAAGATGACCCTGCCGCTCGTCGGCGCAAGCAGGCGTAATATGGTACGCCCAACTGTGGACTTCCCACAGCCGCTTTCGCCGACCAGGCCCAGCGTCTCGCCGCGCATGATGTCAAAGCTCACCCCGTCCACGGCCTTGATTGACCCGACTTGCCGGCGGAGGGCGCCGCGCCGGATGGGATAGTGCTTGGTCAGCTCACGGATCTGCAGCAGAGGCGATGCGTTGTTCCCGTTATCTACAATGCTCATGACATCTCTCTGACCACTTCCCGGCCGCGAACGGTCTCCCACTCCCAACAAGCTGCACTGTGATAAGAACCTACCGGTATGCGGGGCGGGTTCTCCTGCCGGCACTGCTCAACGGCAAAGTCGCAGCGCGGGGCGAACGGGCAGCCTTTCGGCTCGACCAGCATATCCGGCGGCAAGCCGCTGATAGGCTCCAACCGGACGCGCAACGCGGCATCTATGCGCGGGATAGAGTGCAACAGACCGAGGGTGTAGGGGTGCGTCGGCCGCTTGTAAAGGGCGCGCACCGGCGCTTCCTCCACGATCATGCCGCCATACATCACCGCCACGTCATCCACCAGCCCGGCGATGACGCCCATGTCATGCGTGATCCAGATTACCGCCATCCCCAATTGCTCTTTCAGGCGCTTCACCAGGTTGATGATCTGCGCCTGGATGGTCACATCGAGGGCCGTGGTCGGCTCATCCGCGATCAGCAGCGATGGGTTGCAGGAAAGGGCGATGGCGATGATCACCCGCTGGCGCTGGCCGCCGGAGAACTCGTGCGGGTAGTCTTCCATTCGTTGCTCAGGGTTGGGAATGCCCACCAGGTCAAGCAGCTCGATGGCCCGTGCGCGGGCCTCTTTGTCGTTGTAGCCGAGGTGCAACCGCAAGCTCTCAACGATCTGCCGGCCTATCTTCAAGACGGGGTTGAGCGAGGTCATGGGATCCTGAAAGATCATGGCGATCTCGCGTCCGCGAACCTCGCGCATGCGCCGGTCGGACATCTGTAGCAAGTCCTGACCCTTGAAGAGTATCTGCCCGCTCTCGATAACACCCGGCGGGCTGGGAACCAATCCCATGATTGAGAGGGCGGTGACCGTCTTGCCGGAGCCGCTTTCGCCCACTATGGCCAGTGACTGCCCCTCTTCCAGGGAGAAAGATACCCCGTTGACAGCATGAACGATGCCGTCTTGGGTGTAAAAGCGGGTTACGAGATCGCGGACTTCGAGTAGCAGGGACATTCAGACCGTGGCCTTATAGGTGTATATTCATCGTACCATAACATTGGACGCGCATCGAGCGCCTGTTTTGGACTCCAGCAAATTGGCAATTGGTGATCGCCGGCGCTCTCGGCCTGCGTCCATCCGCATCTACCGCACTGTCAGCAACCACAGTGCCGGCGCGACCAGACCACCGAACACGGAAGCAAACAGGTTGACCAGATCGTTGTTCAACCATGACCAGCCGCGCAACGGCCGGGTCTCATGCCCACATTTGTGTCGCCGGCGTTCGGTCTCCTTGCCGCAGACGTCGCAAAAGTAGATCTGTTGCACCGTCGCACCCAGCAGACTGTCAAACAATGAACCGGCCAGACCGCTCAACGCACCGATGAGCGCGCCGGCCCACAGGTTCAATTCCGGCCAAAGCAAGGCGGCCGACAGGCCGATCAGCAGGCCGCCGAGGAGGGAGACGGACGTCCCCAACAGGGAGACCCCGCCGGAGGTTCCTACCTCGACAACCCGCCCGCTCGTGATCAGGCGGGGCGGCTTCCTGCTTAGCGTGCCCAGTTCGGTAGCCCAGGTGTCCGCTGTGACGGTAGCCATGATCCCGACGAACATGGGGAACCAGAAGGGTGCCGGAAAGATGGCGCTCAATAGCGAAACGCTCGCGCCCAGCCCGCCGTTGGCCAACGCCTGACCAAGGTCTCGCTGGTGTCCCTTATCGAACTTCTCGGCCGCGCCACGCTTCTCCTGTTCTTTGAAGTGGGAGAGCAGGCTGGAGCTGACGAAGAAGATCGCCAGCAATACGCCCCATTGCCAGCCGCCGAAGCCGAAAGTGAGCGTGCCGACAATTATGGCGCCAATGACCCCGGACTTTGCCAGGGAGCCGCGCCGGTAAGCCAGGGCGCTGATAGCCGCGCTCAGCAAGAAGGCAAGCAAGAGTTGGAGCAGTGAATCAGGCAGCATATCCGGCGGCGCGGAAAGGACAGACCGGCAGGAAACCGTCAGGTCGTTGGCTAAAGCTCCCGGCGGCCTTCCAGCGCTCTACTGAGCGTGATGGCGTCTGTGTATTCCAGATCGCTGCCAACCGACAGCCCTCGCGCCAGACGGGTCAACGCCAGTCCCGGCATACCGGTCAACCGGCGCTGGAGGTAGAGGCTGGTCGCATCACCTTCCAGGGTCGCGTTCGTGGCGATGATGACTTCACCGAAGGCGCCGGATTCCACCCGTTTCACCAGCTCATTGATCTTCAGATCGTCCGGCCCGATACCCTCTACGGGCGAGATAGCGCCATGCAGCACATGGTACAATCCGTTATAGGCGTGCGCTCCTTCCAGGGCGACAATGTCTAGCGGCTCCTCGACCACGCACAATAGCGTCTGATCCCGATCCTCGTCGCGGCAAATCAGGCACGGATCCCCCTCGGTGATATTGAAGCAACGACTACACAACTGTGTCTTGTGTTTCAGGTCCTGCAGGGCCACCGCGAGGTCAATCGCCTGCTCGTTGGCAGCGCGCAACAGGAAGAAGGTGAGCCGGGCGGCCGACTTGGGCCCGATACCCGGCAAGCGCGCGAACTCGTCGATCAGGTTTTGTACGGGCCGGGGAAGCACATTACTCGTCACGCCCTAACCGCCCAGGCCGCCCAGGAGACTGTTGATGTCCAGGCCGCCGGTGATGCCTTCCATCTTCTGCGCGGCCATGGTCTGTGACTGCTCGATAGCGGCATTGATCCCGGCTACCAGCATGTCCTGCAGCATCTCGATATCATCAGGATTCAGAATGTCCGGGTCGATCTCAATTGACTGCACCCGCTGGTGGCCGGTGATCACAATGCTGATCGCGCCGCCGCCGGCGGTTACGGTGACCGTCTCGTCCTGCAACGCCGCCTGTTGAGCCGCCATCTGCTGCTGCATTTCCTGAATTTGGGCCATCATATTCTGCGGATTCATTCCTTTCGTCCCTTTCGAGGCGCCCGGCCCGCGATATGGTTTCTTTGCCATAACCAGTCTCCTTATAACTCATGTACCGTTCCGCCCAGCTCATCAGCCAGAGCAAGGAACGCTTCTCTTTCGTCCGCGGCGCTCTTTGGTGAGCCACTCGGCGGCGCAGGCGGAGAGTTCTGCCCTGCAGGTCTGGGCTTATATTGCTTGGTGAGCACGCAGCGTATACGGCACTCCACCCCAATCAACGCCCGGTACGCATCCGCTATGTAGCCAACCACCTCTGGCCTGCTTTCGAACCTATCCTTCAATGGCGGATACTCAAAACCCAGGAACAGCGTGTTCCCCTCCACGGCCAGCGGTTTGCACATCGCCAGGAAGGGCGGCAGATTCCTGTCGCGTTTCTCAAGGCTGCGGACCATGGCCGGCCAATGCGCTTGAAACAGCTCCAAAGTCAGCGCTGGAGCGGCTGAGGGAGCTTCCGGGGCCGGCTGAACAGCCGGCTGCAGGGCAGATTCGTCTGTCATCTCCGCTGATGCGGCTAAGCGCTCAGCCTCGGCGGGATGCAAACGCTCGGCAATCGGTTCCGGCTGCTCAATCTTTCCAACTGGCCGCAATTGCGCTTCCTCGGTCTCCAATAGCCGGGTCGATTTCTGTGGTTTCTGATCTGGTGGGGCGGCTATTGCAGGGCTGGGCGTAGCCGGCGCGCGCGCCGGCAAGGCTGGAGTGGACATTGCAGCGGGCAACAACTCGATAAATGCCAGCTCCAGCGGCAACTGCGGCTGCCAGTTGGTCGCCGGGGCCAGCGCGGCCTCGCTGAAAGCCCTGATCGCGGATACCAGGCTGTCCCGTTCCGCTCGTTGGGCCTGTTCAAGCATGTCCAAGCGCTGTTCAGCCGGTGCGTCAATGGGCAGATCGCCGGCGGCCTGCAGGAGCAAGAGCTGGCGCAGATAACTGACCATCTGCCGGCAAAACTGGCGGGCGTCCACGCCGGACGACAGGGCCTCGTAGATCAGCTTCAGCCCGGCCACGCCGTCGCCCTCCAGCCAGGCCGCGGTCAGGGCGCCGACAACGGCATCAGCGGCCGTACCCAGCACCATTTGCGCCCGCTCCAGAGTAATCTTATCGCCCGGCGTCGTGATCAACTGATCCAATAGGCTCTCCGAGTCGCGCAGACTGCCGGCCCCATGTCGGGCGACGAGTTGCAGCGCGGCCGGCTCGATGCTTAACCCCTCCTGCTCAATGATCCAGGCCAGTCGCCCGCTAATCTCAGGCAGGCTCAGCAGGCGGAAGTTGAATTGCTGGCAGCGGGACTTGATGGTCAGCGGCACCTTGTGCTCTTCAGTTGTAGCCAGGATGAACATGGCGTGGGGCGGCGGCTCTTCCAGCGTCTTCAACAGGGCGTTGAATGCCGCGGCGGAGAGCATGTGCACTTCATCGATGATATACACCTTGAAGCGCCCCTCGCCCGGCGAGAAACTGATCTTGTCCCGCAGGTCTCGGATGTCATCTACGCCTGTGTTGGAAGCCGCGTCAATCTCGATCAAATCCAGAAAACGCCCTTCGTTGACCGCCAGGCAAGTCCGGCAATGGTTACACGGGCGCAGCGATGCGTCTTCGTCAAGGCAATTGACCGCTTTAGCCAGCAGTCGGGCCAATGTCGTCTTGCCGGTTCCACGCGGTCCGCAAAAGAGATAGGCATGTCCCACCCGCCCGGCCGCCACACTGTTTCGCAGCGTGCGGGTGATATGTTCCTGGCCGATGACATCACTGAAAACAGCGGGGCGCCACTTGCGGTAGAGGGCTTGAGACATGCGGCTAGTTTAGCATCGCGCCAGGGGCAAAGCAACTGCCGGCAGGAATGGTGAAGGGCCGGTGAGCGAGATGCCGGACACACTGAGCGCTATTGCGCCGGCTCGATCGAATCGGCTATAATGCCTCTCAGATCGGCTTTTCGTGACTGCCCCATTTGCCCAACCGGCTGTTGGCGACAGTTTTCTTTTCAGGAGTTCAAATCATGATACAAGGCTGGGAATGGGTCATCATTCTCGTGATAGTTTTGCTGGTCTTCGGCGTCGGCCGCATCGGCAAGCTCGGCAGCGAGTTAGGCAAGGGCGTGCGCGCTTTCCGCGAGGGAGTGCGCGAAGGGCGTGAGGAAGACACCAAACCCGAGAGCGAGAACAAGACTGAGTAAAGTGGGCAGTTGAGAGATGGGCGGACCGGCGCCCTTGCGGGCCGGGCCGGCTTCATAACCACATGTTGATCATGCAGGGGACGTCCCTTTTGGGCGTCCCCTTTTCGTTGCATCTGCATCCCGAGCATTGACCACTTGATCGGGCCGTGCTACAACATGAAATCAGTAGCAGCCAGGCTTCATCGCCATGTTGCGGGCCAGTCGCTATGTGGGAGAGTGGGCCGGTAATGAGCGTCAAGTTACCAAAGCGGAAGAGGAGAGAAACGAAATGCGGCGCGTATTGAAGTTCGCCCTGATCGTTGTTGGGCTGGCGCTGGTGGTCACGATTATCGCCGCCGGCGTCCTGGCAATTGTTGAGGTTCGCCGGCCGTATCCTCAAACAGCCGGAGAAGTAACACTCCCCGGCCTGCAAGACGAGGTGCACGTTTACCGGGACAAGTGGGGCGTGCCTCACATCTATGCACAAAGCGCAGAAGACCTGTTTTTCGCGCAGGGCTACGTCCATGCCCAGGATCGCTTCTGGCAAATGGAAATGTGGCGACACACCGGGCAGGGTCGGCTTTCGGAGATCACCGGCGAGGCGACTGTGGAGCTTGACACGCTCATCCGCACGCTCGGCTGGAATCGGATGGCAGCCGATAGCCTGGCTTACTATGAGAATGAGGCGCCGGAGACTATGGCCATATTGGAGGCCTATTCCGCCGGGGTCAACGCCTACCTGACCGACAATCGGGATAACCTGTCTTTGAACAAGACCATCTTAGAACTGGTCGGCGAACCGTGGGAGATCGAACCGTGGGAGCCGCTGGATACTGTCTCCTGGAGCGTCGTCATGGCCTATCAGCTCAGCGGCAACTGGACAGAGGAACTGTCCCGCGCCCGGCTGTATGCCGATGTGGGCGAGGGCGTGGTTGATACGCTGGTACCCGGCTATCCCTATGAATCCCGACCCGTCATTGCGCCCACCAGCGACCAGATCAATGATTTGCCGGAGGCGACCCACGTTCCTGCCGGTTCGCCAACCGCCATCAATTGGAGCAACGTCAACACAACGCTCGTCGGCGAACTGCCGGCTGGGCTGGCCTTTGGCGATGGCCCGTTCCTGGGCAGCAACAACTGGGTGGTCAGCGGCGAGCACACCGCCACCGGCCTACCCATGTTGGCTAACGACCCGCACCTGGGCATCCAGATGCCGGCCATCTGGTACGAAGCCGGCCTGCACGCCCCCGGCTGGGACATCACCGGCTTCACATTTGCCGGCGTGCCGGGAGTGGTCATCGGCCACAATGACCGTATCGCCTGGGGCGTCACCAATGTAGGGCCGGATGTCCAGGACCTGTACATCGAGAAGATTAACCCCAACAACCCGCGCCAATATGAATTCGAGGGCGAGTGGGTAGACATGGAAGTCATCGAGGAGGTCATCAGCGTCAACGGCGGAGATGACGTGACGCTGGAAGTGCTGGTCACCCGTCACGGTCCGCTTGTGACCAACGTTACTGCGACGGTGAGCGACCTTGCAGAAGGATTGAAGGACCAGTTGGCATTGCGCTGGACTGCTGCCGAGCCGTCACGACTACTTCAAGCTGTACTGATGCTCAACCAGGCGCAGGACTTTGACGCCTTCCACGAAGCGCTGCGTTACTGGGATGTTCCGGCGCAAAATGTGGTTTATGCGGACATCGACGGCAACATCGGCTACCAGATGCCGGGACTGGTGCCCGTGCGCGCCGCCGGCGACGGGCTTGAGCCGGTTCCCGGTTGGACCGGCGAATACGAATGGGACGATTGGATACCCTACGAAGAGTTGCCGGCCCTCTATAACCCGGACTCCGGCTTCATCGTTACCGCCAACAACGCGGTAGTTGATGAAGACTATCCGAATTTCATCGCTCGCGACTGGGCTGACGGCGATCGCGCCTTCAGGATCACGGAGATGCTGCAAGAGGCTATTGAGCGCGGCGATGTGACCCTAGAGGATCTGGCCCTCATTCAGTTTGACAGTAAGTCAATGCTGGCGGCTACCTATATTCCGTTGTTTGCCGGCCTCTCCAGCAGCGACCCTCAGGTACAGGCGGCGATCGAGCGCCTGCGCGGCTGGGATTTGCAGGAACGCCGGGACAGTGTGCCGGCCGCGCTCTTTGAGATCTTCTATATGCAACTGGCGGAAAACGTGTTGGCCGACGACGTCGGCGAAGAACATTACGCCATCCTATCCAAGGACGCCTTCTTCTATGATCTGGCCGAGCAGCCCGACGCAAGCTGGTGGGACGACCAGAGCACCTCGGGGAGTGAAAGCCGGGAAGAGATCCTGCTGGCCTCCATCGCCGACGCTGTCGCCTATCTGAATGAGAACGTGGGCAGCAATATGGATGATTGGACCTGGGGCGCTCTGCATACGGCTACCTTCGTCAGTGATCCCCTCGGTCAGGTGGATATTACCGCCTGGCTGGTCAACCGCGGCCCCTTCCCGACCGACGGCGGGACAGACCTGGTTAACGCCAGCAGTTGGCGCTGGAGCGATCCGGCGGTCGTCCGCGGTCACCCCTCCATGCGCATGCTGGTCGATATGAGCAATTTCGACGCCAGCCGGACGATCATACCGACCGGACAAAGCGGGCACCCCTTTCACGAGCATTATGATGACATGATCGAGCTCTGGCTGAACGGTGAATACCATCCCATGCTGTTCGATCGCACCACCGTGGAAGCCGCCGCGGCGGACCATCTGCTCCTGCAACCGACATCCAACTGACTCAGGTGACTGTCACTTCCAAGAGTGACAGTCACCTCAAGCAGCCTCGTCTTCTTCGTCAATCTCAACTGCGCCGGCCAATGCCTGCGTCGCCTCGGCTGTCGCTGCTTGGTCGCCTGCGATCGCGGCTAATTGCGCCTCGGCTTCCGCGCTTAACTCAACACTCAAAATTCCTCCCCCATAAGGTGCGATGCGCTGCTGCACGCTCTCCCAGTCGGCATGGCTGATGATAATAGCGAGCGCCGATTGCTCCGGCCCCAGTTTGTCATCCAGAAAACTTCTGACTTGCCTACGCCGCTCCCCTCCAGCAGCGCCCAGCAAAGCACCCGCCAAGGCAACCGCCGCCATCCCCCCGCCGGAACCAATGAGCAGCAGCCCGAGCGCCGCGCCGCCCAAAGCGCCCTGCCAGACTGTTGGCCGGCGCTTCTGGCGCAGCTTGAGCCGGCCGCCGGCCGAGCGACTGATAGTGGCCGCCGTCTTGATCTCCAGCAAGCCTTCTTTATCCAGCGCGCGCAACTCTCGATACACCTCATCCGCTGTATCGCGACCCTCGAACTGCACGACAAACAGGCTCTGCCGGGGAATCGTGAAATCCGTCGCCAACTCGACCCAGACCGGGAAATGGTCGCTGGCGTTGGCCTCAGTGGCGATGCCCACGCCGATCTTCCGGAATCCGCGGACGAAGATGTGATCGGCGGCGGTGGGCTTCCCGCCCAGCTTGGCAACCGTCGGCCCGGCATGCGCCGTAATCCGCTGCAGGCCGATGGCGGCAAATTGCGCGGCGAGACGCTGGATACTGCGCCGGCTGACCGTGTTGAAGTCCCCGGCGACAATAACCGGACTGTTACCCAGGCCGATGTCATCCACAATGGCCGCCGCCTGGGCGTCGCGGTGGGAGCGAGTCGCCGTGTAGATCTCGGTGTGGGCGGAATAAACGCGCACCGGCAATACACTCCCGTCGCCCGCTACCATGTCAATCGTCGCTCTGACCGCAATCCTTGACTGGCTGTTGAGATAGAAAAGGCCGGGCAGGATGATCTTGCGCGGGTCGCGCAGCGGATAGCGACTGAGGATGGCGTTGCCCATATTGCGCCCGCTCGGGGAGGCAGAAGCCGGGTAATAGACGTAATTGGCGCTAACGGTTCGGGCAATAGCCTCTGCTCCGCTTTCATTCATTTCCTGCAGGAAGATTAGCGAGGCCCGCGGCAACGGCTCCAATTGGCTCAGCGCCTGTCCGGCCTCAACGATGGCTTTGGCCTTGTCAATGTTGTAGGTCGCCACCAGCATTTGCGAAGCCGGGACGGCGTCTTCGCCGGCGTATTGGCCGGTGAATAGCGGGCCATATGGATCAGGATATGGAGTATGGTGACGCGTCATCTATTGCGATCCCGGCAGCAACGCCGGCGGCCTGTAGTAGCAGGCCGCCCTTTCAGCCGGATTGTACCAGAAGCAGCGGTCGGCGCTCTGTCTTCTCCGTCAGACTGTTCATATATATACTTACCATATCATGCCGGAACTCCCAGACGTCACGGTTTATTTGGAGCGCCTTGCCGCGCTGGTCGTGGGGCAGCAACTGGAATCGATCCGGCTCGCCAGCCCCTTTGTGTTGCGCACCTTCGAACCCGGCCCTGATGTCTTCGCCGGGCGACAATTGCGCGATGTCAGCCGGATCGGCAAGCGCATCGTGCTGCACTTCGACAACGACCTGTTTGCCGCCATCCACCTGATGATCACTGGTCGGCTGCGCTGGCGCTCCCCTGGGATCGTGATTCCGAGGAAGCTGGGCCTGGCGGCGTTCGACTTCACCGGCGGCAGCCTGCTGCTGACCGAGGCCGGCTCCAAACACCGCGCCTCCATCCACTTGGTGAAGGGGTCTGAGAATCTGGCCGGCTTCGACCGCGGCGGTGTGAACGTGCTCGAGGCGACGCCCGCCCAACTGGCCGTCGCGCTGCGCCGACAGAACCGCACCCTTAAGCGAGCGCTGACTGACCCGACGATCGTAGACGGCATCGGCAACACCTACTCGGATGAGATACTCCATCGGGCGCGGCTTTCCCCGTTTGCCCTCACCGGCAACCTGACGGACGACGAGATCGGCCGGATTTATCACGCCTCTGTCAACGTGCTCGAGGAATGGATTGCCCGATTCCGCGACGAAGTCGGCGACGGCTTCCCGGAGAAGGTAATCGCCCTGCGGCCGGAGATGGCTGTTCATGGCAAATTCGGCCAACCATGTCCGGAATGCGCCGCGCCGGTGCAACGCGTCGTTTACGCCGAGAGCGAAATGAACTACTGCCCAGGTTGTCAGACCGGCGGTCGGGTCCTGGCCGATCGCGCGCTCTCGCGCTTGCTCAGGGAGGATTGGCCGCGCACATTGGAGGAGCTGGAGCAACTGTCGGCAGCCAAGGGCCCCCGCAACGCAGGTTGAGCCGGCTGTCTATTCAAGAGCGGAGCGCCTGATTACTCGCCGCTCCGTCCACTGCGCTCGGCGACCAGAATACCGGTCAGGATGAGCGCGCTTCCCACCAGCATGTATGCTCCCGGCACTTCCCGTAACAGTATTGCCGCCAGCAGCGCCGCCCCGATCGGCTCGCCGATAGAAGCAATCGCCACATAGACCGCCGGCAAATATCCCAATGCGTAGTTATAAGCGGTGTGACCCAGCAATTGCGGGAAAAGGGCCATCAAAAATATCAGCAGGTAGGTATTCAGGCTGTAGCCGCGTAGCGATAACCCGGCCAGCCACACCGCTAATAACAGGAAGAGCGCGGCCGAACCGTAGACGACGGTTGTGTAGCTCAACAGAGAGAGCGTCACCCGTAACCGCCGGCCAATCAGAAAGTAAACCGCGTAGCAAATTGCGCCAAGCAGGGCCAACCCGTTGCCCAGCAACGACTGCTGCCCCTCCCCCAGGCCGTCCACCGCGATCACCGCGCTGCCGGCGAAAGCCAGGGCAATGCCCACGATAACCGGTCGCGAGATCCTCTCTCCCAATGCCCACGGCGAGGCCAGCGCCACCCAGAATGGGGCCGTCGCGAAAAGGACTGTGGAGCTGAGGACGGTGGTGTAGGCCAGCGACGTGATCCAGCTGGCGAAGTGCAGTCCCAACATGACGCCGGCCAATAACGCCCAACGAACGGAACCGCCGGGCAGCGCCCGCAACTCACTCCTTCGCCGGGTCAGGGCCAGCGGCAACAGGATGAGCGTCGCCAGCGAAGTGCGCCCGGCGGCAATGACCAGCGAGGGTGCCTCCGACTGCGCCAGGCGAATGAGTATCGCGCTCATTGACGCCGCCAGGATGCCGACCACCAGGGCCAAGAGTGGAGACAGAGTCGGCTTGTTGTCCGCTGTTGGCGCAGGCGAGTGGGCCTCCTCGTGGTTTGACAAAGTGATCTACTCTGGTTAGAATGAAAACTGTCGAAGCGTTTCTATTGCCACGCTTTGTCGCTCGCAGGCGGCAGCGCGAAAAGCGATCTTAGCAGTCGCCTGATCAAGGATCAACACCCCGATTTTTCTGTTTGAAAGATCAGCTATTCTCACATAAGGAGCAATCTTATCATGGCTTTTGAACTTCCCCCTCTCCCTTACGCCCAGGATGCCCTGGAACCGCACATCGACGCCCGCACTATGGGCATCCATCATGGCAAGCATCACAGCGCCTATACCACCAACCTGAATAATGCGGTGGCCGGCACCTCCCTCGAAAACAACAGCATCGAGCAGGTTCTGCGCAACATCAACGACGTGCCGGAGAGTATCCGCACGGCCGTCCGCAACAACGGAGGCGGCTTCGCCAATCACAATCTCTTTTGGCGGACGATGAGCCCGAACGGCGGCGGCGCGCCGAACGGCGACCTGGCGGCGGCGATCGATGCCGCCTTCGGCAGCTTTGACGCTTTCAAGACGACTTTCAGCAATGCCGGCATGACCCGCTTCGGCTCCGGCTGGGCCTGGCTGGTCGTGCAGGGCGGCGGTGGGTTGGCCGTGTACAGCACAGCCAATCAGGACAGCCCCTATATGCAGGGCGACACCCCCATCCTGGGCTGCGACGTTTGGGAGCATGCTTATTACCTGAATTACCAGAATCGGCGCGCCGATTACATTGCCGCCTGGTGGAACGTGGTGGATTGGGGCGCGGTTGCCGCCAACTATGCGGCTGCTAAATAAGCGGAGTGGTGTATAATTCGCATGTGCGCCCTGCCGGCTCGCCGGGCGCACCGAATTCATTGAGACTAAGAAGAGGAGTTAGTCAATGACCCACATTGTCACCAGATTATGCCTGCGCGACACCGCCTGCGTCGATGTATGTCCGGTCGAGTGTATGATACTTGGCAAGCCGGAAGAAGTGTGGCCCTGGTTGTACATTGACCCCGACACCTGCATCGATTGCGGCGCTTGCGTGCCGGAATGTCCCTATGAAGCGATCTTCCCTGAAGAGGAAGTGCCGATGGATTATGTGGCTCGCCAGGGCATCTGGATAGCCAACACCAAGGCCCTCTTGCCGGACGGACATCCGTTTGAGGGCGAGATTGACGGTCACCAGGTCAAGCTGCTCAACGCCAAGGAATTGCAGGGCGGCGAAGAGTTTGATCTGACAGAAGACATTGAGCCGAATTACCTGTTCTTCAGCGAAGGACCGGGCTACAGCGCTCTGGACATGTAGATTTTGACCGGGGCCGTTCCCGGCCACAATCGATCCATACCTTAGCAAGCGACCGGGTTGGTTTGCCGGGTATTCCGCGAATACCGATGACCAATCCGGTTTTTCTTTCCCTGGTGAGTATGAGTTTGGTCTCCCGGAGAACGATTGAAACTCTCTCACTGACATAGTCAGGGCGGCCTCTGGGCAATGCCCGATTTTCCGGGAAACTATCTGAATGGTTTCCCCTGTAAAATGGAGCTGACAATGAGTGACTACCGGATCGAGAAGGACTCGTTGGGCGATGTGCCGGTGCCCAGCGCCGCCTATTGGGGCGCTCAGACTCAACGAGCCATCCACAACTTCCCCATCACCGGCTTGAAGCCCTATCCCGCCTTCGTCTGGTCGATGGTCTTGATCAAGCGTGCGGCGGCTGAAGTCAACCGAGATCTGGGCCTGTTCCGTGACCGAGAGGCCGCCGGCAAGGTGATCAGCGCGGACGAGCTGGTCAAGGCAATTATCGACGCCGCCGATGAGGTGCTTGGAGGCCAATTGGCTGACCAGTTCGTGGTCGACCCCATCCAGGCGGGCGCCGGCACCAGCCACAATATGAATGTCAACGAGGTGCTGGCCAATCGCGCCAATGAGCTGCTGGGCTTCGGACTGGAAGCAACAGGCAAGCCGGTGCATCCCAACGATCATGTCAACATGGCCCAATCAACCAATGACGACATTCCCACCGCCATACGCCTGGGCTGCCTCTGGCGACTGGACGATCTGCTGGAGACGCTGGACCGGTTGGCGGCGGCGTTGCGCGCCAAGGCAGTCGAGTTTGACCCGCTGGTCAAGAGCGGTCGCACGCACCTGCAGGATGCCGTGCCGGTCCGGCTTGGGCAGGAGTTCGGCGCCTATGCGCGCTGCGTGGAGCGCAATCGCGCCAAGATTGCGGCAGCCGGCGACGGTTTGCGACGCCTGGGCATCGGCGGCACCGCTACCGGCACCGGCCTGAACGCCCACCCCGAGTACCACGGGCGCATGATCGCCACGCTCAGCCGGCTGAGCGGCCTGGAGCTGCACGAGTCCGACGATCTCTTTGAGAGCATGCAGAGCATGGGCGATCCGGTGCATTTCAGCGGCGCGCTGCGTACGCTGGCTCAAGACCTGATCCGCATCGCCAACGACTTCCGCCTGCTGTCTTCCGGACCGAGCACTGGCCTGGACGAGATTCGGCTGCCGGCCGTGCAACCAGGTTCATCCATCATGCCGGGCAAGGTGAATCCGGTGTTGGCCGAGATGCTCAACATGGCCATGTTCCAGGTGGTGGGCAATGACCTGACCGTGATGATGGCCGGGCAGGCCGGGCAACTGGAGCTGAACGTGATGATGCCCATTATTGCCTACAACCTGTTCCAGAGTATGGACATCATCATCAATGCGGTCAATGCCTTCACCGTCCGCTGCGTGGAAGGGCTGAAGGCCAACCCGGAGAAGGCCTATGGCTGGCTGGCAAAGAACGCCATCCTGGTTACGGCGCTCAACCCGGTCATCGGCTATCTGAAGGGCGCTGAAGTGGCGAAAGAGGCGCTGAATTCCAATCGCACGGTGCGGGAAGTGGTGGTCGAGAAGGGCTACCTGTCAGCCGAAGACGCCGACCGGCTGCTGGACGTCAGCGCGCTCACGGAAGGCGGCATCCACAAGTGACCCGCCATCTTCCCGGGAGTCTCATACCGGCCAGTCAGCTTCCGGGAAGATGACCACCCTCACTATCCGCCGCGCCCATTACCAGCAGATGCTGGCGCAGCTACTGGCGGCCTACCCTGATGAAGGTTGCGGCCTGCTCGCCGGCGTTGGCGATGAAGTTACCGGCGTGCATCCCGTTACGAATACCCTGCGCAGCCCGGTCGCCTATGAAATGGATGCCCGGGAACAGATACTGACCATGTTGGCCATCGAGGATGCCGGCGAGGAGATCGTCGCCATTTTCCATTCGCATCCGCAGGGGCCGCCTTGGCCGTCTGCGACCGATGTGACGCAGAATCTCTACCCGGACGTTCGACAGATCGTTGTTTCCCTGGCTGATCGCCAGCAGCCGGCGGCCCGCGCGTTCTGGATCAGAGAAGGACAGGTGCAGCCGATTGAATTGCGAATTCAGTAACGAATCGCGCCCATCGGGGTTTTATATGCTACTGCCGGCTGTGCACCCCGGTTGTGCTTTGCGGTTGGCGGTGGATGAGGCCTGATGGCTGGTTGTGCCGGTTTCGTCCAAGGAGTCGGCGTTTAGAGGAGAGAGGATGACAGGATTCCTGCTAGTATTGTTGACCGCGGTGATCGGTTACTTATGGGGTGCCATTCCCTTCGGTTTCCTGTTCGTACGCTGGACAAAAGGGATTGACCTGCGTGATGTGGGCAGCGGGCGCACCGGCGGCACCAACTCTATGCGCGCCGCCGGCCCGGTCGTCGGCGCGTTGACCGGCCTCAGTGATGTCCTGAAAGGGGCCTGCGCTATCTGGTTGACCCGTTGGATTGCGGGCGACTACTTCGGCGAGATGCTCCCCTGGGTGCTCGTTCTGGCCGGCGCGATGACCATCGTTGGTCATAACTGGTCGATCTTTCTTCGCTGGGGAGGAGGCGCCGGCACCGGTCCGAACATCGGCTGGGCGACAGCCATTTGGTGGCCCATGTTCCCTATCGGCCTGATAGTCGTCTTGGGTATGCTGTTGCTCACCGGCATGGCATCCGTCGCCTCCCTGGCGATGGCCTTCACCATTCCGGTTGTGTTTGGAATCCGTTACCTGTTAGGCATCGATCCCACTCCCGCCTACGCCGTCGGCGGCTTGGTAACGGCCTTTATCGTGGCCTGGGCGTTGCGCCCCAACATCAAGCGCCTGCTGGCCGGTAACGAGCGAGTCGTCGGGCCGGCAGCCAAAAGGCGCGAACGCCGATTGGCGGCCAAGCAAGCTGAAAGCTAATCACGCATTAGAACCCCGCGGATCTTGCGCAAAACCCGCTAGAGCGTACTGATCTGGTCAGGACCCGCGGGGTCTGGAATATTGAATCTGGCCCCGGGCAGTTTAGACGTCCCCCTCCGCCGGCGTCTTGGTCAGGAACTCATAGAGCAATAGACCCATATTATCGAAGCGCAGGTTGCCGATATTCCCCATTCCGAATGCCGACTGGGTGTCGCTAGTCAGGTCGAGCGTCGGGTACTGCTCGGCCCATAGTGTCTGCATCGCCTCATAAGTCGCCAACTGGCCGGCGCTGTCCAACGGATCCAAGAGCCGCAACTGTGCGACCAGCGCGTCCATCTCCGGGCTGGCGAAGTTGGAGCAGAGCAGGTCCGTGTTGGTGATGAAGTAATCCATCCAGCCCATCGCCGCCGGAAAACGGGTGGGCCAACCGAGCGGCGGCCAGCCAAGCAGGAAAGCCGGATACTCGCATGCGACCATCTGGGCGCTGTATAGCTCCCAGGGAGCGCCCTCCAGAGTCACTTGGAAGACGCCGGACTCCTCCAATTGAGCCGCAATCGCCTGGGCGTATGCCTCCTCCAGTGGTGTGTAGCGGCCGTCATTCAAATACCAGAGAGTGACCTCCAACGGGTTATCTTCGCTGTAGCCCAGAAAACCCATCAGCGAGCGTGTCTGCTCCAGATCTCGCGCGGGAAACGAGGATACGTGTCCGGGGACATCTTCCGGCACCGGGCTGCGCAGCGGGCGGCGCTCGCCGGCAAACACCTGTTGCGCTATCACATCCTGATCAATCGCATAGGCGGCAGCCTGGCGCACGGTGGGATTGTCCCAGGGTGGATTACTGTGCTCGAACACCAGATAGCTCTTGAACGTGATCGGCCCTTCCCACTCCAGCACGCCCGGAACAGACCGGAGCCCTCCCGCGTCGTTGTCGGCAATGCCGACCCAGGCCATGTCAATAGCCGCCAGTTGCAGCGCGTCCCGCATGCTACCGGCATCCGAGAAGAAGCGCAGTTGCACGTTCTCGATGCTCGGCGAGCCAAAGCCGGCAGGAAGGCGGGCGTTTCGTCTCAATTGCACGCGGTTGCCCGCTTCCCATTCGATTATTTCATAAGGCCCGATACCACTGCAGCTGCGACCGGGGTCATCGGTCGCCGCATAGCACTCCTGATTGGCGACGTAATAGGCGGGCGTCGCCAGCACACTCAGGAAGTATGAGGCCGGCTCTTTCAGGACCAGTTTGACGCGATTGGGCGCTTCCACAACCACGGCGTCGCTATCCGCCAGGAAATCGCTGTCGCTGTCTTTCAGGAAGGAGTTGATATGCCAGTTGCCGCCGGAAGCGGCGCGATCAATCGACCACTTCACATCCTCCGCCGTCAGGGGTGTGCCATCTGGAAAGACCAGGTCGGTACGCAGGTCAAAGGTGTATTCCAGGAGATCGGCGGAAACGGTGGGCATGCCGGTGGCCAAAATGGGGACTAGATTGCCCTCCGCGTCGTACATGAGCAACCCGCTGGAGACGTTGCGCCGGACTTCCCATCCGATGCGACTTGGCCCGGCGATGGGGTCGATGCCGTCATCCTGGCCGACAACTCCGATTACCAGCACATCGGCCGGCGTGCCGACCAACGATTCGCCGGCTTCCAACGTCTCTCCCGATATCAGCCAGTTCCTGGTCAATCTTTCTGTGGCGCCACTGGCAATTGCTTCGGCTATAGCGGCGTTCAACTGGTCCAGCAACAACTCGTTTTCAGCGTTGACCGCCATCACATGTTGCCGGCTGGAGATCCATGCCTCAGGGCCAACGCCGCCCACAATCTTCAATTGCTGGAAATAGGTCTCCGCGAATTGGCCGGCGTCGTCGTGGTCGATAATCACGCCGCTCACTTCGCGATCGATCAACCCCTGCAGCGCCGCCCCCACCGTGTCGTAGAACTCGAGATCCGTCTCCAACAGACCGACATCCTCAAGCGCCGTCCTTTGGCCGGATGATCCACCCACCACACCCACAGCCGTCCCCGGCGTCAGACTGGTATAGGACTGGATATTACGCTCATTGGCCAGCACCACCAGCACTTGCCCTACCTCCAGGTAAGGATCGCTATAGACGATGCCCTCCACCGGCTCCGGCGCGATAAACGGAGAAACCGCCATGTCAAATTCGCCGGCGGCCACGCTGGCCAACAGACCGTCGAAATTGGTGACCACGAACTCGTGCTCCCGCCCCAGGCTGCTCATGATCGTGTCCAACAACTCGGCGTCATACCCGACAACCGTGCCGAACTCGTCAAAATACTCAAACGGCGGATAAGGCGCGGTCGTAGCCACCGTCACGAACGTTTCAGAGAGCGGCTCGCTGGTAGGCGCCAGGGGCGCCACATCGGTAGGTGGAGCAGAGGTGGGCGCCGGGGACTCTTCGCCGGCCTCTTGTTGACATCCGGCTATCCCCATCAATAACAGTACTGTGAGCAGCAAAATGCTCGTCAACCGATTCTTGTGCAATACTCCATCCTCGCGGACTTTCTTTGCGGGAGTATAGCAACGGCTCCGGTGGGGACAACCGTAGAGCGCCGCCGAGCGGGCAAATGACAAAGCTTTAATCTGGTCGGAGCTTCGTCAGCAGCGGCTAGAGGGAAACGACGACGCCCAGATTGTCACGCGCGGCGTTCTGTAGGGCAATCGAGGCTGCCGCCGCGTCCTGCACCGCCACGCCGACCGATTTGAAGAGGGTGATCTGGTCGGCGGATTGCCGGCCCGGCCGGCTGCCGGCGACAATCTCCCCCAACTCGGCATGAATATGCTCCGGCCCGATCACGCCGGATTGCAGAGCCATGATCAGCTCGCCGGCTTCCTCCAGCGCCGCCTCTCGCGAATCAACGACAAGAAGGGCAGCCCGGATGGTCTGCTCATCCAACTCCTGCATTTGCGGGGTAAACGAGCCGACCGCGTTCACGTGCGCACCCGGCCGTAAGGCGTGATAAGGGAACACCGGCGTCGTAGAGGTGGTGGCGGTGCAGACGATGTCAGCGCGTGAAACGGCTTCCTCGGCGCTACCGGCGACGTTTATGGTCGCCGGAATCGGCCCACGACCGGCCATCTCTGACGCGAAGGCCGCCACGTGCGCCGGATTCGGGCTATACACCCATACCTCCCGGATGTCGCGCACGCAGCAAACAGCTTCCAATTGGGTGCGCGCCTGCACGCCGCTGCCGATGATGGCCACGACCCCCGCTGACTGTGACGCCAGCAGGTCGGTCGCCGCACCGGAACCGGCCCCGGTGCGAATCGCCGTCAACGTACTGCCTTCCAACAAGGCGACCGGCCGGCCGTTCGCCGGATCCAGCGCCAACACAGCGGCATGTATCGTCGGCTCCCGCCGGGCCGCGTTTTGGGGAAAGACAGAGACGATCTTTACCGCCAGCGCGTCATCCGCCGGCAGATAGGCCGGCATAATCAGCGTGATGCCGTCACTACCCGGCACATCAATCCGACTCCTGAGAGGGATAGTAGCTCCGCCGATGGATAGCTGCCCGTAGGCTGCCTTCATCCCCTCAATAGCGACCGGCATAGGCAGCGCCCGGCGCACATCAGCCGCATCCAGAATTCGCAACTGCATATCAGGCAACCGATCCGTTCAGTTACTCGATGCCCAGATATACCTTCTGCACTTCCGGGTTCTGCTGCAAAGCGTCGGCGGTGTCGCTGAGCGCGATGGCGCCGGTCTGCAACACATAGCCCCGGCCGGCGACCTGCAACGCTTTGTGAGCGTTCTGCTCCACCAGGAGAATCGTCGTTCCCTGCCGGTTGATCTCCTCGATGGTGTCGAAAATGGTGTCCACCAGAATGGGGGCCAACCCCATTGACGGCTCATCCATCAACAACAGGTTGGGACGCGACATGAGAGCTCGCGCTGTGGCCAGCATCTGCTGTTCGCCGCCGCTTAGGGTGCCGGCTACCTGCTTGCGCCGTTCCTGTAAACGGGGGAAAAGATGGAACATCCGCTGCAGATCTTCGCTGATACCGGCCTTATCGTTCCGGTGGTATGCGCCCATCTCCAGATTCTCGGCCACGGTCAGCCGGGAAAAGACGCCGCGCCCTTCAGGAACCATGGCGATACCGCGGGCGACCAGTTCATGAGCCTTGTACTTGGTCAGATCCTCACCATCAAACGTGACCGAGCCGTGTTTGGGGCTGAGCAGGCCGGAAATGGTGCGTAGGGTAGTCGTTTTGCCGGCCCCGTTAGCCCCGATCAGCGTGACTACCTCGCCCTTGTCGACAGTAAGCGAAATGCCCTTCAGCGCGTGGATATTCCCGTAGTAGGTATGAACGTCATTAAGTTCCAACAGGGCCATCTTACGGTCAACTCCTTCGCTCAGGCATGGCCGGCCATCACCGCGCCGCGCCCCAGGTAGGCTTCGATCACACGCGGGTTACTCTGTACATCCGCCGGCGTTCCTTCGGCGATCTTCTCTCCGTAGTCCAGAACGGTAACCTTCTCAGAAATACCCATGACCACGCGCATATCATGCTCAATCAACAGGATAGTGATGCCGGTCTCATCGCGCAGGTGACGGATGAATTCCGTCGTCTCGGCAGTCTCGCGAGGATTCATACCGGCGGTTGGTTCATCGAGCAGTAACAGCTTCGGCTTGCCGGCCAGGGCGCGGGCGATCTCCAGCCGACGCTGGTCGCCGTAGGGCAGGTTGCGCGCCACCAGGTCGCCCATGCCCTGCAAACCGACAAAGCGCAGCAATTGGCGCGCTTCTTCCAGGGCGGCTTCCTCCTCGTGTCTGGTAGTCCGTGAACGGATAACGGCCCCAATCCAATTGCTGGTCAGGCGCGGCTCCATGCCGACCAGAATATTCTCGATCACCGTCATCTGCGCGAACAGGCGAATGTTCTGGTAAGTGCGGGCAATTCCCAGCCTGGTGATGCGATCGGGGGATAGGCCATGTATAGTCTCGCCGGCCAGCCGGATCTGTCCTTCGTTAATGGTATAAAAGCCGGAAATGCAGTTGAAGAAGGTGGTCTTGCCCGCTCCGTTTGGTCCAATGATGCTGGCGATAGCCGCCTCGTCAATTGCAAAGTCAAGCTGATTGACCGCGGTCAGGCCGCCAAAGCGTTTGGTAACGGATATTGCTTCAAGCAATGCCATCAGTTGTGGCCTCCATCCCGTTTTCTTCCTCCACATCGGCGCTTTCATCGCGAGCATGCAGCTCTCGCCGGCGTGCGGCGGACGGCCAGAGACCCTCCGGCCTGGCGATCATCATCGCGATCAGCAGAGCGCCATAAATGAGCAGCCTGTACTCGGTGAACTCACGCAACAACTCCGGCAGCCCGACGAGAACCAGCGCGCCCACCACGACGCCGGGCAGACTGCCCATTCCGCCAACGATAATCAGGCTCAACACATTGATGGAGATGATCAGCCCGAAGCTGTTGGGGAAGATGGACCCCAACTTTGAGGCGTTAATCGCTCCTGCCAGGCCGGCAAAGGCCGCGCCCATGCCGAATGCCAGCAGTTTGGTGGTCACAAGATGGATGCCCATCGCTTCGGCCACGTCTTCATCTTCCCGCATCGCCATCCAACGGCGGCCCAGGCGGGCGTCACGCAAGCGCCAGGAGACAAAGGCAGCCAGCACACAGCCGGCCAGGATCAAATAGTAGAAATGCCCCGGCTCAATAAAGGTAAAGCCAACGGTGGCGATTTCCGGACGCGGTATCTGCAGAACGCCCTGCGCCCCGCCGATAGTCTCCTTGAGTAAGTCGGATGTCACCAGGACCCGGATGATCTCCCCGAAGCCGAGGGTGACAATGGCCAGATAGTCGCCTCTCATACGCAGCACCGGCGTACCCAGTATCAGACCGGTGACTGTCGCCGCCAGGACACTGATCGGCACCGCTGCCCAGAAGCTCATATTAGCGATACCGAGCTCTCCCTGCGAAGTAAGCAGCCCCATTGTGTAGGCGCCGATGGCAAAGAAGGCCACGTAACCCAGGTCGAGTAGGCCGGCAAAACCGACGACGATGTTCAGACCGAAACCCATCAGGATGTAAAGGCCGACGTTGTCGACCACCTGGGTGAGAAATCGACCGAGTATCAGGGGCAGGAACAACAGAAAGATAGCGAAAATTACGCCGCCGCCTACTTTCTGCCGCTGGACCTGCGCCGCCGACCGCCTGGCTCTTCGGGCAGCCAATTGCGCGTGTCCCCGCGCATCCCACCAGGCAGTGAACACCGGCACAATGATCATCAGCGCAATCGCCGTCGTGAGCTGAATTCCTTTTTCGGCGAACAGCAGATTGACGAAATCTCTGGGAAAGGGGCGCAGCATGCTCAGGAAGACTTCCGACATGACACCGGCTACTAACGTGACGCCAAGCCCGGCCAACAATGGACGCCGGATCTTCACCGGCAACACGTAGATCACCACACCCAGTAGGCAGATGACGGTGTTAACCGCAATGAGCACCAGACTGCCGGTCTGCGATCCCAACCCAAATGTGAGGATTTCGATCAATGCCGCGGAGACATTTACCAGTTGGTTTCTGATATCAGGATAGACGGTGGCCAACAGAATCAGGCCGACAAGCGGTAACGCGCCCATTAACCCGGCAACCGCGCCCGCAAGCAGCGAGCGAACGATGCCTCTGCCGGCATTGTTTTGCGCCACCAGATAGCCGGCAATCGCCGCCGGGCTGAAGAGCAGTATCTGGCCCAGGGTCACAATGCCGGCGATGACATCCCGTTCATCGAAGGTCTCGACCATGCCGATCGCAGAGAGGCTGACGGCCGCGATACCTGCGATCAGGCCGATGGTAATGGTGGTTCGCCACGATGGTGATCGCATCTGAGCCCTCCTTAAGCCTTCTGCTCCGACAGTCTCTCGCCGAGGATGCCCTGCGGGCGGAAGATGAGCACCAGAACCAGCATGGTGAACGCAATCACGTCCTTCAGTTGGTGAGCGGCGGGCACATTCAACCCCTCCAGGATTAGCGGCGGCCCCACTGATTCAATGACGCCCAGGAATAGCCCTCCCAGAGCGGCGCCCGGAATGCTGCCGATGCCGCCCAATACGGCTGCGGTGAAGGCCTTCAGACCGGGAAAGAAGCCCATGAAGAAATGCACTTGCCGGAAGACCATTGCATACAGCACGCCGGCGGCCCCGGCCATCGCGGCGCCCAATGCAAAGGTGATCACGATGGAGCGGTCTACGTTTACACCCATCAGCGAGGCGACATCTTTGTTTTCCGCCACGGCCCGGATGGCCCGGCCCGTCTTAGAGCGGTTGACAAAGGCATTTAGCCCAAGGAGCATGACGATCGCCGCCGCCATGGTCACCAATCGAACTTTCAGTATATCAATACCGAGTATGTTTACAGTTCCTTCAAGTACATCAAATTGCGGAAAAGGAACCAGCGACGAACCATAAAGCCCACGAAAGAAATATTGCCAGAAGAATGAAGCGCCAATGGCTGTGATCAGCGGGACCAACCGCGGCGCTCTGCGCAATGGGCGGTAGGCGATCCGCTCAGTCGTCAGCGAGACAGTTACCGAGGTCAGCATGGCCGTCAGGAAAATAGCCGCCATGCTCAGCAGCGGGTATTGATTCAGATAGCCGGATTGATCCAGTGGTAAGGCGACGAAAACAGTGGCGGTCATCGCCCCGGCCATGAAGAACTCGCCGTGCGCGAAGTTGATCATGAACAAAACGCCGTAGACCATGGTGTAGCCCAGGGCGATCAGCGCGTAAAGGCTCCCTTGCGCCAGGCCGGCGACGATGAAATCGAGCCAGGCGCTTAATGAATAATCATTGCCGTTGCCCAGGAAGATTTTGCCGACAATGCCCAGGACTACGAGGGCAATAATTCCGATCCGAAACAACCATAGCACGACATCGACGTAATCTAGATTCCTCAGCGCTCCTCTTCTCATCCGTCTCCTCTTGCGTGCGGCGATGGGGAACTAAACAATGGGCTCCGAGGTCACTCTCGGAGCCCATCCAGAATCATGTCTTCAGGTCCAGCCTATTCAGCCGTGCACAGTCCTTGTACCAAGAATTGTGCTTACTCCTCGAACTGGAAGATGGAAACAAAGGCGCCATCCTGCACCTGGCTGACCGCGATCTTGGGATCCGCGCAGTCACCGGTCGGCGTGCAGGTGAGGGTGCCGGTCACGCCGGCATAGTTCTCAGTGGCGAACAGCGCATCGCGCAACGCCTTACGCCCAATGAGCAGCGTGCCGTCGTCGCCCTGCTGCGCCACCTCTTCGATGGCCAGCAAAAGCAACGTGGTCGCGTCAAAGGCATGGGCATGGAAGACGGAGACCGGCGCGCTGCCGAACATCTCTTGATAGGCTGCCAGAATGTCTTCATAAGTCTCGTTGGCAAAGGCCAAGTCGGGGCCGGAGACATACATATCCTCGGCCGCCTCGGCGGCTGCCTCGAGGAAGTCCGGCGATTGCACACCGTCGGCTGCCGCCAGGATGACGTTTTCTAGGCCGGCGACGCTGCGCGCCTGCTTGGTGATGTTCGCACCCAGATTGACGAAGACCGGGTAATAGATGAATTCCGGCGGCCCGGCGGATGAGATGGTTGTCAGCGCCGGGGTCGCGTCGTCCGCATTCGCGTCAATCGCTTCAAAGGCCACAATTTCGCCGCCCAACTCGATGAAAGAATCGCGGAAGACGCTCGCCAGACCTTCCGTGTACGGATCGCCGTCATGGATGGCGGCAGCCGAACGGACGCCCAGCTCGTTATAGGCGAAGGCAGCCATCGCCGCACCCTGCACCTTGTCGTTGTGGGCCGTGCGCAGGTAGCCGGCTTCGTGCGTCGCTTCGTCGGTCAGCACGGGCGCTGTATTGGACGGGGAGATCATTACGTAGCCGGCTTCAGTGACGATTCGGGCAGCGGGCACGCCCGCGCCGGAGCAGCTCGTACCGATCACGCCGACAATTTGCGGGTCGGAGACGATCTTCTCAGCCGCCGTCTGCCCGCCTTCCGCGTTGCAGCCGTCGTCTTCCGCCTGCAGCGTTACTTCGTGACCGAGCACTTCGCCCTTGAAGTCAATGGCGATCTCGACGCCATGCTGTGAGTCCAGCCCCAACTGCGCGTTAGCGCCGGTGATGACCAAAGCGGAAGCGATCTTGATCGGGTCGTCCGGCCCAATCTCGACACACCCAAGCTCGTCGGTACATTCCAGGTCAGATCCCCCGGTGCAGGCCGCCAGTGTGAGGGCCAGCAGAATCAGCAGCGATAGCATAAACAGTAGACGTTTCATGTTCCTCTCCTCATTGCTTTGACAATAAGTGTGTAAGACGAAGCACTCATGGAACAACTCAGAGTTGGGGGGAGCCAGCCCCAGGATACCATAAGCGCCGAAAGCAGAACTAGGCAGATCATCCTCCTGTCGGCTCAGGATTTGCCAACAACAACTCCTGTGCTGCTTGGGACGCGAAAGACGCAAATGAAATTCTAATGAAAACCGGCTACTTGTCAAACCGGCGATGTTTGCCCCAGCGCCGCGGCTCAGTGGGAGTTATTGGAGCCTGTGGAAAAGGTCCATCAGCTCGTTCATCGTGTGTGATTGCAGCGGTGCGCCGTGTCCGCAGGCCAACACCGCCGGCGCAAGCTCCAGCAGCGTTTGCGCCGATTGCCGGGCCGCCTGCTGATCAGCGGTGATGAAGGCTGGCGGCAGGCTCAACCGGCCGCCGCGAGTGCTCAGCGCATCCCCGGCAAACAGCATGCCGGTCATCCTGCTGTAGTACGAATAATGGTCCGGGGTATGGCCCGGCGTGGAGATTGCCCGCAGGCCGCCCAACACTGGCAGCGACTCGCCCGGAGCGATCGTCTTCAACACGTTTGCCGGCAGCGGCTCATATTTGAAGAAGCGATCGACCATGAATTGCATTGGGCGGGGCAGATGAGCCGGCGCCATTCCGCGTTGCAGCCAGACAATGGCGGCTTCCCCCGCCAGCACGGAGGCCCCGGTAGCTCCTTGAAGTTCTGCGAGGCTGCCCACGTGATCTCTATCGGCGTGGGTGATGACGATACGCCGGATCTCCCACGGTTGCCTGCCGATACGTTGGACGAGATTGAGTATATTGTCGGCCTGGTTCGGCGTGGAAGCGTCGACTAGGGTCAGCCCCTCATCTTCGACACATAGGTAGCAATTGACCGCGCGCGTGGCGTAGCAATGAACCCGGGGGTGAATCTGCACTCCCTACCCCTCGCTGACCAGCTTGCCGGCAGCGCCATCAAATGCGGTTCGCAGGGCCGTGTATACCGTCTCCGGTAAGGGTGGCCCCTGAGTCTTCTGCTTGAACGTTCCCTTCAATTTGGTGTAGTGCATGGCCGGAATAGGTGAATCGGCCACATCCAACTCGCTCCCCGCCTTCTTAGTGAATATGATCATCACGCCGACCGGCACCTCGTCCACGCCCGGCGCCTTCTTGCGGATGAAGTTAGCCAGTTTTTGTAGGTCTCGCTCCGCCTCCCGGCCGGGATTGCCTAACCCTTCCTGGCCGAACAGTCTGCGCACGAAATTGATCCCGGTCTGACGCCACCGGCCGTCTTTGTAGCTGATGTTGCCTGTCTGATACTTGGCTACAAAGATGATCGGGCCTGAGCGGGTGAGCAGCACGTGTGGCACAGGCAAGACGTAATGATACAGGCGACTGTCCCGGGTCACTTTCTTCAGCGCCTCGTCAAGCACCTCATCAGGCCGTGGATTCTGCATGTAGCGGTGCGTAAGATAGATGCCGACTTGCGACAGCAACCAGCCGGCAGGGATGGCAAGCAACTGCACATAGATCATCCGCTCGTCGTCAATAATGATTGGGAGCATCAGGCCGGCAATCAACACCCCCAGGCCAATGAAATTCGCCCACATGCCGGCGCTGCGCAGGCGGGCGATACGCTGATCATCACGTATTATTGTCATCTATTTCATTCAATCGGCGTAAGCAGGAGCTGCCGCTACTTTCCGGACAGGTCGCCGGCGCCGTTCGACTGATAGCGGCCCAGCACCAGACAGGCGTTCTGACCACCCAGGCCGAGCGAATTGCTCATCGCCGTCCGCAAGGAGGCTGGTCGCGGCGCGTTGGGCACGTAATCAAGATCGCATTCCGGATCTGGCGTCTCGTAATTCCACGTGGGCGGAATGATCCCATTATGCAGCGCGTAGGCACAGAAGATCGCCTCCAGTGCGCCGGTGCCGCCCATCGCGTGGCCCATCACCGATTTCGTGCTGCTCACCGGTATCTCGTACGCCCGCTCACCAAAGAGTGTCTTGATCGCCACCGTCTCGGTCCGGTCGTTGACCGGCGTGGAGCTGCCGTGCGCGTTGATGTAATCAAGTCCATCAAACGGCACCTCGGCATCCGCCAGCGCCCAGCGCATGGCCCGGATTGCCCCGCGCCCTTCAGGGTCGGGGGCGGCTACATGATGCGCGTCCGAAGAAGAGGCGTGGCCGAGCACTTCACAGTAGATACGCGCGCCGCGGGCCGTGGCGTGTTCCAGGCTCTCCAATACTACGATTCCGGCCCCTTCGCTCAAGATAAAGCCGTCCCGATTCTTGTCAAACGGCCGGCAAGCCTGATGCGGATTATCATTATAAGACAGCGTGAGCGCTCGCATGGCGCAGAAGCCGGCGATCGCGGCTTCGTGGATCAGGCCTTCAACCCCGCCGGCGATCACGATGTCCGCCGCGCCCCGGCGGACGAACTCAGCTGCTTCGCCCACCGCCTGCGTCCCGGTCGCGCACGCCGCTACCACCGTGCTGATCGGACCGGTTGCGCCGCACATCAGGCTGATGTGATGGCTGGGCATATTCGGCAAGACGCTGGTCAGGGAAAACGGGTTCACCCGAGCCAATCCCTTTTCCCGATAGATGTCCATATTCTCATAGGCTTTTTCAACGCCGCCCATGCCGGTGCCGACTACCACGCCGGTGCGCTCCGGGTCCGGCAGGCCGTTTGAAATACCCGCATCTACCAGCGCCATAGAGCCGGCAGCCACCGCCAATTGCGAGCAGCGGGACATGCGCCGGGCCTCCTTAAAGGAGATGTACTTGTCCGGCGAAAACCCCTTCACTTCGCCGGCTATCTGACAGGGTAGGTGGCTGGCGTCAAACTGGGTAATGCGCTCAATACCGGAGCGCCCATCCAAAACGCTTTGCCAGCTCTCCTCTGCTGTCAGGCCCAAAGGGCTGACGGCTCCAATCCCGGTAATTACCACCCGGGTCCGCCCGCGTTGGTCCACAAACTTACTCATCACTCTCGTCCGTTCCTCTCACTGTGTCGGGGCTAAGCGGCTTCGGGCTGTTGCGCCTGAATGCCGGCCGTGATCGCGCCTACAATATCCTGCTGGACAGCCTGGCGCGCCTGGCCGACCGCCTGTTTGATTGCATATGCGTTCGAGCGCCCGTGCCCGATGATTACAACACCGTTCACCCCGAGAAGTGGCGCGCCGCCTACTTCATCGGGATTCAGTTGCGTGCGCACACGACTAAACGCCGGTCGGGCCAGCAGCCCACCCAGGGCCGTGACCGGATGCGCCCTTACTTCGCTATTGATCAACTGGCTCATATAGCTGGCAACAGCCTCAACGCTTTTCGTGATGATGTTGCCGGTAAAGCCATCGGTCACGCCTACATCGGCGACGCCCTGCACAAAGAACTCTTTCGGCTCGGCCACGCCAATGTAGTTGAGCCCGCTGTCCCGCAACAGGGGTATAGTCTCCCGGATCAATTCGTTTCCCTTACCCTCTTCCTCGCCGTTGGAGATCAGGGCGATGCGCGGATTGGCAATCCCCCTCACCCTCTCAACGTAAATGCTGCCCATCTGGGCAAACTGCAACAGGAAATCCGGCCTGCAATCAGCATTGGCCCCGCTGTCAGTGAGCAGCGGTCGGTTCGCCAGCGGGAAGATGATGCCCAGCGACGGTCGCTTGACGCCGCGAATCCGGCGCAGCGTGTGCAACATCGCCACAGCCAGCACACCGCCTGTGTTGCCGGCGGAGACGAAAGCGTCCGCCTCGCCATTCTTCACCAGGTTCAGGCCCACGTGCATCGAAGATTCCGGCTTCTCGCGCGATGCCTGGCTGGGTTTGTCCAGCATGGTGATCACCTGCCCGGCGTGCACCACCCGCATCCGTAAACCGGAGCAGTCGTGTTTGTCCAATTCCTGCCGGATGAGCGCCTCGTCCCCCACCAGCACAATCTCATCGCCAAACTCACGCGCAGCCAATACGCCGCCGGCCACATCCGGGCCGGGGTAACTATCGCTACCCATTGCATCAACCACAATTCGCATAACTTTCTCAAACCCGGGTCAACCAGCGGAGCCCTTCCCCCACTGTCACACACCCTGAAGCGACAGGGCGGTGTACTCCTGGTTCCGGCCGGTTACGTTCAATATCACGGGGTACGGTACGGTCGTCCAGACCAATGGGCGATTCTACCGGTCGCCGGAACTTCAGTCAAACACGGCTTGACAAATCACACCCGGCTAATATAATGATCTATCAGATAGATAATCGTCAATATGATGCAATGATGGAAGCAGACTCGGTCACCTTTGCGAAGGCCATGGCGGACACCACCCGGCAGCGTATCATGCAAACGCTTTGCTGTAACTGGTTGTGCGTGAATGACATTGTGGATCGCGTTGGCGAAGTCTCTCAGCCCACCGTTTCGCATCATTTGGGCATCCTGCGCGATGCTGGCCTGGTCAGCACCCGCCGCGAGGGAAAGCAGATTTTCTATTGTCTGAATCAGGAAGCGGTGGCCTTTTGCTGCGGTACGCTCATGGCCCGGTTTGCGCCGGAGATAGCCGAGGAGAGCGAGCCGGGCGAAGGTGCAGCGGCAGTCGCTTAGGGCAGCGGATCAGCCTCTTTTTTTGTCTGAACGCATAGATACCTGTCTATATAAGGAGAATCGGTGATGGAAAAGGTCGAGGAAGTGCGCAACGCGGTGCGCGAGCATTATGCTCAAATCGCGACTGGATTTGACATGCCGGCGGATGCCGCTGGCTGCTGTGGAGACGCGGACTGTTGCGGAAGCGAGTTGTACGAAGCCGACATCAACGCCGTACCGCTGGATGTGCAGTCACAATCGCTGGGCTGCGGCGATCCCATCACCCTGGCCTCACTTCAGCCGGGGCAGGCGGTGCTGGACCTGGGCTCGGGGGCCGGCCTGGATGCCTTCCTGGCTGCCGAACGCGTCGGCCCGACCGGGCAGGTCATCGGCGTGGACATGACCCCCGCTATGCTCGCCAGAGCCAATACTAACCGGGACAGGCTGGGTCGTACCAATGTCTCCTTCCGGCATGGGCACATCGAAGCCTTGCCGGTCGAGTCCGACTCAATTGACGTGATCATCTCCAACTGTGTGATCAATCTCAGCCCGGACAAGCCGGCGGTGTTCCGCGAAGCCTATCGCGTGCTCCGGCCCGGCGGTCGCCTGGCCGTCTCCGACATGCTGACCCAGGGCTACTTCACCGCCGAACAGCGCGGCGACATGGATTCTTGGGCCGCCTGTATCAGCGGAGCCGAAGATGTCGCCGACTACGTCGCCGCCATGCAGTCCGCCGGCTTTACCGATATCTCCGTGCGGGACAAGGCTGCTCCACAGATCGAGCTGAGCCATGCGCTGAGCTTACCCATGGCTCCCAGGCTGTTTAGCGGCGTGATCAGCGCTGTGAAACCGGGCTAGAGCGATGAATGACTCCCGCGCCTATTTCGCCCGGGTAGCCAACGAGTGGGAGGAGATACGCAGCGGCTACTTCACCGCCACGATGCGCGACACCGCCATCGAGCGCGCGCAGTTGCCGCCCGGCGCTGTCGTGGCTGATGTGGGCACCGGCGCCGGCTTTGTCATAGACGGCCTGTTGCCCCTGGCCAGCCGGATTGTGGGCTTTGATGCCAGCCCGGAGATGTTGGCGGTTGCTCGAAACAAGTTCGCGGATATGGAGCAGGTTAGCTTTCGGGAAGCGGAGGGCGCGGCTTTGCCGGCGGCGGCTGAGAGCTTCGACGCGGTCTTCGCCAACATGTATCTGCACCACGCGCCCGATCCGGCGGCAGCAATCCGCGAGATGGCCCGGCTGCTGAAACCCGGCGGCAAGCTGGTGATCACCGACCTGGACAGCCATGATCAGCAGTGGATGCGGGAAGCGATGGCCGACCGCTGGCTGGGCTTCGATCGTGAGGAAGTCGGCCGCTGGTACACAGCCGCCGGCTTAGGCTCCCTCGACATTGATTGCGCGGCCGGCAGTTGCGATTGCGCCGGTCCCACCGGTGAAGCGGTGTCGTTGAGCGTCTTTGCGGCGATTGGACGGAAGCCGGTCGGCTGAATAGCGGTTCGATAATGCAAAAGAGGGCAGCCGCCCAATGTTTGGGTGGTTGCCCTCATCAACTACTCAGTGCATTTTGCCGGATCAGAAGGGGATATCGTCTTCCTCTTGGGCCGGAGCGCCGCTCTCGAACTCGTCGCGGGCATAGCCCCCTTCTTCACGCCCACCAATGAAACGTACCGTCTCCGCCGTAATCTCAAACGAGGCCCCTACCGTACCATCCTGACGGGTGAACAGGCGCGGTCCGCCCGTATTGGGATCGACCTGTAAGCGCCCTTCAACCAACACCTGACGCCCTTTGCGCAGATACTGGTGAGCCGACTCTGCCTGCCGGCCCCAGACTGAAACCCGAAACCAGGTGGTCTCCTGTTTGGGTTCCCCGGTAGCCCGATCGGTCCAACCGCGGCTCGTCGCAACGCTAAAGCTGGTCACCGCGGTGCCGTCCGGCATATAGCGCATCTCGGGGTCACGACCCAAATTCCCTGCAACAATTATCTTTTGAAACACGACCAGCTCTCCTTGCTAGGCTATCAATCCTGCACCGGTGAATCGAGGCGACCGGCAGCCCACAATGAACATGAACGACGCCGAAAGCGCGACTTCAGCAATGCTATCACCAAACCACTGTATTGTACATGCTGTCCGAATTGGGTTCTGTCATTGCTTCGCAGCGTTCAAATTCAGTTCCCATTATAGCACATATGTTCGAGCAAAGCAAGGGTTTGGGCGTGTTTTCGCCATATATGCCGGTCATGAAACGCGCCGCACCGGCCGCTTCGATGTCACACCCACCCGCGCCAGCGCACCGCTTCGGCCACGCGATCGATCGAGGTTAGATAGGCCGCCATGCGGTTACTGACATGCTTGACCTGGGCCATCTTGTGCACCGCGTGAAAAGCGGTGGTCATCTTCTTGTCCATTCGCTCGCGCACCATCGCCTCGTCCCAGTAATATTGCTGGGCGTTCTGCACCATCTCGAAGTAGGAGACGGTGACCCCGCCGGCATTGCACAGGAAGTCCGGGATGATGTAGATATCTTTCTCCGCCAGGATGTCGTCGGCCTCCGGCGTGGTCGGGCCGTTCGCCATCTCAGCCAGGATGCGAGCCTTGATCCGGTCCGCGTTCCGGCCGGTGATCTGGCCTTCAATGGCCGCCGGGATCAATACGTCCACATCCAGCTCCAGCAGCTCCTCGTTCGAGAACGGTTCCGCGGATCGATAGCCGCCAACGCGCCCGGTCACGTTGAAGTGGGCCCGCAGGTCGTCATAGTCCAGTCCGTTGGGATTGTAGATGGCGCCGAATTCATCGCTGACGGCAATTACCCGCATCCCAAAGAGCCGGGTTGCCAGTTGGTGTGCGAAGGAGCCTACGTTGCCGAAGCCTTGAATGGCGCAAGTTGCCCCCTGCAATTGCAGACCGATCAACTGCGCCGCCTCGCGGACGGTAAACAGGCCGCCCAGCGCCGTCGCCTCCGGCCTGCCCAAAGAGCCGCCCAGCGCCAACGGTTTGCCGGTGATTACGCCGGGTTCTCGCCGCCCGGCCAACACCTCGTACTCGTCCACCATCCACGACATGATCTGGGCGTTGGTGTTAACGTCCGGCGCCGGCACATCTTGCGTCAATCCCACAAAGCGCGCGATATTGCGCATATAAGCGCGGCTCAGACGCTCCTGCTCGCCGGGAGACATCTCACGCGGATTGCAGATCACGCCCCCCTTAGCCCCTCCCAGTGGCAGATCGACCACCGCCGTCTTCCAGGTCATCCAGGCCGCCAGGGCGCGAACGGTGTCAATCGTCTCATCCGGATGAAAGCGAATCCCGCCTTTCGCCGGGCCGCGAGCATCGTTGTATTGCACGCGGAAGCCCTTGAAACACCTCACGCGGCCGCTATCCATTCGTACCGGAATATTGAAGTGAAACTCCCGCATTGGTTCACGCAGAAATGCGTGCATATCCGGGTCGAGTTGCAGGATCGCTGCTGCCTCGTCCAATTGCGCCTGCGCGATTGCAAACGGGTTCATGTTCTCAGTCATCGATTAACATCTCCATATGTTGTGACGCGCCCCCAGTCCCACTCGATAAATTATAACTGCGCGCTGTCAACGCCGCCATGCACACTCAAGTGGCCACGGCGTGCCCATCTATGAACGCCACAGCGCCAGGAACACTACTGGTTGTCCCGAGAATGAGAGACGGCAGCGGCAAACGTCCTTGGCCGGGATTCCAATCCGTTATCAAGGATGATTCATGGGAAGATACCGCGCTCGCGATACACGGTTGCCAGCCGTGAAAGCGCCACCACGTACGCGGCTGTGCGCCAATCCGTATCATACTCGCGAGCCGCAGCCTTCACGCGCTCATAGGCCTGCATCATGATCCGGTGCAGCTTGCCGTCCACTTCCTCCAGCTCCCAGAACTCGCTGCGCTTGTTCTGCAGCCATTCAAAGTAGCTGACGATAACACCGCCGCCATTCGCCAGAATATCGGGCAACAGGTCGATGCCCTTCTCTTGCAGGACCAGGTCGCCGTCCGGATCGGTCGGGCCGTTCGCGCCCTCCGCCACCAGCCGGACATCCAGCCAGGGAGCGGTCGCGCCGGTGACCTGGTTTTCCAGCGCCGCCGGGATGAAGATGTCCGCCCGCGTGCGCATGAAGGTCTCATGGTCGATCGCTTCCGCGGCCGGATAGCCGGCAACTCCCCCTTCGGCGCGCACGTAGCCGGCCAGATCGTCAGCGTCAATGCCGGCCGGGTTACGGATAGCCCCGGTGTGATCTTCCGCGGCCAACAGCGTCGCGCCGAGCGGCTTCATCAGGCGCGCAGCCCAGGAGCCCACGTTTCCATATCCCTGCACGAAGTAGGTAGCCGCGCCGAGATCGAAGTCAGCATCCTGCGCCCACCGCTGGATGCAATAAACCACACCTTGTCCGGTCGCCTTCTCGCGGCCCACACTCCCCCCGGATTCAACAGGCTTGCCGGTGACCACATGAAACGAATTTTGCCGATATTGCGGCGGCATCGTTGATAGATAAGTGTCCAGGAACCAGGCCATGATTTGCGCGTTGGTGTTGACATCCGGCGCCGGAATGTCGTATTCGGGACCGATGTTGTTGCCCAGCGCGAAGGTGAAACGCCGGGTGATGCGCTCAATCTCGCGCTGCGAATATTGTGCCGGATCGAGCCGGATGCCACCCTTCGCGCCGCCGAGCGGGATGTTCGCCACGGCCGTCTTCCATGTCATCCACGCCGCCAGTGCTCTGACCTCGTCGATGTTGACCGCCGGGTGATAGCGCAGACCGCCCTTGAACGGCCCAAGTACATTGCTGTGTTGGACGCGATAGCCGGTGAACACTTCGACTCGACCGTCATCCATCTTCACCGGAAAATTGACGACGATCTCATTCATGGTCTTGCCCAGGATCCGGCGCACATCCGGATCCAGCCCCATCAGGTCCGCCGCCTTCTCAAACTGACGGGTAACATTCTCGAATACACTGGAGCCTGCCCTCCGAACATCCGTCATGTCGTCCTCATCTCCATTCTGGTGGGCAGTTAATACGTTGGGGAGCTTCAGGGCCCGATTGTTGGGCGAAGTCTGCCTCGTCTGCCCGGCCATCTCGTGAACCGGCCGACACGCGCGCGGCCATATGGGCATTCTACACAAAAAGAGAGTGGCGATCTATGACAAAATGCACGATATGTTTATCACTTTCAGCATGTCTCGCTACTCTGAGAACCGGCGGAGACCCACTGCTTATTGCCTGAACACCGCCCTTATGCTAGGATTCACACTGCTGTGGGGTGTCGCCAAGCGGTAAGGCAGCGGACTTTGGATCCGCCATTCGCAGGTTCGAATCCTGCCACCCCAGTGCAGAGGGCGTTCCGGCGAACGCCCTCTTTTTTTCCTGCGTTCGCCGGTCAAGAGGAGACGGTCGCTTCACGAAGTAACCGCCGCCAATGAGAAGGAACGAACGATGAACGACCTGGCTGTCGTGTTGCTGGCGGCGGGACACGGCACGCGCATGCGCTCGAAGAAGCAGAAGGTGCTGCATGAGGTGGGCGGCAAGCCGATGATCCTGCACATATTTGAGGCGGCGAGCGCCGTGGCCACGCGGAAACCGGTCATTGTGATTGGCCCCGGCGAGAGCGGCATTCGACAACTGATCGGCGACAGAGCCGAATATGTCGAGCAGCCGGAGCGGTTGGGCACCGGCCACGCCGTGCAAATGGCTGCGCCGCTGCTGCAGGGTGAAACGGAACAGATCCTGGTTGCCTACGGCGATATGCCCCTCCTGCGCCGCGAAACGCTCTCCTGGTTGGCGCACCGGCAGGCGGAGAGCGGCGCGGACGTGATGTTGCTCTCCGTTATCGGCGACCCCGCCACTTCCTTTGGCCGGATCGTGCGTGATGATCGGGGAAAAGTCATTGATATCATGGAGGTTGCCGAAGCAAGCAGGCGCTCAGATAGCGCGAAACTGCTGGCTATCAGCGAGTTGAACGTGGGCGTCTATTGCTTTGACGCTCCCTGGCTATGGGAAAATCTGCCCCGGCTGCCGTTGAGAGAAGCCCGAACCGGCCCTGAATACTACCTCACCGATATGATCCCGCTGGCCGTGCAACAATCGCGCAAGGTAGAGGCATTCATTACCGATGACCCCGATGAAGCGCTTGGAGCCGGCACGCGCACCGAGCTGGTGGTAGTTGAGAAGGCGTTTCGCCGGCGCGCCAACAAGAAGTGGTTAGCGGCCGGCGTGACTCTCATTGACCCCGAGACAACCTATATTGATCAGGACGCGCAGATCGGACAAGACACGGTCGTATGGCCGAACACCTATGTTCAGGGTGCTTGCGTCATCGGGGAGGATTGCGTGCTGGGGCCGAACAGCATCATCCGCGACGCCCACATTGGAGCCGGCTGTCGCGTTGAGCAGGCGGTGGTCATCGAGGTATCCCTTTTCGCTCATACCCATGTGCCGCCGTTTACCTTGCTTAAAGGAAATCGCCCACAGTGACACTCATCCGCAAGAGACATCACGCTCCACGGCGCACTACCATCAACGAGAAATCTGTGTATATCAGGCCTAAATCGCGTTCCAATTTCGAAGGAGTGTTCAGTGATTGATTCAGCAACTCGTGACGCGCTCATCGCAGCAGCTTGCGCCAGCCGCGAAAGGGCTTATGCGCCTTATTCCAATTTCGCCGTCGGGGCCGCTCTCTTGGGAGCAGACGATCAGATTTACACCGGCGTAAACGTCGAAAATGCCTCCTACGGCCTGACCATTTGCGCCGAACGCGCCGCCGTGTTCACCATGGTCACCGCCGGCGTGCAGCGCATCAAGGCGGTCGCGGTATGCACATCCAATGGGGTCTCTCCCTGTGGGGCCTGCCGGCAGGTGCTCTCCGAGTTTGCCGAGGATGCCGGGGAGGTGCCGGTTTTCATCGCCAACACGGCCAACGTTGTGCGCGAGACAACGCTGCGCGTGTTATTGCCGCTCACTTTTGGGCCGGAGCACTTGTAGGCGGCTTCGAAGAGCACCTGTCTATCTCCGGCGCTGCCGGTTGGAGAACGACCATGGCCAGGGAGAAAACCTACCGCGTGGAAGCTGTCGTGCTTCGTCGCAGCGATTTCGGTGAAGCGGACCGGCTGCTGACCCTCTTTTCTCGTGAAAAGGGCAAGATTCGGGCTATCGCCAAGGGCGCGCGCAAGCCGCAAAGTCGCAAGACCGGCCATGTTGAGCTGTTCATGCGCACACAGTTTCTGATTGCTGAAGGCCGCGACCTGGACATCGTCACCCAGGCCGAGCTGGTCGAAGCATTTGTCGGGGTCCGCGAGGACCTTATCCGGGCCACTTACGCCGCTTACTTCGTCGAGTTGCTGGATCGCTTCACGGCCGAGGAAGATCAGAATGTCGCTCTTTACGACTTGCTGGTTGAGACCCTGCGCCGGCTTGGCAACGCTCCCGAGCCGATCCTCGTGGCACGACACGGCGAATTGCGCCTGCTCGCCTTCTCCGGCTATCGCCCACAGTTCTTCAACTGCGTGGTCTGCGAAGAGGAGATAGCAGAACAAGACCAGTTTTTCAGCGCTGAACTCGGCGGGATGCTCTGCCCCGGCTGCGCAGAGCGTGACCGCCGGGCGCGACCCATATCCGCCGGCGCCGTCAAGGTATTGCGTTATCTACAGACCCGCGATTGGCAAACGGTGCAATCGTTGCGCCTGCGCGGACCGATGCAGGCGGAGCTTGAGAATACCATGCACTTTTACCTCACCTATATCTTGGAAAGAGATCTGAAGTCTGTCGAATTCCTGCACAGACTGCGGCGGGAAGCGGCTCTCTTCACCACTCACAACGAGTAAACGGCAGGTCGCTCCGGGGAGTGCCGCTCCATGTCCAGAATTGCTGGACCTCCTCACCCCGCATTGCGAACATAGGTTCTAAATGCTATACTTCCCCTGTCTTCATGCCACCTGATGCTCCCATGGCCCGACTAACCGCTCCGAATCCCCTTTCGCCCTCGCCGCCAGCCGGACTCATTTGCGCTGCCTGCCCCGGCAACAATCCGCCGTCGTCGTGCTCTGCCGCCATCGACGCCGCGTATCGCTTACACAGAATTGATCACCTTGATCACCTCGTTGCCCCCATCTTCCGGCAAAGAGACCATACCTGGCATTGCTGGGGCCGCATGCCGCCGAATATCATTTCAGGTTTGCTGTGCTATAATCCGCTGGTGAAATCAACGATCGACGCGGCTTCCGCCGGACCATATTCCCGGTGGCTGCGCCCGATCCTGAAGGAATGAGGATGAGTGAGAAACAGAGTTACCAGGACATGATCCTGCGGCTGCTTGATTTCTGGAAAGCGCAGGGCTGTGTCGTCTGGAACCCGTATAACATCCAGGTTGGGGCGGGAACAATGAACCCGGCGACCGCGCTGCGTGTCCTGGGTCCTGAACCCTGGAATGTTGTCTATGTGGAGCCGTCGATCAGGCCGGACGATGGTCGCTTTGGCGAAAACCCGAACCGGATGCAGCTCTTTTACCAGTTGCAGGTGATCTTGAAGCCGGACCCCGGCAATCCGCAGGAGCTGTACGAAAAGAGCCTGGAACACATCGGCATCAACCCCCGCATGCACGACCTGCGCTACGTGGAGGATAACTGGGAAAGCCCGGCCCTGGGCGCATGGGGTCTCGGCTGGGAAGTGTGGTTGGATGGGCAGGAGATCACCCAATTCACCTACTTTCAGCAATCCGGCGGCATCAACCTGGACCCGGTCTCCGTAGAGATTACCTACGGACTGGATCGTATTGCCCTTGCATTGCAGGGGGTGGATGCGGTATGGCAGCTCGATTGGGGCGCCGGCGTACCCTACCACGACATCTTGCTCCAGTCGGAAATAGAGCATTGCCGCTATTACTTTGAAGTGGCTGATGTAGAGGCGCTGCGCGGCGTATACGACACCTATGAGAACGAGGCCCGCCGCTGCCTGGAGGCCGGGCTGGTTGTGCCGGCTCATGACTATAACCTGAAATGCTCGCACCTATTCAATGTGCTGGACACACGCGGCGCGATCGGCGTTACCGAGCGCGCGCAGTATTTCCGGCGTATGCGCGACATCGCCCAACAGGTCTCAACGCAATACATTGAGCAACGCCAGGGGCGGGAATTCCCCTTGCTGGACAACCCGCGCTGGCGCGTGAACGG
>CAZIKT010000010.1:0-16928 GCA_964539885.1 uncultured Ardenticatenaceae bacterium | reverse complement strand
AACGCCAGGGGCGGGAATTCCCCTTGCTGGACAACCCGCGCTGGCGCGTGAACGGCCAGGTTGCCCCCATTGCCGAGCCGGCGGCTGTCGAGTTGCGCAGTGAACCGCAGACTCTCATGCTGGAAGTCGGCGTGGAGGAGCTGCCGGTTACCGATCTGGAGAGCGCCTTATCGCAACTGCAGGAGAGCGTCCCCGCGTTGCTCGATGAGTTACGCCTGCAATATGAGCGGATTGAGGTCTTAGGAACGCCGCGCCGGCTGGCAGTGCTGGTATATGGCGTGGCTTCGCGCCAAACGGACTACGAGAGCGAAGTGAAAGGCCCGCCGGCTGACCGCGCTTTCGGCGCGGACGGCGCCCCCACCAGGGCGGCGATCGGCTTTGCCCAGAGCAAGGGCGTCGATGTCGCTGATCTGCGCGTGGTCGAGGAAGCGGGAAAGCGCTACGTCGCCGCCGCCATTCATGAAGCGGGCCGGCCGGCTGTGACTGTTCTCGCTAAGGCCCTGCCGGAGTTGATTGCCGGCATACGCTTTGAAAAAGGGATGCGTTGGAATTCGACGAATGTCAGCTTCTCGCGCCCGATCCGCTGGCTGGTTTCGCTGTTCGGAGACCAGGTCGTTGGCTTCAGCTACGCCGGCCTACACGCCGGGCGGGTCAGCCGGGGGCTGCGCCCGCGCAACGCGCCGCCCATTCATCTGGCGCAAGCTGACGACTACCCGGCCCTGATGGCGGCCAACGGCATCGTGCTCGATCCGGCCAAACGCCGGGCGGTGATCGACGCCAAGGCGCGCCAGCTCGCCTCAGAACGGAGCGGCCTCGTGCCGGAAGATAGCGACCTGCTGCGCGAAGTGGCGAACCTGGTGGAACAACCCACATCGCTGCTGGGAGATTTCGATCAGCGATATCTGCAGTTGCCGGCTGAGGTGCTGGTGGCCGTGATGCGCAAACACCAGCGCTACTTCCCCGTCTACAGCTCCAGGGAAAAGCTATTGCCCCATTTCATCACGGTGCGCAATGGCGACGACGAGCACCTGGACATTGTGCGCGCGGGCAATGAGCATGTTATCCGCGCCCGTTTCTCTGACGCCGAATTCTTCTACAAGAAGGATACAGGGAGGCCGCTGAGCGATTTTCTGCCGGAGTTGAGCAAGCTCACGTTTCAGGCGAAGCTTGGCTCCATGCTTGACAAGAACAAACGGCTGGAACGGCTTACGCCGCAAATTGGCGAGATGTTGGGCCTTAGCCCGGATGAATTAGAGACGGCCGGGCGGGCAGCTACCCTGGCCAAGGCCGACCTGGCGACCGCCATGGTCATCGAAATGACTTCGCTGCAAGGGGTTATTGGTGGGCAATACGCCTTACTGAGCGGCGAAAACCCGGCAGTCGCCCAGGCCATTGCGGAGCAGTATCAGCCGGTCAGTCGCAGCCGGCCTGGGTTGGCGCTGGCCTTGGCCGATCGTCTGGACAGCCTGACCGGCCTGACGGCTGCCGGGCTGGCCCCTAAAGGTTCAAACGATCCCTTTGCCCTGCGCCGCGCCGCCATTCATATCGTCGAGAACCTGATTAAGAACAAGGTGTCGTTTGACCTGAGAGCGGCGATTGCCGGGGCAGCGGCGCTGCTGCCGGTGGCGGCAGACAATTCGACCTGTGAAGAAGTGTTGGCATTCATTGCCGGCCGGCTGGAGGTGTTGCTGCGCGACCACGGTCGTCCGGCTACGGTTGTCAAAGCAGTGCTGGCTGAACAGGCGTACAATCCCTATGCCGCTGACGTGACCACGGCCTCGCTCGTCGAGGCGATGCAATTGCCGGATTGGGGTCGCTTACTGGATAGCTACGCGCGCTGCGTGCGCATAGTCCGCAGCCAGCCAGGACCTTACACATTGCGACCAGACGCGTTGAGTGAGCCGGCAGAACAGTCGCTCTATGCGGCGTATCAACAAACGCTACGCCGCAAAGATGGCTCCCTTGATATCTTTCTTGCTTCGCTGCAAGTGTTAGAGCCGGCCATTACCAGCTTCTTCAAGGATGTATTGGTAATGGCTGAAGATAACGCCGTTCGCGAGAATCGATTGGCCCTCTTACAGGGCATTGCCGGCCTGGCTGCCGGTATTGCAGACCTTTCTTTTCTGGAAGGCTTCTAACCCCAAAGTCAGGCGTGTCCACCCGAGCCATGATACGTCTGTCGAATGGAGGTAACATAATGAAACGCCTGATCTTGGTTCTATTGTTCAGCCTGGCGGCAGCGACGTTCTTGACCGCCTGCGGGGGTGGAGACCCGACGCCCACCTCTGCGCCAACGTTTACCAGCGCCACGGATGTACCGACCAATACGCCCGCGCCGCTGCCCCCGGCAACGAATACGCCTGCCCCCCCTCCTCCGGCCCAGACGCAAGCGCCTGCCGCGACGGCCATCCCCGAGCCTTCGGCCACGCTTCCGCCAACGGAGACGCCGATCCCCACCGTAGTCATCCTGGTGCAGAACGACCAGGGACAGCCGGTTGCCGGGGCCAACGTGTTATTGACCAACCCGGCAACCAACTTTAGCGCCACGTTCGCCACAACGGCCGACGGTCGGGCCATTTTTGTCGGCGTAGATGTGGCCACGAACACCTACCGGGTAGACGTGACCGCAGCCGGTTACCAGCCTGCCTCGACCGAGATCACCGTAGCCCAGCCGAATACCGAAGTCACCATCACCCTGGAATCCGGCGTAACCGGCGTAACCACCACCATCACGAATGTGCGCAGCGGGCCGGGGACCACCTTCGATATCGTAGAGGAAGTGGCTCAGGGGACGACGCTCGCTGTCATCGGCATCGACACGTCCGGCGACTGGTACCAGGTAGTCAGCCCGAGCGGAGCCGAAGGATGGGTCTTTGGGGAGTTGTTGACCATCCAAGGGGACCTGAGCACAGTCACCGATGGCGTGCCCGCGCCGCCCTCGGCCACGCCGGGGCCGACGGCGGTAGGCGGCACAGTTGTCGCCACCGCAACAGCCACCGTCACCGGCACGCCGGCCACCGCCACGCCGGGCACGGTGACGCCCACCTCCGTGCCGATAACCGGGCTACCCACCAGGCCGGCGCCTGTTCCATTCGACGCAGCCGCGATGCGCGCCAAGATGGATGACCTGGAATTCGTGCTTATCCAGATGGGCGGCCTGCTCGATCGCGTCGCTCAGGGAGGCGGCGGCAGCGCCAACTGTCCGGAGTACCTGGGGTACTATGGCCAGGTAGCCGCCATGCCCACCTATTCGGATGTGACTGAGGAATGGGCCGGCGTCTACACTGAGTTCCAGCGGGTGATTGACCTCACGCTTGACTCGAATCAGCCGACAGTAGTCTATTGTCTTGACGGCGCGGTCGGTCAGTTGAGCCAGTTCAACTACAACCTGGCCCGTTCCGGCATCCACGACAGCCTCAGCCTGCTGTATGCGGTGATGGTAGCTGCCGATGAATTGTTAAGCGAGTGAGCCGCTGGCCGATTGACGCAGGCAGATTGGCGCGGTATAGGCTTAATGATACACTTCGCACGCCGGTGTTGGACTGTGCGCGGCTTCGACTAGGAGGAGATGAACATGGAATCCTTTGATGACACCACACTCTACGCAGGCAGCCTGTTGGTTGCCTGTTGCTCCCTGATTTACCTGATCCTGGTCATCGCCGGACGATGGAAAGTGTATGTGAAGGCCGGAAAGCCGGGATGGGCGGCGATTATCCCCATCTACAACATATGGGTGCTGCTGCAGATAGTCGGCCGGCCGGGATGGTGGATCATCTTGTTCTTCATCCCGTTCGTGAACTTTATCATGAGCATCGTCATTTCGTTCGACGTGGCGGAATCATTCGAGCACGGCATACCATTTGCCCTGGGCCTGTTCTTCTTCCCCTTCATCTTCTACCTCATCCTGGGCTTTGGCGACGACAAATATGCAGGTCCGGCAGCCGCCCCAAAGATGGCCCGCGACTGGCGTCAATGATCTGCTTACCTAGCGCAGGCCGGCGGCACGCCGCTGGCAGCGTAGCTTGACCGCTCACATCGTGCAATGCTAAACTACCGCCGCCAGTTGTGTTGATAGTCCCGTCTTCTCGGTCTTAAGGAGGAAAAATATGGAGAACATGCTTGCCCTTATCTTGCAGCAAAACGAAGATGCTTTTGGCACTATATTCTTCGGCTCGTATTTCCTAGCCTGCTGCTGCTCAGGCATCTTCATTGTTCTATACATTGCCGGCCTGTGGAAGGTCTTCGTTAAAGCCGGCAAACCCGGTTGGGCGGCGATCGTCCCGATCTACAATATCTATATCTTGATGGAGATTGTTGGCCGGCCCGGTTGGTGGGTAATTCTTTACTTCATCCCCTTCGTCAATCTTGTCGTGCAGATTCTGGTCACTCTGGAATTGGCCAAGTCTTTCGGCAAGGGCATCGGCTATGCTATTGGTCTCTTGCTGTTGCCGTTCATCTTCTACTTGATGCTCGGCTTCGGGGAAGATCAGTATCAGGGGCCGGCCGCCGGGAAGGCCTTCTAGTTTCCGCCTGCAACTGGCAGTTCAGCCCATCTTCCCCTGGGAGATGGGCTTTTTCATTTCTGAATCCGAGGCAACCTTGATGAAAGACGACAGAGCGCATTTCGAGACCCTGGCGGTGCACGCCGGCATGCAGCCGGATCCGCTAAGCGGCGCAGTGATGACCCCCATCTACCAGACATCCACTTATGCGCAGGAGGACGTCGCCCAACATCGCGGGTACGAGTACTCCCGCACCGATAATCCCACCCGCACCGCGCTGCAAAACGCTCTGGCGACGCTGGAAGGAGGCCAACACGCGCTGGTCTTCGCTTCCGGCATGGCGGCCATCGACACCCTGCTGCGCCTCTTTCGGCCCGGCGACCACATCCTCTCCGGCAACGACGTCTATGGCGGCACTTTCCGCCTGTTTGATAAGATATTGCGGGAGTACGGGCTGTCCTTCAGCTTCGTCGATACCAGCGATCTCGATGCGCTCAGCGCAGCTATCCAACCCAATACCCAGCTGATCTGGTTGGAGACGCCCACCAACCCACTGCTCAAAGTGACCGATATCGCCGCCACCGCCCGGCTGGCCCATGCAAACGGTGCGCTGCTCGGCGTCGACAATACCTTCGCCTCGCCGGCCCTACAACGACCGCTCTCCCTGGGCGCGGACTTCGTCGTGCACAGCACCACCAAGTACATCGGCGGCCATTCCGACGTAGTCGGCGGCGCGATCATCCTAAACGATACTGGACGCTATGAAACGCTGAAGTTCCTGCAAAATGCTGTCGGCGCGGTCCCCGGCCCGATGGATTGCTTCCTGATCCTGCGCGGCATCAAGACCCTGGCCCTGCGCATGGAGCGCCATTGCCGGAACGCCACTGAGGTGGCCCGCTTCCTGGCTGACCATCCGGCCGTGTCCGAAGTCATCTTCCCCGGTCTGGAGAGCCACCCGCAGCACGAGCTGGCCCGCCGGCAGATGGCCGGTCCCGGCGGCATGGTAGCCTTTACCCTGCATGGCGGCGAGGCGGCGGCCCGCATCGTGGCCCGCGAGACGCGCTATTTCACCCTGGCGGAATCGTTGGGCGGCGTGGAATCGCTGATAGAGTTGCCCGCCCCCATGACCCACGCCTCCGTCGCCGGCTCACCGCTGGAGATCGACCCCGGCCTGGTGCGCCTGTCCGTGGGGATTGAGAACGCCGACGACTTGATCGCTGACCTGGCGGCTGTCCTCGCCCGAATCTGACAGTTTAGGGAGCGTCGAACGTCAGCCGGTAGATGGCCGGCTCCAGCGTCGCCGGCGCGGAAGCCGCCACGATCAATATCGCCTCGCCGTTGACGTCTAGCGGATACTCCAGGCGTCCATCTTCACCGGGGACCAGCATCGTCACCACCGGCTGCCCATCCGCGAAGGTAACCAACTGCAAATGCCATTCCTGCGGCAGGTAACCGGCGGCCCGCACAAACCCCTCCGCCAGCCAGCCGTCAGCCGGAGATTCCGCATCATCGTAGAAACCGATCTCCGGGATCGCGATATTGTCCAGCGCGAAACCGCGATCGGCGATCACCGAATCAGTCAGATAGCTGAAGCGCAACAGAATTTGCCGGCCCGCGTAGGCGGAGAGGTCAATCTCCTCCAGGATCCACCCCTCACTGCGCCCGTTGTAGAAGCGTTCCGTCGGGCTGACATCGGAAGGATCGTAAGCCGGCCCCTTTCGTTGCATCGCATCCGCCGCCAGCCCCTGCCAGGTGCTGCCGCCATCCTGCGAGATCGAAACGTACGCAAAATCATATTGGCTCTCGATGTCGTGATAGACAGCGTAATGCAAAGTCGCCCGTTCGACACCGCGTAAATCCACCGCACGGGTCAGCCGGCTTTCGCTGTAGTTGCTGCGCCCCCCATACCAGAAGCGCGCCCCGGATAGCGGCGGCTTATCCAGCAGTGGGACCAGCGAACCGCCTTCAAAGGTAATTGTCAAGGGGCCGCTGCCGGAAACTTGATAGTAATCCGCCGCGTATTGGTGCACCGTCGCGTCAAAGTCGGCCGGCCCGAGCGGGAGTTCAGTCATGGTCGCATGGTCAAGCCCGACGTTACCGAGCGCGTACCGCTCCGGCAGATTCTCGCGATGGCGGACGGCCAACGCCACCAGCCAATCCATCCAGAGAGAATCGCCGTTGAGGGCCAACCCATGCTCCTCTGCCAGGGCATCAATCGCCGCCAGCCCGGTCGCCGGGTGACCGGCGAACTCACGAAAGAGATCCGCCCCCAGGCGATCGTAAATATAGCGGCTGAGCATGTAGCCCTGCCCGTAATGCCGGTACGTCTGGCTCTCGGACCAATGGTTGAGCTGCAGGTCCGGGTCAGAGAGGAATGCATTGCCGCTCGCCTGCGCTCCCAGAGGCCAGCCGGCAAGCTCCTCCGCCAGCATGGCTGTGCCTTCTGTCTCCCAATCGGCCTCGCGGCGATCGTACTCATACTCTACCAGATGGCGAAGCTCATGCGCCAACGTGCTCAGGTAAGAGTCGGCACCGACCTGTTGGATGTTTGCCACGAACATACGCCGCTGGTTTGAGTAAGGATTGACCGCCGGCGGCAGGGCATCGGCGGCGCTGAAGTAGCCGCCCACACCGCAACCGGCGCCCGACTCACAGAGCGCCTCCGGCCCGGCGTTCAGCACGTGCAGTGGGGGTCCGCCAGCCGACCCAAGCGCCGGCGGATAGCCGAAAGCGGCGGTGACATCCAGAAAGACGCGATCGAAGCCGGCGGCAATCTCAGCCAAACGCGCTGCATCCGGCCAATCAGTGGACGCTGCTCTGTCGAACCAGAAGTAAGCACTTTCGCTTATCGCCAGCAGCTCCGCCTCGATAGGGCTGGAGGCGGCGGTGTGATAGTTCAGCACGTTGAACGTCTGTCGGTCCCCGATAGCCGGCGGCGAAAGCGCGGGTGGTTGCTGATCAGGGACGACAGCGCCCCGATACGCCAGCGCCAGCGCCAGATCGTCCCGAATAGGTGGGGCATGCAGGGCCAGCTGAGCGGCCGCATCTTGCTCGCCGTGTATCAGCGCCGCCTGCCCGAATCGGCTGTCCGGTGAGGCCGGCGTCGGCCAAACTGGCGGTTCAGTGGTTGAAGTAGGGGGCAATGGTTCCGGCGAGGCCGGCTGGGCGGTGGTTGTCGGGACTGAGCCAATGGTCGCTTGTGAGGCCGGGGTTGCGTCCGGCGGCTCTCCACTATCGCCCGTTGTCGGCGGATCGGTGGGAAGCACAACGCTGCCGCGCGCGCTGCCCTCCAGGCGCAAAGGAGCGGCCTGCCGGCAGCCGGCGACGAAAACCGCCAGAAGGATGACGACCAATAACAGCTGTTTACTACAACGCATCAGCGGATTGTAGCAGCCCGGCCGGAATCAGCGACAGCCTTAACCGCTCCTTTAACTCCCGGTCATGTTTCGTTATTGCCGCCTGTCAGGTTGACAATCGGCGGCGTCCGCCGCATTACGCATCAGCCTCTTTCTAGGCTATAATGCGCCCCTGCGCCGGCCTTTGCCGGCGAAACACGTTATTGTGCGACTGAATCTCGATGTCAGATTGGCCTGCCGCGCCGGAGACAATTGAGCCTGATGTAAGAGAGTCGAGGTGGCGTCGATGGTTGCCCGACTTCGGCGAGCTTTTCCGCTATCGTTACCTGCTGCAAAGCCTGGTAATGCGCGACCTGAAGGTTCGCTACAAGAACTCGATCCTTGGCGTTCTCTGGAGCTTACTGAATCCCCTGCTGATGATGGTGGTTTTCAGTCTGGTTTTCTCGGTTCTCTCTAATGAGCAAATTCGCCAGTATCCAGTGTTCTTCCTGGTGGCGATCCTGCCATGGAACTTCTTCAGCGCGGCGCTCATCGGGGGCACTGTCGCCATCAGCAGCAATTCGGCGCTGATCAAGAAGGTCTATTTCCCCCGTGAGCTGTTGCCCACGGCCACGGTGCTATCCAACCTGGTCAACTTTGGCATATCGCTCATGGTACTGGTTGTCTTCCTTTACATCTTCCAGCTAGGACTGACTGTGCATGCGCTATGGGTGCCGGCCTTGATCATCGTCCAGCTTGTCTTCACCCTTGGACTTTGTCTGGCGCTCGGCACACTGCATGTCTTCTACCGGGACATCATGATGATCCTCGATGTGCTCATGTTGGCCTGGTTCTTCCTCACTCCTATCATCTATCCACTGGATCAATACGAAGAGCTGGTGACGGTCGGCGATGTCACCTTTTCGCCGGCCCGCGTAATCCGCTGGCTGAACCCGATGGCCTCGATTGTCGACGGCTATCGCACGGTGCTGTGGGGCACGACCTCAGGGGCAGGCCCGGCGGCCATGGACCCGGCCTATTTCATTCGCACGGCGGCCATTGCCGTGGCCGTCTTTGTAGTCGGGTATTCCATCTTCATCCGTCGCCAGCATCTCTTCGGCGAGACGCTATGAAGTCGGTAAACGGCAAGCCGGCCTATCTCCGGCGCAACTATACGCCTGCGTGGTTGCTACCGCTTTTCATCCTGTTCGGGCTGGTCGCCTGCAGTAACCCGGCTAACGCGCCGACGGTTGCCCATACGAGTGCCGCCACGGAAGCGGCCGAAGCCGTTACGGCGACCGCCACACCAACCGTAACCGCCTCGCCCCTTCCGCCCACCTTCACGCCGGTCCCGACCATCACGAACACGCCCAATCCATTGGCGACAGACACTCCGCTACCGACCGCCACCAAGATTCCGACCGCTACCCCGCTGCCTACCGCGACGCCTACCAGCATTCCCCAGCGCGCGAATTCGTTGCCGACATTTGTGCCGCCGGACCCGGCAGCCTTCTCCACCGCCGTGCCGACCGCGGTCCCGCCCTTTGAGGTCCCCAGTCACATCACCAATGTCTTGCTGTTGGGCAGCGACGCGCCGGTGGGCAACGAAGTCTCGCGCACCGACTCGATGATCATCGTGTCCATCAACCGGCAGGAAGGCACCGCCTCTATGGTCTCCCTGCCCCGGGACCTGTATGTCTACATTCCCGGCTGGATGATGAACCGGTTGAATACCGCCCTGCCGCATGGCGCGTCGGCCGGCTACCCCACCGGGCCGGAGGGGCTGCTGGCGGATACCATCCTTTATAACTTCGGCGTCCCGATCCACTATTACGCACGCGTCGATTTTGGCGGCTTCAAGACCATTGTCGATCAACTTGGCGGCGTCGAAATCGGCGTCAGTTGTCGCCTGGAAGATTGGCGGCTGAAGTCGCCGGAGTTGGACCTGCAAGACGAAGATAGCTGGGAGTGGTTTGTTCTGGAACCTGGTTTTCACGAGATGGACGGCGAAATGGCGCTCTGGTATGCGCGCTCGCGCATTACTACCAGTGACTTCGACCGCGGACGTCGCCAGCAACAGCTACTGCGCGCCATCTTTAACAAGGGGCTCGACCTGAACATGGTCCCCCAGGCGCCGGCCCTGTACAACGCTTTCCGGGACACGGTTGATACAAACATGGATATCGGTCGCATTCTGCAACTGGCTGCACTGGCCCCGGCTGTGCGCGAAAACGGCATCCAGCATCTGTATATCGTGGGCGACCAGTTGCAGCCCTGGGTGGTGCCGGAAAACGGCGCGCAGGTGCAACTACCCCAATGGGAGAGCATGCAGAACACCTTCTATTCGCTGCTCCAGCCGCCGGCCCTGAACCGGGCCACGCGCGCGCCCATCCTCGTCGAGATCGTGGATGGGGCCGACAATCCCGACCTGGCCCGTCTGGCGGCTGAGAATCTGGCCTGGTATGGTTTTGTGCCGGAGATCACCAGCACCGCGGATGAAGAGGTCGAGGAGACGACCATCGCTTACTACGCTCCCAACAACAAGGGCAGTTTCGATTGGCTACTCAGTTTTGTCATGCATCAGCGGGCGAGCGACATCGAATTGATCACGGATCAGCCCTATGACTACGACTATCGGATCGTGATCGGCAACGATTTCGACCCCTGCGTTAACCAGCTTTTCGCTCCCCGATTCATCCCCTGATTCGACCCGCAAAATATTGCGTCCCACTCTGCCTTAGGTACACTTGGGCCTGTTACCGGCTGTCAATCAGGAGGGCGCCGTGAGCGCTTACATTCCCGTCACACAACTCGATGACGCGCAGTACAAGCGCCGCGTGCGCGCCTGGGCGCTTTATGATTGGGCCAACTCCGCCTTCGCCACCACAATCCTGGCGGCCATGCTGCCGGTCTATTACAGCCAGGTAGCCGGCGGCACGCTCCCCAGCAGCGCCACGGCCACGCAATACTGGAGCATCACCCTCAGCGTCTCCACCTTCATCATTGCCTTGCTGTCCCCAATTCTGGGCACGGTCTCAGACATCATGCGGGGCAAGAAGCGCTTCCTTTCCATATTCGTCACCCTCGGCGTCATTGGAACGGGACTGCTCGTTCTGGTTGACAGCGGCGACTGGTTTCTGGCCTCCCTGTTCTTCGTAATCGGGCGCATCGGCTTCGGCTCCGCCAACGTGTTTTATGACGCTCTCCTGCCCCATGTTGCCCGGCCGCAGGACCAGGATCGCATTTCGTCCCAGGGTTACGCCCTCGGCTACCTGGGCGGCGGCCTCCTGTTAGCCGTCAATGTGGTTATGTTCACTGTAATCCCCGGCACCTGGGGAGTGCGGTTGTCGTTTCTATCTGTTGCTATCTGGTGGGCTGTCTTCTCTATCCCCATATTCCGGCATGTGCCCGAGCCGCCGGCCGCCACTGAGAAGCTGGCCGCCGGTCAGAGTGTGGTCCGGGTCAGCTTTCAGCGCATCGCCAAAACGCTGGGGGAAATTCGCCAGTATCGGGAGCTTTTCAAATATCTGGTTGCCTTCCTCATCTACAACGACGCCATCAACATCATCATCACCGTGGCGGCGATTTACGGCGCGGAACTGGGCTTTGGCGCGACAGAGCTGATCCTGGCGGTGTTGCTGGTGCAGTTTGTCGGCATCCCATACAGCCTGGTCTTCGGCAACCTGCCCAGCAAGAGTAACAAGCGCCAAACCCGTTACGTGGCCCTGGTAGTGTACAACATCATTATGTTGCCCCTGGTAGGAATTCTGGCCAGCCGGCTGCTTGGCCAGGAGCTTACCGGTAGGCCCTCAGAGGATTTTCAGACCATTGGCGCGGCGGTCGGACAGGGGGTCTATCCGGTAACCGGCGACGCATTCACCTTCTCCGGAGATTGGCAACAGATCACTGTTTCAGCCGACGAGCAGGGCAAGGGGTGCGCCTGGTATGCGCTCGCCTGCGACCCGGCTGAGCTGACGGCAGTCTATGCCACAACTGAGGAGGTCGAGGCCGCTCTTCTGTTCACTTACAACGGGCAGAAGTTGACGCTTACGCATAGTATTGGGCCGGAGCACGGTCGCTGGATGGTCGAGATCGACGGTGCGCCGGCGCTAGATGGTGACGGCAACCCGCTGGTCATCGACGCTTTCAACCCCACGGTGCGTTTCGACGAGAGCTTTGACGTGCTGGCGGAAGAGGAAGGAGCGCATGAGCTACGCCTGGTCAACAGCGACCAACCAAATGTTGAAAGCAGCGGCACGCTCCTGGCGATTGCGCAGGTGGAGGTACTGCCTCCATTGCGCATCAGCAGCCTGCCGGTCATCATGGGCATCTTGCTGGTAGTGCAATTGCTCGGGCTGGTCTTTGCGTTTCTGTTCGGGCCTCTGCTTTTCAGGCGCATGGCTGAGTGGCTGAATACCAAACGCAGCATCTTCCTGGCGCTCTGCGCTTATGCGATTGTCGCCGTCTGGGGCTTCTTCCTGAATTCGGTCATTGAGTTCTGGTTCCTGGCCTTCATGGTAGCCATTGTGCAGGGCGGCAGTCAGGCGTTAAGCCGTAGTCTCTACGCTACCCTGAGCCCAAAGTCAATGAGCGGCGAGTTTTTCGGCCTCTTCAGCATCATGTCCCGCTTTGCGTCGGTGATCAGTCCGGTGGTATTCGTCGTTTCGGTAGCGCTATTTGCGAGCAGCCGGCCGGGCGTTCTCTCGCTAATCGTATTCTTCCTTATTGGGATGCTTCTACTATCTCGGGTTGATGTAGCCGAGGGCACGCGCGTCGCCGCGGAGAAGGATGCCGCTTTCCTTGACGGCAACGCGGAGCGTTAGTCCGGCTCCCATTTACGGCCGCGCTCTTGCTTCTTCCGGCTTTGCTTGCGCTTTTCATCCAGGCGCTGTTCCCTGGCATCCGGGCCGGGAGTTGTTTCAATGCGATCCGGCGCTACATTTAGGGCATCCGCTATTGTGCTTTGCAGGCGCGCCAGCGCGATCTGGCGGTTCTGGTGTTGGCTGCGACTTTCCTGTACAGTTATGGCAAGGACGCCATTTTGATCCAGTCGTTTCTCGAGTTGCTCCAGCAATAGCTGCCGGATGGATTCGCTGAGGCTGGGTGAGTTCGCAATATCAAAGAGCACAGTGACACGCGTGGCGGCGCGGTTGGCATGTTGACCGCCCGGGCCGCTACTGGTGGAGAAACGGAAAGACAGTTCGGACTCAGGAATTGACAGGTCAGGCGATATGACCAGGTCGTTTTCGCTCATTTTCGCTCACACCCTGCGTGGTAGGAGGCAGCTACCGGTAGCTACTAGCCTGCTTTGGCTGGCGCTGCTTCCCACATTCAGCGCCATGCTGTTAATCCTTCTCGCCGCCTGCACCCAACCACCACCGCCCACGCCGGCGCCAACCTTTGTTCCCACGAACACACCTACCCCAATTGTGCCGACCGCGACGCCAAACCTGTCAAACGTCACGCCCACGCCGCTGCCGAATGCAGTTTCCGGCGACGGCAATATCGGCTTTACATACGGGATCTCTGTAACCCAAAACATCACCTTTACCGTTCTGCCGGCAGCGCCGGCCAACGAAAACACGCCCTTCTGGGAAATCATCCCCGAGTTTATCAACGTCGCCTTCAGTGACTACGCCTACACAGAAAGCGCCTATCAACCGACCATTCAATTCTATCCGATTGCCGAGTTTGCCGCTGATCCCGAATATTCTGCAATCTTCCTGAACACTCGCAACTTGTTGGAGGGACGGCCTGTGTACGTGCCGGAAGGAATTCCGCTGCTGCCGCCAATCTTCCCGGCGGGATCGGCACAGATCATCCAGGCGCATGTTCAGTACCTGGACTTTGCCGGCGGCGCGGGCGTTCGCTTCATCACCCAGTACGCCAGCACGGCATCGCTGGTCAACAACTATGAACTGATTTATACGTTTCAGGGATTGACTGATGACGGCGTTACTTACATTGCCGCCATCATGCCGGTTTCCAGCGCTATTCTGCCGGCCAGTGGGCAGGTGACGCCATCTGATACCGAAGCCTTCATTGCCAGTTTTGGCTCCTATCTTACCAACACCCGCGACCAGTTGAACGCTGAGCCGGTCTACAACTTCACGCCCAACTTATCTGAACTGGACGCCCTCTTCAGGTCGCTGTCAGTCAGGGCAGCGCAGTAGCCTCAATAATCGAGCGGGAAGTTCGGGATCAACCTCGTTTTTCACCCTGGCTGAGCTGCAGGTGTCGATAGCCCCGATTCCAATACACAAGCGGCGCTTCGTCGGCTCGCGGCGTAGCGCACGCCTGCACTTCGCCAATGTAAATTGTGTGTGTTCCGGAATCGTAACGAGCATAGATAGTGCAGTCCAGCCAGGCCAACGCGTCTGCCAGCACCGGTGCTCCGGTGACCGCGGTCTGCCACTCCCCTGACGCAAAGCGATCTTCGTCTTTTACCCAAGCAAAACGGTTGGAAAGTTCCACCTGATCCTGCCCGAGAATACTCACAGCGAACACAGCGCCGTCACTCTCCATTATCGGATACGCGCTGTGCTTATGGTCAATCGCGACCAGGATCAACGGCGGATGGGGGCAAACCGAGGCAAACGCCGATACGGTTAACCCATGAATCGTGTCGCCGCTCCGAATAGTTACGATTGTCACCCCGGAAGCAAAGTGACGCAGCGCATTGCGATACTCCTCTGAATGAACGGACATCGTTACCTCAACCGACTAATCTCCTCCAGCCACGCCGGCCGCACAATACAGCCAGGCGTTTCGTGGCTGTTTCCAGCGGAAATCATCCTGCGCCGGGAAACTCCCTCCGTTCAAATCCCCAGCGCGGTTCGCACAACACCGGCGATGTCGCTCAGGTCATGCACCATCGCCGCCCATTCGACATGCTTCGGGCCGACGAGAATGGTCGGCACCGGGTTCATCGTGTGCCGGCTGTGACTCTTTTCCTCGATATTGCCGTGATCGCTGGTAATGATCAGCAAGCCTGCCTGATCATCCCAGGCGTTGATCAGGCCGCCCAGCACCATATCAAGGACTTCCAGGTGTTGAACAGCCTCGTTCAAAGTGCCGCGATGCCCGCTGTTGTCGCTCGGCCAGTGTTCGAAGAAGGAGAAGGCATAATCACTCGCCAGGGATGCGATACACTCACCGGCAGCCGCCAACGAGAGCAAGGGGATATCGTCGTAGCCCAGAAAGTCACGCCACGCCTGTCCGGTGAAGTCAGGGCTGACCGCCCGCCCAGCGCGCAAGTCGTCAACCGTCATTAAGGGTATGCCGGCGCTGGTGGCAGCCAGCGGTACAGCGGAATAGAGCCGGTGTCCGCTCTGGATGGCATCGAAGTAACGTTGGGGATATGGCGTGAGTAGGGCAGCCGCTCCGCCGGCAGCCGTCACCTGTTGAAACAGGTTCCCCCGGCGAATGATATCGGCAATCGCTTCGTTGGGCTTTGGTCCGAAGTGCTGTCCGATCATCCGGGGCACGTTCAGCCCGGTGAGGAGGGTCGCCTGGCCTGTGGCGCTCTGGGGCTTGCCGGGCATACTCAGGCAGGCGTCAGTCGGAATCAGAGTGAGTCGCTCGGTAGTGATGCGACCACGTCCGGCCAAAAACCAATCCGGCCCCAGCAGGCCGGTGAGCGCCGGCATTCGCGCTGTGACAAAGGGGTTGACCTGTGGATCATCGCCTCCCAGACCAACACCGTCCATGAAGAAGATGTGCACAAATTCGATGCCGGTCCGGGATCTGTTATCTGTTTGCTGCATCAATATCGCTGGTCTATGCATCGAGAGTCTCTGCCCACCGCGTATTAGCCGGAAGGCGAGCGTAATAATACCTGTCTCTGCGCAAGCTCCCAAGCCTTAACGGTGGTTGTGCATCGGGCGACCGGGATGGTCAGGCTGCTTAACGCACGCGTCTTAGCTCTGTCAGACAGTCTGGCGCGGTCGCAACGCGCGATATGTCTCCGGCGAATCCACATCCAGCAGCACGCCTTCATCATTCACCGGCAACAGATAAAGCTCTTGCGGATGTTTGCTCAACAGGGCGCGCGGAGCTGATCCAGCCGGCAACGCTAACACCTCCGCAAAGAAGCGCCGGTCAATCAGCACCGGGTTACCCCGATGTCCCTGACACGTCGGCGCTATTAGCCCGCCGATCCCCTGCCGATAAGCCGTTATCAGCGTGTTAATGGTCGCGCTCAGGAGCAGTGGCTGGTCCGCCAGCACAGCCAGAATTGCCGCGCAGGCAGTGGGTAGATGGCGCAGGCCGCACTGCAGCGAAGAGAGCATCTCCCCTTCACGAAATGCCGGGTTGTGGACGGTGGGGACTCCGTGCTCATGAGCGACAGCGGCGATCGCTTCGTATTGAGCGCCGGTGACGACCAGAATGTGATCAACGGCGCTCGCCCGTACATTCAGCAAGGTCTGGCCCAGAATTGTGTTGCGCCCCCACGGCAACAGGAGTTTCGGCTCGCCCATGCGGCTGCTTGCGCCGGCAGCCAGGACAACAGCAGTTATCGGACCGTCCACTATTGAGGGTCTGTTACATATCGGCCGTGTGAGCTAACGTCCCACGCACCATTCGGGAACCCACGCCTGTGTCACCTGGTCGGACAGCAACAGGTTGAAGAAGGTGGTGGTAAACTGATTGCCGGTCGCAACTTCCACAACCTGGGTGCCTTGCGTGGCGATGACGCTGCCGACCGCGCCGGCGTGAACGGCCAGATCCTGGTTGTTCACATCCGGACTATCCCGCTTCATGAAGACGACCAGCAGGCCGTCCTGCGTGGTGCCGCACTGCGCGCGTTCGGCGCAGCGATCGTCACAGACCAGGCGTAACTGGTTTTCGGCCAGGGGTTGTTCGGCCGGGACATTTGCCTGTGCGGTGGCGTCGGGCTCGTTGCCGCCACACGCCGAAAGCGCCAGCATGAGCAGAACCGAGAACAAGACACCCCATATCAGCCGTTGCCGGCGCATCCATTTGCCACGATCACTGACCTTGGTTAAAGCTTTCTTCATTGTCGGGTCATATCTATCTATACTCTGGAATCTATTCTAACGCTGTTACCTCCTGCGTCAATAAGGCATCC
>CAZIKT010000009.1:0-106966 GCA_964539885.1 uncultured Ardenticatenaceae bacterium | reverse complement strand
CGAAGGCGGTCTCACTGTCGGCGCCGGCGTCATTACGGAAATCCTGGAATAGATTAAGATTTCGTTAAATTCGAACGATGAAGGTGAGCCATTTAATGTTAGAATATGGAGTGGCTCACCTTCATCTGCCTGAGCTGAAGGTTTGGAATGGCTAAGAAAGCGGTTCGCACCCACATCACGCTGGCCTGCACTGAGTGCAAGGAGCGCAATTACATCACCGAGAAGAATCGGCGGAATGATCCCGGCCGGATGGAGCTGTTGAAATACTGTCCTCGCTGCCGGCGGCATCTCCCCCATCGGGAGACTCGGTGACCCTGGCACACCCTTAGGGGGTTAGCTCAACTGGTAGAGCAACGGTCTCCAAAACCGTAGGCTGCGGGTTCAAGTCCTGCACCCCCTGCTCTTTTCATAGAAATCGATAGGTAAAGAAAAAGCGTGGCAGAAGAAGAGAAGCAAGAAGAGCGAAAGCCCAAAAAGGTGAAGGCGGAACGGCAAGGGCCGAATCCACTCATACGTTATTTTCGAGAGACCCGCGGCGAACTACGCAAGGTCACCTGGCCGACGCGAGAAGAGACCTGGCGTCTTACTCTGATTGTGCTCGGCGTCTCAGCCGCCATGGCCGTTTTCCTGGGGCTGATTCTGGATACGCTCTTTTCACGGATCATTCTCGGTATTGTGGAGCTTACGCTGGGCGTATAGCGAATCAGCATGAGTGACGAAGAGAAGGACCTCCTCCGGGACGAGGAATCAGTAGAACAAGTGCAAAGTGCCGACTCCACCGACGAGTATGGCGATGGTCGGGCGTGGTACGTTGTCCATTGCTACTCCGGCTACGAAAACAAGGTGCGCCACAGCATCGAGCAACGCATCGAGACAATGGGCATGCAGCACAAGATCTTTGACGTGGTGGTTCCGACCGAAGAGGAAATCGAAATCAAGGACGGCAAGAGGCGTACAGTTGAGCGGCGCGTCTTTCCCGGCTACATTCTGGTCCAACTGATCATGGATGAAGATTCCTGGTACGTCGTGCGCAACACGCCCGGCGTCACCGGCTTTGTCGGCGACCCAACCCCCCTCCGGCCGGACGAAGTGGCCAAGATCATGAACCGGATGGAGGCGGAAGCGCCAAAGGTCAAGTTCAATTTCCAGGTGGGCGAGAAGGTACGCATAGGCAACGGGCCGTTTGCGGACTTTATCGGCTCCATTGACCACATCGACATTGATCGCGCCAAAGTGCGCGTCCTGGTATCGTTCTTCGGGCGCGAGACGCCGGTTGAACTCGATTTCCTGCACGTCGAGAAAGTCTGAAACACTCTTCGAGCGAGTGATTTTCATAGTTGAATAGGCGTTTATCAGGCGAGGCATGCCTCGCCTTCGTTGTGAATAGCATACTTATCCCAGGTAAGGAGGAGCTCGTCAGAGCGCTAGGACTCCCCGGAGAGGAAAATGGCAAAGAAGATCAAGGCAGTAGTTAAGATACAGATTTCCGGCGGCAAGGCGACCCCCGCCCCCCCGGTCGGTACGGCGCTCGGCCCGCAGGGCATCAACCTGATGCAATTCTGCAAAGAGTACAACGCCAAGACCAGCGGCCAGGTGGGTCAAATTGTGCCAGTGGAAGTGACCGTCTTTCAGGACGGGAGCTTCACCTTTATCTTGAAGACGTCCCCGGCAGCGGACTTGCTGAAGAAGGCCGCCGGCGTCAAGGGCGGATCCTCCATCCCTAATCGAGACAAAGTCGGCTCGGTGACCAGGGAACAATTGCGCGAGATCGCCGAGATCAAGATGAGGGACCTGAATGCTCGAGACATTGAGCACGCCATGCGCATCATTGCCGGCACCGCTCAGAGTATGGGCATTACGATTAGCGAGTAAAGATCACACGCTCTCGATTTCGTGGGAGGATCCGCGCGGGTCATAGCGCGCGTTGATCCGCCGGCACCACAAGGAGATATCATGCCGAAACGTGGACGTAAGTATAACGAAGCAGCCGCGAAAATAGACCGGCAACAATTGTACACCCGGCAAGAAGCGATCAAGCTGCTCAAAGAAACAGCCTATACCAGCTTTGACCCGACTGTTGAAGTGCACTTTCGCCTTGGGGTCGATCCCCGGCACGCGGACCAGCAGGTGCGCGATGTGGTGATCCTGCCCCATGGGCTGGGTAAGACCGTGCGCGTACTCGTGTTCGCTGAGGGAGATGATGCCCGGCTTGCTGAAGAGGCCGGCGCCGACATCATTGCCGACGATGAAGTCATCCGCCAGATTCAGGGCGGCTGGGTTGATTTTGACGTGGCCATCGCCGTGCCGTCGATGATGGGCAAGGTCGGACGCCTGGGCCGGGTCCTGGGTCCGCGCGGCCTGATGCCCAATCCGCGAGCCGGCACCGTCGCTCCCGGCGAAGATCTGCCGCAATTGATTCGCGAGGCCAAAGCCGGGCGTGTCGCGTACCGCGTCGACCGTACCAGCAATGTGCATGCGCCCCTGGGCAAAGCAAGAAGCTTCAGTGAGGAACAACTCCTGGAGAATCTGCAAACGATGATCGATTCAATCAAGCGCAACAGGCCGCCGGCTTCGAAGGGTACTTATGTGCGCCGCATCACCCTGGCGAACGCCATGGGACCCGGCATTCGTCTGGACGTTACCGAGGCGATAGGCTAGAATTAGCTGATTGACAACCTGACAACTAGAACTCTACCGTAGACAGTTGGCGCCGGGGGCTCTTCCCGGCTTAAAGCTGCCAGCCGAGGTGGGTATGCTGTAAAAGTAGCGGCGCGACGCAGGCGTGGACCTGTTGTGCGCCTCGGAATTCTGCGTCCCCATACCGGCCGGTATGGGGATTTTTTTTCGCCAAAGAGGAGGTGATTTTCGTTGGCTATATCAAAAGCTCGTCGGAGCGAATTAAAAGACAGCTATGTTGAGCTTCTCACGCAGAGTAATGCCGTAATTCTGACTGAGTTCAGCCAGCTGCAGGTCAAGAAGATGGAAGCGCTTCGCGATGAGATCATCAAGATCGATGGGCGGTTCCATGTGACCAAGAACACCCTGCTGGGCCTGGCGCTCGAGGAAACCGGCAAACCGGTTCCCAGCGATATGCTCAAAGGCCCAACAGCTGCCGGCTTTGCGCTCGGAGAGGTGCCCACCATCGCCAAGGCGTTCGTAGACTACGCCAAGGCTGAAGCGAGTTTCAGCATCAAAGGGGGCATTCTCGATCAACGGATCCTTTCCGCTGCGGATGTAGAAGCGCTGGCCACGTTGCCGTCGCTGGATGTGCTCCGCGCGCAGCTCATCGGCATGATCAGCAGCCCGTCGCGGGGAATTGTGTCGGCCCTCGCAAACGGGGTAAGGCAGGTGATCAATGTCGTGGATGCGTACGCCAAGAGTGAAGACAGCGGCGATACTGAGAGTATTGACGCTGAATCTGTTGACGTCGAGCCCGTCGCATAGGACCAAATCGCTTCTTGGGAAGCGTAATAGGGCTCAGTCAACCTGACGTAAGTTATCTGAATCATAGCAAAAGTACCGGAGGAAATGACAAATGGCCGATTTGGCTAAGATAGTGGAAGATTTGAGCAGCCTCACCTTGTTGGAAGCTGCCGAACTGACGAAGATGCTGGAAGCGAAGTGGGGCGTCTCCGCCGCTGCCCCGATGGCCATGGGCATGATGCCTATGGCTGCCGGCGCCGCCGGTGAAGCTGTCGAGGTGGAAGAGCAGACGGAGTTCAACGTCATCCTGAAGGACATTGGTCCGAAGAAGATCAACGTCATCAAGGAAGTGCGTGCACTCACCGGCCTGGGTCTGAAGGAAGCGAAGGCCGCCGTCGAGGGCGCCCCGAGCGTCCTGATGGAAGCAGTTACCAAAGAAGTAGCCGCCGACGCCAAGGCGAAACTGGAAGCCGTCGACGCCGTCATCGAAATCAAGTAAGGTATTTCGCTGACCTCAAAACGGGACCACGCGCTCGCGCGTTGGTCCCGTTTTCTGTTTCCGATGAGATACTTGTTGGCTTCCGCGTCACCCAGACGCAGACAACTCATCCGCCTGCTGGGGCTGTCCTTCGAGTTGCTTCCGGCAGAAGTCGACGAAGATCAGGTAGACCATCCGGACCCGGCCATCAACGTGGTGCAGACAGCCTGGCTGAAGCTGCGGGCAGTGACAGCCCTGGTTTCCGGACCAGCCATCATCGTGGCGGCGGACACCACCGTGAGTATTGACGGGCAGATGCTCAACAAGCCCGCCACGCGCACCGAGGCCCGGCAAATGCTACGCCTACTTCGTGGGAGAACGCACCAGGTACACACCGGCCTGGCGTTGCTGGATACAGCCGGGAATCGATCTGTGGAAGACTTGGCAACCATCGATGTTCCCATGCGGCACTACAGCGACGCTGAGATCGAAGCGTACATCGACACCGGCGACCCGTTCGACAAGGCGGGCGGTTACGCCATACAGCACGCCCAGTTTCAGCCGGTCGCGGAGATGAACGGATGCTTTGCCGGCGTTGTCGGGTTGCCGTTGTGCCATCTGACGCGCTCTTTACGAGCGCTGGACGTGCCTGTCCCGATCCCGATTGCCGCCCGCTGCCAGGCCCATTTTGCTTACAATTGCCCGATTCACGAAACAATCTTAAGCAAAGCGCCTGCGTCCCGGCTGTATTATTAGCGGGCCGGTCGGGCGTTCGCTATCATTGTCCAATCAGGTTACGGCAATGCCTGCCGGCCAATTGTGTCCCGTGCGAGAACGGGCCGTTCAGTTGCTTTCGCGTTGGCTGAGGTAGTGCGCCAGCAGGATGGGAACGGCGGTGATAGTCACCACGAGAAACGCGACCACATTGGTCACCGGCCTGTCGCGCGGGCGGGTCAACTGGCTGAATATCCAGATGGGCAGGGTGGATTGCTGTCCGGCGGTGAAGGTGGTCACGATTACTTCGTCAAATGAGAGGGCGAAGGCCAGCATCCCCCCGGCAACTAGCGCCGTGGCCAGGTTGGGCAGGATCACGTAACGAAAGGTCTGGAAGCCATCCGCCCCCAGATCCATCGAGGCCTCCACCTGTGAGCGGCCGGAACGCCGGAAGCGGGCGAGGGCATTGTTGTAAACCACCACCACACAGAATGTGGCATGGCCTATGATGATGGTCCAAAAGCTGAACGGGATGTTGGTCAGGCCCATCATCGAGCGCAGGGCGATGCCGGTAACAATCCCGGGCAGCGCGATGGGTAGCACCAGCAGGAAGGAGATCGCCTCTCGGCCGAAGAAGCGACTACGATAGACTGCCGCCGCCGCCAACGTGCCCAGGATCAGGGCGATCACGGTGGCAATCGTCGCCACCCGCAGGGAGAGCAGCAACGCCTCCCACATGTCCTCTCGGCCCATCGCCACCCCAAACCAGCGCGTGGTCAGGCCGGGGGGCGGGAAGGTGAAGGTCGTCTCGTCCGTCGTAAACGAATACAACATGACGATGGCGAACGGGAAGTGCAGAAAGAGTAGCACGCCGATAGCCGCCAGGTTCAGCGCCAACGGCGACCGATTGACCCTGCTCTTCCTAAAGCGCATCGAAAGCCCCAAAACGCCGCGCCGCCAGCAAATAGATGCCCATGACGATCATAGGCAGGATGGTGAAGGCCGCCGCCAGGGGAATGTTGCCGGACGTACCCTGATAGCTATAAACGGTCATGCCGATGAAAGGGCTGGAGTCGCCGATGACCGAGGGGATGATGTAATCGCCCAGGGTCAGCGAGAAGGTGAAGATGGAGCCGGCCACCACGCCGGGGAAAACCAGCGGAAAGGTGACATGGCGAAAGGTCGTCCCCGGGTGCGCCCCCAGATCGCTGCTCGCCTCGCCCAGCGATCGCGGCACCCGCTCCAAAGAGGCCATAATGGGCAGGATCATATACGGCAGCCAGATGTAAACAAAGACCAGCATTAACCCAAGCGAGGAAATGGAGAGCGACGGGCCGCCGATCACCGGCAGACTCAGCACCCATTCCAGAGCTGCGGTGAGACCCAGCTGGCCGACAAACCAGCTGATAATGCCCTCCTTGGCCAGGATAAGCTTCCAGGAGTAAACCCGGATAATGTAGGATGACCAGAGGGGTAGCAGGATGAGTAAGTACAGGATCGCCTTCAGGCGCGGCGAGGTGTAGCGTACCGTGTAGTAGGCCAGCGGAAAGGCCATCACCGCCGCGACGACCGTCACGGCGGCGGCCATCGCCACCGTGCGCCCAAAGATCTCCATATGCGGGCGGGTAAACAGGTCAATATAGGAGAGCAGGCTGAACTCGCGCACGACCAGCCCGGTGAAGCCGTCCAGGTAGAAGAAAGACTGGATCAGTAACCCAATCAGTGAGCCGAGATAGACTACTACCATCCAGCCCAACGGCAGCCCAAGCAGCAGGAGCAGGAACAGCCGCGGCCGGTTATGCAGCGCCGTCGAAATCCTGCGCCAGATGGAGGGCGATGGGCCGGCCCCGGCGACGCTAGCCACTCTGCGCCTCCTCGGTCAACCAATTGACCGCCTGCTGGCTCCAGGTCAGGCACACGCTTGTCCCACGCAAGGCGGCCACATCGCGCAGAGCCACCTCCAGGTTCTGCTCCACGACCACCATTTCGACCCCGGCGTCCAGCGCCACCACGTAACGGGTGTGCATGCCGACATACACCACATCGAGCACCCGGCCAGTCGCGCAATACATGCCGGGCGGCGGCTCCCCATTGTCCCCGCTCAGGCGGATCTTCTCCGGCCGAATGGAGAAGGGCCGCGGGACGCCGGTGATGGCCGCCGCCGGCTCTCCGCTCAGGATGTTCGATGTCCCCACGAAACCGGCCACAAAGCGAGTGCGCGGTCGCTCGTACAGCTCGGTTGGCGAACCGATCTGCACGATCTTGCCCATGTTGAAGACCGCGATGCGGTCGCTCATGGTGAGCGCCTCCTCCTGGTCGTGGGTGACAAAGATAAAGGTAATGCCCACCTTGTGCTGGATAGCCTTCAGCTCCAGCTGCATCTCCTGTCGCAGCTTCAAGTCCAGTGCCCCCAACGGCTCATCGAGCAGCAACACCTTGGGGTGGTTGATGAGCGCTCTGGCCAGCGCCACCCGCTGCCGTTGCCCGCCGGAAAGCTCCGAAGGCTTGCGCTTCTCCATCCCCGGCAGCCGCACCAGTTGCAGCATCTCCAGCACCCGCGCCATTCGCTCCGGCTTCGGCACCTTGCGGACCATCAGCCCATAGGCGATGTTCTCGCCTACGTTCATATGCGGGAAGAGCGCGTAGTCCTGGAAGACGGTGTTTACCTCCCGGTCGTAAGCGGGGAGATTGGTCACATCCCGGCCGAAGAGACGGATCTGCCCGGCGGTCGGCTGCTCAAAGCCGGCGATCATCCGCAGGCAGGTAGTCTTGCCCGAGCCGGAAGGGCCAAGCAAGGTGAAGAACTCGCCGTCGTACACGTTGAAGCTGACGTCATCGACCGCCCGGACCTCGCCGAAGTGGCGGCTGACGTTGCGAAAAGCGATGGCTGTCTCGCGGCCGGTCTGGCTAGGCGCTGTTTCTACCACTAATCACTGGCCCGTAGATTGGTCCAATCTTGGAGATCCGACCAATCTTGACTTCATCGGACTACGAATGGGCGATCATCACATGCTTGGTAATCTGGTAGTCGCCCACCGCCTCCGCGGACAGGTCCTTGCCGAAGCCGGACTGCTTGAAGCCGCCGTGCGGCGTCTCGGAGGTCAGGGGAATGTGGTCGTTCACCCACACCGTGCCGAACTCCAGCCCGGCCGAAATGCGCATCGCCCGACCGACATCCTTTGTGAACAAAGAAGCCGCCAGTCCATACAGCACATCATTGCCCAGACGCAGCGCCTCCTCTTCGCCGCTGAACGGCATCAAGGTCAGCACCGGCCCGAACACTTCCGCCTGGATGATCTCGGCCTTCTGCTCCACATCACGGATCACGGTTGGGGCGAAGTAATGCCCCTGGTCGAAGCCGGCCGGCGCGCCGCCGCCGGTCAGGATGGTCGCCCCGGCCGCCCGGGCGCGATCTACGAAGCCCTGCACGCGCTGGCGCTGCACGTCTGAGATCAGCGGCCCCATGACCACGTCATCCTCAAACTGCGAGCCGACCTTCACCGCCCGCATAGACTCCACCACCGCCTCCTGCACGTCATTGAACAATCCCTGCTCGACGTAGACGCGGGTGGCTGCAGTGCAATCCTGGCCGGTATTGAAGGTGGCAGCGAGGGTGGCCTTGGCGGCGAATGATTCCACATCGGCGTCGTCAAAGACGATTAGCGGCGCTTTGCCGCCCAACTCCAGGTGCACGCGCTTCAGGGTGTCGGCGGCTGTCTTCATCACCTTCCGGCCGGTGCCGCTGGAGCCGGTCAGACTGATCATGCGGATGTCAGGGTGCTCGACGATGGCCTGGCCTGTCTCATTGCCGCCGGTGACCACGTTTACCACCCCATCGGGAATGCCGGCTTCCGCGGTCAGCTCGGCCAGCATCAACGAGGTGATTGGCGTGGTAGGGGCCGGCTTGAGCACCGTCGTGCAGCCGGCTGCCAGCGCCGGGCCCATCTTCCAGATAGCCATCATCAGCGGGTAGTTCCAGGGCGCGATCTGGCCGACCACTCCCACTGGCTCCCGGCGGAACATGGAGGTGTAGCCGCTGAGATATTCGCCGGCGTGTGAGCCGTGTACGTCCCGAGCAGCGGCGGCGAAGAAGCGCAGGTTGTCCACCGCGAAGGGCAGGTCGGCCCCCAGAGCGACAAAGCCATATGGCTTGCCGGAGTTGAGCGCCTCCGCCCGCGCGAACTCCTCCATGCGGGCCTCCAGCAAATCGGCCATCCGCCAGATGGCCTGCGATCGCGCGCCGGGGGTAAGCTTGGACCAGCGGCCATCGTAGAAGGCGCGGTGCGCCGCCTGCACGGCCCGGTCCACGTCTGTCCGGCTGGCGTCCACGACACGGGCGATCACGCTGCCGGTGGCGGGGTCTTCAATCTCGCTCTGTCCGCCGCCCTGAGTGTCGACCCAGCGGCCATCAATCCACAGTTTGTACTCCATGATTTCTCCCGAATTCATTCAGATTCCCGGAAATTCCGCTCGCCACTCGCGTTGCTGTCCAACAAATTTCCGGGAATCTTTCCCTTAACGACCGCCAATCACCGCCACGTAGTTGGTCACCCACTCGTGATAGGGAACGCATTCGTCCTGCGAGTCGCAATCGGCTGTCGGCGTCTTCCAGAAGCTAATCTGATCGAAGTTGTCCACGCCATTGGTTTGGCATCCTTCGTCGCCAAGCAGCGCGTTGCCGGTGCAGGCATCGAGCACGGCCGGCACGGAGCCGAACCAGGCGGCCAGGTCACCCTGCAGCTTGGGATTGATAGAGTGGTTCAGCCACATGTAAGCGCAATTGGGGTGCGGAGCATCCACGTGCATCATGGTAGTGTCCGCCCAGCCGGTGGCCCCTTCCATCGGAACCACGCTGGCGATCGGCTCACCTTCCGCCTGCAACAGGTTGACCTGGAAAGGCCAGGAGCCGGAAGCGACCACGCCTTCGTTCTTGAAGTCATCCATTTGGATGAAAGCGTCGTGCCAGTAGCGGCCCACCAGCTCGCGCTGTTGCCGGAGCAGATCCAGCGCCGCGTTGAACTGCTCGCGGTTCAGCTCATACGGGTCGGTGATTCCCAGTTCGGGGTTGTGTTCCATCAGGTACAGGGCGGCGTCGGCGATGTAGATGGGGCCGTCGAAGGCCTGGATGCGGCCTGCGTTGGATTGGCCGTCCGCCAGGGTGGTCTCCTCAAAGACCACGTTCCAGCTATCCGGCGTTTCGCCGCCGAAGGCTTCGGTGTTGTACATCAACACATTAGAGCCCCACTGATAGGGCACGCCGTAGTGCACGCCGTCAACCGTGTGCCATTCGGCGGCTTGAAGGCGAGGATCGACCGTGTCCCAATTTTCAATGAGCTCGATGTTGACCGGCTGTACCCTCCCGCCGGAAATGAGGCGCAGGCTGGCGTCGCCGGAGGCGGTGACCAGGTCAAAGCCGCCCTCATTCATCAACGCGACCATTTCGTCGGAGGTAGCCGCTACCTTCACGTTGACCGTGCAACCGGTCTCCGCTTCAAAGTCAGTCACCCAGTCGAACTCAGGGACCGTCTCCCCCCGCTCGATATAACCGGCCCAGGCAATGATATCGACCTGGCCCTCGCCGTCTCCGATCTCCTCCACCATAGCCGGCCCTTCATCCTCAGCCGCCTCTTCGCCCCCGCACGCGGCCAGCGCAACGGCCAACAACAGCAACAACAGGACAATCAAAGTGCGTCTCATTCTTGTTCCTCCCTTCAGGAAACTACGGTAGCCGGCGACAGGTCGCCCACCGGCGCGAAGCCAGGCAAAGTCGATCTCCTGCCGGAGATCTCGGCGTATACATCATGATTCCCCAAAATGGCGCCGGCTGACCTGCTCGCGGGCGGCGACCAATCTCCGGGAATCTGACGGCGATACCTGTTTTCTCTCGATTATTCGGCTGTGGAGCGGTACGATCATGGCTGCGTATGCGCCAGGCACACTCAATGGGTCACGCAAGATTCAGGCTGCGCATAACTTTACGCCAGGATGTGAATCCTGACCACATTTTCGCGCAAATGAGGGCATTTCGACAGCTCGTCCGACCGGACCAGTTCTTGGGAAGCAAGCTGTTAGCCGCCTACCCGAAGCCGGTCCAATATTCCGGCTAAGCGATCATAGGTGGAATTGCTGGTGTCACGCTCAATCCATATTGCTCCAAACCCGCCGTCCGGTACAATATGTCAACCTTGCGTCGTGGCGTTATGAAACACTCCGGCGGAATTGACCATTCTGGCGCTGATTCACCGGCCGGCAACGGCCCTGCGATCAGGAGGAGGTAGTGGGACGAGATGGAGCAATTAGCGAAAGCAGCCGCCGCGATTGAGGCCGGCAACATGAGCGAGGCCCATGTCTTGCTGGCTCAAGCGATCAAAGCTGACCCGAACGATGTGGATGCTTGGCTCCTCTTGAGCCAGACTGCCGGCTCAGCCGAACAGAAGAAGACATTCCTGAAGCGCGCTCTCATTGTCGACCCGGACAACGAGACCGCCCGGCAGCGGTTGGCCGAGCTTGATGTATCAGTGGAGCCGGCCCCTGTCGTTACGGCGGCGGACGAGTCGCCTGCTGAGGAGCCTCCCCAGGCTGAGGATGCAGGCCGGGTTGCTCCGACGGATGCTGCCATCCCGCAGGTCGCCGGCATTGAGGAGCCAGTGACGCCCCCATCACTCGAGCTTGCCGACACCATTATTGTTGGCGCGCCGGAGGTAACACTGGTGCCTGCATCCACGCCCGCCGAGACTGTGGCTGAGCCCAATGCGATCGCACCTATCGAGACATTTGCCGACCCGTTTGACTTCGATAGCCAGGAAGAAGAAGTGCCCGACTGGTTGCTGGGCGAGGTGGTGGCTGCCGAGGCCGTGGCCGAAACCGCGGCTGAGTCGGCGGCCTCGGACGCCGGCGAAGACACCATGCTGGTCGAGGAAAAGCCGGCAACTATCACTGCTGAGGTGAAAGAAGAGCCTGCGCCGACGCCTCAGCCGGCAGCCGCGGCAGCACCCGCTCAGGCAGTTGGCAAGGCTGAGGCAAAGAAGCCGGCGCGGCCCAGCGCCGAATGGCTGGAGTGGGTGATCGCGGCCCTCGTCCTGCTGCTATTCCTGACAATCATTTTCTTGATAGCCGGCTAGAGTAGATTCGATAGTATCAGCCCCTGGACCCGGTTTCAGAGGTAAGAAAACAGCCGGCGCATGTAATCCATGCGCCGGCTGCCGTGAACTCGACACCGCAGGCTCAGCCGAGTGACCGGCCTGTGCTAATCTTGTAGAAACTGTCGCAACACGGTGTGCAGAATTCCGCCGTTCCGATAGTAGTCTACTTCCACCGGCGTATCGATCCGGCAAACGGTCGTAAACGTCAACTCGCTGCCGTCCGCTCGCACGGCGCGAACCGTCACCTCCTGCCGGGGTTGCAGAGTATCACCCAACGCCACCGTTGAGTAACGCTCGCTGCCATCCAGCCCCAGGACGGACGCATTTTCGCCCGGCAGAAACTGCAGCGGCAACACGCCCATGCCCACCAGATTGCTACGATGAATGCGCTCGTAACTCTCGGCAATAACCATCTTTACCCCGAGAAGCAACGTGCCCTTCGCCGCCCAATCGCGTGAGCTGCCCATGCCGTAATCTTTGCCGGCCAGCACCACCAGCGGTGTGTTCGACTCCTTATACTTCAGTGAAGCGTCGTAGATGGCCATCACCTCGCCTGTGGGCAAGTAGGTGGTCAAGCCTCCCTCCGTACCGGGGGCCATCTCATTCCGCAGGCGAATGTTCGCAAAAGTGCCACGGGTCATGACCCGGTCGTTGCCCCGGCGCGAGCCGTAGGAGTTGAACATCACCGGCTCCACCCCATTCTCAATCAGATACTTGCCGGCTGGACTGGTGCGGGCAATTGAGCCGGCCGGTGAAATGTGATCCGTCGTGATCGAGTCGCCCACCTTAACTAGCACCCGGGCGTTGACGATATCTGCAATCGGCTTCACTTCGGGCGTCAGGTCAACGAAGAAGGGCGGCTCCTGAATATAGGTGGAGTTGAGGTCCCAATCGTAGATTTCGCCCCCAGCGGCAGGGATCGCGTTCCATGTCTCATTGGCGTCAAAGATACGTCCATATTGCCTGTGGTACATCTCCGGCGTGATCGCTCGCCTGACCGCATCTTGAATCTCAGCGTTGCTCGGCCAGATCTCGCTCAGGTACACCGGCTCGCCGTCGTTGCCGGTCCCCAGCGGCTCGTTGAGCAGATCAATGTTCGTTGTGCCCGCCAGGGCGTAAGCCACTACCAGGGGCGGCGAGGCCAGGAAATTCGCACGGACATGCGGGTGCACCCGCCCGGCGAAGTTGCGATTTCCACTTAACACGGCTGAGGCAACCAGGTCCCCTTCCGTCACAGCTTGCGCGACCTCCGGCGGCAGCGGGCCGGAGTTTCCGATGCAGGTTGTGCAGCCGTAACCCACCGTGTGGAAACCGAGTTGCTCCAGGTACGGCGTCAACCCCGCCTGTTCCAGGTAGTCGGTGACGACCTTCGAGCCGGGTGCCATGCTGGTCTTGACGTAGGGAGAAGCGTGCAATCCTCGCTCCACCGCCTTCTTAGCAAGCAGCCCGGCAGCCAACATCACGCTGGGATTCGATGTATTGGTGCAACTGGTAATGGCGGCAATCACGACCGCCCCATGACCGATTTCAACCGGCCGGCCATTGGAGACAACCGCCGTGCGGTGCAGGTCCGCGCCGGACAGCTCATACCCGCGCTTGGCTACTGGCGCCCTCAGAGCCGCCTGAAAGGCGGACTTCATCTCGGCCAGCGGGATGCGGTCTTGAGGGCGCATCGGGCCGGCCAGACTGGGTTGCACGGTCGCCAGATCGAGCGACAGGTTGTCCGAGTATTCAGGATCAGGCGTATCGGCGCGATAGAATAAGCCCTGCTCGCGCATGTAGCGGTCAACCAGTGTAATCAGCGCCTCCGAACGACCGGTGCGGCGCATATAAGCCAGGGTCTCTTCATCAACGGGGAAGAAGCCCATCGTCGCCCCATACTCCGGCGCCATATTAGCGATCGTCGCCCGGTCCGGCAGGCTGATCGCCTTCATGCCGGGGCCGTAGAACTCCACAAACTTGCCCACAACCCCGCGGGCGCGCAGCATCTCCGTAACGGTCAGCACCATGTCCGTCGCTGTGGCTCCTTCCGGCAAAGCGCCCGATAGCCTGAAGCCAACTACGTCCGGGGTCAGCATGTAAATTGGTTGCCCCAACATCGCCGCTTCCGCTTCTATGCCGCCCACGCCCCAGCCCAACACACCCAAGCCGTTAATCATGGTTGTGTGTGAGTCAGTGCCAACCAGGCTATCGGGAAAGGCGATCACCCCCTCTGACCCGGACTGCGTCATCACCACCGGGGCCAAGTATTCGAGATTCACTTGGTGCACAATACCGGAAGCCGGGGGCACCACCTGGAAGTTGTCAAAGGCCAGCTTGCCCCACTTCAGGAACTCATAACGTTCACGATTGCGCTCGAACTCCTTTTCGGCATTGATGAACAGCGCCGCCGCCGAGCCGAAAGTGTCTACCTGCACGGAATGATCAATAACCAGATCGACCGGCACGCGTGGGTTGATCTTCTCTGGGTCGCCGCCCATGCGCGCCATCGCGGAGCGTAAGGCTGCCAGATCAACCACTGCCGGCACGCCAGTGAAATCTTGCAGGATGACGCGCCCCGGCTTGAAGGCGATCTCTACATCAGACGAAGCGCCGGCGCTCCAATTAGCCAGCCCAACAACATCCGCCGGCTGAACCAGGTAACCGTCACAATTCCGCAGCAGCGATTCCAGCAAGATGCGTATTGAGAATGGCAACCGGTCGATTTGGGCGAGGCCGTCTTCCTGCAGCTTGCTCAGCCGAAAGTAATAGACTCCATCCAGCAAGGGGGCGTAAGCACCAAAATGATCGTGCTTGCTCATACTTCACCTCTACGCAACCTGACTTCCAATACAATGCAACGTCGGGCGCAGGGACTGACTACCTCCCTGCGCCGGGTTCTAATTATAGCTCATATTCAGTTGAGGACGTGTAGGGATCGGCTGAAGAGAGAATCGCACTGCTCCCCTACTGGATCAGGGCGGCGGCACGCGATGCATTTCAAAGGTGTCGGTAACTCGAGTATATCCGGCTCCGGCAAGCCTGCCGATGGGCCGGTAATTCTCCAATCGAATGTAGCCATCATCAAGAATGTCATCGCGAATGTGCACGCACACTACCTCGCCAAAGATGGCTGCACCGCCGCCGGGGCTTTCGCTAATCACCACAATCTCGCGCAGCCGGCACTCAAAGGAGATCGGCGCCTCGGCCACGCGCGGCACGCGAATCACTTCGCTGGCTGCCGGCGTTACACCGGCCCATTCAAACTCCGACTCACCTGTCGGAAGGATGGTTGCCGAGAGATTCATCCGCTCAGCCGTTTCCTCGTTGGTCATGTTGATCACGAATTCCGGCACCTGCTCGATGTTGCGCCAGGTGTCTTTCTTGCGCCCATCGGGATGGACACCGGGACAGAACACCAGCGTCATCGGGTTCGGGCAGACCGCGTTGAAATACGAGAACGGCGCCAGGTTTAGTTTCCCGTCGGCGCTCATGGTGCTGACCCAGGCGATGGGGCGCGGCAGTACGGATCCGATGACCAGCTTGTAGTTATCTTTGCGCGACAACTCTTCCGGCTTGAGGATCACGATTCGTGGCGCTCCGGCAGCCAGCTATACACGTAAGAGTCATCCTCCAACCCCCGCGCTTGTTTGGTTAGACGCAACGGCCGGAAGGTGTCAATCATCACCGCCAACTCCTCGGTCTTTTCCTTGCCGATAGAGCCTTCGTATGTGCCGGGGTGTGGGCCATGCGGAATACCGTTGGGATGCACAGTGAACGAGGCCCACTCAATACCTTTACGGGACATGAAGTCGCCCGCCACATAGTAGAGTACCTCGTCGGAATCGACGTTGGAGTGGTTATAGGGCGCCGGGATCGCCAGCGGATGATAGTCAAAGAGACGGGGCACAAACGAGCAAACCACAAAGCCGGGGCCGTCAAAAGTTTGGTGCACCGGCGGCGGCTGGTGAACTCGACCGGTAATCGGTTCGAAGTCCTCGATATTGAACGCGAAGGGCCACAGGTGCCCGTCCCAGCCCACCACATCCAGGGGATGGTGCTCGTATTGAAAGCGGGTAATCATGCCGCGGGAGAGCACCCGCACTTCGTATTCGCCCGGCTCGTCGTAAGAGACCAGCTCATCCGGCGGTCGAATATCGCGCTCGCAGTAGGGCGAGTGCTCCAGGAACTGACCATAGCGGTTGATATAGCGCTTGGGCGGCTCGATATGCCCGTGCGCCTCTACCACCAGGAAACGCTGGGGGGCGTCTCTATCCGGCACGAGTCGCCAGATGACGCCGGTCGGCAGGACAATGTAGTCGCCCGGTCGATAGCGCAATAGGCCGAACTGAGTCTCCAAGACGCCGGTCCCCTCGTGCACGAAATAGACAAAGTCGCCGTGCGCGAATTTGTACCAGTAGCCCATCGCCCGGTCGGGTCGCGAGACCGAGACCACCACGTCGCTATTGCCCATCAGCGGGATGGTGGCGGCGATCAGGTCGCCGCCGGCGGGGATCTCGGCCGATAGCACATGTCGCGGGCGCAACATGCCGGCATCCTCATATTCGATGCAGACTGGCTCGCTGCCCAGAACGCGTTGGATGCGCGTCGGCGGATAGCGATGGTATAGAATGGACTGGATGCCGGCAAAGCCGTGTATACCCATCACCTCTTCGTGATAGAGCGAGCCATCCGGCTGCCGGTACTGGGTGTGCCGCTTGTGAGGGATCGCGCCAAGACGATAGTAGTAGCTCATTTGCCTGCCTCCTTATGCCGGACGGTGGCTATAGATTGCCCCGTAACGCCTGTTCGCGCTCGATGGACTCAAAAAGCGCCTTAAAGTTGCCCTTGCCGAAACCACGCGAGCCATGCCGCTCAATAATCTCGAAGAACAGCGTGGGCCGGTCCTGCACCGGCTTGCTGAAGATCTGAAGCAAGTAGCCCTCTTCATCCCGGTCTACCAGAACACCTAGCTCGGCCAGCCTGTCGACCGGCTCATTGATCTCGCCTACGCGATCCTGCAGGGAGTCATAGTAGGCTCGGGGCACGCGCAGAAATTCAATCCCATTGTCGCGCAAAGCGGTCACTGTTTCAATGATGTCGCCCGTTGAAAGGGCAAGATGTTGCACGCCGGGGCCGAGATAGTAATCCAGATACTCCTGGATTTGAGATTTCTTCTTACCCTCAGCCGGCTCATTTATCGGGAACTTCACCTTGCCGGACCCATCCTGCATCACTTTGGACATCAGCGCCGAATACTCAGTGGAGATATCCTCGTCATCGAAGTGGATCAGCTGGCTGAAACCCATCGTGTGCGCGAAGAACTCAACCCAGCGATTCATCGCCCCCAGCTCGACGTTGCCCACAATATGGTCAATATGCCCCAGCCCGATACCCTTGTGCCGATTGGTGCGACCGTTTGACGAGGAGCGAGCCACGTAGCCCGGCGCGAATGTTCCCCGATAGTCGTTGCGATCGACGAACTTGATCAGGGTATCGCCGTAAGCGCGGATGGCTGAGTAGCGATAGACGCCGTGCTGGTCTTCTTCTTGGGCCGGCGGAATCGCGCCCGTCGCTCCGCGCTTCGTCGCTTCCGCAAAGGAGCGGGCGGCATCGTCCACCCCCAGGGCGATCACGCCGACGCCGTCGCCATGCACGTTGATGTGTCGCGCCATGGCGCTATCCGGCCCAAACGGCGTGGAGAGCACCAAGCGGATCTTGCCCTGCTCCATCACGTAAGAGGCACGCTGCCTGTTTCCGGTCTCCAGGCCGCTGTAGGCGTAGTCGGCGAAGCCGAAGCCGGTGCGATAGAAGTGCGCCGCCTGCTTGGCGTTGCCCACAAAAAGCTCCACGTGGTCCACGGACTTGATAGGTAAGAAATCGTCGCTCATGCACACACCTCCTGTAGTTCGGCCGGCGTATCACCAGTCGCCGGCTACACAAACTCCCTGACAACATTCGACAGGCGAGCAATACCGTCCGCTATCCGCTCCGGCGAGACATTTGAGAAACTCAATCGCAGGCAATGACCGGCGTCGTGGCCAGGTACGGCAAACGCGGCCCCCGGCACAAAGGCAATGTGCTCGCGCGCCAGCGATGCCTCCAGCAAGCAAACGGTGTCGACATGCTCCGGCAGCTCGACCCAGATGAACATGCCGCCCGCCGGGTTCGTCCAGCGCACATTCTCGGGGAAGGTCGCCGCCAGCGCGTTCAGCATGGCATCACGCCGACAGCGATATTCTCCGCGCAGGCGATCGATATGCGCCGGCAAGCGCCCACTTCGAATATAGCCCGAGACCGCTCGTTGCGTAAGCGCTGACGACTCCAAATCGCCGGCCTCCTTGATGACCGTCAATCTATGCAGCAACTTCTCCGGCGCGACGAGCCAGCCCAAACGCAGCGCCGGGGCAATGATCTTTGAGAATGAGCCGACGTAAAACACCCAATTGTCATTCAGGGAACGCAGCGGCGGCAGGGTCGATTCCTCAAAGGAGAGGAATCCATACGGATCATCTTCGACGATCGGCACACCGTAATGCTCAGCCAGGGCGACCAGGCGCCGCCGGCCAGCCCGACCCAAACTGACGCCCAGGGGATTGTGTGAATCGGGGATGGCATAGATAAAGGCCGGCTGATGCCCGGCAGACAGCAGCCCGGCGACTGCCTCTACATCAATGCCCTTTACCAGGTCGGTGGCCACTGAAAGTATCCGCGGCTGCAGCGGAGCGACCGCCTGCTGAATACCGCTGTATACCATCTCCTCCAACAGCACCTCACCGCCGGGATCAAGCAGTAATTGAGCAAGCATATTCAGCGCCTGCTGTGCGCCGGTGGTAATGATGATCTCCTCCTCGCGGCAGGTGACCCCCCGGCGGGCCATCAACTCAACAATCTGCGACTTCAGCTCCGTAAGTGGCGGGCCATATTGCAGCGCCCGCTGGTCAGTCGCCAGCACGTCGGCGACGGCCGTCGCGAAATCCTGCGTTGGGAACAACTCCGGCGCGGGCAGGCCGCCGGCAAAGGAGAGCACGCCGGGCTGCGCAATGACACCGATCAGCTTGCGCAGCATCGAACGCTCCAGGTGTCTGGCCCATTCCGCCAGGCGCAATTCTCTTTCGGCTTCGGCGGTGGACGTTCTCATTTCAGCGGTTGTCAAGTTCATTCAGTTCCTCGCACTTCGGCCACCGTAATCATCTCGTGGGATTGGGCTGCCTGCACACCTTACAGGCTACTCCGCGCTTCCGTTCATCTCAATCGGCATTGCGGTCGTACACTTTAGCTGGCTTAGGACCAGGCTGGTTCTGATCTTGTCCATTGCCGGTACCGGTGTCAGCGTCTCTATCAAAAAAGTCTCCAGGTGTTTCCGGTTACGGACCACCACCTTGAGCATGTAGTCGTACTCCCCGGTTATGTGATGGCACTCCAGCACCTCAGACATCCCCAGCACCAGTTCCCGGAAGCGTTGAATAGCCTCCGGCTCATGCCGCTGCAGGGTCACCTGAATGAAGCAGAGCATGTCATAGCCAAGCGCCTCCCGGTCCACCAGCGTGACATACCGGTCGATTACCCCGCTTTCCTCGAGCTTGCGAAGCCGCTTCTGTAATCCCGGCGCGGACAGATTCACCCGCCGGGCAAGCTCCGCGTTGCTGAGACGCGCATCGGCCTGCAAGTGTCGCAGTAATGCCCGATCCGTGTCATCCATCATCTTCGATTTCTTTAACCAGGGAACGCAAAGTAGGTAACAATCAAAACCGATTATACTGCAATGGGATATGAATCACAACACGACTGGCCGGCATGTGCACGAATCCCGTCGCGCCTTACTCTGCCTCGGTGGTGACCACCCTCATCGGCCACTCCCCCTGTTTGCCCGCAATATAGCGCTCTCGATGGCGGGCAAATGACTCATCCAATATGGAAAGCGAGACGGGGCCCGCTTCGGTCAGCACCTCCGGATCAATGGTCCGCACCTTGGTGCCTACCCTGAATGTCGGCTGCTCCTCATCCCACGCGAAGCGCGTGGCCGGATTTACCAGGGCGAGTTGCCGGTTCAGCACTGTATCCGGATGCGCGATTAGCCTTGCCCAGATGCCGGCATCCTGTTCCCAGAAATCCGCCTCCGAGATGGCGCCAATCGCCAGTCCCCGCCGGATAGCCTCTGCGGCCAACTGATAGAGCCCGACTTCGCGGAAGTTGGCCCAACTCATGTCGTCAGCCGCAATATAGGTGTATGCCATCCAACGGGCGGTCGGCAGATCGCCCACAACAATGCGACCATCGCTCACAATCAGGTGGGAAAGCACCTGCTGTACCGCAGCCGGAGTCGCAAGTCTTAACTCAAGAGAATCACGTAGAAAGTAGTCCAGCCGGTCCGCGCAGAGGCGAGGCGCCGGCTGCTCCAAGATTGGGAACCGGGCCTCGTCCAGGAAGTCGCGCCAATCGAAGCCATACTCTCCTAGAATTGCCGGGATATCAGTTCGCGACAGGTATTCCCCTTTCACTTCATCATGAAAGCTTTGGCTGTAATGGCCATCGACCACATAGTCGATAACGTGGCTGAAAACAGTGTGACTGATGTCATGCAATACCCCGGCAATCTGTTCCTCGAGGGAGCCGTTAAGCCGTTGAATCAGGGTCATTACGCCGGCTGAATGCTCGAAGCGAGTGACCGGCTGGGTAACTCCTACCAGCGCGCTGATTCCGTGCTGTAGAACGCCCGTCAGCCGCTGGACTGCCGGAGCCGATAACAGCGCAAGCAGTACCGGCTCGCTGACCTCAACGCGGCCATAGATCTTGTCATCAAGAATCATTAAGACCTCCGCACACCAGCGTCACATCTTGCCCAAGCAGGTTCGTAATCTGCTACAATAGCCGTCGAAAGGGGCGAAAGATAGGTTGGCGGCATTACCCGTACGTCGCCGAATCTATATTGGACAGACTGACGGAATGAAACGGTATTTTACTACCTCGTTGATTCTTTTGCTGGTAGCGCTGTTGGCAGGTTGTCAACGCGCCGAGGATCAGGACGAGGAAGTTGGCGCCACGTTTGTGGCCGGGATTGCATCCGCTGAGCCGGTATCGCTAAGCAATCTCGCAGCCAATCCTGCCGCTTATCGGGATCAACGGATCCAGATTAGCGGCGAGTTTCAACCCTTGCCCAAACTTGCCTGTGTTGACAGCAATCCTCGCCCCGGCCCGGCGAACTGGTCGATTGTCGCTGAGGGGTGGGTGGCGCAGGCCGGCGGCGCATTTGAGGATATCAGCCGCTTGCTTCCACCCGGCCTGACCATCACTGCGGAGGGCACCTGGCGGTTATGGTCCGGTCCAATCGGATGCGGAAAGCGCGCCGACACTGTCGAAATGTGGTACCTGGACGTAGCCGATTTGCTGGAGCCTCGGCCGCTGGTCAGCATGACCCTCACGCCTTCCGGCGAGGTCGTCGCCACTGCACCGCTGCCGGCCCAGGAAGGCACGCCCATAGCAGCGGCGCCTTCAGCGACTCCTGCCTCAGGAGCGGGAGGCGGCGACGGCGGGCCAAGCGCCACCCGAACACCTTTGCCAACATCCACGCCGCCATCGGCGACCACCCCACTGGCTACCCAGACGGGCGATGCCGCCGCCGGCACCGCTTCGCCCGCTCCCGGCGACGAAGGGTCCGAGACGGCTACTGCCACCACAGAGGCAACCAGCGAAAACGGTACGCCCACGCCGGAAAGCTCTCCGACCGATGGACCGTCCCCGACGCCGAACCTTACGCCGGGCACGGAGACGCCCAGCCCTACCGTGTCCGCGACGCCAGGCGGACAGACTGTTGTCGATATGGGCGACGTCGGTTTTCATTCGCTGGTCCTAGATACGTTACAGCCTGGTACCCGCCATGCTTATACCATTTCGGTCGAAGCCGGCACAACCATCACTGTCGGGCTGTTGATGCCGGCCGAATTTGATCCGGTTCTTAAGCTGATCGATCGTGAAGGCACGATTCTTGCGGAGAGGAACGATGTTGGCGCCGGCGAGGTGGAGCGGCTGGAAGGCTTCGTCCTGGAAAATGATGGCGAATATCGCATCCTGGTTCACGACATTGCCGATCGCGGCACAGATTACACGTTCACACTGGACGACGGCCTGTCGTTTGACTTTCTCTACTTCGCCGGCTTACTCAAGTATGGCGATACGAAGAACATGCAAATGCCCGAAGATCGGCTGGACTTCTGGCACTTTTACGGAGAGGCCGGAGATGAGATAACGATCAGCCTCACGCCAAATGACACTTCAGACCTGCGATTTCTGTTAATGACGCCGGAATTTGGGGAGCTATCGAGCGGCTTTGTTGATGAGCGACCCGGGGGTCAATCCGAGCAGGCCACCTTCACCCTACCGCTGACGGGCATTTACACCCTTCAAGTTGAGGAGTATAACTTGCTGGCTTCCGACTATCTGGTTAGACTGACGGAAGCTCAATGACGCCAGTTGGGTAATCGCAGCGCACGTACCAATAGAAGACGCTCCAGCATTTGCCTTCCAGCCCCTGTTGCAGGCGTTTTCGGGCGATGAAAAGCGCAATTGACATGTAGCCAGGTGGAGGTAGAGAGCGATGGCCGACTCAGTTTACGCGGTTTTGTCGGTTGAGGGCCCAAATCTTTCACGCAAGATAGATATTTCACTCGGCGAAACAACGATTGGCCGGCAGAGCAGCAACGAGGTGCACATACCCAGCCCGTTGGTGTCTCGCCAGCACGCTCGCATTCATTGTGATCAGTCCGGCTGCCTGCTTGAAGACCTGGGCAGCTCTAACGGGACGGTGCTCAACGGCGTGCCTCTGGAGGCCGAGGTGCGCTCGCCGCTGAAGGACGGGGACGTCATAGAGATCGGCCCGTTTCATATGACCATTGAGCTGGTCAAGGGTGAGGAGCCGGCTGAGGTGGAAGCGCCTGAACCCGAGGCTGAACTGCCTGTTGAGGATGAGCGCACTGAGCGGTACGATGAGCCGGGCGAATCCATCGTTGAACAGGCGCCCCCACCAGCAGAAGAACCCGAACCGCCGGCCCGCAAGGAGCAACCGCCCGCGAGACCCGCACGGACCAGAGCGCCGGAGCCGCCGCGTGCCCGCTCCGCGAGCGGCGCGCCGCCGCCCGCCCCGCCGCCATCCGCTAACGGCTTTGGTGAGCCGGATGCGCTGCCCCCAATCCCACCCGGCCTGGATCGTTATAGCCGGCGTTACTTAGAGTACCTGCCGCCTATCTACCACACGGACTTTATGAGCCGTTTTCTGGCCCTTTTTGAGTCGATTCTGATGCCGGTGGAGTGGACGGTCGACAGCTTCGATATGTTCCTTGACCCCAGAACGACTCCCGCCGGCTTCTTGCCCTGGCTGCAAAACTGGTTCCTTGCCGCATTTGACGACACCTGGAGCGAGGAGAAACGGCGCACTTTCCTGCTGGAAGCGCACATGATCTACGCGCGTCGGGGAACGAAGTGGGCGTTGGCGCGAATTCTCGAGATCTATTTGGGACATAGACCGGAAATAGAGGATGACTCGCCGCAACTCGAACCATTGACCTTTGTGGTGCGGATCCCCATGGCCGAGTCCACTGTCGACCGGGAACTCGTTGAGAACCTGATCGATCTGAACAAGCCGGCCCACACAACCTATCAGCTCACCTTTCGCCGGTAACAAGACGAGTAGTGAAGCCGGTCCGGCCGTGTTCCCCGGATGACAATGGATAACCTGGTCACCAAGCGATTGGCCAAGTTACAGGTCGAGGCGTTGCTGTCGGAAGGCAGCCTTGGCCCCATCTATCTGGCCCGGGACCTGACCCTGGACCGGCAGGTTGCACTGCTCGTCGTTCCTCGACCAATCGCGCGGCGGCCCGGTTTTAGCGAGCGCTTTCTCGCGGCGGCGCAGCGGGCCGCCGCCCTCAGCCATCCGTCAATAGCGGCGATCTATGACATCGCCGAGCATGACGGTGAATTCTTTCTGAGCACCGAATATGTCCCCGGCCTTAGCCTGGATAGCTACTTGGGGCGGTTGTCTGCCCGACGTCAGACAATCCAGGTAGATGAAGCGATCTTTCTCATCAAGCAGGTAGCTGATGCGCTGGTTCAAGCTCACGCCTTGGGTGTTGCCCACGGTGACATCCGGCCGGAAAGTTTGTACATCAACCGTCTGCCCTATCCCGATCGGCCCGGCGAACCGCCGCTGCGGGTAAAGATCGTCGGATTTGGGCTGGTTTCCCTGCAACAAGAGGCAGTCTCCGGTTTGCACCTGGCGAGCATGCCATTCCCGAGTGCCGTGGCAGAAGACGTCCAGGCGCTGGCCCTGATCTTCTGCCGGATGGTGATGGGCGTTCGCTCGTTGCAGGACAACAACGGCGAGCCGTCAAGTCTCAGCCAGTTGAATGCAGACCCGCGCGTCAGACATGGCGAGGTTGAGCTTCTGCCGGCAATTGCCGACATTGTGAACAGGGCGCGGGCCGTGCTGCCTGAAGTGCGATTCGCGAGCGCGGAGGAGTTTCGCGATTCCCTGTCCAGGGCGGCGGACGCAATTGCAGACAGTCTACCCAGAAGGTCCGGCCCGATGGTCGGCGGCGTGAGTTTGACCGCACCCAAGGTGGCGTTGAATGCACCTGCCGGACCCACCCTGGAGGCTCTGCCCGCCGGGACCGGCCCGCTGCTAATCATATCGCACCCGGATCAGCGACCCGAGAGCCGCAGGCTGGATCAGCTCAATCTTTCAGTAGGGCGATCGGAAGAAAATGACATCACCCTGCCCTCAGGTGGAGTATCTCGCCGGCACATCCGGCTGGTGTATGAGACTGAACACTGGTTGGTGACGGATCTGGCCAGCACTAACGGCACGCTTCTGGAGGGGGACCTCTTGGAGCCTTGCCTTCCCTGTGTCTGGCGCTCCGGCGAGATGCTTCAGGTCGGGCCGTACACTTTGCGCTGGCTACCCGAGCTGGTGGAGTTAAGGTCGGGCAGTTTTGAGTCGGACCCCGCGCAGATGATCCGGCTATCCATTGAGCCGGACGACGTGCGCATCCAGCCCGGCGAGCAAGCGCGTTTTGTCGTCTCCTTGCTGAGCCGATTAGCGACTGCCGGGCGATTTCAACTGACTGTCTTCGGGCTTCCCGAGACGTGGCTCACCAGCAGTGCCGAGTTCGTGACCCTTGAGCCCGGAATCGAGACTCTCGCTACACTGACCATCACACCGCCGCGGACCAGCGCGGCCACAGCAGGGCGCTGGCCATTTGGGGTACGGATAGCTGCCGAGAATGACCGGGCGGGCCAGTTGTCGGTTCCGGCGCAAGTCACTCTACTGGTCTTTGTTCACTATACAGCTAAACTCGAGCCGAAAGTGGTACGCACCGGGAAGGCATGCCGGCTGCTCCTGCGAAACAACGGCAACACGACTACCACATTCAATATTCACGGCGCATCGACCGACAACTCCTTGAACCTCGTCGCTGCCCCGAAGATCGTTCGCCTTTCTCCCGGCGAAGATGGCGAAGCCGACTTAACGCTTTTCGTTCAGCGCCGACCATACTGGGGGACGCCACGACTTTCCCGCTTTCAGGTCGAGATCCACAGTCCCGGCGCTAGGCCGAGCATCTTAAGCGGTCAAATCATGTTGAGACCCCTGTTCTCATGGCGCAGACTCCTGTACGCGGCAGCCGCGGTACTCTTGATTACACTGTTGGCTTTCGTTCTGCTCATCCCGCTCCGCTAGTTCGCACAGCCACTCCGGCGACGCAGCGCCCCTTGGAGCAGTGCCCTTGAGAGCAACCCACCATATGCTATAATGTGCGCATGCTGAGAGTTGTTCTCATGAACGGGCTCTGGATAGCAGGACTGGCGATAATTGTCGCCAGCCTGAGCTACATCCGCTATCAGGCCGTAATTCAGGACTTACCGCTACGCCGGCAATTGGCTCACTCTTCCAGCCAGCTCGCAATCTATTTGGGCGCGATCTTGATCGGGCTGGGACTTGCCGGAACAAGCGCTGCTCCCTGGGAAGCCGTCATCTGGCTCGCGTTTGCGTTGATCGCTTCAGCGGGCGCGGTACAGGCCGGTCGCAGCACAAGGTGAAACGAAAGAACGAGGAGTCGCGATGGAGATAAGGCGATACTTCGCCCTTGCCCGCAAGTGGGCCTGGCTGGTTATTCTGGGAGCCCTGGTCGGGGGTGGCACGGCGTATCTGGTCAATGTCAACACCCAACCGGTTTACCTGGCCTCGGCCCGGCTGCTGATAGACGAAGCGCCGGAGAGCGGCGGCAATGAGTACGCGCAAGCGCTATTCGAGGAACGCCTGGCCTCGACTTATGTCGAGTTGATCGGTCTTCGCCCGGTTCTGGAGGAGACCGTTACGCGACTGGAGCTGCCTTTTTCGGCTGACACGCTCGGCGGCCGCCTCTCGATCAGCACGCCGTCCGAGGCGCAGATTCTCGTCATCAGCGTCGAGGATACCGACCCTGTGCGGGCAGCGTTGATCGCCAACACGATTGGTGATGTCTTCATGGACCTGAATCGCGAACGGGAAAGCTCGCGTTTTGCTGAGTCCATGGCCAGCTATGAAAGCCAGATGTCCACTTTGCAGCAGGAAATCGGCACCATCGAAACGCAGATCTTCGCGTTGGGTGAACCGGAGACGCCGGAAGGACTGGCGCAGCTCTCCTTGTTGGAGACATCCCGCCGTGAAGCCCAACTCCGTTACACCGAGGCCTTCAATAATCTGGAAGGTCTACGAGTCGAGCAAGCGCGCGCCAGCAACAATCTCATTCCTGTGGAGCCGGCGCTGTCGACTGGAGGTCCAATTCGCCCCCAGACCTCTTCCAACACGATCCTTGGGGCTGTTATCGGGGCCGTTGTTGCGCTGGGAATAGCCTTTCTTATAGAGTTCATGGACGACACCGTGCGCACGCCGGATCAGGTGCGGCAGGTGGCTGATATTTCCACACTTGGGGCCGTCACGCATATCAGGGGCAGCGATCTATCCAGCCGGCTGATCACCTTCAACCTGCCACGTTCGCCAATCTCGGAAGCTTTTCGAGTGATTCGTACCAACCTGGGCTTTGCCGCCATTGATGACGAGCTCAAGACGCTGGTGATTACCAGCTCGTCGCCGGGTGAAGGCAAGTCCACCATCAGCGCGAACCTGGGCGTGGTGATGGCTCAGACTGGCAAACAAGTAATTGTCGTTGACTCCGACCTGCGCCGGCCCACACAGCATCAAATGTTCGCCTTGCCAAATAATCGCGGCTTGACATCAGCGTTGCTGGACAGCACGGTGGCTATTACCGATCATCTGCAACAGACCAAGGTTGCCGGCTTGCGGCTACTTACCAGCGGGCCGATACCGCCAAACCCTTCCGAGCTGCTCAATTCGCAGCGGATGGGCAACATCATTGAGGTGCTTTGCGACGAGGCGGACATGGTCATCTTTGACACCCCGCCCACGCTGACCGTCGCCGACGCCATCATCCTTGCGCCCCAGGTTAACGGTTGCGTCCTAATCGTGGATGCCGGACAGACCCGGCAGCACTCAGTCGCCCAGGCCGCCGAGCGATTGCGGAACAGCGGCGCCAACATCCTGGGTGCGGTCATCAACCAGCTCAAGGTTGGATCCGCTGGCTACTATTACGAAGACTACCATCGTTACTATGATTATGCCTCGAAGGGCAGCAGGCGGCGCACAGGACGGGGCGGACTGCGGTTACCTGAATGGCTGTCGCTCGGCAAACGCTCATGAGTCATGTGCAGGCAGTTAGCCAGGAAAGAGCTTCACAACGCATACTGCTCTTTATCGGGGTCCTATGGCTGCTCCTCGCCGCCGCTATCATTATTTCCCAGCTCGCCAATCCTACGCCCATTCGCATAGACTGGGAGACGGAGACGGAAATCGACACGGCGGGTTTCAACGTCTATCGCAGTGATCAGCCGGACGGCGACTTTGAGCTTCTGAATAACGGGCTGATTCCCAGCAGCGGTGATGCCACGTCCGGCTCCAGCTATTCCTTTGTAGATGCAAGCGTGACTGCCGGAGAAACATATTATTACCGTCTGGAAGACGTGGAACTCGATAATAGCCGTGAGCAGCACGAAATCATTGAATACACTGCACCTTACGTCGCCTGGTGGGTGCCTGTAGCGGCCGCTCTCTCAATATTCGTGGGTTTGTTTCTCATTGTGAAGGGCTTGCGGAATCCATGAAGCCGGGACTTGCTCCTATGCATTCGGCCGATGTAATCTGGCGGGAACTTGACGACGGCGTGGTCATCGTTTCGCCGGGGGCCGGGGCGGTCAGGGTGCTCAACGGAGTTGGGGCAGATGTTTGGCGACTTCTGGATGGTAAGAGCACTGTGGCAGACCTGGAAGGCTTGCTGCTGCAGCGTTACGCAGTCTCCAGCGAACAACTAAGGACTGACATGCACCAATTCCTGACGGAACTGGATGCTCGAGGTCTGCTCGTCTGGAAGATCGCTGCTTAATCGCAGTCACTGAGGTGGGCCTTGAGGGGAAGGCTCACATCCGGCCGGCGCATAGTAATGAGCGCCCGCGCCTGTACAACCTGCTGAGGTTCATAATATGCTCCTGCAAAGTGCTTTCAGACTACTATTGTCCTCTTCGATATTGCTTGGCGCGCTATTGCCCCTTACCCGGAGCAACCCACCATCAGCCGGCGCGGCCGCGGCTCCAGACAGTAGCCATGTTGACGTCACCCATTCGTCCGTCACCGGCCTCACCTTCCGGCTGTCAACACCTACCTTCTTTCAGAGTGAGGACGGCTTACTACAGGCGGAGGGGTTAAACGCCCGGATCCACGAACCCGGATCGCCGGCGCTGCCATATTTCGCCGCCTATGTTGCCCTTCCCCCGGAAGCGACTGCCGCCATTACGGTGCACGAATCAGACGGACGGCGGGTCCCGGCGCAAATCGTAGTACCACCTGCTCCTGCGGTCAACACGGTAGGTGAAACGGACATTGCCGTTATGGCGTCACAGCCGGACAGCTACCTGGATTTCCGGCGCGACGGCTCCATCTACAACTCAGACGCCGTTTTCCCTGAAACGCTCCACTCGATTTCCGAGCCGATGTACTTGCGTGACCTGCGGCTGGTAGAGTTGAGACTTTTCCCCTTGCGCTACAACCCGGTTGCTCAGACCGTGGAGCACAGCCGGCAACTCGAAGTTAGCATCACCTTCCTGGGCGCCGACCTGACGGACCTCAACCCGGTTCCAGCCTATGACGATGCGATTGTCGGGGCGCTTTCGGATGCGGTGCTGAACTTCGACATCGCAGGGGGCTGGCGCAGCCGGCCGCACTCGCCGGCAAGCGGCGAGACAAAGCTGCCGGTTGGCAGCGATGCCTATCGCATTGAGGTGAATCAGGACGGCATCTACGAACTTTCCTATACAGACCTGGCCATCGCCGGCATGCCGGTGGACAGTGTAGATCCGAACACTTTTCAGATGCTTTATCGCGGCCTTACCGTTGCTTACGACTTTGTCGGCGACGCGGACAATCGCTTCGAGCCGGGCGAAGCCGTGCGCTTCTTTGGCTGGGAGTTCGATGGCTCGCGTCTTGAAAGGCAGTTTATTCCCGATAACCGCAACTACTACTGGCTGTGGGCCGGCGGTAGCCCGACACAGATCGCCGATACCGGCAATCCAACCAGCCACCCGGTGCCGGACAGTTTCCCGGAGAGTATCACGCTGGAAGAGGAGTTGCTGTTTCAGTTGACACGCACGGATTCATGGGACAGCTTTCCGAACGAGCCGGACGCCTGGTACTTGACCGGCATTGAGAAGCCATCCGCGTCACCAGTTTTGACCCGGACCATTGAGCTGGAATTGCCTGATCCGGCCGACAGCGGCCCGGATGCAGTACTGACCGCGGAAGTGCTCAATAGGACGAACGAGACATGGCAGCATAGCCTGGAGATTTTCGCCAATGACGCCCCCCAATATGCCGCCGGCGCCCAATGGCTCGAACGCCAAAACATAAACATCGTCGCCACGACGCCGATCACGTCGCTCGTTGATGGGGACAACACAATCGGAATCGTCGTGCGCACAGGGGACAACGCCTCCACTGAAACCTACTATGTTAATCGCGTAACGGTCGAATATCCGCGACGCTTCAGTGCCATAGGCAATTTGCTGCAGTTTTCGGTCGACAGTGGGCCAAATACCTTTGTGATCAGCGGCTTCAACGCCGGCAATCCCGACAACGCTGTCGTCTGGGATGTCACCAACCACCGCATCCCCCGGCGCATCCCGATGACAGCAGACAACATCAGCGGCAGCGGTCCCTATCAGTGGACCTTCGGCAGTGTCCGCACGAGCGGAGAGTACATTGCCACAACCAGCGCCAGTCTGCTCAACCCATTGGAAATCACGCGCTACGATGTTCCGAACATCGAGCCGCCCGCCGGTGGAGCCGACTGGGTGGCCATCTCCTATGCGGATTTCCTTGGGGCGGCGAATAACCTGGCAACGCACCGCGCCCAGCCGGCCTTTAGCAGCCTGAAGAAACACGTGGTGAATTATGCGGACGTGATCAACCAGTACGGCTACGGCTTTCCAGTGCCAGCGGCCATTCGCGACTATCTGGACCATGGCCTTCAGGACTGGGGTCCCGCCCCAACTTACGCGCTCCTGGTGGGCGACGCCACATACAACCCCCGCCAGCTTCCCTGCGCGATTCAGCAATACGGGGCAGACTGTGTCAACTGGGGCAGTGAGCAGGCCCATTTCGTGATCACTGACGTCACCTTCAAGGATCGTTATAGCGGTTTGAGCACATCCGACTACACCTTTGTGCTCATGGACGACGATCTATTGCCCGAACTGGGGATTGGCCGCCTGGCGGTCGAAAGCCCTGCCGAGGCGGAAGCCGTAGTGGCGAAAATCATTGACTTCGAAACGCAGCACGTGGAGCCAAGCCCATGGAGACGAAAGATACTATTTGTTGCCGACGCCTTCGACCCAATGGCGGGTGACTTCTGCGCCGAGAACCATAGCACCAGCACCCACATTCCCAGCGAGTTCCTAAAAATCCACATGTGTCTACCCGACAATCCATCCGCCGGCGACACCGACAACTTGCGCGCAGCGATGCGCGAACTAATGGTCAACCATCCTGACGATGGGGTCACGCTGCTGAACTATCGTGGTCACGGCAGTGTCCGAGATTGGGGCAAGAACTACGCAATATTGTCCGCCAATGACACTTCCTGGTGGTATCCGACTATCGGTGAGCCGAACCCGGTCATCATCACCAGTATGGACTGTCTGGACGGCAATCACGCATACCCCGGCGTCGATGCGCTGAGCGAGACATTCCTGGCGCTGGATGGCGCGGGCAGCGTTGCCCATTGGTCCAGCACCGGTCTCGGTGTGACCCCGGAACACACCGCCCTGGCCACCCGCTTCTATGATGGACTTTTCTCAGAAAACCAGACCGCCATCGGTGATGCGATCAATTATGCCAAAGTGCATTACGTACTCGGCGGCTGGCATGAATCTGAGCTCTACAGCTTCTTGTTGCAGGGCGACCCGGCCATGCAGGTCTTTCGCCCCGACCTGTCCCTGGATAAGGGATCCAGCCAGTTCAGCGTCGAGCCCGGCGAACAAGTGACCTTCCGGCTGACGATTGAAAACGAAGGGCTGTATGCCAGCCGACCAACCTTGGTCGACACGCTGCCCAACGGCTTGAGCTATGTCTCCGCCACTGCGTCAGCCGGTATGACAGTGTCAATCAGCGGTAACAAGGTGACCATGGAGTTTGTGGATGAGCTGGCCCGTGGAGAAGTGATTACCATCGATCTGGTGGCTGAGCTGGCAGCCGGTTTTGCCGGTGATAGTGTAACCAATGGCGCCGTCGTCTCCGGCGTCGGTGGGCTGGATGGGAACACCAGCAACAACAGCGATTCACACACAGTTCTGGTCGGCGCGTCCGGCGCCTTGTACTTGCCTATCATGTCACGACAATAGCGTATCCGGCAATCGTCCCCACTCACATCGTGACCTGTATGGCAGCTTTTAGCAGATGATGAAGAGAGCGGTATCTGGCGATACATTCATTCGTCCGGAGTGTCCTGACGTGGCATAATGAGAGTACTCTAGAGATGCCGACCGGCATTTCTGAGCAGTGCGCTTCTGGATGGGCACGATTCCATGCAAATGCAAATCACGTCGCTGGTATCCGGCTTAATTCTCCTGGCCTTGCTGGGCTTTGGCGGTCTCAAGAGCACCGCCCAGAGCCCCACGGCCGTCGGATTACGCTATTTCCGCGGGGTTCCGCTGGACAACAGTGTGCGCCTGGAGTGGGAGACGGGCACCGAACAGAACACGGCGGCCTTCAAGATAATGCGCGCGCCCAGCGCGGCCGGACCGTTTGAGTTCCTGGAGAATATCGGCCTGGTGCCGGCAGTCGGCAACACACAGGCCGGCGCCACTTACGAGAGAGTAGACGATACCGCGGAGAACGGCTCCACTTACTGGTACCAGTTGGTTGAGGTGGAGACCAACAACAATGAGGTCATTCTGGCCACAATCGAAGTGTTTGTGGATCCGCCGTCCGGCGGGATCGATCCACCCGGCGGAGGCAACGAACCGCCTCCTGCCAGCACATCGTTGCCCACCAGTACCACTGAGCCGACAGCCACACCATCGCCCACAGACACTCCGGCATCCAGCGACACTCCCGAACCCACGCCGGAAAACACTCTAGAGCCGACCGAAACGCCCGAGTTGGCAACCACCACGTTTACACCTCGCCCACTGGGACCCACGCCGACCGCGTTTCGCTTCGGCACGGCTACCCCGGCCGGCCCGGGGGCCGGCGCGGCTGGCGTAGGCGTGCCGGTGGCTGAGGCTGCCGGCTTGCCCGGGCAGCAAGGCTATCCGGCCGTAACCGGCTCTCCAGTGGTGATCCAGGCCACCAGTTACCCGGCCGGGACGCCCTTCCCACAGGGCGCCGCCACGACAGGGCCGGGCGACGGTGCTACCAACAACTCACTTGGCGGCCCGGCTACCGCCACCGGCATTGCCGGGTCGATTGGCGCGGCCGGGCAGGAAGATTCGGCCAATGCAACCAGCAGCCGGCTGCTGCTATGGTTGGGCTTTGCCGGCGGTTTGCTGATCCTGACCGGCGGCATTTTCTTCTCCATTTTCCTGGCTACCCGGCGCAAGTAGCGCAATGGCACTGGCTATTTCGCGCCGGCTTCTCATTGCCATAGCGCCCGTCATCCTGCTGGGATTCGCGCTGCTGGCGACTTCCTGCCGGAGCGCACAATCGCGCCCGTCTTCCCCGACCACTGCCGAAGCCCTGAAGCTTGCCGTGATGGACAGCGGACTGTACGCGGTCACCGAACAGCAGCTACAGAATGCCGGCCTGACTTTCGACTCGTTCACTTCGACCGACCTGGCATTGTATCAGGGAAGAGATGTCATCCCTTTTTTGATCCGGGATGATCGGCTGATCTTCTACGGGCAGGCTCCCGACGGGCGTTATTCGGATGTTCGACCCTACATCCTGCGCGGAAATGCCCAGGGTGAGGAGATCGCCGCCGTGCAGATGCCTACCCCGTTCGGCAGCACGCTGACCACCATCCCGCAACAACTGCATCTAGAGGAGAACTATCTATATGCCAGCGAAATCCCAAGTACCCAGGCCGGCGGTCCCTGGTTCTGGGAGACGTTGCGCGATCGCAAAGAGGTAGCTTTTGATCTGCCGGCGGTTGGCGACGGCGCCGGCGAAGTGCGCATTAATCTCTATGGAGTCACACACAATCCGCACGCCGATCCGGACCACAGCCTGGCGCTTAGCGTCAATGATCATCAGGTTGACGAGCTTCTCTGGGAAGGCCAGACATATTACACGAGCACGACAAAGTTGCCTGCCGGCAGCCTTGAGAGCGGCGAAAACACGCTGGCCCTGGACAACATGCCGGAGGAGTTCCTCGACTTCTCCAATCTGAACTGGATCGAAGTGATCTACCCGTCCCCACCTATTGCAGGCGAAGATGTGCTTGCGTTCTCGGGAGTAACGGGAGATATCGAATTAGGGGGTTTCAGCGCTTCACCCGTAATTCTTGAAGTATCGCAGCCCGAACGCCCTACAGAGATCGTCGGCTGGGAGAACAGCGGCCGGGGTAACATAGAAGTGAGCGTGGATGAAACAATGTCGGTCATCGCCGCCGGGCCGTCCGGTTTGCGGCCGCCGGCCGGCATTGAGCCGCTGCGTAACGGCGGCTGGCGTGATGAGACCAATCAGGCCGATCTGCTCATCATCTCTACGGAAGCGCTACTGCCCGGCGTGGCCCAGCTGGTCGAGGCCAGGGAGGCTGAAGGGCTGGCGGTTGCCACCGTGCCGGTGGAAGAGATTTACGACGAGTTTGGCTACGGTGAGGCGACGCCGGACAGCATTCGAGAGTTCATCCGCCATACACAGGCGCATTGGGTCGAACCCAGGCCAAGATATGTGCTGCTGGTTGGCGAAGCAACTACGGATTACCAGGGAAATCTGGCCTCACGGCCCGACAACCCGATTGAGCGGCCGCAGAATATCGTGCCCTCCTATTTCATCCCGGTCAGCTTCAGCGGTGAGACAGTCAGCGATGCGCGTCTCGTTGACGTCGACGATGACCAGAGACCGGATCTGGCGATAGGTCGATGGCCCGTCGATTCTCGTGAGGAAGTTGAACAGCTTGCCGCCCGAACGCTCGCCTATGAAGCCGGCGCAGCCGAAGATCGGGCCTTGTTTGTCATCGACGACTCAAGTCCTGAGTTCAGCGTCCTGGTAGAGCGTCTGCTGTCAGAAAGCGCCTTCCCACGCGCCCAGGCCGAACTACTGAACGGCGCCGAAGCCGATGACATTACCGAGGAATGGAACGAAGGAGCCTGGCTGGTTACCTACACGGGTCACGGCAGTCTGGAGTTGTGGGGAAAGGATGAGTTGTTTTCAGTGGCAGGCGTCAGCCGGCTCAACGGCGGCCGCTCGCCGGCAATCGTTTTGCAGTTCACCTGTCTTAGCGGACTGTTCGCCCACCCTGAAATCGGTTCGCTTTCGGAATCCCTGTTGCGGTACAATGCGGGACCGGTATTGTTGGTTGGCGCGACGAGCCTCACATACTCTTTCGATCAGGAGCCATTTGCCCGAGAGCTCCTGGTTGCCATGCAGGACGAAAGCCTGGAGCGAATCGGCGATGTCTTCCAGAAAGCCAAGATGGCCTTGCCGGTGATGGAACGAGAAGGCATACGTGAGGTCAGCGACACCTTCACTCTCTTTGGCGACCCCAGCGCCCGGGTAATCCGGCCCGCGCGATCCTGATCAACCGACGCTTACTGGAATAGAACATTGATCGCTGAGAATCAAAAAGGGGGAACTACCGCGCAAACAGGCCGGCTGACCCTACTGAGCAGGTCCATTCCCTGGTTTCGCCTTCTGGCTGGCCTCATCCTCGGCGGCCTGGGTCTGTGGCTCGTATTTCGCGAGACAAGCCTGGCGGAGGTCCGTATTGCGCTCCAACAAGCAAGATTGGGCTACGTGGTGCTGGCGTTGCTGATAATCGTCTGTACCGGCGCGGTCAAGAGCTGGCGTTGGCAGCTACTTTACTACCCGCAATCGCCGCTGCCGTCCTACAGCGCTCTCTTTTGGAGCCTGCACTTAGGACAACTGGTCAATACGATCCTGCCCTTCCTGCGCGCGGGCGACCTGGTGCGTATCGTGGATGTGGATCGCCGGACGCGTGTCGGCAAATCGCGCACCCTGGGCACACTCGTCGTGGAGAAAGTACTGGAGATGATCACCCTGGCCGTAACCGTCCTTATCGTGGCGCCGTTTCTGGTGGTCCCTTCCTTTGTGCGCGACTCCGGCCTGGTCATTGCCGCTACCGGCCTTCTGGCGCTGTTCTTCCTGTGGCTGGTTGCCTATGAAACACCGATTATCTTGCGAGTCAGCACGGCCATCGTTAGACGCCTCCCCAGGCGTATCGCCCATCGTCTGCTGCCGATACTCACGTCAGGCTTGGGCGGGCTGGTTGCCCTCCGCAGCAGCCGGGCAGTCGCCGGCTTATTAGCCAGTTCCCTGTTGATTGGCATGCTGTATGTGCTTACACCCTTAATCCTTTTCAGGGCACTGAACATTGACCTGGGCCTTGTCAGCGGAGCCGCCATACACAGTGTGCTGTCGATCGGCACGTTGCCCTCATGGGCGCCGGCCAGTGTAGGCGTCTTTGAGTTCCTGGTGGCCTACATGCTCCGCTTCTTTGGCGAGGGCAATGGCGGCGTTATCCTGGCTTACACGATCATATTCCATCTGGTGATTCTCCTGCCGCAGATCGTTTTGGGCGGCATCGCGGCAATCAAAGGAAGCCGGCTGGAGAGCGCCATGCTGGAAGCCGCTCAGGAAGGGGCCTAGTTGGGTGCGCCGGGCGTGTCCGCAACGCAAACACCCGCCATCTCAGTTGTCGTGCCCATTCAAAATATGGCCGGCTCCATCGGCGACTGCATCGAGGCTTTGTCAAGGCAGACTCTGCCCAGGCAGGTGTATGAAATCCTGGTGGTTGACGACGGCTCAACCGATGACAGCGTCAGAATAGCCAGGCAAGCCGGGGCGACGCGCGTGCTCTCCAAACCGCGCGGCGGCTACGCGGCGGCGGCGCGAAATCTGGGTATTCGCGAGGCTCGCGGCGAGATTCTCTGCTTTACGGATGCCGACTGTCGGCCCCATCCGGATTGGCTGGCGCAGATCACGGCCCCCTTTGCCGTTCCAGAAATAGCCGGCGCCAAAGGTACCTACGCCACCGATCAACGGTCTCTGGTTGCTCGCTTCGTGCAACTCGAATACGAAGAAAAGTACGACCACCTACGCGGGCAAGAACGGATCAGCTTCATCGACTTCTATTCGGCCGCCTTCCGCCGGCAGGTATTGATCTCCAACGGCGGTTTTGACGAGCGATTTCCCAATTCGGAAGATCGTGAGCTGTCTTTCCGGCTCGCTACCAGGGGCTACAAAATGGTCTTCCAGCCATACGCCCTGGTCAATCACACCCATGCGGACAACTTGCCGGGCTACTTCCGCAAAAAAGTGCGTAACGGCTATTGGACCGCGCAGGTGGTGCGACGCTTCCCCACGCATGGGGTGGACGACTCATACACGCCACAGGCATTGAAGTTGCAGATTCTGCTGATGGGCATGCTGTTCAGCTCCCTGGCGCTCATCGCCCTTACCCCATGGGCGGCGTTACTACCCATAGTGATATTGCTGACCTTCGTGGTCACAGCTATACCGTTAACTAGGATAGCATGGCAAAGGGATCGCACGATTGCGTTCGCAGCGCCCTTCCTGCAGGCGGTCAGGGGGACCGCCCTCGGGCTGGGGTATGCCTGGGGCATCCTGCGCCCAATTGAGTTTGAACCCCGGGATGTGTCAATCAGCGGTTTGAATTACGTTGCCAAGCGCGCGTTGGATGTTCTGGCCGGTCTAGTAGGCGTAACGCTTACGGCGCTCTTGTTGCCTCTGGTCGCCGTGCGGTCGCGCGGTCGAGGCGCGCTGTTTTCCAGGCAGAAATGCCTTGGCCAACATGGTCAGATCTTCCTGCTGCGCTCCTTTGGCGCCGGGGCCGCTGTGCACGGAAGGTGGCGCAATTTGCCTCAATTCTGGCATATCTTGCGTGGAGAGATGAGCCTTGTCGGGCCGTGGCCGGAGCGCGAAGAGGCGCTGGCCGACTACGAGGATTGGCACCGGCAACGCCTGGCGGTCAAGCCCGGGTTGATCACCCCGATAGCGGGTAACACCGAATGTCGGGATGCGCGCATCCGGCTGGAGATCGAGTACATTACCAGTTACTCGCTGTGGCGTGACGTCCGTATCGTCCTCCGAGAGATCTAGCGATTAATGAAACCTGTGCGCTCGCCTGCCTGGCCCTCACCGGCTTTGCTGACAATGCCGGATGGCAAGATCCATCTGGAAACATATGGCGGCCAGTCGTATCTGATCACCAAGTACGACGGGCAGCTCGCGCTCTGGATAACCAGTCTGCATGATCCACAGACGAATTTTGTGCAGACTCAGATGGATCTCTTCGATCCGCTGAACTTGAGCTTGCCCTACATGCAAGCCATGACCCTTGGCGTGCTTTGGGCAAACCCGCCAAAGAACATTTGCCTGCTTGGGCTGGGCGGCGGCGCCATGGCCCGCGTGCTGCACCATCATCTGACCGGCTCTCGCATTGATTGTGTGGAAGTGAGCGCTGCCGTCATCCGGCTGGCTGAAGAATACTTTGGAGTTGTCCCCGATTCTCGCCTGCATTGTCATCATGCCGACGCGGCCGACTTTCTCAACAACCGCGATCAGATGTATGATCTCATCCTGATAGATGTGTTTGCGGATAAGGGGCGCATCCCCGGCCATCTCGGCACGCACGAATTCTTTAGCCTGTGCGGAAAGCGACTCTCGCCTACCGGCGCGGTCGTAATGAACATCTCGTCCGTGGCGCCGGATCACTTGACAAAAGCCAACAACTTCCAGGCCTCCTTCAACCACGTTGCTCAGATTGCCGCCTCGCCGCAGACAACGATCTGGTTCGGCAGCCACGCGAAACGCTGGGACCGAGACCGATGCAGGCGTGAAGCGCGGCAAATGCAGCGCTCATGTCACTTTCGATACCCTTTCGTAGATTGGGTAGATAGGGTTGAGATTACTCCCGCCTTGCCTGCGCAGGAGCCGGCGGCGCATCCAGTCCCGGCTGAACCTCGCTCCGGCACAGTCGGCACGCCGGAAATGAACCGCGAATGAACGAGCTTCATGTGCCTGAGGACATCAGCGAGCGCGTCTGCATAGTGACCGGGGCGAGCGCCGGCATCGGCAAGGCTGTCGCCCAGGGCCTGGCGGCGCTCGGTGCTCAAGTGTTGATGGTTTGCCGCGATAAGGCCCGCGGCGAAGCCGCGCAGCGTGATATTCGTAAGGCCGGCCGCAATGAGAACGTTTCACTGTTCTTGGCCGATCTCTCGTCGTTGACGGCAGTTAGAGACCTGGCCGACCAGATCTTGGAGACCACACCGGCGCTGCATGTGCTGATCAACAACGCCGCGATTATCCCCCCACAACGTCAGGTGACCGGCGAAGGCCTGGAAATGCAGCTCGCTGTGAACCACTTAGCCCCTTTCTTGCTGACCAATCTTTTATTGGACCGGCTTCTGGAAAGCAAGCCGGCCCGGGTTATCAACGTTTCCTCGCAAACCCATGCCGGGGCCAGGATTCCTTTCGACGACCTGCAATCCGAGCGTGATTATCAGCCAAGCACGGTATACGCCTGGACCAAACTGGCCAATATCCTATTTACCTACGAGCTTGCCCGCCGAATGCCGGGTGCTGAGGTCACAGTTAACGCGCTACACCCCGGCGTAATAAACACCCGATTATTGCACGATTACATGGGCGCCCCAACTGAACGAGGCAGACACTTGAGCCGTTTCGGATCCAGCCCGGAAAAGGGCGCGGACACACCAATCTATCTCGCTGTCTCAGATGAGGTGCAAGAATCAACCGGCTGTTATTTCCGCGATCGGCGCCCGGTACCCTCATCGCCGGCTACCTATGACGGCGTTCTTGCCCGTCGCTTGTGGGAAGTAAGCGCTCGCCTGGTTAACCTGGACTGAAGTCGGGTAGATGCGGCTCCCCACCAATCGCTCAATTGACCTGGTTCCATCTCTGCTGGTCCTTTTGGGCGCGCTGACTGTTTACCTGCTTACTCTCGCCCCGGGACTGACCTGGGCGCATTATGGTTATGACGGCGGCGAACTGATCACGGCCTCACGCACGCTGGGAATAGCCCATCCGCCCGGCTACCCGACCTATCTGTTGCTCTCGCGCCTCCTCACCACCCTGCCGGTTGGGGAGGTCGCCTGGCGCTATAACGTCTTCTCGGCGGTTTGCGTGGCCGTGGCCGCGGCCTTCGTGGCAGCGACGGCCGGCGTCCTCCAGCGCCAAGGGGTCAGCGCACCGACAAAGGGCCGATATGTGCAGATCGCCGCCGGCCTCTCGTTTGCCTTCATGCCGCTTGTCTGGGGCCAGGCAACTATTACCGAAGTGTATTCCCTGAATCTGGCCATCCTATCGGCCATGTTGTGGGCGCTCCTTACCCGCCGGCAGGCACGGTGGGTAGGTCTCCTGTTCGGCCTGAGCATCACGACACATCTGACATCCCTGTTGATGCTCCCTTTGGTCGCCGGCGTTCTGCCCGGTCGAGACCGGCTCAACGGTCTGTGGGCGATGTTTATCGGTCTCAGCCCGTTATTGCTCATTCCGATGCTGGCCGCCGGCGAAAGCCCGGTAATCTGGGGCGATCCGACTACGCCGGCCGGCTGGTGGTGGCTGGTCAGCGCCCGGCTCTATCGCCCCAACGTGTTAGGCCTGCCTCTTACAGAATGGGCGCCTCGTGCGCTGGAATATGCCGTACCTTTCCTGCGTCAGTTCGCCTATCTGGGCGTGGCGGTGCTCGCAGCCGGTCTGATCCTCCACCAGAATGTGGAGCGCAAGACATATTGGCTGATGCTGCTCACAGTCGTTCTATACGCTCTGTACGCGCTCACCTATAGCGCCGTGGATGCTGCACTCTACTTCTTGCCCGGCCTATTGATCCTGAGCCTTTTCTTAGCGCAAGGGCTTTTTTATCTGGGGTGGGCGGCCATGATCTTGCCTCTATCCCTCCTCATGCTAAACTTCGCCAGTCAAGATCTGACTGATGATCTTGACGTGTCGAGTCGCGCCACCGGGGTTTTGCAGGATGCGCCAGAGGATGCATTGCTCATGTCGCCGGGGGATAGCACGATCTTCGCGCTCTGGTATTATCAATTTGTGGCCGGTGAACGTCCAGACGTCGCGTCTGTCGATCGTAATCTGTTTGCATTCGAATGGTACAGACAAAGAGTTGGCCGTCAGTATCCTGACCTGACGCGCCTGGAGGTCGACAATCTCGCTGCCTTTGAACAGGATAATAGTCATCGACCCCTATGCAGCGTGAGCTTGGCGACTCAACCTCATTTGTCCTGCACACCGCCGTAAGGCCGAAGGAGACAAGGCGCGTTGGACCATATCGCAGACGAACATGATCTGCAGGAAGTACAGGTACGTAAGCGGACAAGCTCGCGTGCGCCCCTTTATTTTGTGCTGGCAGGCATATTGCTCCTTTTCCTCTGGGCCGGCGTGAAAGGATGGCGCCTGTACCAGGCGGCGCAGTCGCTTCTGTCCCATCAGGCAACAGCAGAGAACTTGATGGGTGGCGGAGCCGCCCAAATGGATCCTGACGAGGTTGAGGCGCTGGTCAACGGGCTCCGGTCCGATGTACTCGTCATGAAGCGAGAGGTTTCCCCGTTTATGCCGGTTATCTCTCGGCTTGGCTGGCTTCCCCGATATGGTCCTACTCTGGCGGCCGCGCCCCATCTGATGGAAATGGCGGATGCCGGCACGGCGGCGGCCGCCTATGCTTTGCGCGGTCTCAAGCCGGCCCTAGCCACGCTGCAGGGCGAAAGCGACGGAGGCTCACCCCTGCCGGAAATGGTGCGCGTCATCGATGATGCGCAAGCGGACCTGGTGCAGAGCAGCCTTGAAATGGATCGCTTTATCGCGGCCCGCAACCAGATCGAAAATGTGGACGCCCTCAACTGGCGTATCATCGCCTTGTTTGACAGGTTTGATACCCGCCTGCCCATGATTTCCAGCGTCCTCAAGCTTGCGCCGGCGCTACCCGCACTATTGGGTATGGATGGGCCGCGCACCTATCTGCTGATTGCGCAGAATCAGGACGAGCTACGCCCGACCGGCGGATTCATCAGCGGCGCCGGGCTGTTGACTGTGGAGAATGGAGAGATAGTCGAGCTGGAGTTTATCGACGCCAATCTCATCGGTTCCTGGCGGGAGAAGCCGTTTGACTTCCCACCCCAGCCGCTGTACGAGTTGATGGGACTGGAGTTGTTCCTCTTCCGCGATGCCAACTTCTGGCCGGACTACCCGACCAGCGCAGATCAGGCCATTAACCTTGCCGGCTATAGCCTGGATTTACCCCCATTGGATGGCGCGATCGCCATTGATCAACAATTCGTTGCTGACTTGTTGAAGGTCACCGGGCCGGTTGCAGTACCTGAGCTGGGAGTGGTCGTCACGGCGGGCAATGTGATCAATGAACTTCGTGGGGCCTGGGAACTCGGCGAAGGGGAAGACCGTCTGGAGTGGCTGCACAATCGCAAGGATTTCCTGGGCCCGTTTGCCGCATCGCTGCGCAATAAGGTGGAAAGCGATTTCGGCGCCCTCGACCCGGTCTACCTTGCTGACGTCCTTTCCGAATCAATTGCTCAGAAGCATATTCAGATATACACACGCGACTCGCAGGCGTCTGCGATTCTGGATGATCTTAATTGGGACGGCCGGCTGGACAACCCCCTTGGGCAGGATTTCTTGATGGTTGTGGACAGTAACGTCGGCTACAACAAGGTCAATCCCCTGATTGAGGGCGTCATTGACTACTCCGTCTCACTTGAAGATCCGGGCGCCCCTATCGCCGCCCTGAGCCTGGAGTATTTCCATAGAGGTGAGCAGGGCGGAGCGCCATGTGCGCAGGGCGTGGATGAAGTGTATCGGGGCGGGAGCTACGACGAGCTCATTTCCGGCTGTTACTGGAATTACTTGCGTGTTTATGCACCGGCAGGCAGCGAGCTGATGGATGCCGGCCGGCATTCCGCTCCAGAGACAGCCTTCTACAATGCGAGCGGTTGGGATCGGCCCGCAGAAACAATCTTCGAACACCCGGCCTTTACAACCTTCTCGAACTTCCTGCTGATCCCGGAAGGCGAGTCGCTGACCACCTTCTTCACGTATCAGTTGCCGGCCGGCGTTACGGTGACGGATGATGATCTGAGCGTCTACCGGCTCAAAGTGGCCAAACAGGCCGGCGCGCCCGACAAGACATTAACCATCCAGGTCACGCTCCCATCGAACGCGGTGTTTGTTTCCGCCACGCCGTTGCCGGCCTCGATTACAGAGGACTCGGTGACCTTTAACGCTGACCTTGACAGAGACCTGCAATTCTCGGTAATCTATCGTTAGCGGGAAAGCCAATCAAATGATGGGTGGATCGCAGCAAAGGAGTCAATTCATGTCCAAAGCTCTTAGAGTGTCTTTTTGTCTAATGTTGTTGCTCCTACTGCTGGCTGCCCCATCGGCGCCCGTAAGCGCGGCAGTGCCATATCAAACAATCCCTACGCGCACGCCCACACCTGGCGTAACGCCAACCGCGCCGCCATCCGGCGGCGGAAATCCGACGGCGACCGACGAACCTCCGCCGGCATCGACGGTGGAGCCCACCGCTACCCAGAGTGCGGACGGGAATACTACAGTAACGGCCACCCCGCCTGGCGCGGTCCCACCTGCCTCGAATGAGGGGCGGCTCGCCACCGCCGATCCCTGCAGCATGGAACCAACGCTACAGGCCACATCGGGCCGGACAAAAGTCCGCAGCGGTCCAGGTGAGGATTACGAAGACGTCGGCTCAATAGCGTATCTCGAAGTGAGGCCGATCATTGGTCGGGCGACCAACGCTACCTGGTGGCAAACGACGCTGGAAGATGGGACGACGGGGTGGATCGCGGATGCCTTGGTCACCGTCCAGGGATACACCGGCGCGGTGCCGCTCGTGTCTCCTCCTGCCCTTCCGTCCGGCGCTGCGCCTACCCTGGGGCCTGCCTGGAATCCCACGCCGAATTCTGCCTGTACGCCGGCCCCTCCCGGCACGCCCACTATAACACCCAGTCCTACCGACCAGCCAACCAGCACCAGCTTGCCGGAAACGAGCACGCCCGCGAGTACTGCCACAAGCAGCCCGGAAACTGAAGAGACGGCAACTGCCGCACCCACTCTGAATACCGGCGGGGCTGGGCCGGATGTCACATCGACCGCAGTGCCGCCGCCGACTTCTGCCCTGGCATCAGCCGGCAACCGGGCCGAGCAATTGCCTACCGCCGTTCCGCTGGAAGCCGATGCCCCGGCAGCCAGCGCTGTCCCGGTGGATTGGCTCCCCATTGTGGGCGCAGGGTTGATTGTTGCCGGGGTTGTCGTCTATTTCGTGCGCCGGCGTTAGGCGTTCACCGCCAGACGGGTGATGAACCCAGATGTAATTGCCGCGTGTTTTGGGGCGGGACCCAACGGGCGGCAGCCGCACCGGTAGTTGCCGGTGCGGCTGCCCCCTGACGCGGGTTAGCCGCGCTTATTCGGGCAGCGCGATAATCATGAAATCGGGCGAGGTCAGCACATCGGAGAGGCTGGCATCCGGTGGGAAGTACGCGGTCGCCATTGCTTCCATCTTCAGCTTGTACTCAAACGGCTTCAACTGGCTGCCGTCCAGCAAGAATATCTGGTCCAGTCCTTGCGTGGCTATCCGATAGGTCTGGCCGGCCGGAGAGCGTATCACAAACTCGGGCTTGTTCTGGGGAGTGAGATTCATCCCAATCACCTCTCCGCGCGCGATGAACTCGACACCGAATGGGATAGGGTCGGGGTTAATCTCCAGGCCGGTCTCGGGATCAATGCCGAAGTAGACCCCCTCGCCATCCCCGGCACCAACGTCGGCTGCTTCGCCTTCATCGGCGGGCTCCTCCGCTGCGGTTTCCTCCTCAGCGGCCGGCTCCTCTTCAGCCGATGCGTCTTCATCGCCGCCCGCTTCGTCTGCGCTTTCTTCCGCAGCAGCCGGCTCGGCTTCCTCTTCGGCTGCCGGCTCTGCTTCCTCCGTCTCCGCAGCATTGTCAGCGTTATTTGCTTCCGCTGCGCTGTTGCTGCCGGCATCGGTGGCGCTGTTATTGGCAGCCGGCTCGTTGCCTCCTCCACCACAGGCAACAAGCAAAAGGACTAAGAACACGTACAGAAAGACCCTCTTCATCATTTTCTCCTCTTCAGCTCGCCGATAATAGAATGCATCCAGTTCGGTCTGCAAATAATAGCACATAGATAGGACACTTTGCCAAATGGCGCACTTACCTTCCGTCTGTCCAGATTGGACCAATCTTGAGGTTTGGTCCAATTAACAGTGCGCAGATACATCGCCCATTCGCGCATCTCTTACGCAGGTCTAACGCGATTAAGGTATCATCGGCGCGCCGAAAGCAAAATTGAAGAAGAAACAGCTACTGGAGCTTTGGAGGACGGTCAGATGGACGCAGCAGAGTCACTTAAGGAGTACACGTTTAAGGCTGAGATACGCCAGTTGTTACATATCCTGGTGCACTCGCTCTACCAGGAGCGGGAGATCTTTCTGCGGGAGCTGATTTCGAACGCTTCGGATGCGTTGACCCGCCTTCATTTCGAGACACTGACCAACCAGGACGTGTTTGATCCCGGGGCTGAGCTGGCTATTCATATCGACCCGCGAGAGGAAGGTGAAGAGGAGAAGTGGCTGGTTGTGCGGGATAGCGGGATCGGCATGACCGGCGAGGAGCTGGCCCGCAATCTGGGCACAATTGCCCAATCGGGGGCGCGCGAGTTTCTGGCCCAGGCGCAGCAGAGCGACCAGGCGCCGCTCGACATGATCGGGCAGTTCGGCGTCGGCTTCTATTCAGTCTTCATGGTTGCCGAGGAAGTGCGCGTGATTTCGCGCAGCTATCTTCCGGATGCCGAGGCCGCGGCCTGGATATCCCGCGGCGATGATTACTTTCGTGTCGAGCCGGCTGAGAAGGCGAACCGCGGCACGGAAATCCACATCAAGCTGAAATCTGACGCCTCGGAATTTGCCGAGCCCTGGAAGCTCAGGCAGATTGTGAAAAAACATTCCGACTTTGTGGGCTTTCCGATTTTTGTCGGAGAGGAGCAGGCCAACCAGCAGCAGTCCTTGTGGCGCAAGTCGCCGGCAGACGTGTCAGCCGATGACTACAAGAGCTTCTATCAGCAGATGACAATGGATTTCGAGGAGCCGCTCACCACCATTCATTTCTCATCTGACGCGCCGGTCAACGTGAGAGCGTTGCTCTTCGTCCCGGCCCGCCGTGAAAAGAGCATCCTCTCCACCCGCCGTGAGCCGGGGGTTAAGCTCTATTCACATAACGTGTTGATTCAGGAATACTGCACGGACCTCCTCCCCAAGTGGTTGGAGTTCGTCGACGGCATTGTCGATTCTGAAGATCTGCCGTTGAATGTCAGTCGCGAGACCGTACAGAATAATCGCCTGATGCGTCATCTGGGCACAGTGTTGCGTCGTCGCGTCGTTCGTGAACTCAAGCAATTGTCTGAGAGCGACGCCGACAAGTATGCCCGCCTCTGGCGTGAGTACCAGCGCGTCTTTAAGGAGGGCTTGACGCTCGATCCAACCGCCAAGGATGACATGTTGCCGCTGTTCAGGTTTGAATCAACCGCCACCAACGGCACGCTCACCTCGCTTGATGAATACCTGGCGCGCATGCCGGAGACGCAGGAAGAAATCTACTACGTACTGGGAGATGATGCAGCCGTAGTCTCGCGCAGCCCTCACCTGGACCCCTTCAAGACGCGCAATCTTGAGGTGCTGTACTGGGTGGACCCGCTGGACGCCTTCATCGCGCCAACAATTACCGAGTACAAGGAGAAGAAGCTCAGGAACATCGACGATGCCGGCCTGGAATTGCCCGAGCCTGAAGGCGAACAGCCTGCAGAGTCTGAAGAGCCGTATGAGTTGGCGGAACCTGACTTCAACCGCTTCGTGGGACGCTGCGTGACGACCTTAGGAGACCGCATTATTGAGGTTCGCAGTTCGAAAGTGTTGAAGAGCAGTCCGGTGCGCCTGGTATCGCCGGAAGGCGCACCAAATCGTGAAATGGAGCGCATTAGCCGGTACCTGGATCGCAATTACGAGGTGCCCAAGAAGATCCTGGAGGTAAACCGCCGCCATCCGCTGATAGTGGACCTGGCCTTGCTGGTCTCTAATAGGCCCGATGACCCCTTCATCAAGCTGGCTATCGAGCAACTATATGAAGGCGCATTGGTACAAGAGGGATTGCATCCGAACCCGGCTGAGATGCTGCCCCGAATCCAGGAGATTCTGGAAAGCGCAGCCCGAGCCAAGCGTAGCTGACAAAGCCTGATCAGCGCTGCTTCCCGCCGGGCATGTTATGGGCCGGCTTCTACGCCAAGAATGTGCCCCAGCAACGCCCGTCCGGCGCGCTTGGCCCCGGCTGCCTCCAGATCGTCCTCGACGACGACGACCACAACGTATCGCGGGTCTACCGCCGGCGCGACACCAAGGTACCAGCCAATCTGATTCCCGGCGGGCCCAGTCAAAGCAGCAGCAACGTGCTCTGAGACCGTGCTCGCCTCCTGAGGTAACGCAAGAAACACCATTACAGCGGCGTCGGCCGAGACCGCCTCGGGGCCTGCTGCCGGCTGCGCCTCAACCACCCATTCCCCCGTTTCATCTTCCACGGCGGTGACCAGTTGTAGAACCGGCATGTTTCCGCTTGCTACCAGGCTTGCCAGCGCCCGGCTCATTTGCAGCGGAGTAACCACAAGATTCTCCTGCCCGATGGCGGCCATCGCCGGGTCCACTACACCGGCTACCGGCGGCGTCTGGGTCTCGATGGGCAGCTCCGGCGGCTGAGTCAATTGAAAGGCCGCGAAAATGTCATCCAATCCAGCTGCCCCTATTGCTTCGCCCAGCGATGTCATTGGGCCGGGACAGCGGTAGCGCAGAATATCTGCCCAGGTTGCTTCGCTTCCCGGCGGCGAATCACATTCCACACTTTGACCATTTACTGCCACTGGCCGGTCCGGATTCGTCACGCTCTCATCAAGCCTGATTAACCCCTCCGCCAGCGCGCCCGCTAGGATAAACGGTTGCAGCGCCATGCCCGGCTGAAACTGGCCTTGCGCCGCCCGGTTAAGCAACGGCGCGTTCTCGTCCGCTGCCAGACTCTCGAACTGCACGTCAAGCTGGTTAGGATCGTAACCGGGATGGCTGACCATCGCCCGAATCGCGCCGTCGGGAACTGTCAGCAGGACGATAGCGCCCTGCTGATCCCCCAGCAAAGCATCAGCCACACGTTGCCAGTCCGCATCCAACGTTGCCCGAATATCCCGCCCATCTTGGGGTAGGTGCAACGTCTCGCGCGCCATATTCACCCATTCATCATCGCTGTCGCCGCGCAGCACCGCATCATATCCTTGCTCCAATCCGGCAGTGCCGTGCCGAAAGCTGTAATAGCCGACAGCCGGCCCGATTGTTGGATGAGGATAGACGCGCTGTGGGTCGTCCATGGGACCGGCAGTCTCCGCGATAACGGCGTTGTCGCTATCCCAGATGCTGCCCCGGCGAATACGCAGCTCGCTCTCCACGAGTCGCGGATTATCGGGCCGGGCCGCCAATTGTGACGCGCGCGCAACACTCCACAGGACGAGCGTGATCCCGACGGCGAGAAAGGCGCCTTGCAGCGCCATCGTCAGTCTTCGCAGCCGTTGCCGGCGTCCCCCGGCGGAAAGAGAGCTCACAGCGATTCCTCAGCGGCCCTCTCGCCGGTGGAAAGGAACATCAACAGGCCGGCCATCAGGCAGCTCACCAGCAGCGAGCTGCCCCCATAGCTGAGAAAAGGTAGCGTCACGCCGGTCAAAGGCAACAACTTAGCGACCCCAGCCATGATTAGAAACGCCTGCGCCCCTAACATTAATGTCATGCCGGCAGCCAGATACAGGTCAAAGGCCCGCTGCGAATTGTTGGCAATCCGCATGCCTCGATACACCAGTATGGCAAAGCAGGCCAGCACACCCAGACTGCCCACCAACCCCCATTCCTCGCCGATGGCGGCGAAGATGAAGTCAGAATGAACCACCGGCACGAAGTCAGGAAATCCCTGTCCTACTCCCTGGCCGATGACGTTGCCGGCGGCCAGCGCATACAGCGACTGCACAATCTGGTAAGCACGATTGTCGGCGTCCAGCCAGGGATTCCACCAGGCATTCACGCGCAGGGCCACGACGTCAAACGCAAAGTAGCCGATTACCCCGGCAATCAGCAGCAACATTAGCCCACCCAGGAGATAGCGCTTTGCCCCTGTCGCCAGGTAAAGCATGGCTAGGAATACGACGAAAAACAGAGTGGCCGTGCCGAGATCTCTCTGCCAGACCAGCAATACAATGCAAAGCCCCCACATCAGCGCCAGAGGCAGCAGGAAAGTCAATCGCTTTGTCAGGCCTGCGTCAATCAACCACAGCAAATGCTCCCGATCATCAAAGTAGCTGGATAGAAAGATCACCAGCAGCAACTTGAGCAGTTCGGAGGGCTGGATATAGGCATTTGGCAGTAACGGCACCTTCAGCCATAGGGGAGCGCCAAAGCCGGTCGGGTTGACGCCGAAGAGTAGGGTGGCTGCCAGCAGCGCCAACCCGATCAAGAGCCAGGTGTATCGGAATTCACGCAGCCAGCGCAGATCGCGCGGGATAATCGTGATAGCCGTCAAGGCTGCCACCCCCAGGGCAAACCAGACAAACTGCCGTCCGAGGAAGTTCGGGGCCAGCCGGGCCTGCATGAGCAGGCTCCAACCCATCATCAGGGCCAGGAGCGGAAAGATAAACGGCTCGCGCAGGGGTCGAAAGCGTGAAAGTAACAGGTGAGCGATGACCACGACCACCAGCCAGCCGGCCGGAAGCGCCAGATAGCTCCAAGTCAGTCCACCGGCTTCGCCCAGGCTGTAGGATACGGCGTTCAGAAAGACGAATGCCGTCGCCAGTGCCAGCAGCAGCCGTTCGCGCCGATTGCTTTCTGAATACTCGTCTGCCGTTGAGAGTGCGCTCACGATGGGTGATCCGGCCTCTGCGCCGGCCTACAGATATCTGCCCACAAGCGGCTCCAACTCTTGTGCTGCCTTCGACGAAATCTCGGCGCGGTCGGTTATGATGGCATCACGCAATGAATGATGCACCGGATAGTCGCCGGCCCATTCTGCTTTGCGTCGCACAAGCAGGCTGATTGCTTCCTGGGCAATGCCGGTATTGGCCTGAAGGATTCTGATTACTGTCTCCACAGTCACCGGCTCCTCGCTTTCGTGCCACACATCATAGTCAGTGATGTGGGCCATGCAGGCATAGGCCATTTCCGCCTCAACGGCCAGAAATGCCTCCGGGCTGGTGGTCATGCCGATGATGCTCATCCCCCACTGCCGGTAGGCGTTCGACTCCGCTTTGGTGCTGAATCGTGGCCCTTCAATAGTGATGAAGGAGCCGCCAACGTGCACATTGCCGCCGGCATCCCTCACAGCTCGCGCCAACGCGCTGCCGAGTTCCGGCGAGAATGGCTCGGCTACACTGACATGCGCCACCAGCCCTTTCCCAAAGAAAGAGCGTGGTCGTTCCTTCGTAAAGTCGAAGAGTTGATCCGGAATGACGATATCGCCCGGCGCATAATCTTCGCGGAGTGAACCGCATGCGCTGACCGAGACGACGTAGCGCACGCCCAACTGCTTCAGGGCAAAGATGTTGGCCCGGTAAGGTACTTTTGTTGGACTGAGCACATGACCACGCCCGTGCCTGGGGATAAAGGCCAAACGCTCGTCATGCAGGGTGCCCACTGTAATCACATCAGAGGTATCGCCGAACGGCGTCTTCACCGTCAGGTGCTCGACATCGCGCAGCGCCGCCATATTGTACAGACCGCTACCCCCAATCACGCCTATCTCTATTTCAGTCACAATACCTCCCGGCCGGCATCAGCATCTCTCTAGTGCGATTCCGCCAATGCTCGCGCTTCCCTGGACTGGCGCACAATATCCTCTATCTGCTCCAGGTGGCTTGCGTCATGCACCAGCCCGGCAATGAAGTGCGCCGGCGCGTTCCTGGGTTGAGCTCTCAGCGACGGCTGATAATCGTTATCGAGATGGGGATGGTTAGGCCAGGCATCCAACAACGCCAACCGCATGCGCCGGCTCTCCTCCAGACGCTGCCGGCACTGGGCGATAGACACTACTTCACGCCATGGAACCTCATACCGCGAGCGACCATGATTTGGTACGCCGCGCGCCAATTCCGTTGCCAGGAACGCGGTTTCCTCTCCGCTGGCTGTAACGTGGGCAATCACATGCCCGAGCGTCCAGGACATCCTCACTTCAGATTCGTCCTGCGCTGCTGAATCGTAAGCATCCGGATCCTCCGGCACAAATGTGACATCTTCATCCGAACAGTGGCTGATCAGAAAATGCATCTCATCAATCATCTCGTTTGTCAGCACGCGCAGATCGTCAATGTCGAAGTCGGCCGCGAACTCAGCCAACGTGACTTCTTTGCGCCTTACGGGGCCAAAGTCGTGCATCAGAATACTCCTCTTCCATCTATGAATGGGCGCCGCCCCGGCTGCCGGTTACAGCGAAAGGATCGACAGGCGCCGGTCGGCATCCTGTAGCAGCGCACGATTACCGAAACGGGCTCGCCGGCTGGAGGCATGTCGGCGACAAGCAAGGTACGCTATGCAAACCCTCTAAGGCCCCGGCGGTGGGCAATCCGGATTGGAGACGCTTATCCAGGTAGAGGGATTGTTCACATCGCTGCCTTGCTCATAGGCCACCGCGCCGTCCCCAAAGACCACCTGCACCATGAAGCCGAAGGGATTGCTCATGCCGGCCAACTCTATGGCGTTGATCTCCATTTCCACGATCCAGGGCTCACTGGGGAATGGGCTCATTGAGGAAGCCCACTCAAGGCTGGGTACATTGGCGCTCCAGCCGGCGCCGGTTCCCCGGTACATGAAGCGGCTGGCATCATCACGCCACATCTCAAACCAGCGATCGCGCACGTCCGGCGCGCCACCCGAGCCGTCCACATCGAACAGCAAATTGAGCGCGTTCGATGGGCCGGGAGGCGTGTTGTCCGTGATCTGGGCCGCGAAGTAGAAGTCCAGCCCGCCCTTGACGGCGTAGAAAGAGATGACCCGCGCCGGATTGCTTGGAGAGACAAACGTTAGTGCCGGACCGGATGCCCAGGTGGCGTCGCCGAGGTTGCCGTCAATAACTGGCACAACGGTGGTACAGGCCAACGCGAAGGCGGGCGGTGGAGGCGGCGTTTCAGTCGGCGTCTCGGTCGGCGGCAGCTCAGTAGCCGTTGCCGTCGGCGTGGCGGTCGGCGGGGGCGCTGTCGGAGTAGCCGTCGGTGGCGGGAGCGGTGTCCAGGTGGGTGAAGGCGGCGAAGGAGGCGTGCGCGTCGGCGGAGACGGCGGAGGTGGACCCGGTGTGCGCGTCGGCGGGCCGGCCATCGTCGGGGTAGCCGTCGGTGTGCCCGTTACAGTAGCGGTGCCGGTGCGGGCGATGGGATCATCAGCATCATTACAGTCCGATAAGATGACCTTTGACTCGTTGAAGTCAGAAAAGGTGTCGCCGTCGGTGTCAATCAGCAACGGGTCACAGCCGAAGCCGAGTACTTCCTCTCCGTCTGTTAGCCCGTCCCCATCCGTGTCCGGATTCAAGGGATCGGTGCCGGCTATCGCCTCTTGACCATTGGACAATGAATCAAGATCGGGGTCGCCCAGCGGGTCAATGACGTTTGGCGTCGTGGAGGCGGCCGGCGAACTGGTGGCAGCGCCGCTTGTGGCCTGGGCCGCTACCTCGGTTGCGCGCTGCGAGACGGCCGTGGCAGTCACAGCGCTTGCCGTCCCGGTCACTGCGGCCGCGGCATTTCCTCCGAGGAAAGTATTGAACAGCAATACCATTGCCAAAGTCACACAACTGAAGACCACCAGGGCCAGTAGCGCGTACTGTAGCCAGGCCGGCACCAGCGGCTGACTGATAGCCGCTCCTTCCAGCGTCTGTTGTCCCGCGGTCTGACCCGTGGTCGTTCGCGCCCGGACCTCCACCTCAAATGGGATGCGGTCAGCCGAACCCATTAGGCTCCGGCTCTTGGCGCTCACTTCCAGAGGCACCACGACCTGCCCACCGGCTGCTGCCTGCACTCTACCGCTTTCACCCTCAAATTGCAGCACCTGGTCGGCGTCATGACCAACAACAGCCAGGTCTAGCGGCACGTTGCCCTTGTTAAGCACCGACACTGAGATCGTGTCAGGCACGCGCACCTCAGCAGGCTCAAGGCTCGCCTCAAACGCCGTAAAGGTGCCGACAATCAAGGAAGCGCTTACAGCCACCCTGGCATCGGGATAGGTCTGTGAGCGGGCCACAACTCGAAATCTTTGGCGCCCAACTGCCGCGCCGGCATCTCGCGGAACCTGGACACGCATCACCGTAGATGTGGTGCTGCGCGCCGCGACCGTGATGTAGCCGTCTTCCAGAATGACCCACTGATCCGGGATACCCTGCACCTGCACAGCCACCCGATCGCGCTGATCAGACCGATTAACGATGTCTACGGTCAACTCGACGGCCTGTCCCGGATCGATGGTAATGTTGTCGCGGGAGAGAAATAGCTCCACAGGCGCGCCGCTCGGCGAAGGTTGGGTGGCGGCAATGGTAGTCTGGCCGGCCGTGCCGGAGGTCGCAGCTGCGGCAGCCGCGCCGGCAACGGCCGCCGCGCCGACGATTGGCGCCACAGACAAGGCTTCCGTCGCCCGCTCCGGCCCGGCCAGTCGCAGGCGATAGGGGCCGATCTGTAGCTCGTCGCCCGGCTGAAATTCCCTCGCCTCCGCTGTGCCGATACGCGCACCATTGAGCAGGGACCCGTTGGCTGAATCCTTGTCAACAACACTCCAACCCGCTTCAGTGGCCTGCAGGATGGCGTGTTCACGAGACACACCGGTTGCCGGCAGCACAATGTCGTTGTTCGCGCCGCGTCCCAATGAGATGGGCGTCTTGGTCAACGGAACGTCGTTGGACGGATAGCCGGGCGTTTCGATGGTCAGCACAAAGCCTTCCGGTGGTTCCTGCACAGGCCGGGCGACAGCCGCGCCGGTCGCCAGCGGGGCCGCGGCGGCAATCACCTGGCTGTAGACTTCGGTCGGCTCATCGGACATCGCGGTGAGCGCGCTCCGCAGCGCAACAGACATTTCCTCCGCCGACTGATACCGGCCGCCGGCAGGCTTGGTTAGGGCTTTCTCCAGGATAACATCAATCACCGCCGGGACAGCCGGGTTCACACTGCTTGGAGGCGGCGGCATGATGCCTGCCGCGTGTCCCTCCACCGCCTCAGCTAGCGATTTGAACTGGAAAGGTAATCGATTGGTAAACAACTCATACAACACGACGCCCAAGGAGTAGAGATCGCTTCTCCCATCCAGCACCTGACCCCGGCATTGCTCCGGCGACATATAGATCGGCGTGCCCAGCGTGGCCCCACTCTGTGTCAGTCGTTCACCCTCAAGGACCTTTACCAGACCGAAGTCAGTTAGCACAGCCCGGAAAGGCATTTCATCAGGATCGTCCGGTCGCGGGAGACGCTTCAGGATAATGTTGCTTGGCTTAACGTCCCGATGAATCAGTCCTCGCCCATGCGCATATTGCAGGGCGCCGGCAATCTGGTAGCCGATTTGCAGGCTATGCTCTGACGGCAGGTAGCGTTGCTGGCTCTGTAGGCGCTGTAGATGATCGCGCAAGCTCCCACCGGTGATATATTCCATCACTATGTACGATAGATCGTCCGTCTCGCCAAAATCAAAGATGCGCACGATCGAGGGATGATCGAAGCTGGCGGCGATCTTCGCCTCCTGGCGGAGGCGTTCGCGGAACTCGGGCCGGCGGGCGAAATGGGCGTGCATCAGCTTCACAGCTACCTGTCGATCCAGGTTGAGGTCCTGCGCGCGAAAGACCGTGCCCATGCCGCCGTCGCCAACGACCGCGTCCAGTCGGTAGCTATCGATTGTTCGACCTACGTAGGGGTTTGCCATGACGTCACCCTCTCAACCGTTCTCTGGTACCGCACAAGTGTCTGAGTCTGGCCCCGCTGCCGGTTCGTCGCTGTTCACTGTATCCGCGACCCAGACCGTCTGTTTCTGGCACAATCTGTGTCAGGCCGGCCCCATTGTCCGCGCGAACATTGATTCTACCCATGTATTAAGTTTACGTAAATCAGCCTGGCCGGGCAAAAACGCGAGAATGATAGCTCCTGAAAGGCTTTGAAGTGCGCGGCTCTCCCCTAAAAAAAGCGATAGCCGAGGCGAACAAGACCTCGGCTACCCAATTCGCGACTGGTGCCTGCCACAACATCCCAGTTCGTGCGTCATTCTACACAAAGATGAAAGTTTTGTAAATAAATTGTGGCCCGCATTTCCACCAGTATAATCGCAACCATGCGCAATCGAGTAGAGCGCACCGGCCTGCGCTGGCTGCCGGTGTTGGCGGCCGGGTCATTCGCGGGCCGTGTCCTGAGCGAGGCGTTCAGGCCGGGTCTTTGGGGAGCACTAACCATCACCCTCCTTTGCCTGCTTGCGGCGGGCGTTCTCCTGCTTCTTCGGCTCAGGTCAGAATTGGCAGCTCCGTCCGATCACTTCACAGCGAAGGACCGGCAATTACCGCTCTTCCTTTCCCTGCCGTTGGCAGTCTACCTTGTCTATCCGGAAGCGAACCCCGGCGTGGCGGCCATGGCGTTGGCTGTCGCGGCGATGCTGTGGCTACTCCATGTGCTCTCCGGTGGACCGGCAGCAGCCCAAGTCGGAGGGTGGGCGCGGCAACTTACGATAGTTGCCGGCGTCCTGGTATCGGCAGCATTCCTTTGGTTATACGCTGTCACTCTTGCTCCGGACCTGCTGCCGGCCGACAACGGCGAGTTTCAGCTTGTGGCAACCACGCTTGGTGTGGCTCATCCGCCCGGCTATCCGCTCTATACCATGTTGGCGCATCTAGCGACACTACTCCCTTTCGGTTCAACACCGGCTTATCGCGTCAACCTCTTTTCAGCCCTTACCAGCACCCTGACCCTCATCTTGACCTTTGGCGCCGCTCATCGCCTGACCGGCAATCGCTTGGCCTCGCTTTTGGCTGCGCTGGCTCTGGGTACGGCGACCACCTTCTGGTCGCAGGCCACGACCGCCAACATCCGCAGCATGACGGCCCTGTTCGCCGCCCTGGCCTTGTTCGCGCTGGCAGTCATAGACCAGTCAACCGGCAAGAGAGCCGAGAAGGTTAACGAGCAACCACCCGCAACCGGGCCACAATGGGCTTACTATCTGCTGGCGCTCGCCCTGGGATTCGGCGTCACGCACCATGCATCGCTGGTATTCCTCGCCGCCGTCTCCGCGCTCTACGTGCTGCTGGTTGATCCGGCTTTTGTTCGCGCCCCGCGGCGCTGGTTGCCGGTTCTGCTGGTTTCACTTCTGGGCCTGTTGCCGCTGCTGTACATTCCGTGGCGCGCCGGCTCCGGGGCTGCCGGGGCCGCGCCGGAGCTGGCAACGTTGGCCGGCTTTGTGGAGCATGTACTGGCGCTCGGCTTTCGGGGAGACTTTCTCTATTTTACTACTCCGGCAGAACTCTGGCAGCGCCTGCTGATCATGCTGAATGTGCTGTTGACGCAGTATTCCCCCTGGCTGCTGCTTGGCGCGCTGGCCGGTTGGCTGCTCCTATGGCGACGGCGGTGGCAGCTCGCCTTGCTGTTGGGCGGCTTTTTTGCGCTGCACACGCTAATGACCGCCATCTATCGAGCGCCGCAGACCGTCGAGTATATGTTGCCCGCCTATCTGCCCATCGCCATTTGCCTGGGCATCGGCGTGAGCGAGCTGCTGAGCGCCCGGCCTTCCCTTGCTGTGGCCGGTCGGTTTGTGGTCGCGCTGCTGATCCTGGTCGCTGTGTTGCAGGGGATCACCCGCTGGCCCAGCTTCCGGCAGTTGCATGCGGATTTCACCGCTCGTGACTATGCGAATTCCCTTCTTCAGCCAGCTCCGGAAAACGGCCTGTTGCTTTCCGACTGGCACTGGGTGACGCCGATTTGGTATCTGCAGCAGGTCGAAGGCGAAAGAGCCGACCTGCTAGTCCAATACGTCTTCCCGGAGGGTGAGCCCTACGCTGACACCTGGGCCGGACGCATAGCAAGCGGACTTGAGAGCGGCCTGGACGTTATCGCGACCCATTACGAGGCGACGGTATTCGCCGGGTTGCCGGCCCCGGAGCCGCTGGGTGAGGCAAACTGGTTCCGTCAATCCCCGCGCAACGAACTGCCGTCAGATTTCATACCGCTGGATATCGTCTTGGGAGAAGCGCTTCAGATTTCGGGCTATCGGCTGGAATCAGACCTAATGACGCCCGGCGTGGAAACGACCCTGACATTGGCATGGCAGCCGGTAGAAGCGGCAGAAGGCAGCCTATCCACCTTTACCCTCTTCGCCCATCTGACCGGCCCCGACGGCAGAGTCTACGCCCAGGCAGATGTGCCCGCCCAAACGCCGCCCACCGGCCTGGCTCTCACTCAGCTCCAGCTGACCCCGCGACTGGAGACGCTGCCCGGCGACTACACAATCTATTTCGGCGCGTACAATCCAGTTGACGCTGCCCCTTTACCGAACGCCGCAGGCGAGAGTCGCAGTCAGCTTACCGGCGTGACCGTAAACAGCATGGCCGCGCCACCATTTACCCACGGACAAAGCAATCGTCCGCTGGCCGAGAGCGGTGACATGTTTCTGCGGCTGGTTGGATACGATTGGGACAACACGCTTTCCGGCCGATCCCTGCTCTACCGTCATTGGCAGACAGTAGACGGGTACGTGACCGAACGGGTTCAAGTGGACGGCGATGGCGCGCCGATGCCGGACTGGTATGGGCCCTGGGGGCTGGTTCTCCGGGGCACGACTATGCGGCCGAATCGGGAGCAATATTACGTACCGCTCGGGCAAGGCATCATCTACACTGCTGAGCCGCCGCTGGCAGGGATTGACCTGGCGGCCGGCTCTTCGGTCACGCTGCCGGCCCACTTCGCTTCCTCGGCGCCGGTTCTGCGAGACCTGGTAGTGTCCGTTCGCCTGGTCGGCTATGAGCCTGACGGCTTTCACTGGGCATGGTGGGATTTGCACGACAGCATTCCGGCCCTGGGCGCCATTCCAACACTGAAATGGATTGCCGGCACCCGTGTTCGCGATCCGCATCCGTTGCGCGCATCGGAGGAAGCTGAGAGCGGGCAAGAAGTAGGCGGCATTCTCATGCTGTATGATGCTTTCACCGCCCGGCTGCTGCCGATTCTCGATGCCGAGATCAGCGCGGAACTACTGGGAATCCCCCTGGGAACAACGACGATTAAGGAATGAGCATAGGGAAATTTGTCGAGTTGGAAAGAAAAGGACGGCCTCACGGACCGTCCCTTTCTTTTCTATGGGCCTGCTAGGACTCGAACCTAGAACCGATCGGTTATGAGCCGACTGCTCTGCCGTTGAGCTACAGGCCCATCAACGTAGCCCTCTCGCCTGCTTTTGCAGATGGTCAGCCAGAAAGCGGCAGACGGGATTCGAACCCGTGAGAACAGCTTGGAAGGCTGTTGTGTTACCCCTACACCACTGCCGCGCGTGAAAACAACAACTGTCGGGGCGGCCGGATTTGAACCGACGACTTCTCGGACCCAAACCGAGCGCTCTACCAAACTGAGCCACGCCCCGCAAGGCAACGCTTAGTATAGCCCCCGCCCTCCGGCAAGTCAACCGCCGCCATTGGCGTTGTCACCGGCGTAACCGGCTCTATTGCCGTAGCCGGCCACCTCGACTTCTGCCTCGCTTTCGTCCTGCGCGCTTGAGGCCACCACTGCCTGACAATACGGCCAGGGGTCCTCGCCGCGCAGCTTCGCCGCCAGGGCCGGGCTATCCTGATAATAGCCGTGATAGCGTGTCGGAATGAGCGCGGCGATTTCGACCATGATCAGGTGCGTGCAGGCTTCCAGATCCTTTCCCTTCGGTCGCCTGCCCACGTCCGGCAGGTGAAACGGCTTGCCGACATGCAGTTCAAAGCGGGTGCGGCGCAGGCTCTTGAAGTTGGCTGACCAGGTGTCAGTGTTAACCAGGCCCACCGGAACAATGGGCACGCCTGCCCGGCTGGCAAGATAGGCCGCTCCTTCGCGAGCCTTCATCATCTTACCCACCCGGCTGCGCGTCCCTTCCGGGGCCAGTCCGAAAATCGCGCCTTCGGCGATGGCGTCCAGGGCCTTGCGGAGAGCCCGGCGATCGACGGCGCCGCGATTAATATAGATCGCGCCGGCCATCTTCATCACCGTCCCAATAAAGAACCTGTGCTCCCACTTCTCGGCCGCAAAGAAACGTAGGCGCGGCATCTGATCGGGAGGAATCGCCACACACAGCAGCGGCAGATCGCTGGCGCTCATATGGTTGGTGACCACAATGTATGGGCCGCTGGGCGGTAAGTTCTCCCGGCCCGTAATTCTCTTGCTGCCTACGAAGAAGATCAGCAGGTTACATACCCACTGCAGCAACCTGAGGAACATCTAAACACTCTCTTCTCGAATATCAGATCGGATGACCGCCGCCGGCCGGCTGCTCCGTCGCCGGAATACCGTCGCCAAATCCGCGGCTGAGTATATCCGGGATGCCGGCGCACCGCCAAACCGCCGGTTGCACAAACCCCGCCGACCAATAAACTACTGGCATGATGGCCAATCAGCAAGCCGCGATGAACAAGCGCCAACGGCTCGCCGAATGGCGGCGCGATCAGGCGCAATTGATCCGCCGCATCGAGTGGATCCTGCTCTTCTTAGGGATGCTCTTCTCGGTCTGGCTGGCGACGCAGAGCAGCGCCGCTCCGCAACTTGTACTCCTGGCGACGCTGTACATCATCAGCATCAACTTCAGCGTTCCCATGGAAAGCGCGATAGTCTCGCCCACCCTGCCCATCATTGCCGTAAGTAGCGTGCTCATCCTCGGTTGGCCGGACGCGCTGGTCTTAATGTCTGTCAGTTTTGCGCTGGCTGAGATCGCCCGCCCACTCTGGCAACCGCTGTTGAAGAACACCCCGCTGGTGGATGTTACCTGGCAAGAGCGACTGGCGCGGGCGATCATTCATCTGGCCGCGTTGACGGCCGCGCACTATGCGTACATCACTGTGGGCGGCATGTTACCGCTTTCAACCGATGTTGCGACCCCGGACACGCTCAATCAGTCACTTTTTCCCTTGCTGGTTCTCTCGCTAACCTATGCCGGGTCCTACACCCTCCTCGCTCTGATCTATTGGGGGCAGCATCGCCGCCGCCGGCAGTTGGAGACCTCTGCAAATCTCATTTACCTGCCTCTGGTCGCATTGCTCGCCCAACCCTTTGCGCTCTTTGGTGCGATCACGTTTGCGGTTGTCGACCTACCCGGCTTTGTCATATTCTGCGTCGGTGTGGGAGCGTTTGCCGTGATAACCTGGATTTCATGGCAGCGGCAATACGCTGCCCAGCAACAGCTGGTCCAGGTGGCAACCCTGAACAGCGTCAACCTGCTGCTGCGCGACACGCTTGATCTGCAACAACTGCTGTCGCTCACTTATGAACAGGTCCATAGCTTACTGCCCACTGATTACTTCTACATTGCGTTGCGCGACGAAAACGGTGGCTGGACTTTGCCTATCTTTGTGCAATACGGCAAGGATCTGTCTCAGGATTATGCCGGGCAGGCATTTCAGCCGGATGATTTTGCCGGTTGGGTCATTGAGCAGAAGCGTGTGCTGAATGTCAGCCAGGAGAACATGCCGTTCGCGACCCGGCATGGCCTTGCGCTTCCCCGGCCGGTTCCCAGCGCCTGGCTGGGGGTTCCCCTGATCACCGCCGAACAACTGACCGGCATCATGGTCCTCCAGCGCTTCGGCGAAGGCTATCCATTCAGTGAATGGAGCCGGGAGGTTTTGCTGGCCTTTGCCGGGCAGGTCAGCGCCGCCATACAGAATGCCCGCCTGTATAGTGAAGTGGTCAGGCTATACAATCTGACCGATGAAGCGTTGGCGGAGCGGGTGCAGCAGCTTCAGGCCCTGCTGGAATCGACGCATGAGGGGGTGCTGATGTTCGACACAGCCCCGCGCATTGTGCTGGTCAATCGCGTTGCCGGCGACCTCCTGGGACAATCGCGATATGCCCTGCTCGACAGGGAATTGGACCCGTCCGCGGTGTCCAAGGCTCTGGGATATGAATCGAGCGCGCTGACCGCGTTATGGCAGCAGCTGAGCAAAGGAGCCATTCCCGCGGGAGGCAGCCAGGTTTACGAGAGACGTATCCACAAAGATGACATCGAGTCGCGCCGGTTCATTGAGCGCACTGAAGCGCCTGTGTTGGCGGATGACTCGCGCTTGCTGGGCTGGCTTATGGTGTTCAGGGATGTGACGGAAGAGGTCGAGCGAGCAGAGTGGCGGCTGAATGCGACTCGCATGATCGTCCACGATCTGCGGAACCCGATCACCACCTTGAGCAGCACGGTTGAGTTAATTGAGAACAGATTGCCGGACGACTCAGACCCCGAGGTCTTCCGGCTTACCCAAAGCACCCATCGCGGTATCAGCGACATGTTGGACATGGTCGATTCCCTGATGGACGTCACCCGCATGGAGGCCGGGCAACTTGTCGTGGATGCGGAGGCCATGCGATTGCCCCCTTTGTTGGAGCGCGTCGTCGATCACATGCAACCCCTCTGGATGCAGAAGCACATCACACTACGCACTGAGGCGCCGGCCGATCTGCCGCCCGTATGGGGAGATGAAGAGATACTGCGCCGGGTGCTGGTGAATCTGCTTGATAACGCGCTCAAGTTCACGCCGGCAGGCGGTCAGGTCGTGATCCAGTTAGCCACGGACCCGCATCCCGAAAATGGCCAGAATCCGGGCATATGTTGCAGCGTCGAGGATACGGGGCCCGGCATCCCCGGGCCGTACAGAGCGCAAATCTTTGACCGCTTCGTGCGCATTAACGTCGGCGGGGCTCAGGTAAGGGGAACCGGTCTTGGGCTAACCTTTTGCAAGATGGCTATTGAGGCGCACGGCGGGCGAATCTGGGTCGCCGACGCTGAACATGGCGGCAGCCGCTTTGTCTTTACATTGCCCGGCGTTCCCCGATTCTAGCCGATGACTGTCCCGAACCGCGCCCTCCTGAATCAGTTGCTGGCGGAATCTGCGCAGCGACATCGGCATCTATGCCCGAAACAGGTGTTGGGCGTACGCCTGGCGCTAATTGGCTTGAACGCGCTCGGTCTACAGGGCGACCCGGCACGTCGCTTCCAGAATAGCGACAAATCCTTGCTTTGCATTGCTGAGACAGACGGCTGCTCCTCCGACGGCTTTGCGGTGGCGACTGATTGCGCTGTCGGAAGGCGCACCCTGCGCATAATGTACTACGGCAAGGTGGCTTCCACGCTCATTGACTGTCGAACGTCACTTGCGGTGCGCGTCGCCCCGCGCAATCAACTCCGCCAGGTCGCGCTCGCCTTCGCGCCGCACGCCGAAAGTCACTGGCATGTCTATCTCGCTGCCTACCAGCATTTGCCGGATGAGCAAATTGCCGCGGTGCGCACAGTTCGCCTGGCCCAGGCCCCGGCGCAGATGTTAAGCCGGCCCGATGCCCGGGTCTGTTGTATGCGCTGCGGCGAAGAGATCATCAACGAGCGGGAGGTGTTGCGGGGGAAGGATGTGCTCTGCCGTTATTGCGCCGGTGAACGCTACTTCGAAGAAATCTAGTTGGCTCCCCCCAACTCGACTCATAGCCATTCGTCCACGCATTTAGCGCTCCCCCGAAGATGAGAGAACAGCGAAAAGCCGATGATTCTCCGTCGACACATGCCGGTCAACATTCGAAATCACTTATAATGCTTCTCGCAGCCTATACTGCGTTGTGGTCGAGACCATTGAATACTCAGACCCACTTTATCCCGACAACACTGGCGTGACCGATGCACCGATATGACGAACCTGTGAGAGCAGAAGTGATGGCCCAATACGGCTCAGGTTCGGAGCAAGAAGAGAGCGCCGGCCCCTCCATACTCCGGCGTCTGGGCCGCTTCATGCGAAGTATTCTGGAGGTGGGTGTCCAGACCGCAGTCATTACCTTCCTGATCATCTACTTCGTCGCCCAGGCCACCATCGTGCATGGCGGCAGCATGGAGCCAACGTTAAGCACGGGCCAGCGGCTGATCGTTGAGAAGCTCAGTTATCGCTTCGAGCTGCCGGAACGGGGAGATATCGTCGTCGTCCGGCTGGAGGGTTTCGAGTTGCCGTTGATCAAGCGCGTGATCGGGCTGCCGGGCGAGATGGTCGAGATCCGACAGAATCACGTTTTCATTGACGGCGTGCTGTTGCCTGAAGCGTACTTACCTATCACGCGCCAACAGAATTACGGCCCATTCATCGTGCCGGACGAGCACATTTTCGTGATGGGCGATAATCGCAGCGTCTCAAACGACTCACGCTTCTTCGGCCCGGTCGCCCTGGACCAGATAATGGGTAAGGCTTGGGCGTCTTACTGGCCGCCGGCAGATATCGGATTTGTAAAGTAACACCTCTCCCCCTGCGCACGTCACCTGCCGTCAGCCGGCCCCATCGGCTACACCAGGTAAATCGGGTTACTGTAGATCCAGCCGCGTTCCTTGCCCTCATACCTCAGCAGGCATTCCGCACGATAGGCGCCGGTCTCCGACGGAATGTAGGTCAGATTCGGCTCGTTTTGCACCTCAGCCACCACTGCCCCATGCCTTAACAGGCGAATACGCGCTTTGGCCGGAGCCAGCACCTGCAGCGTCGCCCCGGCATCCAGCTTGATCTCATCGCCCATCACTCCCTTGGTCACTCCCTGCCCGCTGTAACGAAATCCCTTCGTGGAACTGGCCATATCATATCCGACCCAGGCGTGGCCGCTGCCGATGGCTTGCAGAATCAGCGCCTTATCATGTGTCAGATCGCCGGTAAGCTCCTCCGGCAAGAGCAAGTGAGTATTGACCGCCCGAAAGAGGAACTCATACGGAAATATCACCCGCCGGATAGGTCCGAATTTCAGTTCGGTGCCGTGGGCATCGCTATTGCCGATGGCGACGATTTGTTTACCCTCAGCCAGAAGCTCATCCCATTTTCCCAGCACTTCCGGCTCGGGACCCATGATCAACCGCTCCGGATGAAATGCCAAAGGCAGCACGCGCAGCTTCCAGTAAAAGAGATTGCGGATACTCAACCTCCGCACGAAGCGGGATACCTCGTTCTTGAAGCTGGACATGTAATTCCAGATCTCCAGGCCGGTGTACCCACTCACCTCCCAGTTCTTCCAGCCCAGGTCGCCTCCTTCCCTGATTAACGGGATGTCCAGTTCAAAGGGGTGTGCCAAGAAGCCAAAGCCGCCGGCTTTCCTGGTCATGTTGATCAACTCTTGCGGGTCGCGGGCGCAGCGAGACAGTTCTCGATCTACGCCATAGGCCAGGAAATGGTTGGCTTGCGGCTCACGGCGGGTGTCATGCACTTCCTCGCCGGTCAACAACAGGACCCGGCCCCCTTCGTTTTCGTAGTAACCCTGGACGCCGTCCACCCACAGGTTGTGATCGGTGACGATCACAAAATCCAGGCCGGCTCGGATCGCATCAGCCGCGATGTCTTTATGCCACTTCTCCCCATCGGAGTATGGCGTGTGCATATGCATGTTACCGGCTACTTCAAACCAGGGCATCAGCAAGCGTCCATGGATAATGGCTGACGATGATTCTAGCGGGTTTGGCGGGTTTGTGCAGGCTGCCGGGATCTTGGTCAGCCGCTCATCAGCCGGCCTTCAGCGAACCTCCGCCGTTGCTCCACCTCTGCGCGAGTCGCCGGCCGCCGTCAACCTGCCGCTTTCCGTTCGCGCCACTGAATGCGCGCCCCCAAAGTAGATACTGCGCGCCGACCAGCGGTTCACCCGATAGCCCCAGGATTCCACTTGATCCACCGCATGCGGATCATAACCCAACTCGCACTGCAGCACGCCATTCTCCACATGCACGCGCGCCGCGTTAACGGCAGACTCCAGGTCCATACCGAAATCCAGCAAGTTACTGAGCGTCTGCAAAATAGCGCTCCGGATACGGATGCTGCCGCCGCTGCCCACTACCAGGCGGATGTTGCCGTTCAGCGACACAAAAGTCGGGGCCATCATCGTAGGGATCCGCTGCCCGGCCTGCCAGTTGTGGAAACCGTGAGGATTCAGATCCTCTTCACCGAGGATGTTGTTCGGTATGAAGCCGGTCCCGGGAACGACATAGCCGGCCGTCTCACCCGCCGTGGTAGTCAGGCCAACCGCCATGCCTTCCTCATCAACGACGCTGAGATGACTGGTATTGGCCGGTCCGGGATCTTCGTATGGGGCCGGCGCGGGGCTGTGGGCAGCGATTGCTTCCTCCACTTCACCGGCATAGTGATAGACAAATCCGTCGGCCAGGAAGCGTTGGATGGCTTCGTCGGCCGGTAGCTCCATAGATAACCTATCCCATGCCGGCCGGGCTCTTATCGCCGCCGCCATTACCTCGTGCAACAGGCGCAGATGGTGCGCTGATCCATGCTCATGAGCGCCGAAATCAAAATGCGACATCACCTTCAGCGTAAACGCAATCAGCACGCCGCCGCTCGAACAGGGCGGAGGGAGGAAAACCTCGTGATCGCGATAAAAGACGCGAATCGGCTCAAGAACCCTGACTTCGTAATCTTCCAGATCCCGCGCTGTGAGCAGCCCGCCATTGGCCTGCTGATCTTCCGTGATCGCCTGGGCAAGAGCCCCCCGGCGAATGTGCGCTTCACCTTGCCCGGCCAGCTCGCTTAATGTCTCAGCCAGATCAGGGATGAAAAGCCTGTCGCCGGCCCGAACCATGCGGCCCCCTGGGGAGAAAATTCGGCGCACGCCGGCAGTATGGACATATAGCGGGCGCAGTAACTCGCAGGTATCAGCCTGAAACGCATCCAGTACAGCCCCTTCTCGGGCGAGTTTGAGCGCCGGCTCCAACAAGGTTTCCAGTGGCAGACGCCCAAAGTCAGCCGCCAACCGGCAGAGGCCAAAAACGTTTCCCGGCACAGCCACCGACCCCCGTCCCAGATAGAAATCTTGAGTAGTCGCGCCGAAGTCAATGGTGACCTTTTCGAAGTCCAGCGTATCTTTTCCGCGGTTCGCACCGAGTCCGGGCATGGCGCTGAAGAAGTCATAGACCAGGCTGCGCCGCGTGGTTGGATCAAATATCTGGGCAATGCCGCTGCCGCCCAAATGCACCACACCGGTCTCAGCGATGAACGAGGCAAAGGCGGCGGCCACAGCCGCATCGACGGCGTTTCCCCCTTGTTCCAGCATCGATAGGCCGGCCCGCGCCGTCAGCTCTCCTCCGGCAGCGATCACTCCACGCATCAATGAATACCTCCTCTCCATTCTGCGGCGGCCTTCGCCAGCATCTTACTCATGACCATTCCGCCGTTTCCGGAGGAAAAGTGTACCGCAAACAGAATAGAAACAAAGCACCTCTGATCGGCCGCAGCGATTCCAGATTTGGCCTCTTGGCCGGAAAACTGTTCCAGTCCGTGGACTGCTCCAGCCGTAGACAAATCTCGCATGGCAGGGATCAGGACCGGGTGTGCTGGGCCTTTGCACGCCGCTATAATCCGGCAGACCGAATCAGTCACAGACGAGGCAATCAGCGATATGAACCCTGCGATAGAACCAACATTGCTGCGATCCTACTTCGAGAAGAGGCTGCCCACGTATGTTGAGATGCTCAGCCGGATGGTCGCGATCAACAGCTTTTCGGCCAATCCCGCCGGCATTGATGCCCTCGGAGAGCTGACCGCAGCGTATTTCCAGGAGCTAGGCTTTGAGGCAGAGCGTCGGCCCTCTGTCCATCCGATTTATGGGCAGCACTTGATACTAAGCCGCCAGGGCACAAGTGGACGCACGATCGGCCTGATCTCTCACCTGGATACCGTCTTCCCGGAGTCCGAGGAGCGCCAAAACGCCTTTCACTGGCGGATCGAGGGCGATCGGCTCTATGGGCCGGGAGCGGTGGACATCAAGGGCGGCACAGTGTTGATCTATATGATGCTGCAGGCAATCCGCCGTTTTGCGCCGGCGCTTTTCGATGAAGTCACCTGGGTTGTGCTTCTGGATGCGGCGGAGGAGGCCGACGGCGAAGACTTCGGCCAACTCTGTCTGCAACGGCTGCCCGCTGAACAGACCCTGGCCTGCCTGGTCTTCGAAGGCGGCAAGCTCAATGGCGAGGGAGCGCGGTTGGTAGTGGCCCGTAAGGGGATGGCGGTCTTTCACGTCACTGTGGAGGGCAAAGCCGCGCACGCCGGCACTTCCCACGCGCAGGGGGCCAACGCGATCGTGCAGTTGGCGCAAGTGATTGGTCAGATTGCCGGCCTCACGGATTATGAGCGCCAGATCACGTTCAATGTCGGCGCGGTTGCCGGCGGCACGGTCGTTAACCGCGTGCCCCACTTTGCATCGGCCACAGTGGAGATGCGGGCGTTTGCTGAGGATGTGTTTGAAGAGGGGATTGCGCGGATGATGGCGCTGGCTGAGCAGCCGCCGATCGCGACCTCAGCCAATGGTTACGGCTGCCGGGTGTCTATTAAGCTCGTGCGCACGATGCCGCCCTGGAATCACAATGAAGCCACAGGGCGCCTGTTTGATATCTGGCGCGAGGTAGGGTCAACACTCGGCATCGTGGTGCACCCGGAAGCCCGCGGTGGACTGAGCGACGGCAATTATCTGTGGAGTCACCTGCCCACACTTGACGGCCTCGGGGCGTCGGGCAACAACGCCCACTGTTCGGAGCGCAGTCCGGATGAGAGCAAGGACCAGGAATATGCCAGCCGGGGCTCGTTTGTACCCAAAGCGACATTGAATACGCTCGCTCTGCTACGACTCATTGGATGAAGGGCGCGGCGTCCGGCGGCGGTTCCGGAGCGCCGCGCCCTTCACCTCAATTACTTACGTCGCCGTAGAAAGGCAGGGATTTCAATGTCCTCAAGGCGGAACGAATTGCTCTTTTCCCGGCTCGTCGGCTCGGGAGATGGCTCAGGCTGAGCCGCCGGTCGCGGAGTCTCTACCACTGCCGGCTCACGTACCGGAGGGCGGGTCGGTTTGTCCCGCCGCTCGACGTTGCGCGTCGCCACCCGGCGCATGGCGGGAATCTGATGCTCGAAGCCGGTGGCAATGACCGTGATCCGGATCTCATCGTGCATGGACTCGTCCACCACGGCGCCGAAGATGAGGTTCACATCAGGATGCGCCGTTTCGCGAATGATGCTGGCGGCCTGATTGATCTCATACAGGCTGAGGTTGTTGCCGCCGGTGACGTTGAACAGGATGCCCCGCGCGCCGTCAATAGTCACGTCAAGGAGGCGGTTGGAAAGCGCCTGCTCAGCCGCAATCAGCGCCCGATCGTCGCCGGAACCATGCCCGATTGCCATCAGGGCCGCGCCTCCTTGCGACATGATCGTCCGCACATCGGCGAAGTCCAGATTGATCAGGCCGGGCACGGTAATCAACTCGCTGATACCCTGAATGCCCTGGCGGAGCACATCGTCCGCCATGCGGAAAGAGTCAACCAGCGTGACGCGCTTGTCGGCGGTCTCCAATAGTCGATCGTTCGGGATTACGATCAGCGTATCGACGTGTTCCTTCAGTTTCTCGATACCCTCTTCTGCTGATTTGCTGCGCCGCGCACCCTCAAAGGAGAACGGCCGGGTTACCACGCCGATGGTCAACGCGCCTTCAGCCCGAGCGACCTTGGCAATAATCGGAGAAGCGCCGGTGCCGGTCCCGCCGCCCATGCCGGCAGTCACGAAGACCATGTCTGAGCCGCTCAGCACCTGCCGGATCTCTTCTTCCGACTCCTCAGCCGCCTTTGTGCCGATCTCAGGATCGCCTCCGGCTCCTAGGCCGCGTGTTGCCCGCTCGCCCAGATGGAGGCGCAGCTTGGCCCGGCTCCCCTGCAATGCCTGACTGTCGGTATTAATGGCAACGAAATCCACGCCGACAATGCCGGCATCTATCATCCGGTTGATAGCATTGCTGCCGCCGCCGCCAATGCCAACCACGCGGATGAGCGCGGCCCCCTCCAATGTGGGAGCTCTCTGTACTTCCCTGGGCCTCTTGTAATCATTCATTTCTAACCCCTCATTCTACTTTCTACGGTACACCCAATAACCTGGCGACGATCAGACGCGTCTCATGACCAATAAAAACAGATTCCAACCTGGCTCGTTCAGGCGCTACTTGTGCATTGTCATCGAGCAGTAACCATAATCATCTCCGTTGGCTTAGCCCGGCAAGAACGCCTTCAGGAAGTAGCCTATCTTCCTGCCCCACTGTCCCTGCGAATCGCGCGGCCGGTATAGAATGTGATCGCTGGTCGCCCAACGTAGCAGGCCGACGCTGGTGGCATACGCGGGACTGCGCAGGGTTTCCACGAGGCCCACCAGATTGCGGGGAGAGGCCACACGAGCAGGGACGCCCAACACACGTTCGGCGACTTCCGTAATGCCGCGCATCTGGGACGCGCCGCCGGTCAGCACAATGCCCGCGGGCAGCAGGCCTCCGTATCCCGAGTTCCTGACCTCGTCGAGGATCATGCTGAAGATTTCCTCCATTCGCGCCTCAATGACGGCGGCAAGGTCTTGCCGGCCCACGCGAATGGTCTCGCCGCCAAATGGCATGACCCTGAACTCGGAAGCCGGGTCGATCTGGCTGGGGCGACAATCGCCATACTGTATCTTCACCCGTTCGGCGATCTCGAAAGGCGCGCGCAGGCCAATGGCGATGTCGTTGGTGACGTGATAACCACCGATAGGCAACACCTTCGTGTGGAAGACACTTCCCTGGGTATAGAGCGCCACATCGGTCGTGCCGCCGCCGATATCGGCCACGATTACGTCCATCGCCCGCTCGTTGGGATCGAGCACCGCTTCGCCGGATGCCAGGGAATTCAGCACAAACTCCTCCACCTCCAGACCCACAGTCTCTGTGCATTGGCCCAGGTTGCGGAGCGCCAGCTTACGGCCGGTGACAACATGAGCGTCAACTTCCAGCAACTCGCCGTGCATACCGATTGGGCTGACCACTTGCGTGCTGTCAATCCGGAAATGTCGCGGCACCAGATGCACAATGCGCCGGTCCTGGCGTACCGGCACCAGCGTCTGCGCGGTGGCTAACGCCCGCTCAATGTCTTCCGGCACAATGCCCCCACCTTTGCGCCGAATGGCAATAGACCCCCGGCTATTAAGCGAATCAATGTGCTCGCCGGCCATACTTACATAGGCGCGCCTCAGGTCGTAGCCGGATGTCTGCTCCGCCTGCTCGACCGCCTTGGCGATGGCAACGGAGGCGTCGCGCACATCGACGATATTTCCTTTGCTCATCCCGCCGGAGGGCACGTTGCCCAGGCCGATGATGCGCAACTCGCCGCCGCGCAGCTCGCCGACCAGGGCGCACACTTTTGTGGTTCCAATGTCTAGACCGAAAATCACCCCATCCATAATTCTGCACCTAATGGGGTCAGCATTTGATAGCTGAAAACGAGCCTCAAACCCTAACCATCTTCCTCCAAACCTTCCGCTCGATAGTATGGTTTCTCATAGTTGGCCACGCTGACGTATTGGGGAGTCAGACTCCGCGAAAGCAGATCGGCAATGACCGCCTCGTACACGACCATTTTTCCGGGTATGTTGTCCCCGCTGCCGAAATAGGCGCGCCAACCGCTGCCGTCCAGAAAACTCAGTCCGCCGCTGGGATCATAGTACAGCCTGGTGAGGCTGGGCTTGATCCGCTGCAGTTCCAGCGCGCCGGCCAAGATCTCCGGCGGCAAATACGGCAATTCGCTCTCGGGAGTCGCATCCCGCACTTCCTCGCCGGTTTCTAATGGGTCCACAGGGGCGGCGCCCGGCAGCGGAAAGCCCTCCGCCTGGATCACAAGCAGGCCGCCCACCGATAGTCGCGCCGGCAGCAACGCCCCTTCTTTGCTCACCCAATACTGCTGATTGTCCTGCAGCCAGATCGCCACCGGCGTGTCCTCGCGAATGGAAATCTGCACCTCATTAGGCCAACTCAAATTGACCGTCGCCGAGATAACTCCCGGCAGTTTCCTGATGTTCTCCGCCACTTTCCCTGGGTCCACAGAAAACACATGCGCGCCGGCCAGGCCGCTTGCCGCAACCACCTCTTCCGGTGAAATCGAAGCCACGCCGTCCACAGGGATGAAGGTCACATAGAAGTCCTCATGAAACCCGATGACCGCCAGCGCGCCGACTGAGAGAATCACCAACAGCAGGCTCGCCCAGCGCGCCGAAAGCAAAACGCTGCGGATGGCCTCGCTCGGGACACGTAGACGGCGAATATTGCGCTTGCGGCGCCGGTTCGCTGTGGCCGGGACACGCATACGCGGCATGGCCAGGGAGGCGCTGGCGTTAATCCGCCGCACCCTGGGCTGCTTTCGTAGCCGCTTCTTCCTGGTCGTCTGCTGCTCGCTGCGCGTCATCAAGCCTCCGGCACTGAATAGTCAGTCCGTGATTGCATTTTGTCCTGGTGCCGATCCAGAGCCAGCTCAATGAGCCGGTCCAGCAGTTCGCCGTAACTCAGCCCACTCGCCTCCCACAGTTTGGGATACATAGAAATCCGCGTGAAACCGGGCATGGTGTTGATTTCGTTCAGGTAGACGCGATTGGTGTCGCGATCTAGAAGCATATCGACCCGCCCTAACCCGGCGCAGTCAATCGCCAGGTATGCCCGCACAGCCAGCTCTCGCACCACTCGCTCCAACTCCGGCTCCAACACAGCCGGGATGATCAACTCAGAGTCGTCGCTGACATACTTTGCAACGTAATCATAGAACTCTCGCCTGGGCCGGATCTCGCCGACAACGCTGGCCACCGGTTCGTCGTTGCCCAGGACGGATACCTCCAGCTCGCGGGCGTTGGCTCCCTGTTCGACAACCACGCGCCTATCGTAGCCGGCCGCCAGATCCAGCCCGGCCGCTAGTTGCTCCCGATCGGAGCACTTGCTGATCCCGACGCTGGAACCCAGATTGGCCGGCTTGGTAAACATCGGATAGGTGAGCGAAGTCTCAAGCCGGCTAATCACACAATCCCTGTCCGCCTGCCACTCGGAACGGCGAACGAGCCGCCAGGGCAAAATCGGGATCTGGTTGGCGACCATGACTTGTTTGAACATCGCCTTGTCCATGCCCACCGCCGAACCAACGACGCCGGCGCCCACATACGGAATACCGGCCAATTCGAGCAGCCCCTGCACAGTTCCATCTTCGCCGTAAGGGCCGTGTAAGACCGGGATAACCACATCCAGCGCGCCCTCCGGCAGCAGAGCAGTCGGATTGCCGGTGCGCTCCTGCAACTCCATCAGAGTCGGCTGCTGCGGGTCGGGCAACAGCGTGGCCGGCCTGGCCATCTCGTCGGAGCCGGCCGTCAACGCTTTCATGGCGTCGCCCACCAGCCAACGACCCTGCTTCGTGATCCCTACCGGGATCACCTCGTACTTTTCACGGTCAATGGCAGCCATGATAGACTGGGCGGACATCAGAGAGACTTCATGCTCGCCTGAGCGACCGCCGAAGATTACACCGACCCTGACCTTGCTTCTCTTGCTCACTCCGGCAACACGTCCTCATCAAAGCGCCAGTCGCCAATAAGCTCTACTTCCAGCTCGAGTTCCACGCCGAATTGTTCGCGAACAGCATGCCAGGCCTCCGCGATGAGTCCGCGCACTTCTTCCGCTGTCGCTTCATTCTCATTCACGAAGAAATTGGCATGTTTCTCCGAAATCCTGGCCCCGCCATTGGCGCAGCCTTTCATACCGGCGGCCTCGATTAGATAGCCGGCATAGTAATGCTCCGGATTCTTGAACATCGAACCCATGCTGGCCCCGGCCGGCTGGCTCTGTTTCCTGTGCGCGGTGAAGCCGTCTGCCCTGGCCATCAACACTTCGACCGCTTCCGGCTTCAGCTCCAGCTCCGCCGATAGCACAACCCGGCGCGGTTCATCGGAGTCATGTTCTCGCTTGAGCACGCTGTCCCGATAGCCGTACTCCAGTTCGTCATTGCTGTAAATGCGAACCCCATAGCCGGGTTCCCAAATCGTAGCCGCCAGCAAGGCGCCCTTCATATCTCCGCCGTGCGCGCCCGAGTTGCCGACTACCGCGCCGCCCACCGTGCCCGGAATGCCGATTGCCCACTCCAGCCCGCCCAGTCCCTTGGCAATACATTGCCGGGCCAGCGAGGAGAAGTTCATGCCAGAATCTACGGCGCAGACGACGCCCAGTCCGCTATGCCGAAAGGAGACATTTCGCGCCCGATTCATGATCGCCAATCCTGTATAGCCGGCGTCGGCGATGAGCACGTTAGAGCCCCCGCCAAGGATGAAATACGGGATATTATTGGCATAGGCCAACTCGACAGCTAACTGCAACTCGGTTACGTTTGTGACCGTCACGAAGAGGGCGGCGGGACCACCGACGCGCGCGGATGTGTAGCGCGCCAGCCCCTCATCCCGCTTAAACCGCTCTCCAAACAGTTCTGCGAAACGCCCCAGTTTTGATTCCAGCGACTGAGTCTGCAAATCCATCTTTCTAAATGCCCTCACATTTCTAGATGCAAAGAACAGCCGGCAAGCACGAAGGGCTCACCGATTGCGACTCGCGTTTGCGTCCTGCAATCCGTCGAGAATCCAGCGACCAACCTCATCACTGTCGCCGGCGCCCAACGTCAAAATCACATCTCCGCGCCTTACCCGATCCAAGATATAGGCGGCGGCGTCCTCGCGCTTGCCGACATAGCGCGCATAGGGGTGCGTCATCTTTGCCACCACCGCCCCGGTGTCGATATCGGTGGTGAACGCTTCGCGACTTCGGTAGATATCCAACGCCACTACCCGGTCGGCATCCGCAAAAGCCGATGCGAACTCCTCCAAAAGTAGCTGAGTCCGGCTAAAGGTATGGGGTTGCCACACAGCCCAGATCCGCCGCCCTGGATAATGCTGCCGCGCTGCCGCCAGGGTCGCGCGTATCTCCGTGGGATGGTGTGCATAGTCGTCAACTACGGTTACATCGGCCACCTCTCCGACCAGTTGGAAACGCCGGCTGATACCGCCGAATGCCGCCAGCGCCTCCCGGGTAATTGCGAACGGCACATTCATGGTCAGGGCAACGGCCACCGCCGCCAGCGCGTTTCGTACATTGTGTTGGCCCGGCACGCGCAAGCGCAACAGACCCAATGTCTCCCCGCCAAACGTAACCAGAAAATCAAAGCCGCCCGACGGATTTGGCCGCATCTCCACCGCTGACATCCATCGCCCGACAGTACCGGACGCTTCACCTCGCGACAGGCCGTATCCAATGACATTGACGTTTGCCGGCATCTGATCCACAAGCTTTCGGACGCCGGGATCATCCAGGCAACCCACCAGCGTGCCGCCCAGCGGGACGAGCGAAGCAAACTGCCGGAAGGCGCCTTGATAGTCATCGCTCGTCGGGAAAAGATCGGGATGATCATGTTCGATGTTCGTGATCACGGCGATGCGCGGCCGCAGGCCCAGGAACATATGGTCATACTCGTCAGCTTCCACCAGGAAGGGCAGTCCCAGTCCGGCCCGTCCGCTCCGTCCACTGGAAGGCAGGGCCCCGCCCAGGATGACCGTCGGATCCATCCCGGCATGAATGAGAATCTCAGCCACCATCCCGGTCGTCGTCGTCTTGCCATGTGTTCCCGCAATAGCAATTCCGAGGTGATCCACCATGAGGTGCCCCAGAAACTCTGCTCGCTTGAGAACCGGGATTCCGGCTTCTCCCGCCGCCGCCAGCTCAGGATTCGTCGGCGGGATTGCCGAAGAGACGACTACCGTTTCCGCTCCCTGCACATTGGCCGCGGCGTGGCCCAGGAAGAAGGTCACCCCGGCGGCCTCCAGCTCGTCAGTCAGCCTGCTTCTGCGCAGATCAGAGCCGGACACCACAAAGCCGCGACCAAGCAGCACCCAGGCAATAGCCGACATGCCGCTGCCGCCGATGCCCACCAAGTGAACATGCCGGCGACCATGGCCTTGTGTGGCTGCTTGTGGGGTGACTACCTGTTCAAGCATCATTGTCAGATCAGGGCAATCAGTACGATAAAGAAGACAATAAAGAAGGCAATCAGCCAGGTGGTCGGGCTGAAGTGCTGCGGTAACCAGCCGGCCACCGCAAACGCCAGCGACTCCATCGTCGGGCGACTGATGATATGTCCGGCAAACGGGTAAGGTTCACCGGGCGGCAACCGCTGGTAGCCGGTGCTTGAAACGAGATACTCCAGGAAACCCCACAGCGCGCCGACGTACAGATAGCCGTTCAGAAGTCCAAACAGCATGCCGGTGATGTGCGCTTCCAGTCCTGAGCGCAACTTGTCTCCAAATCGTCCTCGCGTCAGCAGATCGGCAAAACGGCCCACCAACTGATAGCTAAAAAATGTAATCATGCTGAGGAAGATAGCCTGCAGCCAGAATTGTGTCGCCCGCTTGCTAAGCACCTCCGGCGTAATCGGCCCCGGCGGTGGAACGAGATTGAGGGCATTAAGTACCAGGAAAGCGAACTGACTCAATGCGGCCATCGCGGCGACCAGTCCGGCCATCGCGACCACCTCTCTTTGCCAGCCCCTCAGGTAGCCAATGACACCGAATATGCCCACCAAAAAGAAGAAAGTGATAGCCAGATCAAGCATGGTCTTTCCCCAGTATCATCAGCACGTCGGATAGTTCGCCGGCAGCCCCCGGCATGTCCAGCGTTCGGGCAGCCGCAGCCATCGCACCCAGCCGCTCACTATCAGAAATCAGGTTCCGAACAACCGGCAGCAATTCTTCGCCAAGTCGCTCATCGTCAAGTCGGATCGCCGCACCGCGTTCTGCCAGGTAGTCCGCGTTTACCTTCTGGTAGCGCCAGGCATGGGGATAAGGAATCAGAATCGTCGGCGTACCCATTGCCGGGCTTTCCCCCAGGATACCTGCGCCTGCCCGGGCAACCACCAGATCCGCCGCTCGCCAGGCCACGCTCATCTCTTCATGGAGATACGCATAGGGTCGGTAATACGCCCGCGATGACTCGGGCAATTTCTCGCTATTGGCGCTGACCTCCGGCCAATCGAGGTTGCCGCTGACATGGATAATCTGTATCTCGCTGAGTAGCTCGGGCATAATAGACATTAAGGCCCGATTGATGCTGCGCGCCCCGCGGCTACCACCGAATACCAGCAGGGTCTTCCGGGCCGGTTGCAGATCAAACCTGGCCAGCGCATCAGCCTTACTCATTTTCGCTGCTTCACGGAACTCAGACCTGACTGGATAGCCGGTAACCGTGGTCTTTCCTTCCTGAAAGAAGACTTGCGAATCGCTCGCGGTGCAGGCAACCTGGTTCACAAACCGGCTCAATTTCCGGATGGCGCTGCCGGGTTCAATATCCGGCAAGTAAATCGCCGCCGGTACGCGTCGCAGCCGGGCCGCAACAGCCACCGGAGCGTTCACATAACCGCCGGTCATAAAGAGCACATGCGGGCGATAGCGTCCAATGATCCCGGCCGCGAGCAACACGCTCCAGCCCAGCCGAGCTGAGTTAGCCAGGCGCACAGGGAGCGGCATGCCCACAATGGGCCCGCCCGCAATTGTCTCTAGCTTGAAGCCGGCCCGAGGGACCAACTCTTCCTCCATCTGTCCTTTCGTACCAATCCACAAGATGTCGTCTGTGGAGAGGCCGCGCCGGCGCAACTCACTCGCTACGACCAGCGCCGGATATATGTGTCCGCCGGTTCCGCCGGCGCATATCAACACTTTCACGCCCTATCTCCGTCGCGGGCGAATTCGGCTGCACCTTCTTACTGAGCCCGGCATCCCGCGAGATATTCAGCAATATCCCGGCGCCGATCAACGTAAACAACATGGAAGAGCCGCCATAGCTCAGAAATGGCAGCGGTATGCCGGTAAACGGAATGACCGCCGTAATGACAGCGATGTTCACTAGCGCCTCGACTCCCAGCCAGCATGTGATTCCCAGGGCCAGCAGGAAGCCGTAACTGTCGCGCGCGCGCTGCGCCGTGACGAATCCCCGCCAGACAAGCAGAGCGAATAGAGTGAGGACCGCCAGACAGCCCAACAGCCCAAGCTCTTCGCCCAAAATGGCGAAGATGCCGTCGTTGTGGGCTGCCGGCAATGGACCAAACTTCTGGGTGCTGTTGCCCAGGCCCACGCCAGTCAGACCACCGCTTGCCAGTGCGATAAACGCTTGTCTCACCTGCCAGATCGCCTGATCTGGATCGCGCAACACCTCTTGCCAGGCCACCACGCGAGCGGTAGCATGAGGGACAGTAGCCATCAGGAATCCAAATATCGCCGCCCCGGAGGCAGATGCGATGAGAATCTGGATCCAGCTCGCGCCGGCAACGAAGAACATGATAAAGCTGGTAAAGCCGATCAGCCCGGCAGTGCTCAAGTCCGGCTGCTGCACAATCAGGAAACAGACCAGGCCGGTAATTGTTGCGAATGGCACCAGGCCATAGGTGACATGCTTGACACGATCACCTTTGGAAGACAGCCAGTGTGCGATGTAAAGAATGGTCGCCAGTTTGGCCGCTTCGGAAGGCTGAAACGAGTTCTGATAAAGACCCCGCACAGCGCCGAAGTTGGCCTCGCCGAACATGAGCAACGCAACCAGGGCCAGCAGCGTGCCGCCCATTATCGGGATTGAGAAGCGGCGGAAGATATGATAGTCAAACTGAATTACACACGCCGTAATGACAATGCCCAGGAGCACTGCCACAATTTGGCGCTTGAAGTAATGAGTCGGATCTCCATACTCGCGCATGCCCAGGTCGAAAGTACTGCTGTAGACCATTAGCATACCGATGACGAGGAGCCCAACGATGGAGAGCAGCATCCAGTAGTCAAACCGAAAACGGATGGCGGGGCCGACACGGCTGCTGTTTTTGCGAATTACGGTTACGGAGGCCATATTAGTCTCACAACATTCAAGATCGAGAGGGTGCGGCCTTTGCCGGCGCAGCGATACCTGCACTATCCGGTAGCAATCGCACCAATTCTCGAAACGCTTCGCCACGAGCAGCGAAATCAACATAAGCATCGAAGCTCGTGCCACCGGGTGAAAGCAATACCACATCGCCAGGCTCGGCCAGTTTGGCGGCAACCGGCAGCGCCTGCTCCAGCGATTCCACCCGCACTATTGTGCAGGCGTTGATCCGCTCTCGCCCTTCTTTATCTCCCTTCAGCAACGCTTCTAATAACGTTCCTAACTCACCAAACAACACAACTGCCTTGACTGTGCGGTTCACCTCCTGCACCCATTCGCGCCAGTCCAGGTCCTTGTCCCGTCCCCCGGCCAATAGAATCAGTGGTTCCGAAAAAGAGCGTATGGCGGCAAGCGCTCTTTCCGGCGCGGTGGCAATCGAGTCGTTCACGTAGTGCACGCCGGTCACGATGCCCACGCTCTCCAGCCGGTGTTCGACCCCGGTGAAGCTGTTGATCGCCCGCCTCATGGCCGGCCTGTCGATTCCAACGGAATCGGCCAGTGTAACGGCGGCGAGGACGTTTAGTAAATTGTGTCGCCCTCTTAGGCGGATCATCTCTTCATCACAGACCGATTCAGCGGGCGCGCCGGCGCGACGCAGCCAGATTTGCCCGTCGGCGAAATAAGCCCCGTCTTCCACCTGCTCTCGCAGACTGAACAGCCGGACGCGCGCCGGCGTTTCATGCTGCAACGCCAGCGCCCTGGGATCATCCGCGCACAACACAGCGATGCCGTCCACTGATTGAAAGCGCACGATGTTGCCTTTTGCCGCCGCATACACGGCCATCGTCTTATGCCGGTCCAGATGGTTAGGCGTGATATTCAACACGGCGGCCACCGGCGGACTCTGATCCCAGATCTCCAGCTGAAAGCTGGACAGTTCCTGAATGGCCAGGTCGCCGGCGCGCATGTCGGCCAACTGGTCCAACAGCGAGCGCCCGATATTGCCTCCGACCCATGTCCGGCGACCGGACTCCCGGCCAATCGCGCCGGTCAAGGCGGTGGTAGTGGTTTTGCCGGCGGAACCGGTGATACCGATGACCAATGCCGGCGAGCGTAGCAAGAACTCCAATGAGTCGTTTGATATGCGAATGCCGCGCAGGCGGGCGCTCTGCACCAATGGCAGATCAGCCGGCACGCCGCCGCTGATCGCCAGCATGTCCGCGCCGTCCAGAATGTTTTCCGGGTGTTCGCCCAGTACCAGTTCCATTTCGATATCTGCCAACTCTGCCAATTCCGGCGCAAGTACCTCTGCTGTTCGCAAGTCCGTCACTACGACCGCCGCGCCTACCCCGGCGGCGAAACGAGCAAACGCTTTGCCTTGCCGGGCCAAGCCGACGATGACCAGCCGCTTGCCGGTCAAAGGATCATTAGCCGTCATCATGCTACCGAGCTGACCCTCGAGCCTGAACAATCAGAAAACCTCTAAACCAATGCCAGGGCAATGCCCACCATGGCAGCTAACAAGCCGATCAGCCACCAGCGCTGCACAATCTGGGTTTCGCTCCAACCCATCAATACGAAGTGATTGTGCAGCGGCGCCATGCGAAATGGTCGGATGTCGCGACCGAGGAAGCGACGCGAAAGAATGGCGGACGCTACCTGTATCATGGAGGACAGGGTGGTAGCCACGGGGACCAGGGCAATGACCGGCAAGATCAGCCATTGGTTTGTCATCAGTGCTACCACGCCCAGCGCGCCGCCGAGCGCCTGGGATCCGACATCACCCATGAACATCTGCGCCGGATGGGCGTTGAACCAGAGAAAGGCGAAACATGCCCCAACCACAATGAAGCTAAAATTCACCAGAAACTGCTGTCCCTGCAGAAAGGCCACGATACCGTAAGCGCCGATCGCCGTGGCCGCAATGATGCCGGACAGTCCGTCCAGTCCATCAGTAAGATTGACGGCATTGGCCGAAGCGGTGATAACAAACACGGCCACCGGGATATACAAAAGGCCGATATCCACCAGGAACGGGATAGTCGGAATCGCGACCCATCCCCGGCCATCGTTCAGCTGCCAGTAGATGAGGATAGTAGCCACCAGCGCAATGGCCGCCTGATACCAGATCTTGTAGCGGGCCAACATCAGTCTCCCAGGCTTCCGGCGAAAACCCTGGTAATCGTCGATGCCACCCAGGATGGAGTAGAGGAGCATGACGCCCACCGGGATCGCAATGCTCTCAGCGACCTCAAAAGCTTCCAGCGCCTGTACGCTATTGACCACAACGGTGATGATGACCGTCCAGCCTACAATCAAAATGCCGCCCATCTCCGGCGTACCTATCTTGGACATGTGCGACTGCGGCCCTTCGATGAGAATCTTCTTGCCCAGCTTCAGCCGGCGCATGATCTCGACCAGTGGGCTGCCCCAGATAACAGCCAGCACAAAGGTAACGCCGCCCAGGGTAAGCGCGAAGGGAATGTTCACCGCACGACCTCCGGGTATTCCGGCCGGCTGATGAGGGAGACCAGCTCGTCAAGCCGGACAGCGCGGGAGCCCTTGATCAGGATAGTGTCGTCACCGGCAACCATTTCTTGCAGGAGGGTCGCCGCCTGCTCCATACTGCTCGTTATTCGTACATCCTCCTTCGCCATTCCCGCGGCCAGCGCTTCCTCGCCGATTATCCGGCCCAGTCGGCCAACCGTGACGAGAATGTCCGCCACGAGCGCCGCCCGTCTCCCTACCAGCCGATGCGACGCTTCTTCCGCGTCGCCCAGCTCCAGCATATCTCCCAACACGGCAATTCGCCGGCCCTCGAAGTCCTCAAGCAGGTTCAGAGCGGCGATCATCGACGCCGGGCTGGCGTTGTATGTGTCATCCAGGATCAGCGCGCCTTCCGGACCAGTGGCGGTCACGATCCGTAATTGCGCGTGCCCGGACTGCAGACCGGCGATGATCTCTTCCCAGTCCAGACCCTCTACTCGGCCGACCGCTGCGGCCCGCAAGACAGTATGCACACTATGCCGGCCCAGCAGTGGCACATGAAGATGCAAAGCATCATTGCCTGAGTGAAGAACGAAACGGATTCCGTTCAGACCCATTGACTCAATGTCGCTGGCCCACAAGTCCGCTCCTTCATCAATGCCATAGGTAATCACCTGAGCCTTAGTATGAGCGGCCATGCCCATCACCAGCGGTTCATCGCGATTCAGTACCGCCACCCCGTCTGCCGGCAGCGCTTCGACAAGTTCCTGTTTGGCGGAGACGATGTTCTCCAGACTTCCGGCCCGCTCCATGTGAACCGCGTCGATCATCGTGATCACGCCGATCAAAGGCCGCGTCAACGCGCACAGCTCGGCAATCTCACCCATCGTGTACATGCCCATCTCTACAACCGCCCGCTGATGATATGGGCGCAAATCAAATAGCGCCGGCGGCATTCCCAGGATGCTGTTGCGATTCCCTGGTGTCTTGAAGGTGCGAAACCGAGTTGACAACACGGCGTGGGTCAACTCTTTGGTCGACGTCTTGCCTACGCTTCCGGTAATCCCTATCACCCGCAATTCAAACTGGTCGCGCCAGGACTTTGCTGCCTTGTGTATTGCTGCCACCGGATCATCTAGGAGGATCAGGTAGCGCCCGCCGGCGATGGGGTCTGGGATCATCTCATCCCTGGTATCTATGAGCTGATAGTCGCCCGCTAGCGGACGTGATACGAGCGCTGCTACTGCGCCATTCTCGAAAGCCTGGGCTACATAGTCGTGCCCGTCCGCCCGTTCGCCGATAATGGCGATGAACAGGCTACCCGAGCGCGCCTCGCGACTGTCGGTGACTACGTCAACCACGTCGGCTTCATTACCGGTTGCCCGATAGTTCGTCCACGCCTCCAAAAAGAAGCCCAGATTCGGCATCATCGCGCTGCTTCCTGCGACGAACATACCCACCGGCATTTCCGCAATGGACCGATCATGAGTTAGTTGCCCCGCGCTTCCATTACTTCGGCCTGCAATCGCACGGCATCCGGCGGAATACTCAGCATTACCACCAGCTCCTTTGCCAACTCAGCGAAGACCGGCGCGGCTGTCAATGATCCCCAGGGTTCGCTGGTCGGTCTATCCAGCTTGACTAGGACGATAATCTCCGGCTGATCGGCCGGCAGCCAGCCGATGAACGAGCCAATCGACGCATCGGACAGATAGACGCCGTTCTCCGGGATTTGCGCCGTGCCCGTCTTGCCGGCCACGGTATAGGCATCTAGCTGCGCCAATCGTGCGCCGTCATTTACCACATTTACCGCCATGGCGCTTACCAGATGGGCGGTTTCAGGCGTCACCGGCCTGCTCAAAACGATTGGATTGTGTGGCGTCACTTCCCCTTCGCGCCGGATTTCCTGCACCACATAGGGCTTCATCAGGTAGCCGTCATTCGCTAACGAGGCGATGGCGGTGATCATCTGCAGTGGGGTCACGGCAATACCCTGCCCATATGAATTCGTGGCCAAGAACGACTCCGTCCAGAACTCACTGCCAGGCCTATGCACTGTGCCGCCCGCCTCTGAGGAAAGGTCGATGCCGGTTGGTCGACCGAAGTTGAAGCGCTCCATATAGTTGTAATAGGTTTCGGCACCCATCCAGGTAGCGATCGTGGCTGAGCCGACGTTGAGCGATCGGGTGAGCAGGTTTTGCATGTCCGTGGTTCCTGGAGCGCTCAGATCCCAGTTGTAAGTCAGATGCCCCCCAACCTCGATGACCCCGGCATCATAATAAGTCGACTGTGGCGTAACCGTTCCGGAGTCCAGGGCCGCGGCCATCGTGATCAACTTGATTACTGAACCCGGCTCATATTGTTTGCTGGTTGCCGGATTCAGAAAGGCCCCCTGCGGCGCCTCGTAGAAACGGTTTGGATCGAAGCAGGGCGTGCTGGCCATAGCCAGAATGGCGCCGGTGCGCACGTCCATCACGATGATTGTGCCGGCCTGCGCTCCGTGATCTAGAAGCGCCTGCTGAAGATGTTGTTCGACCGTGTATTGAACTGACCGGTCGATCGTCAGCACCAGATCGGCCCCCTCGCGCGCCATAATGCCGGTCTGCGGGGTCAGCGGAGAAATGCTGCGCCAGTCGCTGACTGCCTCGCCCGCCAGCTCAGTGTTGTAATAACCTTCCACCCCTGAGACGCCATTCATGTTGTAGTCAACGAATCCCATTATGTGGCACATCAGCTCGCTTTGCGGATAGGTGCGCCGGGGCAGGGGATCGATTTGCACGCCGTCAAATGGCAGCGCGCGCACAGCCTCGGCAATGTCAGCCGAAAGCCGATCGGAGAGCAGAACGAAAGGATGCGTGGAGTAGAGCGCCTCTAGCAATTCATGACGCGGCACTTGTAGGATCGGAGCCAGTGCTGTCGCCAGTTCTTCTTTCTCGGAGACAAGATTCGGGGAGACCCCAATCTGATAGTCGGCGCTGTTGCCCGCCAGGACAGCCCCATGGCGATCGTAGATGATGCCGCGATCGGGTTGGACGTCAAACCTGAACGTGTTGACCTTCTCGCCCTCCTTCACCCAATGCTGAGCATTAACAACCTGAAACGCGACCAGGCGACCAATCACAATGATTGCCGCAAAAGTGATCCCTATGATTACGATAAGCAAACGTCGTTGTTGGCTACGGTTCATTAGCTTCACCTCTGCCAAGACCCTCCAGGCTCGATCCGATTGCCAGGAGGATTGCTTCCTGCATTGTCTCGACGGGTAGCCGGGTTGGTTGAGGGGTCGGCCCCGGCTGCGTCGAAACCGGGAAATTGGTCACCACCAGATATTCGATGTCCTCCGGCTCTGCGGAGCGGAACCCCATGTTCTGCGCCCCGGCCAGCAGCCGGTCCAGCGCCTGCACAGCGGCCACATCCCGCTCAAGGTCAGCGTTATCCCGTTTGACAGTTTCCAGCTGCGCTTGCAGCAACTGCATTTGGCGACCAGACCTGGCGATGCGGCTGGCCTGGCTCAGGTAGATTGTCCCGAGTAGCGCAGCCAGGCCAAGTACAATCAACCAGCCCATCGCCATTTGGGCGTCGTTTAGCCACGCGCGGCGGCGGTGCTGCTCCTTCATGGCCCGGCGGCGCGGACGCTGGTCTGTCTTTTGGGGCGCTGCGCTCATCATCTCGGTATTCCTTACCGGCCCACGCCGGCAACTCCGGGAGTTCGCCCACCCGGTTGGCCGACATCCACCAGTAACTTTTCCGCTGCTCTAAGTTTTGCGCTACGACTGCGCGGGTTGCTTGCGGCTTCCGCTTCGCTCGGGCTCACGGCCTTTCGTGTCACTAGGCGCAACACCGGCCGGACATTGCATGTGCAAATCGGCTGTTCAGGCGGGCATATGCAGCTTCTACTCAGGTCCCGCAATGCTCGCTTCACAATCCGATCCTCAAGCGAATGAAAGCTGATTACCACCAAGCGACCGCCGGGCTTCAGCAAGGCCACGGCTGCCGCGATTCCTTCTTCCAGCGCCGCCAGCTCTGCGTTCACCGCAATGCGCAGCGCCTGAAAGGTCTTTGTGGCCGGGTGCAGTCGCCCGCGGGGACCTCTGCTGATATGGGCAATAACAGCCGCCAGCTCACTCGTTGTAGTCAGGGGTCGCGCCCTGACGATTTCACGAGCGTAACGGCGGCTGTTGCGCTCTTCTCCAAGGCGCCAGAGGAGTTCCGCAAGTTCCGCTTCCGGCAAGTTATTAACCAGATCCGCCGCGGTAACGCCTTGCGACGGATCAAATCGCATATCCAGGGGGCCCTCTAACTGAAAGGAGAAACCCCGCTGTGCGTTTCCCAGTTGGCGTGAGGATAGGCCGAGATCCAGCAACACGCCATCCACTTCACCAAAGCCCCACTCCGGGGCAACCTCATCCATGTCAGCATAGCTGGCGTGGACAAAGTTAACTCGATCCTTCCACCGCGCATCCGTCTCAGCGAATCGCTCTCCCGCAAATGCGATCGCCTCCAGGTCGCGATCAAACGCTAATAGGCGACCACTGGGAGCGCTGGCCTTGAATATGCCGACCGCGTGTCCGCCGGCGCCCAACGTACCGTCGATGTACTTTCCGCCCGCCCTGGGCTGCAAGAAAGCCAGTACCGCATCGAACAGAACCGGTACGTGTTCACCGGACATCAAAGCCTGCAACTAATAGCGCACTGTTCTGACTCAGGGCCGCGGCCAGGATTCTAGATACCAAGTTCCGCCCACCTTTCGTTGTCGCTCTCTCTATCGTCGCCGGTGCGAGCTTCCTGCCACCGCTCTTTGTCCCAGATTTCGACGTAGTTGTACATGCCCACAATGACCGCTTCTCCGTCAATGCCGGCGAAGTCACGTAACTTCTGGGGAAGCAGTATTCGTCCCTGGCGATCCGGCTCCAGATCAGCCGCCATTGAAAAGACCCGCCGCCGCAGCGTGCGCGCCGTCTGGCTGCTTAGCGGCTGCGCTGCAACTTTCTCGGCTAATTTGGTCCATTCCTCAATCGGGTATACCATTAAGCTGGTATCAAAGCCGCAGGTGACGACTAGTCCGGCGGCGAGTTTGCCGCGGAATCGGGACGGGATGGTCAACCGGCCCTTGTCGTCAATGCTGTGAGAATACTCGCCGAGAAACATGTTAACAGAGTCGTCAAATAGAACTTTTGTTCGAATTGTCCCATTCTAGCACAATTTTGGAGTGTTTTGCTTCCAACACTTCCCACTTTGCTCCACTTTTCCCCACCGTGCCGACATTGTACACCATGAACTATGGCCTGTGAAGGGCCGGTTTTTATGTTTTAAGGTATGGCGCGGACAGGGTGATGGGCTTTGTGGATCGGATGTCTTCACCGGCTTGAGCACGCAGTGAAGCAAAGTGGGGAGCGCTCAATCAGCGCTCTGCTGAAGAGGATTGATGGTTGCCCCACCGGACCTTCGCGCCGCAATCAGGCAGCGAAGGCAGGCTTTGGACCGTTCACTCCGCCCCACCCCGCCCCACAACCCCGATCTGTTCCTCCGCCAGCCTTGCCAGGAAGCGCCTATCATCGTCGTCGAGAACGGCGGTCAACAGCATCTCCGGCCGCTTCTCCCAGGTGCGCCGCAGGGCCTGCTCCCTTCGCCAGCGAGCGATATTGGCGGCATGGCCGGAGCGCAACACCTCCGGCGCCTTCATGCCGCGAAAGCTTTCCGGTCGCGTGTAGTGCGGCCCCTCCAGAAGGCCGGTCGCATGGCTGTCGCACTCGGCGGCGGTCTCGGCTCCCAGCACTCCGGGGAGCAGACGGGCCACTGCATCCACCAGTACCATCGCCGGCAACTCGCCCCCTGTGAGCACATAGTCGCCTATCGAAATCTCATCGTCGATCAGGCCCAGGCGCACTCGCTCATCGACGCCTTCATAACGCCCACAGATGAGCAAAAGCCGACGGTGCGCCGCGAGTTCAGCGGCTACGCTCTGAGTGAACACTCGTCCCTGTGGCGAGAGGAGAATGATATGGCTCTCGGCCGGGAGGTCGTCGCATTCGCCTCCCTCCGCCGGGGCGACAATGGACGCCACAGCCGCGAAGATTGGCTCCGGCTTGAGCACCATCCCCCCACCACCGCCATACGGCGGCTCATCAGTGATCCGGTGTTTCCCGACCCCATGTTGGCGCAGATCGTGCAAGACAACCTGCAAGAGGCCTGCTTGCTGCGCGCGTTGCAGGATGCTTTCCCCGAGATAGCCGGCGAACATTTCCGGAAACAGCGTCACGATATCGATGCGCACAGAGGAACATTATCTATCTTTGCCGGCGGGTGACAAGCCTGATCGATTGAGTATAATCCCCCCTGCATTCCGACTTGAGTATTGGGAACCTCTCGACTTAATCGCAAGGATAAGCATTGTCGACGCAGCAAGGCGTGAATCACGGGGACACCATCTATGTCACCGGCGCAAAGGGCCAGCTTGGGCAGGCGCTTGCGCAGGCCTTGAGCGATCGCTACAGGTTGGTTGGCGTGGATCTGCCCAAAGTAGATATCACGCGGCCCGAGCAGTTGTTTGCCTCGATCGAGGCAGCCGAACCTGATCTGGTCATTCATTGCGCCGCCTACACCAATGTAGACGGCTGCGCCCTGAACCCGGAGTTTGCCCATCTTGTCAACGCGATCGGCGCCCAACACGTCGCACTTGCCTGCCGGGCGCACAACATTCCCATGTTGCACATCAGCACCAACGAAGTCTTTGCCGGCGAGCTGCGAGACGGCTATGAAGAGTGGATGCCGCTGGACCCGATCAATGCCTACGGCCGTTCCAAGGCCGCCGGCGAGCAATTCGTGCGCGCCATGCTGCCGCAGCATTATATTGTCCGGCTGGCATGGCTGTTCGCGCCGGGCGGGCGCAATTTCATCCATACGATAATACGCCACGCCCGGGCAGACGGCCGGGTGCGCGTGGTGACCGACGAGATCGGCAATCCAACATACGCCGGCGATGCTGCGCGGGCCATCGCTATGCTCATCACGACAGGGCAGTACGGGACATATCACCTGGTGAATAGCGGCGCCAGCTCCCGCTGGGCATTTGCCCGCGAGATATTACGCCTGGCTGAGATGGATGACGTGCTGATCCGGCCTATCCGGCTGAGCGAATTCAAGCGCCCGTCGCGCCCACCGCGGTTTGGCGCGCTGAAGAATCTGGCCGCCGCCGGCCTCGGCATTACGCTGCGCCCCTGGCAAGAAGCACTCGCCGACTTCATGCGTGAACACTCGCCGGCGCCGCAAGAGCAGTAAGTCGAGGGGCGCGATGCGACCATGCCCACCGCCTCTATCATAATCCCCCACTGGAACGGCATCGAACATCTGGCTGGCTGCCTGGGCGCCCTTCGCCGGCAGAGCTATACCGACCTGGAAGTCATTCTGGTCGACAACGGCTCGGACGATGGGTCACAGGCTTTCATACGCGGGCGCTTTCCCGAGGTTCGCCTGATTGAGCTGGGAGAAAACCAGGGCTTTACGGGAGCCTGTAATGCCGGCTACGCCGCCGCCGGGGGCCGGTACATACTGCTGTTAAACAATGATACGGAGGCCGACACGGACTGGGTGGCAAACATTGTCGACGCCTTTGAAAGGCATCCGGAAGTCGGCGCCGTCGCCAGCAAGATCCGGCTCTTTGACCCTCCCGACCACCTGCACAGCGCCGGCGATTTCTACCGGCTGGACGGCATCCCCGGCAATCGCGGCGTCTGGCAGCTTGACAGTGGGCAATATGATCGTGAGGAGCCGGTATTCAGCGCCTGCGGTGGGGCCGCCGGCTATCGACGGACCATGCTGGAAGAAATCGGCTTTCTGGACGCGGACTTCTTCTTTTCCTGTGAGGATGTCGATTTAAGCTGGCGGGCGCAGTTAGCCGGCTGGGAAGTGCTGTATGTACCCACCGCGCTGGTCTACCACAAGCTGAAGGCCAGCGACAGTGGGGCGACGGCCAGCTATTTTGACGGGCGCAACTTCATCTTTGTGATCTGCAAGAATTACCCGGGCAGTATCCTGCGACGCACCTGGCCTCTCGTATTACGCGCCCAGCTCAAGCTCTTTCTGCAGGCGCTGAGAGCCTGGCGAGGCCGGGCGGCCCGAGCCAGATTGCGCGGGCAATTCGCCGGTATGTGGGGGCTGCCGAGGATGATGCGCAAACGCAGGCAGATTCTGCGAACCCGGCGCGTTACCGACGAACAGCTACTGCCTCGCCTGTCCCCGGTTGACGACGACCCGCCGCGCAGATAAGATCGCACTTGATGAACCCGTACTTGTCCGTCATCATCCCGGCGTTCAACGAGGAAGCCCGGATTGGTCAGACGCTGGAAGCCGTTACGGAATACCTGACAGCGCGCCCCTTCACCTGGGAGTTGCTCGTCGTGCTGGACGGTTCTCAGGACGGTACGCTGGCGGTCGTTGAAGGATTCGCCGCCGGCTGCGACAGGGTGCGTTGGTTGGCCCGTAAGGAGAATCGCGGCAAAGGCTTTACAGTCCGGCAGGGGATGCTGGCTGCACATGGGGAGGTGCGGCTGTTTACGGACGCCGACAACTCAACTGATATGAGTCATTTCGACCAGATGTTGCCGCAGTTTGCCGACGGTTATGAGGTGGTCATTTGTAGTCGAGACGGCAAGGATGCCGCCGGCGCCCGGCAGGCCGTGCCCCAGCGCTTTCACAAACGCTTTCTCGGCAATGCGGCCAATCTGCTGATCCAGATCGTTGCTGTGCCGGGGATATGGGATACACAATGCGGCTTCAAAGCATTCACGGCCGGCGCGTCGGAAGCGATTTTTGCCAGAGCGACTATCGATCGCTGGGGTTTTGATGTGGAGGCTCTGGCAGTTGCGCGCCGGTTGGACTATGAGATCGCCATTGTCCCGGCATATTGGGTAAACAAAGAAGGCACTCATGTGCGCCCCCTGGATTACTTCCGCACGCTGGCCGACACCTTCCGCACCCGTTGGAACCTGATGACCGGGGTCTACGATCGCGTCCCGCAGCCGCTGGCTGACAAAGCGCCGAACTGATCTCCACCCAATGCCCCATCTGCTATATGAAGAGGCGGTCCTGGCAAAGCACGCTTCAGCCCGCATTGCCGGACTAGACGAGGCAGGCCGGGGGGCCATTGCCGGGCCGGTATTTGCCGGCGCGGTGATCCTCCCTCTGGATCAACCCGAACGACTTGCTCAACTGAGCGGGGTGGACGACTCCAAACAGATTCCGGCCGGTCGCCGGGAGCTGCTCTTTGATCGGATTGTCGAAGTCGCCGCGGCCTGCGGTATCGGCAGCAGCAGCGCAGCTGAAATTGACGAAATCGGAATTGTCGCCGCGACCCGGCTGGCGATGCTGCGCGCCCTGCGGCAGTTGGTAAGCGAGCCGGACCATCTGTTGATCGATGGCCGGTTACGGCTCGCTTCCGTCAACCTGCCGCAGCAGGCCATAGTTCGCGGTGACAGCGCATCGCTCTCCATTGCCGCCGCCTCGATACTGGCCAAGGTGGCCAGGGATCGCGAAATGCTCGGCTGGCATGAGCGCTATCCGTGCTACGGCTTTGACCACCACAAAGGGTATTGCACGCGAGAGCACGAGGCAGCGGTGGCGACCCATGGGTCCTGCCCAATCCACCGTCGTTCATTTGCTCCCATTCGTCCGACCCTAGTATGACGTTGAGCCGGTTGCCCGGCGCGGTCGAATTGAGCGGCGGACCGGGCCGGAACTGCTCGATATTTCACCCGATTATCAGACGCGCCCGCGTTGCGCAACATCCGGCATATCTGCTAGAATGTATTTCGTGATGTATTTCACAGAAGAGTGGGGCAGCGATCCGCCCGCCGCCAGCGCGGCATGGGCTTTTTCTCGGGTAAGGAGAAATCACCGATGAATGATGACTACGACAGCCCTTTTGCGGCGATTATCTCCGGCGACGAGCCGGGTGTGGTTCTAGCCAGAGACGAAGAGAAGCGCTTTGCGCTCATTGAAAACATCCACCCTGAAGGCGCCATCCACTGGCTGGCTGTCCCTTACGAGGCTGAGCATACTACTGAGGAATTGGCTACCAATCATCGCGAGCGCTTTCTGGATCTCGTTGACTTTGCTATTACCCAAACCCGGCAGCTGGCGCTCGATAACCCCCGACTGGAAAACGGCTTCACGATCAAGTTCCACTTCGGCTCGTTTGAGACTATCCGGCACGCCAAGTTGCACGTGCTCTCTACCGAGTAGCGGATCCCGCAACGCCGGAGTTATCCATCCGGTAGGTCGCCGTCATTTACCAGGATAGCTGAGCTGACACGCAGACCGCGATCAATACAACCAGCAGATAGATGTTGCTGGAGATAAATAGCGACAGGGCACTTTCGCGTGAAGGCCGGCGCACGAGCAGGATGTTTCGCCGGATCAGGCTGAAAGTCACCACCAGCACGGGGAGGAGATAGCTCCAACCCAACGCAGGATAAGCTGCCAGGGCCAGGGCAGCAATGGTCGTTGCCACGCTATGCAACATGATCCACCAGGCCGCCGCCCGCACACTTGTCCGTGCGGGTAACATGGGTACCCCGGCCTTTTGATAATCATCGCGATAGAGAATCGCCAGGCTCCAAAAGTGGAAGGGCGTCCATAGAAACAACAATAGCGCCAGGGTGATCACTGCCGGGTCGCGCCACGCGCCGACCGCCGCGCCTCCGGCCATGACCGCCGCGCTTCCAGCTGCGCCCCCGATAACTATGTTGAGCAGTGTGCGCGGCTTGAGCCAAAGGGTATAGATGCCGACATAGATTACCGCGCCCAGGACGAGGAAGAAGGCCAGGGCGGGATTGAACGGCATCACCGCCAGCGATGGGATCAAAACGAGCGCAATACCGACCGGCACAACAACACGCGCCCTCGGAATCGCGCCGGTTACCAGCGGTCGCCCGCGTGTTCGGCGCATCAGCCCATCCGATTGACGCTCGATGTACTGATTAAGTGCTGACGCCCCTGAGGCAGCCATTCCCCCGGTGATCAACACCAACAGCAGTATGTCAAGGCCCGGCCAGCCGCCGGCCCCCAGAAAGGCCCCTGCCACAGCCGCCATCAACAGCAACGAAACCACCCGCAACTTGAATAGAACGACCAGCATTCGGAGAACCGAACGCCATTCGCTCAGCTGAACTGCTTCGTTGCCGGCAGCCAGCCGGGTCGGCGCATCCGTTATTGCCGGCTGCTCAGTGACTTGAGAAGACATGAAGCCTCCACTCGCTCAGTGACTTGATTGCGGCGCAATTGTAACGACTTTCACAAGCTCTCACAAGCGAATTGAGGCTTTAGCTTCAGGTCGGTGGCAGTGCGCGAAATGAAGGCCAGGCTACTGCGGGCGCTCAAGAGAGCGTGCCGCTCCACCGAGCTATGGCGCTTCCGGCGTTACCGTGATCAACTCCCGCCCCTTGGGGATCGGCTGTTCAAATGGCGCTGCCGGCGGCGGAGGACCGTCGGTGAAGATTACGTTGTCAAAGCCGAACCCCTGCAAGAAGACTCGCATGAATGTCTCGGCGTTCTGGTTGGCCGTTTCCAGGATGCCGGCCTCCAGGGCTGCCGCTTCGATCTCCCCCTCAGCTCGTTGGCGCACGGCTGTCTCAAGATTGGGATCGACACCGCCGGTGAAGGCCACCCCGACGCCGGTGTCCCGGTCTGCTACATAGGAGCGATCATTGTCCAATGTGGCGCTGAGGATGATCGCTTCCGGCAGGTGGATCATGACCGTTTCCGGGTCGACGACCTGAATATCCTCCGGCATCATTTGGCTCAGGTCCACTCCCGCGATGACCTCACCCACGGCCACAAACAGCAGCGTCTCGCCGAATGCGCCAAAGAGCAGATCTTGATCTCTTTCAGCGCGCACTATCTTCTCGGCTACATACTCGGCAGTCTCCAGGCGCGCCACCGCGTTCAACTCGTGGACGATGGTAATCGGATCCGGCAGAATCACCGGCGTGGCCGGCGATGTCAGCCGGGCCACAAGGTCGCTGACCGGCTGCGTGACCTCGGCCGCCTTGTTGATCGACAGCGCCAACGCCACCATGGCGAAGGTCGCCCCGGCTACCAACACAATGAGCAGCACATAAAGTAGTGTCTTGAGCGGGTTCCCGCGTCCTTGTTTCTCCATTTCCTAAAACCAGCTTGTTATGAACTTTGTCGCCTAGCGATTACACTTACAATATGGATAGTCAGCCGCGCTTTGGCCACTGGCACTTGCCGCGCCAACTACTGACTATAAACCCAATGCAGGCGCTTTGTTGCACTATTCCTATATCGTTCTAATGAACGGTTGGAGTAGCTTGGAACCAGATTAGTAACGGCGTATTTGATGGCCATGGTAGTCGCTTCCTGCGTCATGATCCTAAGTCTGCACGGCGTTTCTTCGCTCAAGGAGAAGCGACAGATCGTCAAGTCGCTGACTGCCCGGCTTCCGCGAGAATTCAATGTCGCAGTCGCCGAAGTCGATTACCAGGACGTGTGGCAAACGGCGGCCATCGGCATGGTATCGGTGGGCACGGATTCCGCCTATTTGCACGGGCTGCTTCAGAAAGCGGTTAACTGGGTTGAGGCGACTCGCCCGGACATACCGATCGACGATTACAGGATTGAGTTTCTTTGAGCGGACCTTCGCCAATGGCGAGTTACGGCATTAGGCGAGTCAGCCGCTACCAAATGCGGTAGTGCGGCGTATAGAAGGCAGGATGTCTCAGTTACTGCGCAGGTTATTGCTTCCTTCCTTACTGATGTGCCTGTGGCTATTGTCCGGCCTGCCGGTCGCGGCCCAGGACATCGAGCCGAGCGCCGTGACTGTTTCCGCGACAGCCGGCTTTGAAGGCATCTACAAGGAAGACGAATGGCTTCCGGTGACGGCCCAGCTTTCTAATAGCGGCCCATCATTGGAAGGCGAGGTCCGTGTCGTCGTTGGCGCTACCTCCGGCGACAGCGTAGTCTACACTGCGCCCATCTCACTGCCCACCCAGTCCGACAAGGAAGTAACCCTCTATGTGCACCTGCCGGAGCTGTATGTCAACCTCGCGGTCCAGTTATTGAGCCATGAAGGTCGCATTATCGCTTCCGCCGATACGGAATTGCTCAGCCGGCTGAGCCGGGACACACTGTTTCACGTGGTGGTTAGCGAGGAACCGGTCGAACTTGGATTCCTCGACAGCATCGTCGGCAGCCGTAGCGACGCCGAGGTCGCCTTTATCGATCCGGCTGCTCTGCCGGACGCCGCCGCGGCCCTCAACGGGGTGGACGTACTCATTTTTACCAACGTGGATACCGCCCGACTGTCGAGCGAGCAGGCGGCAGCGATCAAGACGTGGACGGAAGCGGGTGGAACCTTGGTAGTAACCGGGGGATTAAGCGGGCCGCAGACTATGGCCGGCTTCAGCGATCTATTGCCGGTTGTCGGCGGCGCAAGCCTGACAGTAGACGATCTGCCGGAATTGCAGGCCGCCGGCGGCGCACCGTTTCTTGATCCCGGCCCATACCTGGTAACTGATTCGGCGCTACGCAACGGCGAGTTACTTTTATTGGATGGCGAATTGCCCATACTGGCTCGTCAGGACGTGGGCAAAGGCCGGGTCTTTTTCCTGGCACTCGATCCCAACGTAGCGCCTTTGTTGGATTGGCGGGGCCGTGAAGCGATTTGGGGGCCTATCGCCGCAGCGGTCCCCGACGCGCCGGCTTGGGCGCACGGGCCGCAGAATAGTTACAGCGCGGCAAACGCGGTCACCCGCATACCCGACGTGGCCCTGCCCTCAATCCTCTTGTTCACCTGCTTTCTCGGGGTCTACGTGCTGGCTGTCGGGCCGATCAATTACCTGGTCTTGAAACGCCGGAAACGATCGGAATTGGCCTGGTTCACCATACCCGGCATGATCCTGGCCTTCAGCGCTCTGGCCTACATCACCAGCTTTGTATTTGCCGGTAGGCAGATAACAGTGGCGGAAACCTCATTTGTCTATGGGCAGGCCGGAGCAGACACAGGGCGCGTGCGCTCTGTATTGGGTCTATACTCACCTCAGCGCGCGCGCTATGATATGACCCTCCCGGCAGAAACGCTGGTACGACCATTTGACCGTGACAGAGGCAGTATGAGCGGAGCGGGCAATCTCGAGGCGATCTCCCGCGATAGCCTGGTGACGCTCAGCGATATCCAGGTTGATGTCAGCGGGATCAACACCTTTGTGGCAGACAGTCAAGTCGCCCTACCCGATGTAACCGGCCAGGTTGAGTTGGACTTCGCTCCTGGCGGTTTGGTTGCCGATGTTTCCATACAGAACAACAGTGGGCTAACTCTGCAGAACGCCGGCGTATTACTGGGAAGCTCTTTCATTCAATTGGGCGACATCGCTCCGGCGGGAATTGTGCGCACGAGCGAACCACTTGCCGGTGCGGTAATGACCAGTACCTATGGACTGGGCTACGCCCCCTATGGCTCAGGGCTGAGCCTCAATTACGCCGCTATCCTGAGCAGCACGAACTATTACGACGATCCGGACGTGTACGCCCGCTGGCAGATGCTAGAGTCGCTAAACAGCAGCGCCGGTTCAACGCCGGCTTCGGGCGCTTTCGGCGGCGCAACCTTGCTTGCCTGGACCGAGCAGCCGCAACTCGAAGTCGATGTAGTTGGCGAGGAGCCGGAGCGCCGCGCAGTGACTGTCTATTTCTTGGAACTGCCGCTCAGCCGGCGCTCGTCAACGACGGGCAACTTTGTCATCCCCAGGGAGCTGATGCAGTGGCAGGTGCTCGCCGAGAGCGGGATCTATGGGGCGACAATCAGCGATTTCTACATGCCTGTCGGTTGGGTGGAGTATGAATTCGCTCCCTGGCCTGAGTTTCAGACAATGGCTGTGACCGATTTGCAGATCCTCCTGCAATCCGGCGACAGCGCTTACTCTTCCAGTCAGCCGCCGGAACTCAGGCTTTGGGACTGGGCCGGCGAAGATTGGCGACTGGTAGAAGGCGCCGGCTGGGGAGAGACGACAATCGCCGACTTCGAGCGATTCATCGGAACACAGAATGAAGTTCGCGTCCGGCTGGACAACACCAACACCGGCGTGACCATATCCGCCATCCACCCGATTTTCGTCACAAGCGTTTCACAATGAACCTGGCTTGATTCGATGGCTGCCATTATTGAGATCAAAGAGCTGACCAAGGAATACCCCCGGCTGAATGCGCTCGATAATCTGAACCTGAGCGTGGAGGAAGGGGCTGTGGTCGGCTTCATTGGCCCGAACGGGGCCGGCAAGACGACCACCATGCGCATCCTGACTACGCTGCTCAAGCCGACGCGCGGCGAAGCGTGGGTGGCTGGGCACTCCGTGTTGACAAATCCCAAGGGTGTGCGCCGGGCGATCGGCTACATGCCGGACTTCTTCGGCGTGTACGATGATATGATGGTCTGGGAGTACCTGGACTTCTTCGCCGCTTGCTATGAAATTCCCGAGACTGCCAGAAGGAACATGATCGGAGACCTGTTGGCGCTGGTAGATCTGAGTCATAAGCGGAATACCTTTGTCAATGAGCTGAGCCGGGGCATGAAGCAGCGCCTCTGTCTGGCGCGCACGCTGACGCACGATCCCCAAGTTTTGATTCTGGATGAGCCGGCCAGCGGGCTGGACCCGCGGGCGCGGATTGAGATGCGGGCGCTATTGCTAGAATTGCGGCAGATGGGCAAGACGATATTCTTCTCCTCCCACATCCTTTCCGAAGTGGCGGATGTCTGCACGCACCTGGCTATCCTGGAAGCCGGCCGGCTGGTTGCCTACGGTCATGTCGATGTGATGCGCCGGCAGTTGCGCGCGCATCGCCTGATACAGGTGCAGGCGCTGGATCGCGCCCAGGAGTTGCAGGAGTTGTTGATTCGCCGGCAAGATGTCACCGCCATTAGAGCCGCGCCGGAAGCGGAACAATCACGCGGCACGGTGCGTTTTGAGTTTGTTGGCGATGATCGCGCGCTCAGCGAGCTATTAACGACCGTGGTCGCTGCCGGTGTGCCGGTCGCCTCATTTGGCGAAGAGACGGGCGATATTGAAGATGTCTTTATGCAGGCAACGAAGGGCCTGGTGACCTGAAATGATGCAAGCGGAAACCCGCCGCAGCCGGCGGCTCATTCACCTGCTGTTCGAGAATCCGGTTACCGTAAAAGAGTTGCGCAGCCGGATGCGCGGCGCGCGCGGCTTCATTGTGCTGACCCTTTATCTCTTATTTCTCAGCGGATTCATCTGCCTGGTCTACTTCGCCTATGCCGCGGCAGCCAACCAGCCGTTTGGACCGGACCCCAGACAGGCCGGCAAACCTATCCTGGGCACGGTGGTGGCGATCCAGGTGTTGCTGGTCACTGTGCTGGCGCCGGCTTTCACCACCGGCGCGATTAGCGGCGAGAAGGAGCGACAGACATACGACCTCCTGCGAACGACGCTGCTCTCCGCCAATTCGCTGGTGTTCGGCAAATTGCTCTCAGCTTTAAGCTTTGTCGTGCTGTTGATTCTGACAACGCTGCCCATTGAGAGCATCGCCTTCCTTTTAGGGGGCGTTTCCCCGGCCGAAGTAATAATCTCGCAACTACTCATCCTCGTGGCCGCGGTCACATACGCGCTGGTCGGCCTGTTCTTTTCCGCCATTATGCGCACCTCGTTGGCGGCGACGGTGAGCACGTATGTGGTATCGCTCGTTCTCACCTTGGGGCTACCCGCCTTCTTCCTGCTGATAGTGGGATTTGTCGGTTCGCTTATCTTCACTTCTACCCTCACCTGGGTGCAGGAGGCCATACTGGCCAACGTCGGGCTCTTTTTGGCCGCCATGAACTTACCCGCCACCTTGATCGTCAGCGAAATCTTCCTGACGCAAGAAAGCGGGCTGTTCTTCATCACCGAGACGATGGGCGGGCATAGCGTGGTGCTCTTTTCGCCCTGGTGGATGTTCCTGATTCTTTACACACTGCTGTCATTGGTCTTATACTGGTCGTGCGTGCGCACTGTGCGCCGCATTGCGACCAGATAGTCTCCTGCGTCTTCGGGCAAACGGCATGACCGGCGACAACACCGATTTCAAGATTCTGAGGGGAAAGCTGACGGCCTGGAACAGGCGACGCAAGCTCCGAGACGCCCTCCTCTGGGCTCCGCGGCTGCTGCTTGCCGGCCTGTTGCTGGCCGTAATCATCGCCGCACTCGCCCGTTTCCGTCCGCTCCTTGATAACGAGGAGCTGACCTATTTCGTCGCTGTCTGCGCGCTCAGCGGCCTGTCAATTGGGCTGTTGGCGGCGCTGGGCAGGCCATTCAGTCTCATCCAACAGGCGCATTTTGCCGACCGGCGCTTTCGCTTACAGGAACGAGCCGCTACAGCGGTGGAGATACACGCCGGCCTGCTGGAAATCCCCGGTTTCTTAAGGGAGCAACAACTATCCGATGCCGCCCAGGCGGCGGCGGCGGTAGACACTCGGGCCGGGCTGCCGCTAAGACCGGCCTGGCGCGATTGGGCGCTGATCATCGTGGCGTCCGGGCTGCTACTCCTGGCGATTGCGCTGCCCAATCCGCAGGCCGATATCCTCCGCCATCAACGGGCGGTGGCAGCCGCTGTGGAAGAGCAGGCGGATGCGCTGCAAGCATTGGTCGAGGAAATCAACGAGAACCCCGCACTAAATCAGGGGCAGCGGGAAGCGCTGTTGGAGCCGCTTGCCGGTGCGCTGGAGGCGCTTGACGATGGTTCTTTGAGCCAGGAGCAGGCGGTAGCGGTGCTGTCGGAGGCTGAAGCTGACTTGCGGGCGCTTAGCGAGAACACAGCTACTGAACTGCTGGAAAGCCTGGGCTCGGCCGGCCAGCCGCTGGCGGACAACGCCAACGCCGGTCAGTTAGGATCCGCCCTGCAGAATGGCAACCTGTCGGCGGCAGGCTCGGCGGCCGCCCAGCTGGCAGATTCATTGCCGGAGTTGACGGCGGCGGAACAGGCCGCCCTGGCGGCAGACCTGGCCGAGACCGCCGCCGCCCTGGCACAGGTGGACAGCGAGTTAGCGCAGCAATTCGCTGAAGCGGCCCAGGCGCTGCAAAATGGCGATATCGCCGCCGCTCAGCAGGCGCTGCGCGAAGCCGGCGGCGCCTTACAGCAACGCGCCCAGGAAGCGGCAGCCGCTCAGCAGGCGGCGGCGGCAGCCGGTCAGCTGCAATCCGGGCGAGACGCGGTTGCACAAGCCGGTCAAGGGGAAGCGCAAGGGGCCGGACAGCAGGCCGGCTCGCAGGGCCAGGGGCAATCGTCATCCGGAGAGGGAACAGGGGGTGAAAGTGAAGGCGAGGGTGTTGGAACCGGCTCCACTGGATCTTCCGGCGAAGGCGGGCTGGGTGACAGCAGCGGAGGAATCGGCGGTGAGACTGGACACGCGGAATCGGTGTTTGTGCCGGATTTCGTCGATTTGGAGAGCGCGGCCGGCGAACAGATTGAACTGCCGGCGGAGTGTTTTACCAATCCGGAGCTGTGCGGCGGATTGCTGAGCGAGAATCCCACCGCATTCGGCGACGAGACCAGCCGCATCCCTTATGAACAGGTCTTCGGTGACTATCGCAACGCCGCCTACGAAGCGCTGAGTGAGGACTACATCCCCCTGGGACTGAAGGGCTTCATCCGGGACTACTTTGCCTCTCTGGAGCCAAGATAAACGATTCGCCGCCGCTTGCGCATGGCGGCTCTGACCCGAGGAATCCGCGTGATTACAGATACAGTTGAGACGCAGCAAGCAGAATTGACGGCGGCCGAATTCCGGGAGATCGCCGCGCTCATCGAACAGGAGGTGGGCAAAGTGATCGTCGGCCAGCAGGATGTCGTGCGCCATGTGTTGATCGCCATCCTGGCCGGCGGTCATGTGTTGTTGGAGGGCGTGCCCGGCCTGGGCAAGACGATGCTGATCCGCACGCTGGGCCAGGTCCTGCGGCTGCATTTCAGCCGCGTGCAGTTTACTCCCGACCTGATGCCGGCGGATATTACCGGCACCAACATCATGGAGGAGACCGGCGACGGTCGGCGGGTATTCCGTTTCCAGGAAGGGCCGCTATTCGCCAATTTGGTGCTCGCCGATGAGATCAACCGGGCCACGCCAAAGACGCAGTCCGCGCTGCTCGAAGCGATGCAAGAACAGACCATAACGGTGAGTAACGAGACTTACAGTCTGCCCAGCCCGTTCTTTGTGCTCGCCACCCAAAATCCTTTGGAAATGGAGGGGACCTATCCGTTGCCGGAGGCGCAGCTGGATCGTTTCTTGTTCAAAGTCAACGTTGCCTTCCCCTCCGCCCAGGAATTGAGCGAGATTCTGGCCCGCACCACTGGCAAGCAGACAACGACTACCACACAGGTGGCCGGCGGCGATCAAATTGCGGCCATGCAGCAACTAGCCCGGCTGACGCCCATCGCCTCGCATGTCAACGCATATGTCAGCCGGTTGATTGTGGCGACCCATCCGCAGGGCGGCAACCCGACCGGCATGGTGCAGAAGTACGTCCGCTATGGGGCCAGCCCGCGCGGGGGCCAGGCCCTGGTGCTGGGCGCGAAGATCCGCGCCCTGTTAGCCGGTCGCTACAACGTCAGCTTCGAAGATGTGACCGCGATTGCCCCGGCAGCCCTGCGCCACCGGCTGATCCTAAACTTCGAAGGGCAGGCCGAAGGCGTTTCACCGGATGATGTGATTGCCGACCTGTTGCGCAATGTGGCTCGCGAAGGCAGTTGACAACGGTCCGGCGAGAGTGTCGATGAGCATCAGCGAGCGCCTGGAGCTTGTGCTGCGCGAGCCGACGCCTGAGCGGCTCTGGCAGTTGCGCGGGGATCTGATATTAGCCGGCGTTGAGCCGCAGGCACCGGCGTTGCAGACACTCAGTCAGGCCTTCCGCTTCTTCTCCGAGCTGGCATCGAAGGCCACCGCTCGCGAGTACAGCCATTTTGCGTCGCTGCTTGATATTGCGGCGGTCGGCGTGGTGGTCATATCGGACGCGAAAGAGGCCATTGACGAAGACTCAAATCTCCTGGGCACATTGCTGACAGCGGCGCTCAGCGAAGGCTTCATGGTTCTGGCTGCCCGCCAGTATGTCAAAGCCTGGGAGGAAGAGATGCATGCCGTCTACCAGCGGGCAGCCTGGGAGCTTTATCAGCAACTCTGGATACTCTCGGTTCAGATGCAGACCGGCCTGCCCGCCACACAGCGCCGCACGCTGCTGGACAATCTCCTGCAGCCGGCGTTCGACAATGCGACGCCCGGCTCTGTGCGGGCGCTGTTGATTGGCCGGCTCTATCAGCTCCTGCTCCTCATCCAGCTCAGCGATGCAGCTATTTGACGAAGCGACCCTGCGCAAGCTAGAGCAATTGACCCTGGTCGCCGAACAAGTGCGCGTGGGTGTGATGAAGGGGGATCGGCGCAGTCGCAAGCGTGGCTCGTCCATTGAGTTCGCCGATTACCGCAATTACGTCAGGGGTGACGATCTCCGCCGGCTGGATTGGAACATCTACGCCCGCCTGGAGCGTCCCTTTATCAAACTGCTGGAGGAGGAAGAGGATCTTGCTGTCCATATTCTTGTTGACGCCAGCGCCAGCATGGATTGGCCGGCGGAGTCCGAATATCACAAACTGCGCTATGCCCTGCACCTGGCCGGAGCGCTCGGGCATATCGCGCTGTCTGCCGGCGATCAGCTTACTGTCTCGCTGCTGACCGGGATTGGGTCAGGCGTTCACTCCTGGGGACCTGTCCGCGGTAACCAGAACAGCCTGCAACTCTTTCGCTTCCTGGAGACAGCCGGATCTGGCGGAGTGACCGATATAGATCGCTCGCTGCGGCATTACGCGCTGCGCACTGCCCGGCCCGGCCTGCTCTTCCTGCTAAGCGACATGCTCAGCCCCTCCGGCTATGGCGATGGCCTGACCGCGCTTCTGGCTCGCGGATACGAAGTGACTATCGTCCATCTTCTCAGCCCCGACGAGGCGGAGCCGGCGCTGACCGGCGATTTGAAGCTGATCGATGTCGAGACCGCCGCCGAGTCAGAGATCACGCTGGACCCTACAACGCTGGAAGCGTATCGCAGCCGGCTACAGGCGTGGCAGTTGGAGATTGCCGCGTACTGCGCCGGTCGGGGAGTGCACTACCTGCCGGTCACCACAGCGCTGCGTTGGGATCAATTGGTCCTGCAAACCATGCGCGCGCAGCACATTCTGGAGTAGACCCGTCCTCCGCCAGGGTGACGTCGAGATAAGCAGCGCCTTAAGCCTTCCCAGTGTGTGTTGCGGCAGCCTTGGCAGGCGGTGATAATCCCTCCAGGAATACAACGTAATCCCATGTCCTTTTTGACCCCATTTTTCCTGGCGCTCGGCCTTTTGGCCGCTCCCATAATCATCCTGTACATGTTGCGGTTGCGTCGCCGGGAAATGGTCGTGAGCAGCACGATGCTCTGGCAGAAGCTGCTGCGGGATCGGGAAGCCAATGCTCCCTGGCAGAAATTGCGCCGCAATCTGTTGCTCATTCTGCAACTGCTGATTCTGGGACTGCTGGTGGTGGCGCTGGCCCGGCCATACTTGCCTGTGCCTTCTGTGGTAAACGGTAGCGTCGTGGTGGTGATGGACGGCTCGGCATCCATGCAGGCCGTAGATGTCAAGCCAAGCCGATTTGCGGGCGCGTTGGAAGAGGTTGGACGCTGGATCAATGAGCTTGGAAGTGGAAACCAGATGACACTGATACTTGCCGGCCCGGCCCCTGTGGTGCTGGCCGCGGCCACCGACGACCGGCGCGTGTTGCGTGCGGCGCTGGAATCGGCCCAGCCGGCAGCGAGCGAGGCCGATTGGCCGGCGGCGTTGGCGCTGGCCGCCGGGGCTGCTCAGGGGGCGCGCGATACCCGGCTGGTCATCGTCTCAGACGGCGGCCTGCCCACAGACCTACCTCCCTTGCCGGAGGAGACCATCTACGTCCCAATTGGCGAAAGCGTTGAGAATCTGGCTATCTCCGCCCTGGCGACGAGGCAGGGAGAGGCCGGCCCACAGCTTTTCGCCGCCGTCCGCAACACCGGCAGCCTCGACCAGCAAGGGTTGTTGAGCATTCGCTTTGACGGCGACCTGACCGATTCGCGAACCGTCACCCTTGCCGGCGGAGAAAGCGCCACCTTCACCTGGGATTTGCCGGCCGGCGTGGCGACAATCGCCGCCGAATTGAGCGACCAGACCGAGGACCACTTCAGTCTGGACGACACCGCCTGGGCGGTACACGAGAGCGGCGTCAGCACCAGGGCGCTGATTGTCTCGCCGGGGAACGTTTTCCTGGAACAGCTTTTCACCATCCTGCCGGGAGTGGAGGCCTTTCGCGCCCCGCCGGAAACGGACTTGCTGGCTGCCGGGGCCGAGCCTTTTGATTTGTACGTCATTGACTCCGTGGCGCTTCCCTCGCCGTTGCCGGCGGCAGACCTCCTACTCATCAATCCGCAGGTGGCGAGCGGCGAAGGGGAGGACGGCCTGCTGACGGTAACCAACATCTTCAGCAACACAACCGTCACCCGCCTGGCTGATTCTCCACTCCTTGAGTTTGTGGATTGGAGCGGCGTACACATTCGCCGGGCACTGGCGGTGTCCGCCCCCTGGGCGCAGCCGTTGATCAGCGCCGAAGGCGGGCCATTGCTCCTGACCGGGGAGCAAAGAGGACAGCGGATTGCATTGCTTACCTTCGACCTGCATGACTCGGATCTGCCGCTGCAGATCGCATTTCCCATCCTGATGGCGAATCTGACCGATTGGCTCAGCCCGGGCCAGGCATTTGACGCTGCGGCAGTCGTTCAGCCCGGCGACTCGTTGCGCATCACTCCCAGAGCCGGCACGACGCACGTCTTAGTCACCAAGCCGGATGGCGGAAGTTGGCTTGAGCCGGCCGGCGAGGGCGCTGCCGTCTTTGAGGAGACAGAGCAGATCGGACTATACGCTGTGAGCCTGCGTGACGCCGGCGGCGACCAGCCGGGCGGGCAGTTCGCCGTTAATCTGTTTTCGACGGCCGAGTCCAACATCGCGCCGGCAGCCGCGATCCGCATTGGGCAGACCGCGCTGGCGGAGACAAGCGGCGATGATGTCGGGCAGCGCGAGTTCTGGCCCTGGTTGGCCGCCATTGCCATAATCATCCTGGTTGTCGAATGGTGGGTGCACTTCCGCGGCGCGAGACTTCCTCGCTTGCGGAAGAGAATGTTGTAGGGCCGGCTGACTGTGTCTGTGGATCATCGCATGAAGCATCGAACATCAGGCGGGCGGGCGTCGACACGACGAATCGCCGGCAGTTTCACTGGTAAGCGCTGGTCCGCGCTGTTTGGGCTGGCCGTCGTGGCCCTCTCCTTATTGTCGGCATGCCAGAGTAAGGGCGTTTTCCGCCCCGAAGCGGACACGGCGACGCCCGGCGCGGATTTCAACGGCTTCCCGGTAACGGTGTCCCTGCCCCAGTTGGCGGCGAATCCAATGACCTTCCTCAACCAGCCGGTGAGAGTCAGCGGCGAATTCACAGTGAAGGAATCGACAGCCTGTGAAGGGTCGTTGCGCGGCCCCTCCATCCTCTGGACCATTGTGGCCGATGAGTGGCAACTCAATATCGCCGGCATGGAAGAATTGCCTTCGCGCCTGCCGGAAGGTACCCCACTCACGCTGGACGGAATCTTCCAGCAATATGTCGGACCGGTGGGCTGCGGCAAGCGGCCCGAATCCGCCAGCGTGTGGTTTCTCCGCGCCTTGCAGGTCGTCGAACCGAATCCGCTGCCACTGGTCAACGGCTTGAATTTGACTGGACTCGCCCTCGCCTCCGATCTGCAGGGACAATCAGAGCTGCCCGTCGAAATCGAACCAACGGCAGAAGCGCCTGGGCCGGCGCCGACCAACTCCGATACAGGAGGAACTCCGGTTGTGGACCCGACAACTACCCCCACTCCTACACCGACGAGTGCCGCGCCGATCGCCTCTCCCCCGGCTCCCGGCACCACCGCCACCGCCACCAGCACCGCCACACCCACTGCCACGCCCACCTCAACGCCGGAGAGCGCCGAGCCGTCGCCGACTCCTGACCCTGCCGTCTCCCCGACCCCAGAGCCGCCACCGCCCACACCCACCCCTGGCGGATATCCGCCGTTTCCGACGGCGACTCCGCGCAGTTATCCGTAGACGCCGGGGCTAATATGCCGGACTACCATTCATTGACCCGCCGGCCGTTTGTGCCGGGCATTGAGCCGCCATCCGGCCATAAAGACGCCGCCATTTGGTTTGTGATCCAGAAGGTCCAGCTACTCGTGGAGGGAGACGAGCGAAACGTGGCTCCTCCCACTTGGAGCAAACTGGAAGCCCTCAGCATGGAGTTCACTCATTACCACTATTTGGGCAGCCTCAACGACGTGAGCTGTTTTGCTGCCGAAGTTGACGATAACTTCCTGCCGCCGGCCGGCATGCGCTTTCAGGGGCTGCGTACGCTTTACGGCCTGATGGACGAGGACTACTTTTGGGTTGGCGGGCGGGCCGTTCAGATAGTGGATTGGGCGCGTACCAACCGTTTCTGTGGCCGTTGCGGCGCGCCGACCAGGGCCAGTGAACATGAGCGCTCCAGGGAGTGTCCGGCCTGCGGGCTGATTGCGTACCCCCGGCTCGCCCCGGCGATCATTGTGGCAGTGACGCACAAGGGCAGGATCCTGCTGGCGCGCTCGCACCGGCATCCGCCGGGCTTCCACAGCGTGCTGGCGGGCTTTGTGGAGCCGGGCGAGACACTGGAAGAGTGTGTCATCCGTGAGGTAAATGAGGAAGTCGGACTGTCGGTGACCAATCTCCGTTACTTCGGCAGCCAGCCCTGGCCCTTTCCGCACTCATTGATGATCGCGTTTACCTGTGAGAGCCTGAGCGATCAGATCAGCTTGCAGGACAACGAGTTGGCGGAGGCCGCCTGGTTTGCGCCTGACGAATTGCCGAACATTCCCCCGCCCCTGACCATCTCGCGCCACCTGATTGATGCGTTTGCAGCCGGGCCGCTACGGAAGTTATGATCGACCCTACCTTCATCCGGGCAGGCTCGCTGAGCCAGCAGCGTAGGCGACCGTCGTGAAGCCAGCGGGCAAGCGTTGCCACCCACGCTTGCGGATCGGACTCCGTTGGATAGAATCCGGCAGTAAGCTTCAACGCTTTGTACAGGAGGCAGGTGCGTGAAAAATCTACTGATCTGTGGGGGAGCCGGCTTTATCGGCGCCAATTTCGTTATCTACTTGCTGGACAAATACCCGGGCTATAACGTTGTCGTCTACGACAAGCTGACCTATGCCGGTAACCTGGACAATCTCCTCCCGGTTTCCGGCGATCCCCGCTACCACTTTGTGCGTGGCGACATTTGCGACGCCGAAAGCGTCGCTCATTCCGTCAAGGACTTCAACATCGACACGATTGTGAACTTCGCCGCCGAGACCCACGTCGATCGCTCGATCATGGACCCGGACGCCTTTATCCAGACCGATGTCTATGGCGCATATGTGCTGCTGGAGGCATGCCGCCGGCTTGGGCTGGAACGTTACCACCAGATTTCTACTGATGAGGTGTACGGTCACATACCGGCGGGCCATTCCAGCCGGGAGTCGGACAACCTGGTACCGCGCAGCCCATACGCCGCCAGCAAGGCCAGCGCCGACCTGATGGTTAATGCCTATTTCGTCACCTATGGTCTGCCGGTCACCATCACACGCGGCTCGAATAACATCGGTCCCTATCAGTATCCGGAGAAGGTCGTCCCGCTCTTCGCTACCAACGCGATTGATTACGAGCCGTTGCCGGTGTATGGTGACGGGCGACAGATGCGGGAGTACCAGCACGTGGCCGATCACTGTGAGGCGATAGACCTAGTGCTGCACGAGGGCGTGCCGGGGGAGATTTACAATGTCGGGACCGGCCAGGAGATGGAGAATATCGAAATGGTTCATCTCCTGCTGGAAGCCCTTGAGCGACCGCCTTCGCTGATTCGATATGTGCAGGATAGGCCGGGCCATGACCGTCGCTACAGCCTGAATATCGACAAGATCCGCGCCCTCGGCTGGCGGCCCCGGCACACGCCGGCGGAGGCTATCGCCGCCACGGCTCGCTGGTACCAGGACAACGAATGGTGGTGGCGCAAGATCAAGGCCGGCGATTACAAGTTATACTACGAGGCGCAATACGCGCAGCGCCTGCGAGAGGCCGAGGACCAACCCCTCGGCGGTACGTAAGGGCGCGGGCAGTTTCGCGGCAGCTCCATCTCGGAGAAAAGGAGGAAACTGAAAATGAGTGATTCAACCAAGGGGTTGGCCGGCGTCGTCGCTGCTGACTCATCGCTCAGCCTGGTGGACGGCCAGATCGGTAAGCTCATTTACCGCGGTTACAACATCGCCGACCTGGGAGAGCGCACCAGTTTCGAAGAGATTGTCTACCTGCTGTGGAACGGCAATCTGCCCACGCAGGGCCAACTGGACGCCTTCAGGGCAGCATTAGGCGCAAAGCGCACGCTTCCTTCGGCAGTACTGCAAATCATGGGCATGTTTCCCCACGAGGCGCATCCCATGGCCGTCTTGCGCACGATCGTCAGCGGCCTGGGATTGATTGACCCAGGCGCTGACGACATCAGCCTGGAAGCCGCTCGCAAGAAAGCGTTAGTCCTGACCGCCGTCTTCCCGACGATCATCGCCTCTTGGGAGCGCATCCGCAACAATCAGACGCCCATCGCCCCGAGAAACGACCTGGGACAGGCGGCCAACTTCCTCTATATGCTGAGCGGCGACGAACCCAACCCGGACGCAGTGCAGGCGCTGGACGCCTACCTGGTGCTCCTCGCCGATCATGACTTCAATGCCTCCACCTTCTCGGCTC
>CAZIKT010000008.1:105268-107919 GCA_964539885.1 uncultured Ardenticatenaceae bacterium | reverse complement strand
ACCCTCTTCAAGATCGGCATGCGCTTCGGCATGAGCTGGGTAGAGATTGCCCAGGCCAATCGGATAGTCAATCCTGATCTGATTAAGGCTGGACAGACGTTGATTATTCCGAGCGGCGCGCCCGCTCCGCCTCCTGACATTGTGCATGTTGTGCGGCGCGGCGAGACGTTGTTCAAGATCGCGCAGATGTACGGCGTCTCCTGGCAAGACATCGCCCGGCACAATCAGATCGGCCCTCCGTACATTATCTACGCGGGTCAGACGCTCATCATTCCCGGTAGCCCTTGATAGGCACGGCATGATCTGGTCCGGCGTCCTCCACGCCTATCGCAGTTATCTGCCATTTGGAGAGGATGTCCGAGTTATCAGCCTGAATGAGGGGCAGACGCCTCTCATTCGGGCTGATCGTTTAGCGGAGCGCATCGCTCCCGGCTCCAACCTGCAGTTGTACCTCAAGTATGAGGGGGTCAATCCAACCGGCTCATTCAAAGATCGCGGGATGACCGCCGCCATCACTCAGGCAGTTCACGAGGGGGCGCGCGCCGTGATTTGCGCCAGCACCGGCAACACAGCCGCCAGCGCCGCCGCTTATGCTGCTCGGGCCGGGATCCGCTGTGTGGTCCTGGTGCCGGAGGGCAAGATCGCCTTGGGTAAACTGGCCGCTTGCCTGGCTTATGGGGCCGAGGTGATCAGCGTCAGCGGCTCCTTCGATGACGCCCTGAACATGGTGCGTGAGATCGTGCAGCGCCGGCCGATTGTGTTGGTCAACTCGATCAACCCATGGCGACTGGAAGGTCAAAAGACCGGCGCGTTCGAGATCTGCGACCAATTGGGCGGGCAGGCCCCCGACTGGCATTGTCTGCCGGTGGGTAACGCCGGCAATATCACCGCTTACTGGATGGGATACAAACAGTATGGCAAGGGGCTACCCAGGCTGTTGGGTGGGCAGGCGGCGGGCGCCGCCCCGATCGTCGAAGGGCGGGTGATCTCAAAGCCGGAGACCATCGCTACTGCCATCCGCATCGGCAACCCGGCCCGCTGGCGAGAGGCGCTCACCGCGCTCGACGAATCCGGCGGCATCATTACCGCCGTTAGCGACGCGGATATCCTGGCCTCCTGGCGGATGTTAGCCGGGCTCGAAGGGGTGTTCGTGGAGCCGGCTTCCGCGACCGGCGTGGCCGCGCTGCAACAGCAAATCGCCGCCGGAGCCATTGATCCCGCCGGCAAAACCGCTGTGTGTGTGCTTACCGGGCACGGCCTGAAAGACCCGGACACGGCCGTGCAGCAGGCGCGCCCGCCTCTTTCGTTGCCGGCCGATTTGGCCGCGCTGGAAGCGTACCTGGACAGCTGATACCCGGCCGGCCCGGCAGAGTCCCCGCTCCTGGCTTAAATCCGGAATCTGGTCATTCACTCTCCCGGCCCATAAACCTGAAACGGACGATAACCGAGCAGTCATCGTCCGCCTCAAGTATCCCACTATTTCCCACTGAGCTGCGCGGCGAGCGCATTACAAAGAGTATAGCGGAAAACAACTCCGCGCCGCTACAGGCAAAATGCCAGAACTTCCCGAGCAGAACATTGTAGCGTTTGCACAAAGTTAGCGGTTTCGCCGCAATTTCCACAGCCTAAGCGCCAGCTGTAAAGCCAGGCGCATATCCGCCCGGTCAATATCCTGCCCGGTCAATTCCTGGATACGCTCCAGGCGATAGAGCAGTGTATTGCGATGCACAAACAATGACTCTGCCGTCTGGCTGACGTTGCCATGGTAGGTGAAATAGGCGTCAATCGTCTCCACCAGGCTGCCCCGCTGCTTGCGGTCATATTCAGCCAGCGGCCCGATGATCTCGTCGCAGAACTTCTGCACGCCGGGCAAATGTTCGATTTGGGTCAGCAACTGATAGACCCCCAGGCTGTGAAACGAAGTCAGGCGATCCAGACCAAGACGTTCGCCCACCCGCATTGCCTGCAGCGCTTGCTGGTGAACGGCGGGCCACTCGTTCAACGACGCCGCCGGCCCGCTGGCCCCGGAAAACAGCGTCCCCTGAGGAGTATCACCACGCAAATACTCTCGTAGCCGGCGATCAAACTCATGCATGGGCGCCAGATCATCTTCGGCGCGCAGGCTCTGAAATACCGTGACATGGTTACCGCCGGAAATGTGCACCAGCGCCGGCCGCTGGCTGGTGGACATAAGCCAATTGATGGCCGTCTCCAGGCGGCGCAAGGAGACATTGTCGGAGGCGGCCCAGGCAAAGGTGGCGATGGCGTGCGGCTCGCGCGTGTTGTGATCCAGATGCCGTTCAAGACGTTCGATCTCATCGGCCGGCAGCGTCTGGGTAAGCAGCCCCTCCAGAAAGTCCCCGCGTAGCCTCTTCTGCGCCTCGCTCACGGCCTTGTCGCGCGCCATTTCCAGCGCGCACGCCGCGGCCCCATGCTCGGCGACCAGCTGGTCCAATAGATCTAACTTGCCCGCCTCGCCGATGACCGAGACATATCCTCTGGCGCGATCGCCGGAGATGATCGGGCTGACAATGCGCGCTACCTGCTCAATCGGCAGAAGCTGCTGCCAGTGACTCTGACCCTCGCGCTCGTTGTCCACGGCGCGGGCGGCTGCCTGGCGATTTCGCAGCACAGTCGGCAGGTTCTCGCGC
>CAZIKT010000008.1:103554-105168 GCA_964539885.1 uncultured Ardenticatenaceae bacterium | reverse complement strand
CTTCCGGCAGCATTAACAGCGGCAAGCCGTTTTTTTCACTGGCCGATATGATTGAAGCCGGAACCGGCTGAAAACACAACAGGGCCGCAATCCCAAATGCCGCCAGCGCCTCAATCTGACCAGGAAGTTCTCCCCGCTTTGCCCCCTGATACAGCGCCGGCGGCAGAATGACCAGGTCGTCGCTCTTCAACTGATCTTCCAGATTCTGCCAGCTTCCCAGGACCATCACCCAGTTGATGGGCCGGTTGGAGATTTCTTCCTCGGCGGCAATGATCGTTCCAAAGGGCAGCGCCAGGCGAATCACGTCGCTCAGCGTCACGCTGCCAGCCTGCATCTGGTCTTCTGCCCGGTTCATACGCTGCCCACCCTGCGAAATTGATTCAGGTACACAGCCTGATGGTCCACGTCCTGCACCGGCAGATGCACCACAAACGTCGTCCCTTCGCCGGGCCGGCTGAATAGTTCCATCTGTCCGCCATGCTGCTCGATGATCCGGTGACTGGTCGCCAGCCCCAGGCCCGTACCCCGGCCCGGCGCTTTGGTAGTATAGAAAGGCTCGAAGATATGCGCCAGTTGCGCCGGGTTGATGCCGGCCCCGTTATCCTTGAACAATATCTGAATCTGGTCGCCGCCGGGAGCCGGCCGGGTGGTGATTACAATTTCCCCACGCCCCTCGGCCGCGTTGCCTTCCAATAGCGCATCCCGAGCGTTCAGCAGCAGATTCAGCCAGACAGTCTTCAGATGCTCCCAACTAGCGCGAATCTGCGGCAGGCCGGGCGACAGCTCGCTCACCACGGCGATATCGGCGCTTTCGAACTGGTAGGAGACCAATCGCAGGGCTTGCCGGATTGAATCGTTGATGTCGCCGATCTCAAAAGCGTATTGATTCTGTCGCGCGAAGTCGAGTAGATGGCGCACAACCTTGGTTGCCCGCTCGCCGGCCTGCGCGATCAGGTCTACCGACTCATAATTATCGTCCTCCGGCGAGATGAACATCTTCAGAAGCTCAGCATTGGCGTTGATTACCGTCAACGGGTTGTTGATCTCGTGCGCGACGCCGGCGGCTAATTGGCCGATGGCGGCAAGTTTGCCGGCCTGCAACAACGAATTCTCCAGCCGGCGTTGTTCGGTCCTATCCTGCCAGACAATGACCGCCCCGGCAGCACCCGCCGACGAGCCGGGCACTGGATATGCATGCACCTCCCACTCTTCCGGCAGATAATCCTCACCTCGCCGTGACACGGACCAGCGGAACATCTGTCGCTCTGCCAGGGTGTGCGCCACCAGGCACTGCTCACAAGGGGCGTCAAGCCCGAACAGCGCCTCATAGCACAGCCGGCCCACCAATTGATCCGGCGTGCTGTGCAGTTGCTCCGCCTTATACTGGTTGACCGAGACCAGCCGCCAGTTTTGATTGACAGTATAGATAGGGCTCCATATGCCGTCCATGACTGCCTGCAGCCGATCCCGGCCTTCCTGCAGTTCCTCCTGGCGGCTTCTGATCCGCTGAAACAGGTTGGCGTTCTCGATCGCCCGGCTGACGGCGCCTCCGAAAGAGGTCAGCAATTCCGTGTCCATATCACTGATCGGCCCATCCGGCTTGTTCAGCGCCAG
>CAZIKT010000008.1:32531-103454 GCA_964539885.1 uncultured Ardenticatenaceae bacterium | reverse complement strand
GAGCGGCTGTTCACTGCCTGACAAACGAGAGCATCCCTCTCTCTGTCGTACAGGAACAGCGCAGCCAACTCCACATCCAATAAGGATCGCACGCCAGCGACCGCTGCCGATGGTATTTGCCGGAAATCTAGGGTAGTCGTGATCGCGTTGCTCGCCTGATTGAGCGCGGACAATTGCGCGGTCTGCCGCTGCAGCTGCTTCTCCAGTTGCAGCGTGCGCAGGATTGTCTGAATACGGGCTAACAACTCTTCAGGATGGAAGGGTTTAACGATGTAATCATCGGCTCCGGCGGACAGGGCGTCGACCTTTTCGGCGCTGCTCGTTGCCGCAGTCAACATGATTACCCGGGTGTAGGCCAGGGTAGGGTGCGCGCGCAGCCAGGCCAGCACATCGCGCCCGCTGAGGCCGGGCATGCGCATGTCCATCACAACCAGGTCAATCGGGTTTTGGCTGGGCGACGGTTCCCGGCCCAGGATTTCCATCGCTTGCCGGCCGTTGCCCGCCCGGCTGACCTCGTACCCGCCCTTACTGGCCAGATACGCGGCTACCGAATCAACGATCTTGGGATCATCGTCAACGACGAGAATGTGGAAGTGGGCCATGGCGGAACGGATGATCCTCCGCGATCAGCAGCCATCGGGCGCTGCTTCCCCTTTTTAGCCGGAAGTGAAGGTATAGCCGTGTCCCTGCACCGTGCGAATGTAGCGCGGCTGCCGGGGTTCGGGCTCAATCTTCTCCCGCAGGTTCTTGATGTGCGCGCGAACCAGCTCGGAACTGCCCGTGTTTTTGGGATAGTCCCACACATCCTGCAGTAGTTGCTGGCTCGAAAAGACATGGTCGGCGTGGCTCATTAGGTGATAGAGCAGGTCGAACTGCACGTTGGTCAACTGCGCGGCGCCCATCGGCGTATTCACCCGGAAGGCGCGGCAATCCAGTACCACGTCCCCCACCTGAAGCCGGCTGACCTCCGGGCTGCGCTCTAACTCTTTGGCCGGCGGCGTCCGGCGCAGGATAGCCTTGATACGCAGCCTCAGCTCATCCATGTTGAATGGTTTGGAAAGATAGTCGTCGGCCCCGGCCCGGAAACCCTCTACCTTGTCCTCGTCCTTGCCCTTGGCGGTCAGGAACAGCACCGGCACCTCCGCCAGCAACGGGTCGCTGCGGATCTGCCGGCAGACCTGATAGCCATCCAGCCCCGGCATGATGATGTCCAGCACGATCAGGTCCGGCCGATCGCGGCGGGCCATATGCAACCCCTCCGCGCCGGTGTGGGCGATCAGCACCCGGTAACCATACAGCTTCAGCGCTCGCTGCAGCGTGCGCGAAACTAGGTCATCATCGTCTATGACAAGAACTGTGGCCATCTATTTCTGCGAATGCTTTCCTGGAAAATCAGGCGTTGGCCGTAGGTCATCCCGACCACAGCGGTCAAGAACACTTAACCTTTTTCCAGGAAACTGAACGCATACCGTCAAAGTAGCAGGCGCATCGGAGCTTCCAATAACGCCTTGAACTGCTGCAAATAGGCGGCGGCTTCTGCGCCGTCCGTCACCCGGTGATCGGCGGAGATAGTCGCTTTCATACGCACACCTACCTGCAACTCTCCGTTTACCACCACCGGCACCTGCCGCGCCGTCCCGATCGCCAATATCGCCGCATCCGGCGGGTTGATGATGGCGATAAAGTGATCGACATCAAACCCGCCCAGATTGCTCACCGTGAAGGTGGCGCCGTCAACATCGTCCGGACGGATTTTACCCGACCTTGCCCGCGCAATCATCTCTCTGTTATCGGCCGCGATCTTGGACAGCGATGAGCTGTCGGTGTCCTTCTGTACAACGGTCAGCAAGCCGCCTTCAACCGCTACGGCGCTGCCCACGTTGATCCGCTGGTGGCGGATGGTCTTGTCGCCGCCGAAGGAGGAATTCAGGTTGGGGAACGAGCGCAGGGCCAGCGCCGCCGCCTTGACAATTAGGTCGTTGACCGTCACCTTCTCCTCGTCCGGCAACAGCGCGTTAATCTCTTTACGCAAAGCCAGCGCCGGGGCCATGTCAATTTCGTTGGTCACGTAGAAGTGCGGGACCGTGGTCTTGCTCTCGGTCATCCGGCGCGCAATTGCCTGGCGTAGGCGTGACGTCGGCTCGGCAACGTCGTCCGCGCCGGCGACCGCCACCACAGCCGGAGCGGGAGCTGAGGTCGGAGCCATCGCCGGAGCCGGCGCCTCTTCTTGCCGGGCCAGGAAAGCCTCTACATCCCCCTTCCGCACCCGGCCGTCCGGCCCGCTGCCGCTGACCTTCTGCAGATCTACAGCGTGTTCCTGGGCTACGCGGCGCGCCACCGGCGTCGCCCGCACCCCGCCGGGGAACTCGCCGCTGACAGCCGGGGCAGGTTCGAAACTGGGTGTGGACGCTTCAGCCGCCGGCTGTTCCGCCGGAGTCTCGCTCGGTTGCTTGCCATCGGTTGCCGCCGGGGCCGCCAATCCCGATATATCTTCGTCGGCCTTGCCCACGATGGCCAGCTCCGCCCCGATGGGCACCACCGCGCCCTCGTCCTGCAGCGTCTTCAGCAGCGTGCCGCTCACCTGCGATTCCAGCTCCAAGGTTGCCTTGTCCGATTCGATCTCGGCGATCACTTCCCCTTTCTGGATCTCTTCGCCGACCTTCTTTAGCCAGCTAACCAGCACGCCCTCGCGCATGTCGAAGCCCAGCTTGGGCATGACCACGAATTCAGCCATTAGAGAATCTCCTTCACCGCCTCAATCACGCGCTGGGAATTGATCAGCGCCGACTGCTCCAACTGCTGTGAATAGGGCAGGGGCACTTCCAGTTGCGCCACCCGCTTGATGGGGGCGTCCAGGTAATCGAATGCCTCCTCCTGCAAGCGAGCGACTATCTCGGCTCCGATGCCGTAAGAGCGGTGGCCTTCTTCGACAACCACGGCCTTAAACGTCTTCTTGAAGGAGGCGACTGCCGGCCCCATATCCAGCGGGCGCAGCGATCGCAGGTCTACGACCTCCGCCTCGACACCTTCCTTAGCCAGCTTTTCCGCCGCTTCCAGGGCAATTTGCAGCCCCTGGGCATAGGCCACGATGGTCACGTCGGAACCCTCGCGCTTGATATCAGAGACGCCGATGGGCAGGGTGTATTCCTCCTCCGGCACCTCGCCGCGCACCTGATAGAGGGTGGCATGCTCGATAAATAGCACCGGGTCGTCGCTGCGGATGGCGCTCTTCAGCAGCCCCTTGGCGTCGTATGGGGTGGCCGGCGAGACCACCTTCAGGCCGGGGAAATGGGCGAAGATCACATCTGGCGTGTGGCTATGCGTCGCGCCTAGCTGCCGGCCGCCGCCGCCGGGGGCGCGAAAGACCGCCGGGCATTTCATCTGCCCGCCGAACATATAATGTATCTTGGCGGCGTGGTTCACGATCGCGTCCAGCGCCAGGAAGGCGAAGTTGATCGTCATAAACTCGGCCACCGGCCGCAAGCCGTTCATCGCCGCGCCGACGGCCGCCCCGCCGATCACCATCTCGGAGATAGGCGTGTCGCGCACCCGCCGGGGACCAAATTCATCGTAGAAGCCGCGCGTGACGGCGTAAGTCCCGCCCCACACACCGACCTCTTCGCCCATAATAAAGACGTTTTCATCGCGCACCATCTCTTCCCGCAGCGCGTCCGAGATAGCCTGGCGCATCGTAATTCGAGCCATTAGTCCTGTCTCCTGCAAGATAGGCCCAATCTTGGAGATCGGACCCATCAACGACGATTGTTATGATTCCACATAAATATTGGTGTACAGCTCTTCCGGAGCCGGGAACGGCGATTCTTCGGCGAACTTCACGGCGTCTGCCACGACCTTCTCGACTGCGTTATCAATCGCTTCCAGTTCATCCCTGGTAGTTGAATCGTCATGCAACAAATGACGCTCCAGGATGCCGATCGGGTCATCCTCGCGCCACTTCTCTACCTCGTCCTTGGTGCGATAGCGCAGGGGGTCGCCCATACTGTGCCCCTCAAAGCGATAGGTCAGCATCTCCAGGAATTGTGGCCCTTCCCCGGCGCGAATCTTGGCCAGCGCGGCGCTGGTGGAGTCGTAGACGGCGCATATGTCCATCCCGTTGACCTGCTCGCCAACCATGCCGTAACCCAGAGCCTTGTCAATCATCCGCGACACCGCCGAAGCGCGGTCGACGGCGGTTCCCATGCCGTACTGGTTATTCTCCACGATCCACAGCACCGGCAGATCCCACACGCCCGCCAGATTCAGCGACTCGTGAAAGTAGCCGATATTCGTCGAGCCGTCGCCCATGTAGCACAGAACGGCATTGTCCGTGCCCCGATACTGCTCCGCCAGGGCGATGCCGGTTGCCAGCGGCGTGTGACCGCCCACCACGGCATAGCCGCCCCAGTAGCGGCGCGGCACGTCAGCCAGGTGCATCGAGCCGCCCTTGCCTTTGCTGACGCCGGTAGCCTTGCCCAGCAGCTCAGCCATGATTGCGCCCACGTCCGAGCCGACCGCCAGGGCGTGCCCATGATCGCGATAGGCGGTAATCACGTGGTCGCCCTCTTGCCGGGCGGCAATGGAACCGACCGCCACCGCCTCCTGCCCGATGTATAGGTGCAGGAAGCCACCAATCTTGCCCAACTGGTACAGCTCGGCGCACTTCTGCTCAACCCGGCGGATGAGCACCATTTGCCGGTACCAATCAAGCATCGTTTCTTTGTTCATCAGAGATCTCCTTGTCTGCGATGCCGACCACTCGTTTCCGGGATTCCGCCCGCCAACCCTTCGCCGGCAGTGGGAACCTCATCCCGGCGGAATCCCGGAAACTCAGTGTGGCTGATCTGGGTTACGCAGGTATTGTTGGTTACACGAGACGCAGGTTACGACGCCTCGGTCGGGTCAATAAGCGATAATCTCAATTCGGTAGCGCTACGGTGAGGTGAACGCGAGGACGAAGTGTACCAGAGTTAGGGGCGTATGGCGAGTGCGATATGTTCGCGCGGCGACCTAGAGGACCCCCTCTTCCACCACCGCCCCCCGGCCATCCACATCCAGCACCCACCCCCGGCTACTCAGCCCCGCCCGCGCGAATGCCGCCTGCATCGCCGCCTGAATCCCCTCCCATCCATCGCGCGCGATCACCAGCAGGCTGGGCCCGGCTCCGCTGAGGGCCACGCCGAGCGCGCCCTTCTCTCGCGCCGCCCGCGCCGCCTCGTCCGCGCCCGGTATCAGCGGCAGGCGATACGGCTGATGCAGGCGGTCTTGCATGGCCGACCCCAACTGCTCCAGGTCGCCCGTCTCCAGGGCGTGCACCAGCAACGCCGCCCGGCCAATGTTAAAGACCGCGTCCGCCCGCGATAGCTGTTCCGGCAGCAGTGCCCGCGCCTCTGCGGTAGGCAGGGCGAAGTTGGGCAGGACGACCACTACGCGCAGAGCGAGAATCGGCAGCGGGACGACGCGCAGCCGGCCCGCCTCGCTGAATGACAGCGCCAGCCCGCCCGTGGCCGCCGGAGCCACATTGTCTGGATGTCCCTCCATCTCCGCTGCCGTCTGGACAAGGTCATCGCGCGGGAGCGGCGAGCCACAGAGGGCATTGGCCGCCAGCATCCCTCCCAGAACGGCGGCGGCGCTGCTGCCCAGCCCGCTGCCCACCGGAATCCGGTTGTGCAGCTCGACGCGCAAGCCGGTGGGCCGCCGGCCGATCGCCCCGAACACGCGCTCCGCCGCCCGCACCGCCAGGTTGCGCGCGTCCGCCGGCAACAGCCCGGCCCCCTCGCCGCTGACGGTCACGCTGATCCCCTGCCCCGTTTCGGCCATGATGATCTCGTTGTGCAGGCTCAGCGCCAGACCCAGGCAATCGAAGCCCGGCCCCAGATTGGCGCTGGTCGCCGGCACGCTGACTCGTACTTCCTTCACCCGCTTCTCCATCGCCTCCACAACTTCCAACAGCTTCCCCGTTGGCGGTCACGAACTCCCGGTCATTTTCCGGGAAACTGAACGCTCGCAGGCCTCCTTTCGCGCCGCCAATTGTGCAGTTAGAATAGGCGGCAGGCAACCAGGAGATCCCGTTGGCAGCCATCTTGGCCCCTTTGCTACACACACCGCCCCCGGCGACCCGAAACATCGCCGTGCACGTCACGCCCGCCGCCGAGCGCGCCATCCGCGACGGGCATCCCTGGCTCTACGCAGACGCCATCCGCCGGCAAAGTCACGAAGGCCGGAGCGGCGATCTGGCGGTCGTGTTCGACAGCAAGCGCCGTTTCCTGGCGGTCGGCCTTTACGACCCGGCCTCGCCCATTCGCGTGCGCGTCCTGCATGTGGGAAAGCCGGTTGCCGTTGACGCCGCCTGGTTCACCGCCAAATTCAGCCGGGCGCTGGATAGGCGCGCTGAACTACTGGGGAGCGCAGATACCACCGGCTTCCGTCTGATTCACGGCGAGAATGACGGCTTCCCCGGCCTGGTCCTGGATCGCTTCGATCGGGTGGCCGTGCTCAAGCTATACACGCCGGCCTGGTTTCCCCATCTGCCGGCCCTACTGCCGGAACTGCTGCGTCTATCCAGCCTGGAGCGAATGGTCCTACGCCTCAGCCGTGCCGCTATGTCCGGCGAGCAGTATGGCCTGAGTGATGGGCAAACGATCGCCGGAGAGGCGGTCGCTGAGCCGGTGGAGTTCCTGGAAAACGGCTTGCGCTTCGCCGCCGACGTCGTGCAGGGGCAGAAGACCGGCTTCTTCTTCGATCAGCGGGATAACCGGGCAATGGTGGAGAGACTGGCTGCCGGCAGGTCGGTCCTGAACGCATTCGCCTACACGGGCGCATTTTCGCTGTACGCGGCGCGGGGCGGCGCAGCCGGCGTTACCAGTCTGGACGCCAGCCGGCCGGCCCTGGACGCTGCCGCGGCCAATTTCGCGCTCAACCGGCATTTGCCGGCTGTGGCAGCGGCCGCGCACGAGGTGATCCTGGCGGACGCCTTCCAGGAGATGCCCAGGCTGGCGCAGGCCGGGCAGCGTTTCGACATGGTCATCGTGGACCCGCCCACGCTGGCGCGAAGCAACGAGGCGGTACCGGGTGCGCTGGCGGCTTATCGCAAGCTCACTGTCTTCGCGCTCGATCTGCTTAATCCCGGCGGCGTCCTGGTCATGGCCTCCTGTACCGCTCGCGTGCCAGCGGCAACCTTCTTCCAGACGGTGCGGGCGGCGGCGGACGACCTTGGCCGGCCGCTGCAAACGATCGCCGAGACGGGGCAGCCGGTTGACCATCCGATTTCTTTTAAGGAAGGCGCCTATCTGAAGTGCCTCTTCGCAATCGCGCCTTAAGAAAGTTGTTATATCATCAGCGCGAGAGATAGCTCATGCGCTTTCCCTGGGTCAACACCATCCTGCTCATCTTGCTGCTGGCGCAGCTTGTCACCGGCTGGCTCGGCTTCGTCAACGGCATGGAGCGCAGAGCCTGGGTCCTGTGGGCGCACGGCATCGGCGCTTACGCCATCACCGTGCTCTTCTTCTGGAAAGGCTCGGTCATCTGGCAGGCGCTCAGCCGGAGACGGCGCTCGGTTCGCCACCGGCTGGCCTCACTGTTCCTCCTGGGTCTGTTGTTGGCGACGTTGCTGCTGGGTCTCATCTGGTCCTTCGCCGGCCCCCAGTACCTCTTCGGCTTCAGCCTGCTCACCCTGCACATCTTCCTGGCCGTGCCGCTGATCTTCTTCCTGACCTGGCATAGCTGGCGCTTGCGCTGGATCTGGCGCTTGCCGGCCTCCCGCAACCGGCGCCTGTTCATGCGCGGCGGGCTGCTGGGATTGTCCGGGCTGGTGGTCTGGTGGCTGTCGCGCCGGACGGCCGCTGCTTTCGAGCTGCCCGGCAGCGCCCGCCGCTTCACCGGCTCATACGAGGTGGGCAGCTTCACCGGCCAATTCCCGGCGACGAGCTGGATTGCCGACAGGCCCGAGCCGCTATCGCCCGACAGATGGCGGTTAACGGTTGCCGGGGCCGTGGACAACCCTCGTGCGCTGAGCTACGAGCAGCTTCTCTCCCTGCCGGTCGTGGAGCGGATCGCCACGCTCGACTGCACCGGCGGCTTCTTCACCACCCAGCGCTGGCGCGGCATCCCGCTCGCCGCGCTGCTCGACAACGCCGGCCCATGGGACGAAGCACGCAGCGTCACCGTCCGTTCCGTGACCGGTTATTCGCGGCGCTTCACCCTACGCGAAGCGCGCGATTGCCTGCTGGCGACGCACATAGACGCCGACCCGCTGACACATGGGCACGGCTTCCCATTGCGTCTGGTCGTCCCCTATGGGCGCGGCTACACCTGGGTGAAATGGGTCAACGAGATCCGGCTCAACGAGAGCGCGGCTATCTGGCAGCCCCCGTTACCGCTGCAATGAGCGGCGCGAACACTCGTCTCAGATCTCGAGCACAATCTTGCCGATGAAGTCGCCGGCTTGCATCCGCTCCAGCGCGGCGATCCCCTCCCGCAACGGATAAGTGGCTCCGATAACCGGGCGCAACTTGCCGGCAAACAGCAGCTGCATGACCTCCAAGTAATCATGGTGCGGCCCCATCGTGCTGCCGATGATGGACAGGTGTTTGCCGAACATCAGCCGGTTATCGAGCTCGAACTTTGGCCCGCTGGTGTTGCCGACGGTGAGCAGCCGGCCCCCTTTGGCCAGCGCCCTTAAGGACAGATGGAAGGTGGCCGCACCGACATTGTCCACTACGACATCCACTCCGCGCCGATCGCTCAGCCGGTAGACGGCAGCGCTCCAATCTTCTTTGCGCCGGTCGATCAGCACATCCGCCCCCAGCGCCTTTGCCGTGGTCAGCTTCTCCTCATCCGATCCGACCACGTAGATCTTCCCCGCCCCGGCCAACCGCGCGATCTGGATCGCGGCGGTATTCACTCCGCCCCCTGCCCCGACGATCAGAATATCCTCTCCGGCCCGCAATCCCCCGCGCTTGATCAGCGAATGCCAGGCGGTGACAAAGACGAGCGAGGCCGCCGCAGCAGCAGCAAACGGGAAGTCATCCGGCAGAGACAGCAGATTGCGCGCCGGAACCGCAATGTACTGCGCATAGAAGCCGGGCAGATGCTCGCCCAGGATCGCAAAGCGCCGGCACATATGCTCCCGCCCGCTCCTGCAATACTCACACTGCCCACAGCTTACCGTCGGATCAACGGCGACGCGCTGCCCCACCTGGAATTCGGTCACGTCCGCGCCTACTTCAGCGATTATGCCGGCTCCATCGCAACCGAGTACATGCGGAAAGCGCAACTTCAGGGCAGGCCAGCCGCGCATGACCCAGAAGTCCAATCCGTTGAGCGCGGCCGCACGCACTTCTAACAGCACCTCGTCCCGCCCGACTGACGGCGGCTGTACTTCACCGTAGGCGACTTGCTCTAACCCCCCATGCGCGCGCAGATATATCGCTTCCATAATCCACTCCGGCGATCCCGGCCTACCCTTACCTATTTCTCTGGTTTGAATCTTGTGACAGATTTCACTTTGTCATCAGATTATGGTATAAAGTATGGTCATAGCCAACCGAATTATCCTCCCGCCAGGGATCGTCATAGCCCGCCGGGTTACTGATGGGCCGGGCGAGATTTCCGCCAAATTAACAGTCACATTGGGAGAGTAAACAATGCAGAACTTCGGCCCGATGGTCAGCGAGTATGGCGTGGAAAACCACGGCATCACCAATGCCGGCACCGTCTATTGGAATCTGACCACACCCATGTTGTATGAGCAAGTCGTTCGTCGTCGCGAAGGCGACATCGTTCATCTGGGACCCATGGTCGTGCGCACTGGCGACCATACCGGTCGCTCGCCAAACGATAAGTTCATCGTCAAGGAAGCGACCACTGAGAATCAGATCTGGTGGGGGAAGATCAACCGTCCCTTTGAACCCCAGCAGTTTGACGCCATGCTGCGTAAGGTGCTGTCCTATACGCAGAACCGGGATGTCTTCGTCTTTAACGGGTACGCCGGCGCGGACGAGCGCTTCAGGATGCCGGTGCGCATCATCACCGAGTACGCCTGGCATAATCTCTTCGCCCGCAATATGTTCATTCTGGAAGAGGACCCCCTGAAGCAGAAGCATTTCAAGCCCCAGTTTACGGTCATTGATATGCCCCGCTTCCACGCCATTCCGGAGTTTGACGGCACCCGCAGCCAGACGTTTATCCTGATGGATTTCAGCCGGCACATGGTCCTGATCGGCGGCACAGAGTATGGCGGCGAGATCAAGAAGAGCGTCTTCACGGCGATGAACTACTACCTGCCGGCCCACAACGTCATGCCGATGCATTGCAGCGCCAACTACGGGGAGAATGAAGAAGATGTAGCGATCTTCTTCGGCCTGAGCGGCACCGGCAAGACCACCTTGAGCAATGATGCCTCACGCACGCTGATCGGCGACGATGAACACGGCTGGAGCGACAGCGGCGTCTTCAATTTCGAAGGCGGATGCTATGCCAAGGTCATCAACCTGGATCCGAAGGGCGAGCCGGAGATTTATGAGACCACCCGCCGTTTTGGGACTATCCTGGAAAACGTGGCTTATAGCACCGCTAACAGGCGGATTGACCTGAACGACGGCTCATTAACCGAGAACACCCGCTCCAGCTATCCGATCAGCCACATACCCAACGCCACCCGCACCGGCATCGGCGGACATCCGAAACACGTGATCTTTCTGACCGCCGATGCCTTCGGCGTCCTGCCGCCGATCAGCCGGCTGACCAAAGCCCAGGCCATGTACCACTTCCTCAGCGGCTACACCGCCAAGGTTGCCGGCACCGAACAGGGCGTCACCGAGCCGGTGCCGAACTTCAGCACCTGCTTCGGCGCCCCCTTCATGCCGCGCTCCCCCGGCGTCTATGCCGGCCTGCTGGGCGACAAGATTGAGCAGCACAACGCTGCCGTCTGGTTGGTCAACACCGGCTGGACGGGCGGCCCCTACGGCGTGGGCAGCCGGATGAAGCTGTCTTACACCCGCCGGATGGTCAACGCCGCCCTGAACGGCGAGCTGGACGGCGTGGGAACATGGACGGAGCCTTTCTTCGGCCTGGCCATTCCGGAGCACGTTGACGGCGTGCCCGATGATGTCCTCGATCCGCGCAAGACCTGGTCGGATCCAGAAGCTTACGACGCCCAGGCGCGCAAGCTGGTCGGGATGTTCAAAGAGAACTTCCAGGGGTTTGAAGAGGGTGTCTCGGCGGAGATTATTGCCGCCGGGCCTAGATAATGACTGACGCCGGTTGATACCCCTTACTCAGAAGCTTCTCGGTGAGCTGTGTCGAAAAGATGATCTGACGGCCCTGCTGCTCAATCCGGCGGCAGGGCCGATTATTGTGCGCTATGCGCTGGTGACGCGCGGCAAGGCCGTGCATATCTTCCCGGCGCTGCTGCTCGACGACTGGGGTAAGGAGCACAACACGCCGGCCCTGTACCAGTGGATTTACGAGCAGGGTCAGCACTTCCCCAGGGCGGAGGTGTTTGGCTTTGACGTGACCGGCGAAGAAACGCAGATCTTTCTGCGCGCCCTGGAGATCCACGATCGCCTGCCCCTTTACGTTTTTCCGGCCCCCGAAAGCACGTTGTCAACCGGGTTGCAGGTGAAGCATGTCTTTGTATCTGATGCGAAGCAGGAAGGTCGGCCCACCTCTGTCGGTGCGCCGGCTGATTTGGCCGGCCCGTTGCAGAGAGCGGACGTGCGCTGGTGGCAGGTGAATCCGAACACATTGCCCGGCTATGGTTTTGCCCACTTTGACTTCAGCGAAGATAATAGGCTGTAGTAGTTAGATCACTGGGCCGGTCCAAAACTGATGAAGAACCTGCCAACAGAATCCTGTCTCTATGCCCATGGCGCGCGAATATGGCTGATGCGCGTTCATATGCTTTCCTGTTTATCCGGTCCACGCTGATGCCCACCCCCTTCATGCACCTGGATTTTGCGGAGCGCCTGCGCGCCCATGCCGCGCTGTCGCCCGCCGTCCGCGATCGGCTGGAAGCGGAGTTGCCGGCCTTCTATCTGGGCAATATCGCCGCCGACTACCAGATCATCTGCGATATCCCCCGAGAAACCACGCACTTCTACACGCTGCCGCCGGAGCCTGATTGCCGGGCGCACGAGACGATGCTGGCCCGCTACCCGGAACTGGCCGTTGCGGGGCGACTACCGGTTGACCAGGCGGTGTTCATCGCCGGCTACTGTTTCCATCTCATCCAGGATCTGGTCTGGTACCGGCGCGTGCTGGAACCCTTCTTCTTATTGTCCGCGGGCTGGCCGTGGGAACCGCGGGCCCGTTTCGTCGCCCACAATTCGCTGCTCACCTATCTCGACCAGTGCGCGCACCAGCGGTTGCCGGAGCATGCCGGCGCGAAACTGAGCCGCTCCGCCTCTCATGGTTGGCTGCCTTTCGCCGATGATGGGCAGATACATCAATGGCGAGACCTGATCGGCCGTCAATTGCTGCCGGGCAGCGCAACCGAGACGATCGCCATCTTCTCCTCCAGGCTGCGTATGTCGGCGGCCGAGTTTGCCGGCAATCTGAATGACGCGCAGTGGATGAATGAGCAGGTGTTTGCGAGAGCGCCGCTGGCCCAAGTGGAGAGCGCGCTCAGTGACGGCATTGACCAGAGTGTGCAATTCATCAATCAATATCTGGCGCACTTCGCAGCGACCCCCGGCGTGTGAAACCGACCTTTTGGCCCGGCGGCCTCCAAGCCACCATGATGTGAGACCTAACCATGTCAGCAGTACTACCGGCCCCCTTAAGAGATACCGTGCAGGCGCGCTTTCCAGACGGCAGCGCCTATGAGGGCCCACTGGGGACCACCATAGAGGAATTCGTGCTCAGCGCGCCGCCGCCCGCAAAGGGGCGGGTCGTCGCGGCGCTCGTCAACCGGCAACTGCGTGAGCTTTCCCATGAACTGTTCGCCGACGTGGAGCTTACGCCGATCACGACAGCCGACTCCGACGGCACGCGCATATACCGGCGCTCGCTGAGTTTCCTGATGATCGCCGCCGCCGCCGAGCTGTTCCCGCACAGCACCATCACCGTGCATCACTCGATGCCGTTCGGCGGCTACTACTGCGAAAGCGAGCCGGTAGCCCTAAGCAGCGCCGATTTGCACGCCCTGCGTACGCGCATGCACGAGCTGGTCGCCGCCAATCTGCCGATCAGCCGGGTAAGAGTCCCGCTGGACCAGGCGCTACAATTGTTCGCCGCCAATAATGATGAAGAGAAGGCTGACCTTTTCGCGCGCCGGCGTAAGGATTACCTCACCCTCTACGAGCTGAACGGCGTGCGCGACTACTTTCATGGGTTCATGGTGCCCAGTACCGGCTACATGGATCTGTTTGAGCTACGCCCATACGGCGACGGCTTTATCATACAGTTTCCCCGCCGCGAACAGCCGGAGCGCCTGCAACCCTTCGAGGATGAGCCCCGGCTGGCCAGGGTATTCCAGGAGTATGGCGACTGGCTGGACGTAGTCGGCTTGCCGAGCGTGGCCGCGCTCAATCGGGCCATCGGCAGCGGTCACATTCAGGAGCACATCCTGATTGCCGAAGCGCTACACGAGCAACAGATCACCAACATCTCCGGGGAGATTGCCCGCCGCCACCCCGTCATGCGCATCGTGCTTATCTCCGGCCCGTCGTCTGCCGGCAAGACGACCTTCGCCAAGCGACTGGCTGTGCAACTTCTGGCGCACGGCATTCATCCGGTGGGCCTGAACCTGGATGATTACTTCGTTAACCGTGAGGACACCCCGCGTGATGAGGGCGGTGAATACGACTTTGAGGCCTTTGACGCCCTCGATCACCGCCTATTTCAGAGTCACTTACAGGAGCTGTTAGCCGGACGGATCATTGAGAGACCCCGTTTCAACTTCAAGAGCGGCTTCCGCGAGCGAGGCAACGAGTTGCGCCTGGGACCACGGGAGATACTCCTGGTAGAAGGCATACACGCTCTCAATCCACGATTGACGGCCGGCATTCCCCCGGAGAGCACTTACAAAGTGACCGTGTCAGCCTTTACCCAGTTGAACCTGGATCGCCACAATCGTGTACCGACGACTGACACCCGGCTGCTGCGCCGGATCGTGCGCGACGCCGCCCATCGCGGTTACACGGCAACTGATACCATTCGCCGTTGGCCCAGCGTGCGCCGCGGCGAGCGGCTGCACATCTTCCCCTACCAAAACGAGGCGGATATCTTCTTCAACTCCGCCCTGATTTATGAGCTTTCCGTGCTCAAGCCGATGGCGCAACCGCTGCTGCTTCAGGTGGAACCCGGCACGATGGAGCGAATCGAGGCCAACCGCCTATTGGCCTTCCTGCAATGGTTCGATCCGCTCCCGGATTCCGCCCGCATTCCCAGCAACTCCATTCTGCGCGAGTTCACCGGCGACTCCATCATGGACGCTTTTGAGCCCTGGCGGCGCTAGACCCGCCCTGTGCTGAGCGAGTGCTTCACCTCGGCGATCGCCCTGGTCACCTCGATTTCCCGCGGGCAGGCATTAGTGCAATTGAACACCGTGCGGCAGCGCCAGACGCCGGTGCCTTCCGCGAGTATGTTCAGCCGCTCGCCATAGGCCTGATCGCGCGAGTCAAAGATGAAGCGATGCGCCTGCACGATGGCTGCCGGCCCCACGTAGCGGCCGTCCGCCCAGAAGCTGGGACAGGAGGTAGTGCAGGCCGCGCAGAGGATGCACTTCGTGGTATCGTCAAAGCGCTCCCGGTCTTCGATGGATTGTAGGCGCTCTCGGCCGTCTGCCGGCGGCGGCTCATCGTTCACGAAATAGGGCATCACCGATCGGTAATGCTCCATGAACGGCTCCATGTCCACGATCAAGTCCTTCAGTACCGGCAGCCCCAGGATCGGCTCCACCTGGATCTTCACCTGGCTCTTGCCGTCTGCCAGCCGGCCGACCAGCGTCTTGCAGGCCAGCATGTTTGCGCCGTTGATGCGCAACGCGTCGGAGCCGCACACCCCGTGAGCGCAAGAGCGGCGCAGGGCCAGTGTGCCGTCCAGCTTCCACTTCACCTGGTGCAACACATCCAGCACCGAATCATTGCGCGGGACGTCCTGGAGAGTATATTCACCCCACCAGGGTTTGCCGTCTTTTTCCGGGTTGAACCGCCGGATACGCACGTGGACCTGTAGGGTTGGGGGGTTGTCGCTCATTAGTAAACGCGCTCCTTGGGTATATATCGGCCCAGCTCAACCGGCTTATATTCCAGGCGATAGCCGCCCTCCTCCGCGAAACAGAAGGTATGCTTCAACCAGTTCTCGTCATCCCGGGCCTGGAAATCCTCCCTGGCGTGCGCTCCCCGGCTTTCCTTCCGCGCCAGGGCTGATACCGCCGTCACTTCCGCCAGCTCCAGCAGACAGCCAAGCTCCCAGGCCTCCAGGAGATCCGTGTTGAACTGATAACCCTTGTCATCAATCGCCAGTTCATGCCGGTACGCATCACGCAGCTCAGCTAATTGTTGCACCGCTTCTGAAATAGTGCTCTCCATTCGGAAGACGCCGACATTGGCGGTCATTGTCTTCTGCATCTTGGAGCGCAGCTCGTACTGCCGGACGGTCCCGACGTGGTTGCGAATGCGGTCAAATTCAGCCATTACTTCCGCGGCGGGGTCATCGGGCAGCGCCCCCAGCGTGGCCTCGCTGCAGTAGCGGGCCATGTCCACCCCGGCGCGCCGGCCGAAGACGATCAGGTCAACCAGCGAGTTCGTGCCCAGCCGATTCGCCCCATGCACGGAAACGCAGGCCACTTCGCCGGCGGCGTAAAGACCACGCACCGGCCTACCATCCTCGTCCAAGACCACCCGGCCGTCGATGTCCGTGGGGATGCCGCCCATCGCGTAATGCGCCGTCGGTTGAATCGGCATCGGTTCTTTCACCGGGTCAACGCCCAGATAGGTGCGCGCGAAATCGGCAATATCCGGCAATTTTGACTCAATATAAGCGGCGTCAACGCGCTTGCTTTCCCCATCCTTCTCAAAGTAATGGTTCACCGTTTCCGGGCGCACATCCAGGTACATGTAGTTCTGACCGTTGATTCCCTTGCCGTCCCGCAGCTCCAGGAAGATCGCCCGGCTGACCACATCCCGGCTGGCCAGGTCCTTGATCCGCGGCGCGTAACGCTCCATGAAGCGCTCGCCGTCGTTATTGATCAGCACGCCCCCTTCCCCGCGGACGCCCTCTGTAATCAGGATACCGAGCTTGTAAATGCCGGTGGGGTGAAACTGGAAGAACTCCATGTCCTCCAGGGGAATGCCCCGCCGCAGGCAGATTGCCGCCCCGTCGCCGGTCAGCGAATGGGCGTTGGAGGTCACTTCCCAGCAGCGCCCCCAGCCGCCGGTAGCAAACATCACCGCCTTGCTGTGAAAGACGTGAAACTCGCCGGTGGCGATGCAAACAGCCACAACACCGCGCACCGCATCGCCCACGCGAATCAAATCCACGACATGATACTCATCGAAGAAGTTGACATTCTGCTTGACACATTGCTGGTATAAAGTCTGCAAGATCATGTGCCCGGTGCGGTCGGCGGCGTGACAGGCGCGATGAACAGGCCGGCCGGTATCGTTGTTCGTATGACCGCCAAAGCGCCGTTGCGATATGCGTCCATTCGGCAGCCTGTCAAACGGTAGGCCCATGTGCTCCAGCTCGATAACGGTATCGATCGCTTCCCGGCACAGCACATCCACCGCCGGCTGGTCTGCCAGGTAATCAGAGCCTTTCACCGTGTCGTAGGCGTGCCACTCCCAACGATCTTCGTCCACGTTGCCCAGCGCCGCCCCGACTCCGCCCTGAGCAGCGCCGGTGTGCGAGCGGGTGGGATACAACTTAGAGATGACCGCCACCTTGACCTTCCGGCTGGCATATAGCGCCGCCATCAGGCCCGCGCCGCCGGCCCCCACGATAACGGCGTCAAATGTATGCGTATGTACGACTGCTGCCATGGTGTTATCCTCTTTCTCTCCGCCTTTTCATCAGCCAGTGGGCACGGTTACCGGGTCGAAAGAGGCGATGGCGAATCCGGCCCAGATGACGGTCACGATCGTCGCCGCCAGCAGCACCCAGCGGAGCACCCGTGTGGCCACCGGATTATGGATGTAATCCTCCAACACATTGCGCAACCCATTGAAACCATGCGGGATGGCAAAGGCCAGCAGCAATATGTCGTATGTCTTCCAACCCCACGTGTTCCATTGCAGGGCCACAAACTGGATGGTCAGGTTCGTGCTGCTGTTCAGCACATGCTGGATGAGCATGTGGCCGACAGCCAGGAAGAGCAGCATCACGCCGGAAAGGCGCATGAACAAGAATGCGTAGCGTTCAAGGTTTGTACGCGATTCAATCTCAGCGGTGCGTCTTGTCACACCCGATATGGTCGCCATGTTATTCCTCTCGTCTTAAGGTACGGGGTGTACTTCAGTGAAGGGCCGGAAGTCGGCCAGCGCCGGAAACGTCCAACAGCTCGCGCCCTCGGCCGCCAGGTGGCTGCAGTGGCTGATCGCCTCGTTGAACATCAGCAGGCCGATCGGGATATAAAGCAGGAAGAACAGCACCCATACGATTGTGGCGCTGCGACTCTGATACTTCCACCACTCCGGTTTGAAATCCAACAGCGTCACTCGCAGGCCGTTGAACGCATGATACAGCACCGCCGCCATCAACAAGATCTCCTGCACCAGGAAGACAGGATGCTTGAAAAGCTGGATTGACCACTGGTAAAGGCCGGGCAGATAATGCGCATTGGCTGTGTCCCAGACGTGCATAATCAGGAACACCAGGATCGCTAACCCTGAAATGCGATGAGCCATCCAACTGTACTGACCTGATCGCCCTCGATACCGAATGCTTTCGCGTACGGTCGTCACAAGACTTGACATAATCTCCTCCAGGTGGAAAAGGGCAAAACGAAACTCCTAAGAGAATTATACCCGTAGGCGCATCATGCCGAAAACGAATCGCTGAGGAATCCGTGTGATGGCTACGAGTTGAAAGCCGCAGACGGGCCGCTGCTCACTACCCGGCATGCTGCCGGATCGTCTCCGCCTCCTGCCGGTATTGGGCGGCCACATGGGCATTGTTCGCCGCTTCGGCCAGGCGGATGGCGGCGTCAATGTCACTTTGCGCCAGCATGTACCGGCTCTTACGCCGGTGGGCACGCGCGCGCAAGTAGAGCAATTGCGCTTCGTACGCACTGCCCTGGTTGGAAACTGCTGCCAGAGCCTGATCAAGCTCGCGCACCGCTTCGTCAACCCGGCCTGTATCAAGCTTGTATTGCGCCAGCAAACTGTGCGCAAAGGCCACCTGATTCGCATCGGAGAGACCCAGCGCCAGAGCAGTTTCAGCTTCTTTGATGGCCCCGGCTGGGATCTGGCGCTTGCCCTCGCTGAGCATCAGCGCATGCAACAGGTGAGCCGTCGCCGCGTTCGGATGCGCCTTCAACAACCTCCGCACCTCTGCCCTGGCCCGGCTGGTCGCTCCACCCTGGCGCAGCATCTCCACCAGGCGCAAGCGGGCGGCGACATCTTGTGGATTGAGAGCCGATTCCCGGCGCAAAGAGTCGTACTGGCGCTGTTCGTCCAGGCTGTTGAAGGCCGGCATCTCGAAGTGACCCTGCCGGTCAAACCAGAAGAAGACGCCTAGCAACGCCAGATGCGCGATCAGTGTGACGCCGCTCAGCATGGGTGTGCTGGAGAAGTCGTATATCACGCGCCAGTCGCCGACGAAGGTAAACAAGGTGAATAGCGGGTAGTAGATCAACGCGAAGTAGAGCTGAAAGCGCAATGTGCGCAAGCCCAAATAACGCATGATGCTGGAGGGCCGGCTGCTTAACGCCAGCCAGGCGATCAGGCCGTACAGCAGGCTGCCCAACGTGCCGGCCAGGCTGATGAACCACTCTTGCGCGGCGCTGAACTCGCCGGCCGGGACGACATAACCCCAATAGAAGAAGTAGCCGAACTCGACGATTCTGCCCCCGAATATCCAGGTCGCCAGCGCGTGGCTGAATTCGTGCAGCAACACCCCCAGCGGCACGCCGAGCAAGACGGCGGAGCGATCCGCCCAGCGCTTCGGCTCCCGGCGCAACGGCTCCTGCAACAACGCCCGCCGCCCCTGCCAGCCCCCATATCCCAACCGCAAGCCGGCAACAAAGTTCCCAACCGCCAGTACGGTGAAGAGCAACATAATCGGGTTTCCGAGAACCCGCTCCAGGAATGCCGGCATCTTCGCTGTGCTTACCACACCGTCCGCGCTGTGCCCGGCGCGAGGGCGGCCTCTCTCAGCGGCCCATGCCGGGGCAAGGACCGGGCCAGTATACACTGACCCATGGTTATGTTAAAATCTGGCCCATGACCGGCAAAGCAGAGTTCCTGGGCGAACTACCTATCTTCAAAGAGCTCGATGAAGAGCAACTGGAGGCAATCGCCGAGATCGCGCCGGAGTACGAGTTCTCCACCGGCGCGCTTGTCGCCTTCCAGCGGGACCCGGCGAACAGCCTGTACATTGTCCGGGAGGGCCGGCTTTTCGCCAGCACGGTGGACGCGCAAGGCATCGTGCGGGCGACGCGCGAGCACAAGGCCGGGAGTTGCTTTGAAGACGTCTGGCTGCTGGACACCAGGGTGCATGCAGCCACTATCAAAGCCACTGAGTCAGGGCGATTGCTGATCATAGACGGTCCGGACTTCCTCAGCTTGCTGGCCGATTACCCTGACATCATTGACGCCCTGGAGCCGGTCTACAATACCAACGACGAGTACGTCTCCGGCCTGTCGGAAGAAGCCTGGGAGCTACTCGAGAAGAGCCGCGTCGCCGATGTCGAGCGAGAGTTCAGGTCAGCCGCCCTATCGCCGGATGAGATCGTTGAGTATTGGACGCGGCGAAGCCGGTGGCTGCTTGTGCTGCGAGTCGGCTTTCGGGTCTTTATGCTCGTCGCCTGGCTGGTCGGTTACCTTGTGCTCAGCACCTTTATCTCGGCCTTCCTTAGTCCATGGTTCGCCGCCATCTTCCTGTTTATTCCGAGCGCCCTGCTGGCTTTCCTGATCCTGTATGAGTTCATTGACTGGCGCAACGACTACCTGATTATCACGAACAAGCAGGTGCTACATTACGAATTTGACCTGAACTTGCGCCGCTTCGGCACCAGGGTACACAAGACGCCGTTTGATCAGATTCAAAGCGTTGGCACCTCGCAGCCCAATTTCATCTCAAAGCTGCTCGGCCTTGGAACCGCCCGGATTACCTCGGCGGCGGCGACCGGCGGGACAATCGTCTTTGACTACATCAGCGATCCGCGACAGGTGGAGGAAGCGATCAGCCGTTTGCAGCGCCACAGCCGCGAAGTAGACGTCGGCCAACAGCAAACCCTCATCCGCCAGTCGCTCACTGCCCACTTCAATATCGACACTCAGTACAAGCCGTTGCCGGATGACGAGTTGGAGGAGTACGAAGAGACCGGCTTTAATCCATTCGGCTGGTTCGGCTGGTTGGGCAGCCGCTTTGCCACGCGTGTAGAGGTCGCCGGCGAAGTGACCTATCGTAAGTCGCGCATCTTCCTGCTCATTCAGCTCCGGTGGGCATTTCTGCTGGCGGCGGCTCTGGCGCTTGCTGGTTTGCTAATGTTGCGGGCCCAGGCCAATTCCATATGGTGGCTGATCTGGGGCGGCGTCGCTATCATTGACGTGATCATGTTTGTCTGGTATGTGGAAGATTGGCGCAACGATCAATATCGCGTCAACGACCGCTACGTGCTCGATATCGATCGCAAACCTTTCGGATTCGGCGAGAGCCGCCGGCAGGCGGAGCTGGAGAACATCCAAAACGTCAGCTCGATTCAGCCGGGCCTGATCGCCAATATCTTCGGCTACGGCAATGTCTCGATCGAAACAGCCGGCGCGGCGGCGGACATCATCTTCGAGCGTGTGGCTCATCCCGACCTGGTACAACAGGACATCTTCCGCCGGCGAGAGAGCTTGCGGAAGAAAAAACGTGAAGCCGAGAGCGCCCAACGGCGCAGCGAATATGCGATGCTGCTGGATGTCTACCAGCAGATCACCGAACAGGGCCAGGTCCCCCGGCGAACGCCGACCGTGAACCTGGATGAAGAATGAAACAATGACGCTCCTATCAATCGTTCAACCGCCCAACCCGACCTTACGCCGGCGCGCCCGTCTGGTCACCCGCATCGATGACGATCTGCAACGGCTGATCGATGACATGATCGAGACCATGCGCCAGGCATCCGGCGTCGGCCTGGCTGCCCCCCAGGTCGATCAATCATTGCGCCTGGCAGTCATCGAAACATTGCCGGAAACAGACGAGGAGGGCAACGACATCCCCGACTCTCGTGAGCTGCATGTAATCATCAATCCGGAGATCACCTGGAAGTCGCGCAAGATGGTAGACGGGTATGAGGGCTGTCTGTCGATACCCGGCTATATCGGCGAAGTGAGCCGGCACGAGGCGGTTCGCGTGCAGGGCCTCGACCGCCACGGCCGGAAGTTTAATCTGCGGCTCAGGGACTGGACCGCCCGCATCTTCCAGCATGAGATTGACCATCTGGACGGCATCCTGTATATCGATCGCCTGACGGACAGCGAGAACTTCTGGACGGATGAGGAGTTTGCGGCTCACCATAGCCGGGACGAAGACGACGAGGAGCCGGAACCTGTCGTTGGGGACTGAGACTGAGGCGTAGTTTCAATTGTCTCGTCCCGCCAGCAGGCTGCACCGGGCTGTGTCGGCGCGTTTGTCGCCCCTCCAGTCGGGGACTATAATTCCACCAGCGTTCGAAACCATTGGAGGAAAGATGTCGTTAACCGCAGACGAGGTCGCCAAAGTTGCCAATTTGGCCCGCCTGGAGCTTTCCGCGCAGGAATTGCGGCAGTACCAGAAGCAGCTTTCGGCCATCCTTGACGCCATCGAGAAGATCGCTGAGCTGGATATCTCCAACGTCCCGCCGACCGCCCACGCTGTTGCTCAACACAACGTCTGGCGCGAGGACGAGATAACGCCCGGCTTGCCGGTTGACGAAGTGCTTTACAACGCGCCCCAGCAGGCGCAGAATCAGTTCCTTATCCAGGCCGTCCTGGATGAGTAGCCCTGGGTCCGGCGGATAAGCGGTCCACACGACGCATCCCGGACTGGCAGGGCAATTGCCCTGCTTTTTGTTTGCCGGCCCATTCATGATTGGTGAATGACCTGATGGATCCAACCCTGTTAACACTGACCGAGCTGCGCGCCGCGCTGCGCCGGGGAGAGGTCTCAAGCGTTGCGGTTACCGAGGCGATGCTCGACCGCATCACTGTGCATGACAACGATATCCAGAGCTACATCACAATCAGCGACGAGCTGGCCCTGGAGCAGGCGGCTGCGGCTGATGTGCGCCTGGCAGCCGGCGAAAAGACGCCCTTGCTGGGCGTGCCGGTCGCCGTAAAAGACATCATCAGCACGCGCGGAGTGGAGACAACCGCCGGCAGCAAGATCCTGGAAGGTTACATCCCACCTTACGACGCCTTTGTGGTCAGCCGCTTGAAGCAGGCCGGCGCGGTCATCCTGGGCAAGACCAATACCGACGAGTTCGCCATGGGATCGTCCACCGAGAACTCGGCCTACTTCACTACCCACAATCCGTGGGATCTGACGCGTGTGCCCGGCGGCAGCAGCGGCGGCAGCGCGGCGGCGGTCGCCGCCCGGCTGGCCTTCGCTGCCCTGGGCACAGACACGGGCGGCAGCGTGCGCCAACCGGCATCCTTTTGCAGCGTGGTCGGCCTGCGTCCCACCTATGGCCGCATGTCACGCTGGGGCGTGATCGCCTTTGCCTCCTCGCTGGATCAGGTTGGGACATTTGGGCGCACAGTGGCGGATTGCACGGCGATTTTTCAGGCTACCGCCGGTCACGACCCTCGCGACAGCACCTCCATCCCCAACGGCGTGCCGGATTACGAAGCCGCACTCACCGGCGAGATAACCGGCCTGCGCGTCGGCGTGCCGAAGGAGTTCTTCATCAGCGGCATCGACCCGCAGGTAGAGGCGGCGGTGCGGGCAGCCATCGAGAAGCTGGCCGAGCTGGGGGCCGACATCCGCGAGATCAGCCTGCCGCACACCGAGTACGCGCTGCCAGTCTATTACTTGATCGCCCCCGCGGAAGCCAGCGCCAATCTGGCTCGCTATGACGGAGTGCGCTTCGGCCCGCGCCTGCCCGGCAGCAACCAGCTAAGCACGGTGAAGAACACGCGTTCGCTCTTTGGGCCGGAAGTCAAGCGGCGCATCATGCTGGGCGCTTACGCGCTGAGCGCCGGCTACTATGACGCCTACTACGGCCGGGCGCAAAGGGTACGTACCCTGCTGAAGGCCGATTTCCAGCGCGCATTCCAGGAGGTAGATGTCATTGCCGCGCCTACCAGCCCAACTACCGCTTTCACCATTGGCGAACGCGTCGAGGACCCGCTGAGCATGTACCTGGCGGACATCTTCACGTTGTCGCTCAACCTGAGCGCCGGCTGCGGATTGTCCGTGCCCTGCGGCTTTGATAGCCGGGACCTACCTATTGGGCTGCAATTGATCGGCGACACATTGCAGGAGGCGGTGATCCTGAATACCGCCTTTGCATATGAACAGGCGACGCCGTGGCATACAAGGACGGCGCTTTGACAGTGAGGATAGGCTGACCCAATGCGGGTGATCATCATCCTTAACACGGACGATCGGCCGTTGCGCCCATTGACGCTTACCCGGCCTCGTGCGCTGCTGCATGTGGCCGGCAGCACGGTGCTGGGTCACATGCTGCACGCCATGGCGGTGCTGCTTGCCGGCGAGGTGATCTTCGTCACCGGCGATGACGGCGCGGAAATTGAAGCCTGGGTGGGCGCACACTATCCTGACCTGGTTGCCCGTTACGTGCCGGGGGCAAAGCCGACGGGCTATTTTGAGGCGATCCTGCTATGCCGGGACTGCCTTCAGAACGACGCGCCGGTCATCGTCGCCACCGACTTGAGCATCGTGGAAGCGGACTACCTCGCGATCTCCGGCGCGGCGGCCTCAAGGCAGGCCGAGGCGATGTTGTTGGTCAAAGAACACGCGGATATCAGCGGCTTTGGCCAGGTCGCGACCGGCCCGAACGGCATCGTTACAGAGTTGGCCTCAGCGCAGCACAGCGTCCCCGGCCAGGACACGCTGGTGGGCATCGCCTGGCATCGCAGCAGCCGGCAGTTGTTGCGCCTCGCGTCTCAAGCGTCGCCGCAAACGCTTCCGGCAGAGAGCCGGTTGTATTTCGCCGCCGCGAACCAGGCGATGATTGCCGCCGGAGCAAAGGTGGCCACATTCCCGGCCTTCCAGTGGTCGGACACCAGCAGCCTGACCGGCTTGCTGCAGACCAACACCCGCCTGCTCTCAGTGGGGCTGCACAGCGCCGATGCCATTGAACGCAGCTACGCGGAAGATTTTACAGTTCTGCCGCCGGTATTCCTGCATCCCGATGCCCGGGTGGAGAATGCAGTCATCGGGCCATATGCCTCGATCGGGGCCGGAGCGAGGATCTCCAATGCAGTTATTAGGCACAGCGTGGTGGATGCCGGGGCCGGCGTAGAAAACTGCGTGCTTGACGGATCCCTGGTCGGAGAGAGCGCTCGCGTCGTTGGACATCCTAAGTCTCTGGTCATCGCCGCAGAGTCAAGAGTTGAACTGGGATAAACACATATAAGTGAGTTTGAAACGATGAATCCCTACATTTCGCGCACAGTCGCCCGGACGCCGCCGTCCGGCATTCGCAAATTCTTTGACATCGCCGCCACTATGAAGAATGTCATTACGCTGGGTATCGGCGAACCGGATTTCGTGACCCCGGAGCCGATCATCCAGGCCGGCGTCGCCTCGTTGCATCGTGGCGAAACCGGCTACACGTCGAATAGCGGCACAATGGCGTTGCGGACCGCGATCAGCGGACAGCTACAAAAGTTGTATGGCGTGCACTACGCGCCGGAAGACGAAATCCTGGTCAGCGTCGGGGTGAGCGAGGCGGTCTACCTGGCGCTGAACGCCATCCTCAACCCCGGCGACGAAGTGATCATCCCGGAGCCGTGCTTTGTGGCCTACGCGCCGGAAGTCTCCTTTGCCGGCGGCGAGCCGGTGATGGTCCCCACTTACGTCGCTGACCAGTTCCAGGTCACGGCCGAGACCATTGCCTCCGCCATCACCCCCCGCACGAAGGCGATCTTCATCGGCTATCCGAACAATCCCACCGGCGCGGTCATGTCCCGCGACATCATGGTGGACATCGCCAACCTGGCTGAGCAGCATGACCTGCTCATTGTCTCCGACGAGATTTATGACCGGCTTGTCTACGGCATCGAGCATACCTGTGTCGCTGCCTTGCCCGGCATGCGCGACCGCACCATCCTGCTCGGTGGCTTCAGCAAGGCTTATGCCATGACCGGCTGGCGGGTCGGCTACGTCTGCGCCAATCCGGAGCTGTTGGACGCCATGCGCAAGATTCACCAGTACACCATCATGTCCGCCCCGACGATGTCGCAGGCGGCCGCGCTGGCGGCGCTGGAGTCAGGTGAGCCTTACGTGGAGCAGATGCGGGCCGAATATGACAGACGCCGCCGGCTGATCGTGGACGGCTTCAACACCCTGGGCCTTGATTGCTTCGAGCCGCGCGGCGCGTTCTACGCCTTTCCTTCCATCGTACGCAGCGGCATGAGCAGCGACGATTTCGCCATGCGTCTGCTCGAGGAACAGGAGGTCGCCGTCGTTCCCGGCGATGCCTTCGGCCAGAGTGGGACCGGCTTCGTGCGCGCCTCTTATGCCACCGCCTATGAGAAGCTTGAGGAGGCGCTCAACCGCATCGAGGCCTTTATGCGCCGCCACGGCTGACAGCAGATAGTTTCCCGGAAAAACCTGCTGGAGACCGCGCGGGTCCCGCTGCCGCAGTGATTTTCCGGGAAACTGAACGAGTACAAGTGCATGAATATGACCAGCTATGAACCCGTGATCGGCCTGGAAATCCACGCCGAGATGCTGACCAATTCGAAGATGTTCTGCGGCTGCCGCGTCGTGGATAGCGTCGAAGCGCCACCGAACACCGCCGTCTGTCCGGTGTGCCTGGGCATGCCCGGCATGTTGCCGGTGATCAACCGCCGCGCCGTGGAGTATGCCATGCGGGTGGCGCTGGCGCTGAATTGCACCGTTCAACGCCACAACGTCTTCGCCCGCAAGAACTACTTTTATCCCGATTTGCCCAAAGGGTATCAGATCAGCCAGTATGAACTGCCGCTGGCGACGAACGGCTGGATGGACATCCGGCTGCCGTCGGGCGAGTCGCGCCGGATCGGCATCCGCCGCGTACACATGGAGGAGGACACCGGCAAGCTCACTCACCTGGACCAGGATGGCGGCTCGCTGGTTGACTACAACCGCTCCGGCGTACCCTTATTGGAGATCGTCTCCGAGCCGGATTTGCGCTCCGCCGAAGAAGCACAGGCTTATGGGGTCAAGATCCGCCAGTTACTGCGTTACCTGGAGGTAAACTCCGGCGACATGGAAAAAGGCGTCATCCGCTTTGAGGCCAATATTAGCGTGCGCCCGGCCGGCAGCGAGGTGCTCAACACGCGAACCGAGGTAAAGAATCTAAACAGCTTCCGCGCCCTGGTAGGATCTATCGAGTACGAATTGCAGCGCCAGGCCGCGATTCTCAGGAGCGGCGGGCAGGTCAAGCAGGACACACTTGGCTGGAGCGAGACCCGGCGCGAGACCATCAGCCAGCGGGGGAAAGAGGAAGCCGATGACTATCGCTATTTCCCCGAGCCGGACCTGCCGCCGCTGGAGATAGAAGACGCCTGGGTCGCCGAGGTGCGGGCCGCGTTGCCGGAGCTACCGGACGCCAAATGGCGGCGCTACACTGTCGAGTTGGGCTTGCCGGAATACGATGCTTCTGTGCTATCCGAGGACCGGCGGGTTGCGGAGTGGTTTGACGAGGCAGTGCAGGCCGGAGACGGCGGAGCAAAGCTGACCGCCAACTGGGTGATCAACATCCTGTTCAGCCTGATGAACGAGCACAAACAGACCATCGACCAGCTGCGCGTCACGCCGGCCGGGCTGGCAGAATTGCTCGACATGCTGAGCAAGCGGACCATTAACAACACCACGGCCAAGGAGGTATTGGCCGAGATGTTTGCATCCGGCAAGGCGGCGCGACAGGTCGTGGCCGAACGGGGACTCGCACAGATATCGGACGAAGCCGCCCTGGATAGCGCGGTAAGCCGGGTGCTTGCCGAAAACCCGACCCAGGTCGCGGCCTACTTCGGCGGAAAAGAGCAGCTGCGCGGCTGGTTCGTGGGTCAGGTGATGAAGGCTACCCGCGGCAAGGCCGACCCGGCGATTGTCAACGAAGCGCTCAGCCGGCAGCTTGAGCGTTTGCGATCCGAGCAGTGATTAGTGTCCACCGAATATCAGAAACCTGGCAGGTCTCTATGGCGACGTCACCACGACAGAGAGATTGATATGAAGACCTGCCTGGTTTCGCCGGCCTAAGCGTAAACGCTGTTCCAGTTGTAAACCGGCTCCGGTTCCTTCAGCTCCCATTCTCGCGGCGAGGCCGGCGGCGCTCCCTGCCGGTTGCACAGCACTTGGTAAACGCAGCGCCCACAGGTGTGCAATTCGTCGGTCAGGGGTCGGCTCAAGTACATTGACTCGCTACTGGTGATCTCATGCACCAGTTGCTCCAGCCGGCTCCAGCTATCGCGATGTGCGCCGGCGCTGTACCGAAATGTGACCGAGTTAGCCGGATCCTGCGCAAACCAGTAGGTGAGTTGAATCTGTTCCGGCGCGACCCGCTCACGGCTGCCGGCCAGCGCTCCGGCCCCTTCGGCAAGCAGGGCCAGATAGATTACAGTCTGCCAATCATCGGCCAATTGGTCGCGCCCACGGGGACGCCGCTCGGTCTTCCAGTCGAAGATATGGACACTTTCGTCGCCCAGGACCAGCAGGTCAAAGCGTCCGGTCAGCAGGTGACGCCCTAACGGGACCGTCAATGACAGCTCCGGCAGGCGCCGGCCCGGCGGCAGATTCGGCTCCCACTCCAGGAATCGCTCCCACCACAACTTGAGCTGCCGGTCGCCTTTCAAGGCATCGGTGGGCTCGCCCAATTGCAGGCCGAGCAGATGTCGCTGGGCGGCCCGGTGAAAGGCATGTCCGCGATCCACCGCCCGCTGCCACTTCTCCGGCAATGGGGCTTCCGGCCAGGTCGCTTTCGTCTCGTAGCGCAACTGATACTGTCGCTGACAGGAGACATAGGTCATCAGTCTGCGATATGAGAAGAGCTGGGCCGTTGCGCTCATTTCAGAAATTCACGTTTACTCAATGCTGGCTGCGCCTGAGACGCGCTTCCATCAACCGCACCAGGCGAGTGAGCAGGATGGTCATCGTTAGATAGAGAAATGTCAGAATGATGTAGCCCTGTACAAAGTTGAACGTGCTCGAGGTGTAAAGCTTGTTCAGTTGGGTGATGTCGCGCACCCCCAGCACAGAGACCAGCGATGAGTCCTTCAACATGGCGACGAAATCGTTGCCGAGGGCCGGCAAGACGCGCCGGACAGCCTGCGGCAGGATGATGAACCGCATGGCCTGGAAGTAGCTCATGCCCAGCGCCCGGGCGGCCTCCATCTGTCCTCTCTCGATTGATTGGATGCCGGCGCGGAAGATCTCCGCCGAGAACGCCCCATAGGCAATGCCCAGACCAATGATCACTCGGCCCGTGTTGGAGACGTTGCGCGATGTCAACTCAGCCAACCTGGCGCCCAATCCCTCGACTCCCAGCCCCAGCAGCCAGTTGCCGATGGCGTTGATCGTGTCGACGAAGAGCGGCACGATCACAAAGGCAATCGCCATCAGCAACACGAGCATGGGAATCCCGCGAATGATCTCGACATAGAAGGTGGCGACATTGTAGACCAAGCGGTTCGAAGACACCCGGCCCAGGCCCACCGTCATGCCGATGATCAGGGCTACCGAATAGGCGGTCAGGGTGACGAAGATCGTCATCAACAGCCCTTGCAGCAGGATCACTCCCAATCGCAGGGCATCCGGGTCCTGGCCCACGATAAACCAGAAGGCCTGATTCATCGTGGGATCGGTCAGGATTCGCCATAGCACCCAGACGCCCAGGATGACCGTGATGATCATCCACCAGGGCAGGTCGAACATGCGATCGAGCGCCGGCGCGATCCGCGAACGCCCGGGGACATATGCGGGATCAGGTTGTTGAGCAGCCATGATGTCCTTCCCTCTTCAAAGAGCTACCGCCTTCCGCCGGCAGGTACACAAACAAGAAGAAGGTGTGCTGAACGAGCACACCTTCTACAATCACTCATCCTATCACCCGGAGCTCAGCGAGCGTGGGTGCTATTCAGTGGCAAACCACTTGTCGAACAGCTCGGCCAGCGTCCCGTCGGCATCCATCTCGGCCAGGGCGGCGTTCACCGCGTCGCGTAGCTCGCTACCCAGCGGGAAGATAAAGCCCAGCTCCTCGCTGGTCAGCGGCTCACCCACGATCTTCACCGAATCCGGGTTCGCGCCCACGTAGCCGATGCCGGCCACGTTGTCCATGATCACCGTATCCACATCGCCGTTGATCAGCGCCTGCACCGCCAGGCCGAACTGGTCGTAGGCCACGACTCGCTCCTCGCCCACCAGGCCGATAGAAGTGTCATAGTTGGTCGTGCCCGTCTGCGTTCCCACCAGCAGCGCGCTGTCCGCTACCAACTCCTCCGCGTTTGTGAACCGCTCCTCATCAATCCGCACCAGCAGCACCTGCGCCAACTGGATGTACGGCGTCGAGAAGTCCACATGCTGAGCGCGCTCCTCCGTGATCGTGATCCCGTCCGCCCCGATGTCGAAGGTGTCAAAGCCGCCCGAGCCGCCCATCACCGCCACCATCGCGTCCCAGCTCGTCTCCACAAACACCGGCGTGCAGTTCAGCCGAGCGCATATCTCCGCGAAGATGTCGTAGTCATAGCCGATGGCCTCGCCGCTCTCGTCAATGAAGTTGAACGGGTTGTAGGCGTTCTCAACCGCGATCCGCACCTCCTGCCCACCCAGGTCGGGTAGTGCGGCAGTCTCCGCTGCAGCTTCTGGTTCTTCTGTGGCAAACCATTTGTCGAATAGTTCGGCCAGCGTCCCGTCGGCATCCATCTCGGCCAGGGCGGCGTTCACCGCGTCGCGTAGCTCGCTACCCAGCGGGAAGATAAAGCCCAGCTCCTCGCTGGTCAGCGGCTCACCCACGATCTTCACCGAATCCGGGTTCGCGCCCACGTAGCCGATGCCGGCCACGTTGTCCATGATCACCGTATCCACATCGCCGTTGATCAGCGCCTGCACCGCCAGGCCGAACTGGTCGTAGGCCACGACTCGCTCCTCGCCCACCAGGCCGATAGAAGTGTCATAGTTGGTCGTGCCCGTCTGCGTTCCCACCAGCAGCGCGCTGTCCGCTACCAACTCCTCCGCGTTTGTGAACCGCTCCTCATCAATCCGCACCAGCAGCACCTGCGCCAACTGGATGTACGGCGTCGAGAAGTCCACATGCTGAGCGCGCTCCTCCGTGATCGTGATCCCGTCCGCCCCGATGTCGAAGGTGTCAAAGCCGCCCGAGCCGCCCATCACCGCCACCATCGCGTCCCAGCTCGTCTCCACAAACACCGGCGTGCAGTTCAGCCGAGCGCATATCTCCGCGAAGATGTCGTAGTCATAGCCGATGGCCTCGCCGCTCTCGTCAATGAAGTTGAACGGGTTGTAAGCGTTCTCAACCGCAATCCGTACCTCCTGCCCACCCAGGTCGGGCAAGCCGGCTTCCTCCGCTGGTTCCTCTACGGCTTCTTCGGTTGCTGCTTCTTCAGTCGGCTCCTCTGCTTCCGTCGTAGTACTCTCAGATGTCGCCTCCGGCTCCTCCGTGTTATTGGAACCACATCCCGCCAACGCCAGCGTCAGCAACAGGGCAATCACCAGCCAGAGCGTATGTTGCTTCTTCCTCATGTTCTTTTCCTCCAGGAACTGTTGGGTATGAAACCAATACCGGCGAACTGCCGTTTTGGGCCGGGCGATGCAGCAGGAAACCAGATAGTCTCCAGCAAGGGCAGACGCTTCGGCGTATGGCATCTGGTCAATCGGCGTTCTGCCCGGCTTCCCGAGCAATTATGGCATGTTCACGTCAAAATTCAAGCGGAGTCTTCATGCCGGGAAATTCCAGTCATGGCCTCATGGTCGCCCTCTCTACGTCGCCTTGCGAACATATGTTCTACCTGCTATACTTCCCCTATCTTGACGCCACCTCACCCTGCCATGACCTTACCGGCCATTCCTCCTCACCCCCGTCCGCGCCGCCTACTCCCGTGCTCATGCCGTCTTGTGCGGCCGCCGCCAACGCCTTTTCTTTTACACAAGCTTGATCATGTTGATCATGTTGATCATCCTCAGACTACCGCTTACTCCGGACGTAGGCGAATGGCCGGCGACCGATTAGCTCATTAGGGCAATTCCGGAGATAATGACCGGCATGCAGAACTCAATCGTGATTCATCCGGAAGTTGCCGTTGCCCAGGCAGAAAACGGGCCCGTTGTGGCGCTGGAGAGCACAGTCATTACTCATGGTTTGCCGCATCCCCTGAACCTGGAAATGGCACAAGATGTGGAGGACTCCGTACGCCGGACGGGCGCAACGCCGGCAACCATTGCGCTACTCAGTGGCGTGATTCACGTCGGGCTGACCGGCGAGCAGATGAGCTATCTGGCTTCCCGACCGGCCGGGGCGGTGCGCAAATGCAGCCGGCGCGATCTGCCCCTGGCCATGGCCCACCGGCTCGACGGCGGTACCACAGTCGCCGGGACGATGATCATCGCCCACCTGTCCGGCATCGAGCTATTTGCCACCGGCGGTATCGGCGGCGTGCACCGTGGGCATCCCTTCGACGTCAGCGCCGACCTGATTGAGCTGGGCCGAACGCCCGTTACCGTGGTCAGCAGTGGGGCCAAGTCCATCCTGGACCTCGCCCTCACGCGGGAAGTGTTGGAAACAAACGGCGTCCCGATCATCGGCTATCAGACCGACGAGATGCCGGCGTTTTTCTCGCGGTCAAGCGGGCACCCGGTTGACATCTGTGTGCAAGGCCCGGAGGAGGCGGCGGCGATCATCCGCGCCCGCCGGCGGCTGAACTTGAAGTCGGGCACTCTCCTGGCCGTGCCTGTGCCGGCTGAAGACGAGTGCGATGCCCAACTGGCCGACGAGGCCGCCGCCCAGGCGCAGGCCGAAGCGGACGCCGCCGGTATCAGCGGGGCCGCGGCTACGCCCTGGTTACTAAGCCGGGTCGCCGAGCTGACCGGCGGCCAGAGCCGGCGCGCCAATCTCTCTCTGCTGCGCAACAATGCCCGAGTGGCGGCGGCGGTGGCGGCCGCTCTGGCCAATCTCGACGACTAGCGCACCGCACCATTCCGGTGTCTCGCATTCCGCTACCCATTCTCGCGCTCATCAGTTTTGCCGGCTATCTGCTGCTGGCATGGTGGTTCCCTCTCCTGCCGCAATACGGCGCTCTTCCCCTGGCAGACATCCGCAGCCTGGCTCCCACCACCCTGGACGGCATCGGCTATGCAGCCCTGTTGCTCCTCCTCTTCGCCGTCCTGGGCTTGGCGCACAGGCGGGTCGTATTGTGGGACAATCTGGGCACAAGTCGCACGTCCCAGCCCGCGCTTCTCATGCTGACCGGGGCGCTATTCTCCCTGCCCTTGCTGTTGGTCTACCCGATCAATGCCACCGACATCTATCGCTACTACATCCAGGGGCGAATCACAACTGTCTACCGGGAGAATCCGCTGGAAGCGGCGCCGGCCGACTTTCCTGAGGACCCGTACGCCCGGTTCGCCGGCGAGTGGATAGACGAGAGCTCGCCATATGGGCCGCTATGGGAAGTAGCCGCGGCCGGCGTGACCATGGTCGCCAGGGATAGTCTGCTGGCAGGACTTGTGTTGTTCAAGGCGCTTGGAGCCGGTTGCTACATCTTGGTCGGCGCGCTCATCTGGCTGCTCGGCGTCCGGCTTCCCCCGGGGCAGCGGCTCGGCCGGCTGTTGCTCTGGTGCTGGAATCCGGCCCTGCTGTTGGTCTTTGTGATCGATGCTCACAATGACGCTCTGATGTTGCTCTGGCTGGCGCTGGGCTATTTTCTCTGGCAACGGGGCCACCCGCTGACCGGCTTCCTGGTCATGTGTCTCGCCCCACTGACCAAGCCCATCGGGGCGCTTCCGCTTCCTATACTGTTGCTGGGCATCCTGCACGCACTTCCCAACCATCGCCAACGTCTCCGCTTCCTGCTTGCGGCGATGATAGGCGGAATGGCGCTGGCTGCCCTGGCCTTCCGGCCCTTCGGCTCACCTCTTGTGCTGATGCAGAGGCTGCTGCGCGAGGCCTCCCTGCATGGCGGATTCTCCCCGGTTACGCTGGTCATCCTGCTGGCGCAGGCGGTGGGCGCGCCTGTATCGTATGCTGTCTTCGTCCGCTTCGGCACACTGCTATTTGCCGGCCTATTCATCTGGTTGACATGGCTCACCTGGCGCGGCCGGTCGGCCGCGCGCTCGGCCGCCGATGTCTTGATCAGCTACGTTGCCACCGCCTTCACCTTTCGCATCTGGTACAGCGCCTGGCCCTTTCCCTGGCTGCTGATAGACGACAGTGGGCCGTCATGGCGATTACATGCTGGGCTATGGTTCCTGCTCTGCGCGCAATTATCGGTGGTTATCTACGGCCATCTGCGCCACAACCTGCTCGGCGGCAGCCAGCTCGTCGCGCACCTGATCGGGGTCTCGTTCGTCTTCCTGTTGCCCCTGATCCTCGGCCGCTACACCGCCCGGCGGAAGCTGTTTGCCATCGGCTGAGTTCAGCCGGCGTCCCTTGAGGCCTTCACCAGCCGTTCCAACTCAGCCGTTCGCGCCGGCACTCCTCTCCCCCGATACTCCTCCAGCAGCCGTTCCACGTGCAAGGGGTCGCCCAGGAAAATGACCTGCCTTTCGCCGGGCTGATGCGTCAGGGACTCCCACAAGGTCAACTCCGGATGAAAGAAATGTTCCCGCTCGGCGAGCAGACCGGCTTCCTCCTGCAGGCGGGTTAGTTGTGGCAGTGGCCAGCCATCATGCAAGAACTGGTTGACCAGGCCGCGCCAGGCATCCCGGCTGACAGACAGCCCGACCTGTCCGGCGACCCATATGTCAGCCAGTTGTCGGTACTGGATCAGCCTGTCAGCAATTTCACTTTGCCAATCCTGGGACTCCTCCATCACCCCGTCCTCCCAAAGAGACGGTTGTTCGACCCCGACCGCGCCGCGCCGGCGTCGACCGCGACAGTCCGCCAGCAATTCCGGCAGCCTGACCCCGAAAAGCGGATTGCCGATGCCGATGTGCGGCGGGTGTTCCCCGTCAAGAGTGGGATCGCTCTCCAGAGCAACGGTGAGCGCGGCAACGTGAGCGGCAGCCGGGTCCAATGTCAGGCCGTAAAGGCAAGTGGTCAGGCATTGCCTACTCCATTCATCTTCTTTCTCAGCGGCGCCCGGCATGAGGCGCGCCAACCGCGCCCCCAGGTAGTCGGCAATGTCCAGCAGCATTTGGCCGGCATGCACCGTCGGGTCCACAATTCGCAGCGATAGAATCCTTTGCACAGTCTCTTCAGCGGCGACCGGGGATTGCCTTCTGCCGGAGGGCGCGCCCAGATCACGCAGCACCGGTTCCAACGTCCGCTTGACAATCCCGGCTGAATCCGGCGATGAATTGTGCGGCGGCTGACGATCCGCGTAACGGGAGTGCAGGAAGACGGCGCCGGCCTCAATCGCCACGTCCTCAAACTCGCCTGCCGCCGCGTCGGCCTCCTCGGGCATCAGCCGCCGTCGGCCGCCCATCTCCTTGCGCACAATCAGCGGGCTGGTGGCGAAATGCAGCCGGTAATCGAGCAGCGCGCCATAGACGCCGGCAAATTGCCGCGCTCCCCATATCGGCCGGTCGACCGGGCGTTCAGTGGGGAGAAGAACGTCAGCCAGCCATATCAACACCCGGCCGACAACGTCGTCGCTCAGCCTATATTGCTCAAGGAACGGAAATGTTTGCGGCAGGAATAGCCAGCTCGCCAGCCGAGGTACGTCCAAATCCGGCCGACCCTCCGCCAGCAGTTGCCACAGGCGCCGCACCCGGCCCCACAGCGTGCTCTGCACGGGATCGGCCGCTATCTCACCGCTGCGTAGTTGCTCAACCAGCGCTCTCAGACTGTAATAGCGCCCATAGGCGGAATCGGCGGTCGCCGGCAGCAGTTGCGTCCCTTCGGCGTAGAAAAGCACATACAGCCGCAAGAGAAGCCCCAGGCAGTTGAGATGCAACGCTTCCAGCGTCCGGCCTCCAGCGCGCAGGCCGTTGCGCCGATAATCCAGAAAGCCTTGAGCCAGCGCGCAGTGAGCCTGTTGCAGGCGGCAAAGCAGATCCGCATCGGGGCCGGGGTCATCTGGTGTTGAGGCGGGAGACACGGGCAATCCGGAGAGCCGCGGTTCGATCAGGGCGCTGAGGACATGGTCGCCAATGCGAGGGCGACCGGCTCCTGCAACGTTGCTTCCTCGGCGGCCCTACGCAGCAGCGGTACGGCTTCCTCGTAGCGATGCAGGTCCATGCATAACATGCCTACTGTGAAATAGGCGGCGGGCAATTCCAATCCGCCGGCAATTGTGCGCTGATAACAGTCAATGGCGTCCTTCAGCCGTCCGCGCATCTGGTAGTCCATCCCCTGGCCGATGAGCGCATCGCGTTCCAGTTTACTCAACCTGCGACCGTTGCCCTCCCCCAAGGAGAGGTCCTCTTCGTCGCGGAATATCTCCTCCGCCAGCCTATCCTGCGCCCGGCGGCGGGCATCGGCAAGCGAGGCGGGGATGACGGCGGGAATCGTCGTGGGAGAGACTCGGCTACCGGCCTCACGCCATTCCGGCTGGGCGTCCACACCTACGATTGGAGTTGATTCAGCAGGCAGGCGAGCCGGCGGCTGATCGATTTCCAGGCCCTCGCCTCCCAGCAGGCGCATCGCCAGCTTAATATCCGGATCGTCCGGCGCAATGGCCTCCGCCGCCCGGCAGACGCGCATGGCGCTGTCAATCTCGCCGCGCAGTTGCAGCACTCTGGCGACGGCCAGATATTCGCGCACGGCAGCTTTCGTTTCTCCGCGCCGGTGCAGCGCAGTAGCCAAACGCAAATGCGCGCCCAACAGACCCGGCTCAAGTCGCACTGCTCTACGCCAATTGGCAATCGCTTCTTCCAATCGATCTCGGCGAAAGAAGATCTCCCCGGCGGCGAGATACGTTCGGCTCGCCTCAGACAGATGTCCAAGCCGCTCCTGCACATCAGCCACTTTCAGCAGATAGGGGTAATCACCCCCGGACAGCCGCCCGGCCGTCTTGTAGCAATCCAGCGCCCGATCCAGCCGGCCGGAACCCAGCATGGCGTCGCCCAACCCGGCATAAGCGGGCGCGCCACGTGGATCGTTGCGGATGGCGATGCGAAAGGCGTCGGCGGCATCCAGCCAGCGCCCGGCCGACAAACTTAGGCGACCCGTCTGCAGCGCGCTTTCATACAGGGCACGACTGTCCGCCAAGCCATTCACCTCATGCCGACTATTGCTTCGGCCGGTACTGCAACGCCTCAGCCAGATGAGCCGGCTGAATGTTCTCCTCGCCGGCCAGATCCGCAATAGTGCGGGCCAACTTCAAGATACGGTGAAAGCCACGCGCGCTCAAGCTCATCTGGTTCATGGCGCTCTGCATCAGCCGTTTGCCGGTGTCATCCAGCACACATACTTTACGCACCTCGCTCGGGCCCATGTCGGCGTTGCAGATCAGCGCCTGTCCGGCAAAGCGCTCCCGCTGTCGCTCTCGCGCCGCTTCCACGCGCTCCCGGATAGCCGCCGAGCTTTCTCCCAGGCGTGAGGAGGTCAGCTTTTCAAACGGGACACGCGGTACTTCCACGTGAATGTCTATGCGGTCCATCAGCGGGCCGAAATTACGCTTCTGATAGCGCGTGGTCATAAGCGCGCGGTCCGGTTGTTGGGGACAATCATATATTGCGTTGCCGAAACGACTCCCTCGGTCATCTAATGTTACTGATAACACTCTCGATGAATTCGTCTCTATTGTCTTCGGGTTCAAATAGGCGATGCATTGGTCTGCTCTTCACATAAGTCGAGAACTCATGCTTCCATTCGTCGACAGTCATTACCTTCCCTTTCACATCTCTCAATTCTCTGTGAACTTCCCACGTCGCCAACATACATCCGCGCGGCCTATCACTTTCAAAGTGACGGAAGAAAGCCAGCAGATACCCAAGGATATTAGCATCAAGGAGGAATGCATATTGGCCTACCATTTTCTCAAGGCTCGGCTTGATTTCTGTGACTGCATCCATAAAGGGAGCCAAATGAGCGTCACCTACCTCTCTTGTTGCTTCCAGAAGTCCTGCCACGAATATTTCCCTGTCATATCGAAAGAACCTCATAGCTTCACCGTGGAAGTTAATGACTCTAACAGATCCATGTTCTGGGTTGGAAATATCAATTCCTGAGATTTCGTAGATTGAGAGTATGAGCTGATAGATATCTTCCCACAACAAAGCGTATACCACGTGAGTTGCTGCTTTCCATTTTCGTCTTTCCAACCATCCAAGTAGCCAGGCCAGAATGGTTACCGTGAATAATATTCCAATTGCTTCAGGAATGAGACTCAGTAATAGGTCGCTCAATCTCGTCCTCGTACGCTACAATGTCGTCAATCGCATCATCATTTCGGAACCGGGAAGGTACCCTTGCGCTCTTCACTTGCTACTTGACCCTTGATTTCCGTGAAATCGGTAGCATGGTTGACGGCGATGATAAACGTCTGCTGCAGATCGACGCCATGCGGCTAGATCGGGGTCAGGCCCGTCAAATGGCCCACAGGTTCCGACAGGTTCTCCACCGGCAAGACCTTGGTATTCGGCAGCAGAGCCGCCTCACAGGCATATGCCGACGGCGCAAAGACACACATGTATCCATTTTCCGGGCAATTGTAGTTAGGCGGCAGGATGCCCTTCCAGTGGCAGGTGGAGCTATCAAGCGATTGCTCACCAACAAAGAGGCTGTCAGCGAGCGTATCCACCCAGATATGCTGCAAGGCCCCCACGGTGGTGACCGCAATCGGTACGTAGTAGGCCGGTCCTTCCTTGCGTAAGTCAGCCGGGGCCAAGTTTACCATAATAAGTTTGGTGGCCAGGAAGCGATAACTGTTGTTTTGTGGTCAGGTAGTGCCAATTACAAGTTACTGTTTCGGCCGGTACTGCAACGCCTCGGCCAAATGCGCCGGCTGAATGTTCTCCTCGCCGGCCAGATCCGCAATAGTGCGGGCCAACTTCAAGATACGGTGAAAGCCACGCGCGCTCAAGCTCATCTGGTTCATGGCGCTCTGCATCAGCCGTTTGCCGGTGTCATCCAGCACACATACTTTACGCACCTCGCTCGGGCCCATGTCGGCGTTGCAGATCAGCGCCTGTCCGGCAAAGCGCTCCCGCTGTCGCTCTCGCGCCGCTTCCACGCGCTCCCGGATAGCCGCCGAGCTTTCTCCCAGGCGTGAGGAGGTCAGCTTTTCAAACGGGACACGCGGTACTTCCACGTGAATGTCTATGCGGTCCATCAGCGGGCCGGAGATTCGCTTCTGGTAACGTGTTATCATGCTGTTGGAGCAGGTACAGGTGTGCGTCGGGTCGCCGAAATAGCCGCAGGGACAGGGGTTCTGCGCCGCGATGAGCATGAAGCTGGCCGGGTAGGTGACCGTGCCCGAGGCGCGCGAGATGGACACCTCGCGCGGCAACCCTTCCAGCGGCTGGCGCAGCACTTCGATCAGGTTTTGGCCAAACTCCGGCAGCTCATCCAGGAACAACACCCCACGATGCGCCAGCGAAATCTCCCCCGGCCTCGGCCAGGCGCCGCCGCCCACCAGGCCGGCGTAGCTGACCGTGTGATGGGGAGAGCGAAATGGGCGTTGGCGGATCAGCGGCGTATCCTCCGGCAGCAACCCGGCCACGCTGTAGATCTTGGTCACCTCCAGGGCTTCATCAACCGACATGCGCGGCAGGATCCCCGGCAGCGATTTGGCGATGAGCGTCTTGCCGGAGCCGGGTGGGCCGCTGAGCAGGGCATTGTGTGAGCCGGCGGCGGCGATCTCCATTGCCCGCTTTACATGTTCCTGGCCCCGAATATCCGCGAAATCGGTCACATGATTCACATCGACCGAAAATGCCTCCTGCAAATCAACGCTGTGGGGCTGGATCGGGGCCAGACCGGTCAGGTGGCCCACCAGTTGCGAAAGGCTCTCCACCGGCAGGACTTCGATATCCGGCAGCAGGGCTGCTTCATCCGCGTTCACCGTCGGCACAAAGACCCTGCGGTAGCCTTCGTCGCGGGCCATGGCAGCGAGCGGCAGGATTCCCTTCGTGTGGCGGGTGGAGCCATCGAGCGATAATTCGCCGACAAAGAGGCTGTCGGCCAACGCATCCACCCAGACCTGCTGCGAGGCCGCCAGGATGCCGACCGCGATCGGCAGGTCGTAGGACGGCCCTTCTTTGCGCAGATCAGCCGGCGCCAGGTTTACCGTGATGCGCTTGTTGGCCGGGAAGGTAAAGCCGCTGTTCTTGATGGCGGCGTGCACCCGGTCCCGGCTTTCCCGCACAGCCGCATCCGGCAGCCCGACCATCGCGAAGTTAGGATATCCCTGGATTATGTCGACTTCTACTTCAACGACTTCGGCTTCCAACCCAACAATAGCGCAACTGATAACCTTGGCGAGCATCTGTGATGAGTCCCCAACCGCCGCTTCAGACGGGAGCCGGCTTCAAGTCTTGTTGCCAGGATAGGGTCTCGGCTGCCGGCGCATGAATCAGATGGTACATGAGGTGGATATTGACCAGGAAGAGACCCATCGCCAGCCCCTGATGGGCAAGCGCCAACCAGATGGGCACACTGAACCAGACGACCGAGATTCCCAGCGCGATCTGCAGGGTCACCAGCAAGATCATCCAGGCAGCGCCCTTGGCGACCTGCGCCGGGGTGCTGCGCCGGCGGGCAATGACGTAAACTAGGATCGCGAGGGCGAGCACAGCGAAGGCGAACCAGCGGTGAATGAAGTGCACCGTCGGCGCAGCGCCAAGCAGATTCGCCCACCACGGCTCGACAACGGAGAGCAAGTTCGGTGGAACCCAGCGGCCGGCCATCAAAGGCCAGGTGTTTGATATCCAGCCCGCCTTCAGCCCGGCCATGAAGCCGCCGTAGCTGATCTGTACCAGCAGCAAGGCCATCATCACGACTGACAGCGCAAAGGAGAGGCTTTTGCCGGAGCCGGGGATACGCTCCGGAAAATGATTCCGATGACGAAGGGCCATCCAGTAGGTCAGCCCCAGTAGGAACAGGGCGGTCAGCAGGTGAATAGTCAGCCGATAGTGACTGACCGCCGGGTTATCCACCAGGCCGCTGCTGACCATGTACCAACCCAAAAAGCCCTGAAAGGCGAAAAGCGCCGCGATGAACAAGTACACCGCCGATTTGCGCCAGGGTATGTAACCCTTCAGCAGAAAATAGAACAGCGGGATGACGACCACCAAGCCGGCCAGGCGGGCGATCAGGCGATGGAAATACTCGACATAGAATATTCGCCGGTAGCCGTCGAGGTCCATCGTGTTGTTGATCTTTTGAAACTCCGGCGTCTGCTGGTACTTGGCAAACTCCGCTTCCCATGCTTCGGCCCCAATCGGCGGCACGACGCCGCTGACGGGGTTCCACTCCACGATTGAAAGGCCCGAACGGGTCAGCCGGACATACCCGCCGAACACCACCATGAACATGATCAGGCCGCAGACAACGTACAGCCAGATCGTTACGGCTCTTCCGGCTCGGTCACTCATACTCTATGACCCTCTTTTCGCCGGCGATCGCCAGCTTCAGCGTGAAGGTACTGCCCACCCCTGGCTCGCTCTCGACAGACACACTGCCGCCGTACGCCTCAGCAATCGCCCGTACCAGAGCAAGTCCGACGCCGCTTCCTTCGATATCCGCGCTCGACCGCGCCCGGTAGAACTGCTCAAAAATGTAGGGCAGCTCATCCGGTTCGACGCCGACCCCCTCATCCTTGATCGCCACAGCGACGTAATCTCCCTCCTGTCGAACATCAATGAATACCTGGGAGCCGGGGGCGGAAAACTTGATGGCATTGTCCAGCAGATTGCGCAGCGCCTGTGTCAGCCGGTCCGGATTGCCCCAGACCAGCGGCAGCACCGGACCATTATTGCGCAGTAACCTGATCTGTCGCGATTGCGCCATGCCGCGCAATTCCTGTACCACGCCGGCAATAATCGCCTGAATATCGCAGGGCACTCGCGGCTCAATTATCCCGGCGTCAATGCGCGCCGGGTCTAATTGTCTGTCAACCAGCCGGCTCAGGCGCTGCGCCGAATCGATGATGTAATTGACATATAGCTCTTGCTGCTCGTCGAGCGAGCCGGATAGTTTCAACGTATTGGCGAATCCTTCAATGGAGTGCAGGGGGCCGCGCAAATCATGTGATACGTTCGCCACGATATGAGAGCGCAGCGCATTGAACTCTTCGGCGTTCTGCGGCTCCAGACGTTCGCCACGTACGCTGGCTGAACCGGCGTTGGCCAGCGCAATTGCCACAAAATCGGCCAGCGCTGCCAACATGAATTGCTCGCGGTCACCAAAGGCTCTTGGCGCCGCCTGGTTAGCCACGCCCAGTACTCCAATCATCCGTGCTTCCAGTCGCAATGGCACAAGTAAGACCGCGCGTGCGGAAAGCCCCGGCAACAATGCGATCCCCTCGCCAACGAACGACGCATCGCGAAAAGTTTCACCGAGCTGAAAGACCTGCCAGACACGGGATGTCTTGTCCACTGCGTCGGCTTCCGTGGCGCGCAATCCGCTCTCGCCATGCCGGTAAGCGCTGAGAATGTTGTGCTCCGGCACATACAGCCAGATGATGCATCGTTCAGCGCCCAGGAGGTCCGGCGCGAGGTCAAGCGCGCGATGCAACACCTCTTTGGTTCGGCGCAGAATCAGCAGCGACTTACTCAATCCAATGACCTGGTTGAGATCGTCAAGTTGCCGGCGGGATTCCCAGCGCGCACGCTCGTGCCGGGCGACCAGCTCGTCACCCTCATGCCGGGATCGCGCGCCGACCAATACGCGATCGATCGTGTGAATGACTTCTTCGGAAGTGAAGGGCTTCACGAGATAGTCCTTGATGCCCAGACGAAAGGCCTCAATAGCGCTCTTCTCCGAACCATAGCCGGTCATCAGGATAACCGGGATATCAATCCCTTCTTTGGCCATCGCCTGCAAGACGTCCAGGCCGGTCATGGTGGGCAGGTTCAGGTCCAGCAAGACAAGGTCCGGTTTCTCCCGGCGCATGCATTCCAGCCCCGCTTGTCCGTCGGCCGCCTTCATGGTCCTGTATCCAAATGCCGGCAGTAGTTGGGTGGACAGGTGCCTGCTCATCTCCAGGCTGTCATCAATAATCAGAATGCTTTCGCCGCTCATTTACACTTATCTTTTCGGCGCGCTATCGGCAGCTCTCCCGCGCACTTCTTTTCGATGCGTCAGTTTCGACTCCAGGCATCTCGATTGTCTCGCATGCTCGTCACGAGTCTGCGCGAGATTATAGCATAGCTCTGCTGATAAGGTCACTTACGCTATAATTTAGAAGACGCCGCAAGAGGGAGAAAGTGATGACGCGAGTTGTGAAGGCCCCTACGGGAACCCAATTACACTGCAAAGGATGGCTGCAGGAAGCCGCCTTTCGCATGCTGCAAAACAACCTAGACCCGGAGGTCGCCGGGGATCCTGAGCATCTGATTGTCTACGGCGGAAGGGGGCGGGCGGCGCGTAATTGGGAAGCGCTGGACGCAATCTTGCGCAGCCTGCGCGAACTGGAAGATGACGAAACGTTGCTCGTGCAGAGCGGCAAGCCGGTAGCTGTCTTTCGTACTCACCCCGACGCCCCGCGTGTATTGATTGCCAATTCCAACATCGTACCCCATTGGGCCACGCAGGATAATTTCGACCGCTGGGAAGCGGAAGGACTGATCATGTACGGCCAGATGACTGCCGGCAGTTGGATCTATATCGGAACGCAAGGGATTTTACAGGGCACATATGAGACCTTCGCGGCCGCGGCCAAGCAAGCCGGCTGGCCTTCTTTGAAGGGGAAATGGGTGCTCACCGCCGGCCTGGGCGAGATGGGCGGCGCGCAACCGCTGGCGATCACCATGAATGGGGGCGTCGGTTTGATTGTGGAGATCGACGAGTGGCGGGCGCGCCGGCGTCTGGAACACCGCTACATTGACGAGGTAGCTGAGGACACTGAGGAAGCGCTCGAGCGCGTCAAGCATTATGTCAATAGCGGACAGCCACGCTCCATCGGTCTGATCGGCAATGCCGCCGAGGTTCTACCCGATATTCTGGCGCGGGGACTTGTCCCAGACATGGTGACCGACCAGACATCGGCCCACGATCCGCTATCCTATTTCCCGCACAACATGGCTTTCGACGAGGCGAAGGAGTTGCGTGAGCGCGAGCCGGCGACGTTCAAGACGCAGGCGGCGCGGTCAATGGCGGCGCATTGCGCGGCGATGGTTGAATTCCAGAAGCGGGGGGCGATTGTCTTTGATTACGGCAACAACCTGCGCCAACAAGCGCTGGATGCCGGCCTGTCGGATGCCTTCAGCTATCCCGGCTTCATCCCGGCTTACATCCGCCCACTCTTCTGCGAGGGCAAAGGGCCGTTCCGCTGGGTGGCGTTGAGCGGCGACCCTCAAGACATCTACACCACTGACCAGGCGATCTTGGAGCTATTCCCCGATGACGAGCCGTTGCACCGCTGGATCAAGATGGCGCAGGAACAGGTACATTTTCAGGGGCTGCCGGCCCGCATTTGCTGGTTGGGCTACGGCGAACGCGCCAAAGCCGGGCTGAAGTTCAACGAGCTGGTAGCGAGCGGGCAGGTGCAGGCGCCGATCGTTATCGGCCGTGACCACCTGGATGCCGGCTCCGTCGCCAGCCCAAATCGCGAGACAGAAAGCATGCGCGACGGCTCCGACGCCATCGGCGACTGGCCGATCCTGAACGCCCTGATCAACGCGGTCAGCGGCGCGACGTGGGTCAGCTTCCATCATGGGGGCGGGGTCGGAATCGGATATAGCCTGCATGCCGGACAGGTCATCGTGGCGGACGGCACGCCGGCGGCGGCAGCCCGTTTGCAGCGCGTGCTGACCGTCGATCCCGGCATGGGCGTGGTCCGGCACGTCGACGCCGGCTATCAGCGCGCCATTGACGTCGCTCGTGAACGCGGGGTTAAGATCCCAATGTTAGCGGAGGAGTGAGCAGGGAAGCTGGCGCTTGTATTCCACTTTACATCCAGACTGTAAGCTTCTCTGCGGCAGTCGAAGGGTACAGTTGTTACTATATGTTTAAGCAAGCGGAAATACTCATAACTCTCCTCTCAAATCATACCCTCCTCCTCACGAAGAAGCGGCTCCCCAAGCCGCTTCTTTGTTTCTCAGCGCTTCTTGCGCGGACTCGACTTGTGTTGCCGGGATCAACTCGGTAGGCCTATCTTCAGCCTAGAGTCATGACTGAGGGAGAACGCCGGCCTTGGTCAGCTTGGCCTCCAGGTCATGGGCGGTTTCCTCCATGCCGGGCTCGATGCGAGGATAGGTAAGCCAGACCAGTGAAAAGCCAAACAACGCGCCGGTGAGTGTGCGAATGAATGGAGTGCTCTCACGCAGCGGCAGCAGGCTGTTCAAGGCTGAGAGGCCGGGAATCGCCACGGCATATTGACTGAGCAACTGGCTGAATCCATCCAGCGCAATTGGCCCCAGGCCGACCAGGAAGAAGAGCCAGATGGGCATTGGCGGAATCTTCACCCGCCGGCGCAAAATACCGTAGGCGACGCTGCCGATAAAGACGAAGCCATAAATGGCGATGTCCCGTTCGCACAGCGCCATCTTATAGCCCATGGTCGCGTTACCCAGGAACCGGCGCGCCGGCAGCACAAAACCCGCCCACTCGTCCGGACTGGCTGAAGCATTGGCAAACTCCGGGATCGAATCCATATACGCTTCAATTGGAGTCAGACTGCTGCCGGCTAACTCGCGGGGATAGGCGGCCTGCTCCCCAAAAAGGAAGAATGTGCGCGAGGCCATCTGGTGGCAGAAGGGCGAGTAAATGGTGTAGATGGCTCTACCCGGCCCATCCAGACCGGCAGCCATCAGGACGGGAGCCAGGATGGGTAGCCCTACGTAAATGCCCACAATTACGCTAAAGACGGCAACCCAATGGCGAGCGACCCGATAGATAATCAGGTCAACGCTCACCGTCATCCGGCGTGACCAGCCTGTTGCCGGCTCGTTCCCGGCTCCGTTTCGACTCATCAGTCCTTCCTATCCGCCAACCGACTGCAGGGCGTCTTCCAGATAACTGTCAATCTGTCCCTGGGTCAACGGCCCGCGGTGAATGGCGACAATCACGCCGTCCCCATTGATGAAATAGCTGGAGGGCATATTGAAGACACCGTACATGCCGGCTACAAACGCCTGTTCGTCCAACAACGGCGTGAAGGTCAGCTCCATCTCATCGTAGAAATATCGCTCAACCGTTTTTGCGTCCTCTTCTCTGTTGACCGCCAGAATTGCCAGGCCGTCGCCGGCGTGCGCCTCATAGGCCGCCTGCAGCTCCGGCATCTCTACCAGACAGGGCGCACACCAAGTCGCCCAGAAATTGACGATGACCGGCCGGTCACGAAAGTCAGAGAGGTTTACTGGATTGCCCAGCAAATCGGCGGCCAGAAAGTCGGGCGCGACGTCGCCCACCTTCAGCGTGCCGACGCTGTCCGGCAACTCAGCCACGATCGTATCACCGGCCCCTAATTGCGGCACGCTGGATAATACCCCCTCGGACGCGGCGTTGGGTTCAGGCCGGCCCGCAGAGTCAAACAGGTCGGATCCGAAAAGAATGAAGGCCAAAGCCAGGCCCAGCACAATGAAACCCGCTACCAGCAGGAGCGGGTTTTGCGTTCTCTTAGCGGCGCTCTTCTGCGCCGGCGCATCTTGAAGGTCGCTCATACAGACCTCTGCCCTGAAAAGCAAGCCACCCACCAGGGAGTTGGCCGGTGGGTGTGATTCTAATGCAGCACTGTATTATCTTACACCGGCCAGACATCAAAGCCGGAGGTTCGCAAGGGATAACCTTCTCAGCTTCTCATTCAGCTGAGCCGGCGCTACCGTGAAAACGCCGAAATGAGCGCATCCTCGATATCAGCGAACCAGATCGCCAGGTCCGGGGGAATCAGGCTGTTGAAAGAGGCCAGCGCTCCATTCAACATTAGCAGGCCCAGGATGACAAACAGGCCGCCGCTGATCAATTGGGTCGAATGCAGATGCAGCGTCATGCGCCGCTCCCGGCTGCCCGAGAATAACCACAAGGCGACGGCAAGGAAAACAACCAGCAGGAGGCCGAATTCCTGAACGGTGGTCAATTCCCTGCCGGCGAGCGCGGCGATCAGGTCCGACGAATAGGTGAACTGGACCAGCGCCACCGCAATGCGCCAGATAGCCAGCGACCAGACCAATCCGACCAGCAGCGTCGGCACGTTCACCTCCCAACCCTTGCCGCGCATTGCCCGCCACAGAAGACTGTCACGACTGGCCCGGCCGAAGAAGGTCGAAATGAGGATCAGCGGCAGACCCAGGCCCATCGTGTAAATAAAAAGCAGCATCATCCCGCGGCCAACCGAGGCCGTCGTCGCAGCCAGGGTGAGCACAGTCCCCAGGATAGGGCCAACACAGCTTGTCCAACCGACCGCAAAGGTGACGCCAAAGACGAACGAGCCACTAAGCGATGTATTGCGTGTCTGCTGCTGTTGCATCCCGCCGAAGCCGCGCCCCATCAGGCTCATCACACCGAAGATCAGCACCGCAGCGCCGCCCAGCAACAGGAGCAGGTCGGTATTCTGTTGCAGTGCCCGGCCGATAACCGAAGCCCCTGCCCCCAGGATGCTGAACATCGCCGCCAGCCCGAGCATGAAGGCCAACGTATTGGCAGCGATCTGCCGGCGTCCGCTCTGAAAGGCGAACGCGAAGTATGCCGGCAGAATCGGCAGCGTACACGGCGACACAAAGCTGAGCAGGCCGCCAACAAACGCCAGCAGGGCCAGCACCAGGAATGATTGCGATTGCAGCCCAATGGCGAACTCCGGCTCCGGCGCGGCGGACTGGCTCAGGCTGCCGATTACCAGGAAAAGGAGCACCACCACAACAACGCCGAGCGTAATTAACTGCGTAGTCGATAAGGAGCGCAGCGGTGTGGATTTCAGCATGACGGTCTTTCCTGTACGCTCATCAATGCACCAAGCAAACTGACGACAATCAATACCCGATTCTTACATGGTCCGTCAGTCGCTTCAGGTACATATGAGGTGGTACGCACCTCATGCTCCCCGCTCGCGCTCGTCATCCTCCAAGAGTTGTCTCATCAATTTCAGTTCCTGCCGCGCATTGCGTTGTTTGTTGGCCATGATCAGCAGATAAACCATCGCAATCAGCCAGATAGCGATGTACGCCAGCACCAGGTAGCCGTTGAAACGGTTCGGGTCCGTTACAGCCGACTGAGCCAATATGACCAGGTGGATTGGCGAAAAGGGCATCATCGCATCATCTCCTAGCGCTGCTGTAGGCGAGTCATCACCCGCCCCTTCAGAGCCGCAACTTCATCCAGGGTGAGTTGGAGCCGGTAGCGATAGACAACCCAGGCGGCATAAAGCACGCTGAAGACAATGGTTGAGGCCAGCAAGGTCATGCCCATCCTGGCTGATTCCACACCAGACTCGAACTCTGAGCCGCCCTCAGCCGCTTCGCTGGCTGTGCCGATCACAACCGGGTGAATGTCTCGCAGAATGCGGATGCTGAGAAAGGTAAAGATGACGGTTACAAAGCCGACGATCACATAGACTGCGGCGAACCGACTGCGCTTTTCCTCGTCCTCAATAGCCCCACGCAACATGAAATAGGCCACATATACCAGCCACATGACCGTGATAGATGTCAGGCGTGGGCTCCAGATCCACCAGGTATTCCAGGCCGGGCGGCCCCAGACAGAGCCGGCGATTATGGTCATGGTTGTGAACGCCAGGCCGATCTCCACTGAGGCCAGTGAGATAATGTCCCACTTCTTGGCCGGCCTGAGCAAATACATCACGCCGCTGAGCAGGGCGACAAAGAAGGCAACCGCCGACACCCACGCCGCTCCCACGTGGAAGTAGAGGATGCGCTGTACATTGCCCATCGTCTTTTCGGTCGGGGCATAGAAGAATACCAACAGCAAACAGGCCAACAGCAGTAGCGCAGCTGTCCAGTTCAAGATCCGCGAAATCTTGTCCAACCGCTTGCGGTTCCCGGCAGCGGATGTTGCCGCGCCGGCGGTCGTTGCGGGTAGACCTTCCTGACCTGTCACAATCGCATCACCTTGCATAATACTCTCCTTTCTCGTTGCTCAGAGATTCCCAGAAGACACGTGTCCGGCCGGGTCGCGCTCACCACTTTCCGGAAATCTGAGCGCTTCCCTCATTCTTCGACCACATAATGAAACGTCAACAAGCCGGCGGTCAGCATGATCACATCAAACGCTATTACCAGCGCTACCGCCCCTTGCACGTCGGCCCAGGCCGGCGGCTCCGGCAGCATGTACTGCGCCGCCGCATTGGCCGCCGCCAAGACTGAGGGCAGTGTCAGCGGCAGGAGCAAGATCGGCAACAACACATCTCGCGAACGGGTCTGCACCGTCATCGCCGACAACAAAGTGCCGGCGGCAACATAGCCCACTGTTCCCAGGACAATGATCATTATAACCTGCGGCTGGTAAAAGGGGCGGTTAAAGAACGCCGAGAATAGCGGAATGAGGATGGCTTCTAACAAGAGCATCAGCAAGGTCAGGCTGAGCACCTTGCCGAGGTAGATTGCGCTGCGATCCACCGGCGCGATTAGCACGGCGTCCATGCTGCGATTCTCTTGCTCATAAGCCATCGAACGGTTCAGGCCCAATGTCCCGGCTAACAGGATTGTGATCCACATTAAGCCGGTGGCCACGTTCCGCGCCGCGTCCAGCTTCAATTCCAGCGCGAAGTTGAATACGATGATTGCGGTCACCGCAAAAACCGCCATGATACTCACCGTCTGTTTGGTGTGGCGCTCAATGACCAGGTCTTTCCAGGCCACGGTAAGCACAGCCGAAAAGAACGCGCCAAAGGAGCCGGCGACCAGCTTTCGCTCATCCGCGCCGGCTTGCCGGACAGTTGCTTCATCGTGCATGGCGTTCCGTCCGGGTAACTCGGCCGTATAGTTCCAGGAATTCCGCCGGCTGCAGCGTCTCTCGGGACACGTCGGCGGCGATCTTGCCCCGGCTCAGGATGGCGATGCGATTGCAGAGATTCAGCCCGTGCACCAGGTCATGGGTAATCATCAGGATCGTCCGCTGCCGGCTAGCCTGTTCGCGCAACAAATCGTCCAGCAACGCGCTGGCCTCCTGGTCCAAGCCGGTGTACGGCTCATCCAGCAAAAGGATATCCGGCTCGTGCAGCGTGGCGCGGGCCAGCGTCAACCGTTGATACATGCCGCGCGAAAAGGTGCGCACCGGATCGCGCTGTCGGGCAGCCAATCCGACCGTTTTCAGCGCATTCAGCGCGCGTTCCTCAGGATCCTCTAATCTGTAGAGTCGGGCGAAGAACAGCAAGTTCTCGGCCGCAGTCATATCACTGTACAGCAGTGGATGGTGGGAGACAAGGCCGATATGATGCCTGACCCGGTCGGCCCGCTGAGGAACGGGCCAGCCGCCGACGCGCACTTCGCCGGCGGTCGGGCGTAACAGCGTCGCCACAATACGGATGAGCGTCGTTTTACCCGCCCCGTTGGCGCCCACCAGAGTAACAAATTCCCCGGCGCGCACCTCCAGATCCACCCCGCGCAGGACTGTGTTCATTCCGTATTGTTTCACCAGGCCGCTTATCTTGATCATCTCCACAACTGCCTCGAGCTCAATTGTAAGCGCTAGAGGCGGGGAGACAAAATGCACGCTGTTGAAGTCATGCCGGCAGTTGGTGCCGTAGGCCTATTCTTCCTATGTCAACTCGTGGTGATTATACGGAGGCAATTTGGTGACAGGGCGTTGGGCAAACGTCGGCCTGCTTGCCAGCGACTGTCACTTTGTTATAATGCTCGCTAATTCTCCTAGAAGAGAAGCGAGTGAAGAGGGTTTGATTTGCTAGAAATCTTAGACGGGGTGACCATGCCATGGCTGGTTGGGGGGCTGGGCATCGTCACCTTGTTTGTATCGGCAAAAGCCTTCGGTGCTTGGCGTCGGCGCAAGCGCGCACCCTACTTTTTCATGCGCCAGCATGCCGGACGGCACTTCCGCCTTTACTTCTGGATGACAGTCGTATTGGCGGCTTTCACGATTGGCAGCGCCTTCTATGTACAGGACACGCCGGTCGAGCCTGTCCCGTTGGTCGCCCTCCTCTCTAACACTAAACCAGTCCCTGTAGACGAGTCCGCTTCAGACGCCCTGCCGGAGGGCATAACGATCGTATCCTACGAGGCGCCGACAACGGTTGACTTCAGCGCGCTCTCACCGGCAGCAGAGGCCCCGCCGGCTGCAGACGCCGCTGCCGGCAACCAAGGTGAAATCCCTCTCTTCTCCTTCCCGGATGAACTCGCTCCGGAGTCGCTGGACGCTGGTTCCCAGTTGCCCGCGGAATTCGATCAGGTTGACCCCAGCGTGGATCTGGCCGAAAACACCTCTTTCTCCACCCTGTCTTTTGCCACAGATATCAACGATGCTTATGAGCCGGTGGCTCCGCGGCAGGTGTTTGGTGAGGGCTTTTTTACCATCTATGCCACGTTTATCTATCAGGCAATGGCTGACGGCATGGCCTGGTCCTGGGTGTGGCGACACAACGGGCAGATTGTAAACGGCGGCAACGAGATCTGGAACTATGGCGCTGAAGGCCCCGGCTGGATCTTCTATGCGCCGCCGGAAGGGTTTCACGAGGGTGAGTACACCCTGGAAGTCTGGGTAAATGGGCAGCTGTTCAGCCAGTCCAGCATTAACGTAGAGCAGGGTGTAGCTAACCAATAGCGCGGTTACGCCTACATTGCTATGTGAACTTCCCGGCCCAGCCTCCAGGCTGGGCTTTTTTGATTCCCTGCCCACGTGACTAAGAGCGGTGCAGTCGCCGGCTAAGAAACTGAACCAGATAGCGCAGTTCCCTGACGCGTAAGAACCCCGTTACGATCATATAGGCGGCTCCTCCCACCAATCCTCCGGCAACTGCCTGCCAGAGCGCCGGTGTCTCCGCTGTCTGTCGGACCACCAGGTACACGGCCCCGGCCATCACCATGCCGGCCAGGCACATCCGCCACAAGCCGTCCAGCATGTCGCGCCCGTTGATGCCGCGCAGCTTCCGTCGCAGCAGCCAGAGCAGCCCTAACGCTTCCAGCGTAGACGAGAAGCTGACAGCCAGGGCCAGGCCACCCAATTCCAGCCAGCCCCGATTGGCAAAGACCACAAAGCTAAGCCAGTAGGCCAGAACCGCCATCACAGCTAGTTGAACGCCCCCGGCCAACACCGGCGTCCAGGTATCCTTCAGCGAATAGAACGCGCGGGAGATCACTTCGAGAGCCGCCAGCGCCACCAGGCCCACCGCATAGAAGGCCAATGCCCAGGCCACCAGCTCTGTTGCCGCCGGATCAAACTCTCCCCGCTCAAAGAGCACACTCACAATTGGCCGGCTGAGCAAGGCGAATATCACGGTAACAGGAATTCCCAGGAAGAGGATCAGGCGTAGCGTATCGGCCAGGATGCGCCGCATCTCCGTGAGGGCATTCCGCGCGGCCAGTGTGGCAAATGTGGGAAAGGCTACAATGCCCAGCGCCTGCCCGATCGCGCCTTGCGGTAACATCAAAATGCGCCAGCCGTTGCTCAGGGCCGGGATGCTGCCGAAGAGCATCGTCTGGCCCAGAATCTGGATCGTGAAGTGGTTGAGCTGGCTGAAAGAGAGGCCCAGCACGCGAGGGATCATCAGACGGATGACCTGATTGACGCCCCGGTCGCGAATCGTCAGCAGAAACTGATACTGTGCTCTCTGCCGTACCAATCCGGGAAGCTGAATCAGCAGATGCGCCAACGCCCCAACGACCGTCCCGATAGCAACTCCCATGATATTCGGTTGGGTGAGCAGTGTGCCGGCAATGATGCCCACATTGTAAAGGATGGGCGCCACCGCCGGCAGGACAAAATGCTGCCGGGCGTTCAGGGCAGCCATGATGACCCCGCTGGCCCCAAAGATCACCGTCGAAATGAGCATGATCTGCATCTGCGCAGCGGTCAGTTCCAGCAAGCCGGGCTGCGCTGCCATGAGTGGACCATATAGCAGCACCAGGAACGGTTTGGCCAGAATAGCCACAATTCCACAGACGATTATCAGCAGCACGGTAATCAGGTTGATGACGGCCGAGAAGAGACGCCAGCCCCCCGCCTCATCGTCCTCGACAAAATAGGCGGCAAACGTCGGGATAAAGGCCGAACCAATCGCCCCCCCGGCGATGATAAAGAATATGGCGTCGGGAAAGCGGCTGGCGATTTCGTAGGCGTTGACCTCCAGGCTGTCCACGCCGTAGATTGCCAGGATGACCGCCCCCCGCACAAAACCCAAAACGCGGCTGATTACAAACAGAATCGCGACAATCGTCACTGATCGCAGCACCTGGGAGCGACTCACGCCCAGGTCGCTTTCGGATTCTGTTTCAGCCGCAGACATCGGCCGGATTATACGCTTCGGAGGGAAAACGAAAAAGCGGGCTGGATTACCAGCCCGCTCTAATTTGCTGGAGAGTCAGGAACGCCGAACCCTGACTCTCGTCAAAAGGAGGAGAAGAAGAAGAGATCTATTACCCTTCACCATCCATTATAGGGTGGCCCTTCGTAGGGTGCTCTACGCCAACCCTACTTGCAACATACGCACAATATACGCTTGTGATATTTTTCACACACGATTTGCCGCTGTTGGTTAGGTCAGCACTCCAGGGGAACGCGCCTTTGCAACTTCATGGCAGCCGACTAGAATCATGCGCATGACCCGCAATCGTGCTCTGATGCTGATGGTGGCCTGTCTGCTCGTTGCGGCGATTCTGCGGCTTCCAAACCTGACAGATGTCCCTCCCGGGTTGCACTATGACGAGGCCGCGAATGCGGTGCTGGTCGGCGACATTGGGCTGCGCGGTGAGCGGCCCATCTTTATCCACAGTTACACCGGCAAGGAACCGCTCTTTTTCTATCTGGCTGGCGGCCTGACGCGTGCGCTCGGCGAGAGTGTGTTTGCGCTGCGGCTCACTTCCGCATTCATTGGCTTGCTCACTGTCGCGGTCACGTATTGGCTGGGCAGGGAGATGCTTGCCGACCGCCGCATCGCGATCATCGCCGCCGCACTCCTGGCGATCAGTTTCTGGCACCTGGTATTCAGCCGCATGGGGTTCCGCGTCATCAGTCAGCCGCTAATGCAGGCGCTGGCGGTGGCTTTGCTCTTCCGCGGGCTGAAACGTTCTCAACTGCTGCCCTGTCTCTTTGGAGGCGCCTTTTTGGGGCTGGCAGCCTATACCTACCTGGCGGTGCGCATCTTTCCCTTCCTGCTGATCCTGGCCATGCCGTCCCTGCTCTTCTCCAGAGGCAAGGTGCGGCTGAGAGTCTCGCAACTGACCCTCTTCGGGGTGGCGGCGCTGGTGGTCAGTCTGCCGCTGCTGCTTTACTTCTACCAAAATCCCGATGCCTTTTGGGTGCGCCTGGGTCAGGCCGGCCCCGGCTCCGCTAGCCCAAGCCTCCTGGAGAGTTACTTTCGCTCGCTCGGCATGCTATTCTTGCTTGGCGACCCCTACTGGCGCTTCAACATCCCCGGCCGCGCGCTCTTCAACTGGCTTTGGGGAGGCCTGCTGGTCGCCGGCTGGCTCATCTTGCTGTTGCGCTGGCGTCGCTGGTGGTATGACTGGCAAAAGGCGTCGGTTCTCCTGCTCCTGCTCGCGCCCCTGGTGATGATCCTGCCTACCGCCCTGGCGGTGAATGAGATCGTGCCCAGCAACTTGCGCGCCATTGGGATGATCCCGTTCATCTTCTTTTTGCCGGCTGTCGGTCTGGTATTTCTTCTGGAGGGAGCCGCCAACTTCTTGCGCCTGCCCAATCTGGCCCTGACGCGCCGGCTGCAACAGTGGCGCATCCTGGAAGCATACGAGATCAACTACGCATTTGTCGTATTGGTCATACTTCTGCTCGGAGGCGCCGCAACCTGGCAGCAATACTTCAACGATTGGGCGACGCGCAGCGATCTGTTCTATGAAACGGATTCGGACCTGGTTGACGTAGCCGAATATCTCAATGAGGGGGCGCCCGATGTGGGGGTCGTATATGTGGCAGCCTTACACTACCGGCACCCCACGCTGGCTTACCTGGCTGACAGTTATGACAGCATCAAGTGGCTGCCGGAGAGCGAGGCGCTGGTGTTTCCGGCCTCCGGCGCTTCGCTGACCGTTTACCCACACAGCAGCCCGGCTCCCGCCTGGGCCAGAGAGTATTTGCCCACGCCTGAAGCCGGCCCAATCGGCCCGGATGGAGACCACACCTTTTTCGCCTACGAGGTAGACTCCACGCCGCCCATCTCGCCCACCCAACCGGTCTCAGTCAACTTCGGGGACAAGATTACTCTGCTGGGCCACTCGCTGGAGACCGGGCAGAGCGGCGCGGTCATTCCGCTTACCCTCTTCTGGGAGGTGCAGGGTGCACCAGATCAACCCGTTCAATTGTTTGTTCACCTTGAAGATGAGCGTGGTTATCGCTGGAGCCAACTGGAATCATTTGCTTATCCGTCTGAGCAGTGGACGCCGGGGGAGACGATCATACAACGGGTGGAGTTGCCCGCCCCGGCGGGCATACCGCCTGGCAACTACCGCCTGCGGGTGGGCTTGTTCAACGCCGAAAGTGGAGCGCGCTTGCCCCGCCTGGATGGGCAGGGGCGCTACGCCGGCGACAGCTATGTCATTGAGCCGGCGGCCATTACTTCGGGCCAGCCACCATCTCCGCTTCCCACCCCGCCCCAGGGACAATCCACGCCGGTCCAACCTGGACTACTTTTGCTCGGTTTTGAGCGGAACCGGCCCACGCTCGGACAGGGTGAGACGCTCGATCTCGCCTTATGGTGGCAGGTCACAACCCCTCAGCCGGAAATGACCATTCGCCTGGAGCTGATCGATACCACAGGCGCGCGCCATACCCTGGTGGACACACCTCCGGCGCGTGGCGATTATCCGTTTGCAGCCTGGCAGCCGCCGGAGTTCATCATCGACCGGCTCGATCCGCCGATCCCGGCTGATCTGCCGCCTGGTGAATACGCGCTCGAAATGTCGTTGCACAAGGATGGCGAGGTGGCTTTCAACACAAGCCTCGGGACTGTGACCGTACAGGAGACGAACCGCAACTTCATTGCCCCTGAGATATCCCGACCGGTTGATGCTGTATTTGGAGATGAAGTGGGGCTCCTCGGTTATGACCTGGTGGAGGTTGCGCCAAACAATTACCGGCTCACACTTGTCTGGCAGGCGCGCCAACAGCCGGCAGAGGATTACACAGTATTCGTCCACCTGCTTGGAACGGATGGCGTCTGTTGTCTGTGGCAGTGGGACAGCCAGCCGCTGCAGGGCAGCCACCCCACAAGCGGATGGTTGCCGGGCGAAGTGGTGATCGATAGCTATGACATAGTGGTCCCACCTGAAACAATGCCCGGCATCTACCCCCTGGAGATTGGGCTATACTTGCCGGAAACTGGTACGCGGCTCGCCGTGCAAACGGCGGGCATGGCCGGCAGCGACGCGCTGTTTCTCGACCCAATCATCGTGGCGCAGTAATGGTGTCGTTCATGGGCAGATGCGGGCCATCTATCACCAACAGGCACCGAGGTGCTTGACCCCTATTTCAATCACCAGGTGGAGGTCGCCAACTCCTATTGGACCCGCGCCGGCTTTCTTCGCAAATGGCGACAGATCTACCGGAGGGAAACGCGCTGGACGCCGCCATACTACCCAGCGCTGCGTCGCTGGCTGGCAACGGCAGGCGACATCCATCCGGTGTACATGGAATCCTACACCCGGCGTCGCTCCTCGCTGCACAGCGACTATGGTCAACCCCTCACAGTCAGCCTTTCCCCACTGCCCACCGCCGCCGTTGTGCTGAGAGAGAGCGCGATTTCGGACGGGATCGCCTTTCTATCACTCCTGCACCTGGCAAATGACCAGGAGATCTGCGAGCATTTTTTGCAGGAACTGGCCGAGATTTCCGGCGCGCGCCGCTTTGTTGGACCTGTTGGAATATCGCCATACCTGGCCGCCGGGGCGCAGCTCGACCACTGGCATGAAACTACGCCGCTTCATGCTCCCTATTCACCACCTTACCTTGCCGAACTGCTGGAAAGCCAGATGGACGTAATCAGCGCCGGCGCTATCTATGAATACGAGATTCCGGAAGCGAGCGAGTCAGAGAGCAGCGGCCCGGTAAGGATCGCGCCGCTCGATGGTCAACGCCTGGCCGGCGATCTCTTGTCGCTGATGCAGGCCGCTTTGACAACTCCGCATCTCCCGCCGCCTGACCAGGACGAGGTCAGCCTGGTGTTAGGCTGGCTCGGCCACTTCCCGTTGTCTGGTCACATGGCGCTCATTGACGATGAGCCGGTCGGCTTTGTCTTGCTGCAACCTGATCTCGCCCGGCGGTTACGAAAGGCCGGAGGAGGGCGCTACCCCTGGCAACAGATCTGGTTTGACTGGTGGAAGAACAGGCCGGCTTCGAAAGGACGCTTGCTATTGGGGGCGGTCTTGCCGAAACGCCGGCGGCAGGGTATAGGCCGGCGGCTCTGGCATGTAGCGCTGTCCAGCGCACGGCAGGCCGGCTGGAATCAGATCGCGATTGGCCCCGTTGACGAGGACGGTCCAGGTGCGGCCTTCCTCACTTCGCTCGGCGCGCGGCCGGGCCGGCGTTATCGGCTATACTCCTGGCGCGCGCAGTCCGGGGGCGGCTGGTGGTAGGGTCATTCGCGCCAGTTCTCGGCCACCGCCATCGCCGCGCCGACTATGCCGGCCTCATTCCGTAACGCCGCAGGGATGACGCGATAATCGACTGTCAGCAGGGGCAAGAACTTGGCGTGCTTGTCGCTGATTCCCCCGCCGATGATCACCAGCCGAGGCGAGAAGATACGGTTCACGTGATGCAGGTACTCGTCCAGGCGGGCGGCGTATTCGCTCCAGGTCAGCTCATCGCGTTGGCGCACATCGCCGGCCGCATACTGCTCAGCAAACTCATTGTGCCCGCGCAGATATAGGGCGCTCAACTCACAGTTCGGTACAAGATGTCCATTCGTGAAGAGTGCGCTGCCGATGCCGGTGCCCAGGGTGATCACGATCACCACGCCGGTCTCGCCCCAGCCGTTGCCGAAACGCATCTCCGCGATGCCGGCGGCATCTGCATCGTTGATCATCGTCACCGGCCGGCCCGTTCGCTCCGACAGATAACCCGCCACCGGGAAACCCACCCAGCCCGGCACCTGCCTGGCGGTGAACGGGGTGCGTGGGGAGCCATCCTGCACAACCGCCGGGAAGCCGATCCCAATTGGGCCGGTGAATCCGTCAAAGGCATCGACCACCTGCCATACCTTGGCCAGCACGGCCTCTGGGGTCATTGATGCCGGCGTCACTTTGCGCACGCGCGGCGTCACCAGCTCGCCTTTCAAGGTATTGACCAGCGCTCCTTTGATGCCGCTGCCACCCACATCAATTCCCAGGACTTTCACCCTTGCCTCCGCTTACACACTGGAACTGAGCCTCCTGGTAATGAGCATCTCCTCCCCGGCCACATCCTGATAGAGCCACACGTAGCCCGGCCCATTGAGGCCGGTGAGGTAGGCAACGAGCGGCTCCCGCAGCGACGGTTGCGTGATCGTCTCCAGAAGCGCGACGCACTCGCTTGGCGCACAAAACGTCGAGGCAAACCCATCCCCATCATCTGCTTTTGACACCACGAGCTCCCCATCCCAATCCGTAATCTCATACAGGTAGACCTTGGTTTCCAGGTTACCTGACTGCTGTATTAGGCGGGCAATCTGGACGAGGAGACCATCGCCGTGAAATTGCAGCCCAGTCTGCTGGCGCACCATCCTGCGCAGCGCAAAGTTGAGCGGCTCACCCACAACCGTGTCCCCTCCCGGTAAACGCCAGTGACTGACGTTATCCGTGGCCTGCACAGGCTGCACCAATAGTATCCTCTCTCCCTGCCGAATGACGGCCAGGACGACCTGCCGAGTTGTTCGCAACTGAGTAATCACCCAATCGTTTCATACAGATGCGGAAGCGGAGGAACCTTGTGACGGCTCCATTGCAGCGCCGAAAGAATAGAGGCCGTCGCCTCTTGCAGGTGGGCCGCCGTATTCGCATGAACAACGGCAATCGGCTCACCGACCGGCACGAAGTCCCCGACCTGCGCCCGCATCACAAAGCCCACTGCCGGATCAATGGGCGCGCCCTTGGTCTGCCGCCCGGCCCCAAGCCGAACAGCCGTCCAGCCCAGGGCCTCGGTATCCACGCCGGCCAAGTAACCTGACTCTCCGGCTCCGACCTCTCCTACAAATCGCGCTGCGGGCAGCAAAGTGGGATCGTCCACCTGGTTTCCGTCGCCGCCCTGCGCCACAACCATCTGCCGGAACTTGGCCAGCGCGGCCCCGCTGTCGCGCGCCTCGACCAGCAGTTGGCGGGCCCCTTCCAACGTGATTGCTTTCCGGGCCAGGAGGAGCATATGCCCGGCGACATCCAGGCAATGCGCCCAGAATCGCGCCGGCCCCTCTCCCCGCAGTGTGAAGATGGCCTCGCGCACTTCCAGAGAATTGCCCACCGCCTCGCCCAGTGGCTGATTCATGTCGCTGAGCAACGCTACCATCTTTCGCCCGGCATCTTCTCCGATCTGCACCATCAGTTGCGCCAGCAAACGCGCAGAATCCAGGTCACGCATGAACGCGCCGTTGCCCACCTTTACATCCAACACGATTGCGTCCGCGCCGGCAGCCAGCTTCTTTGACATGATCGAAGCAGCGATCAACGGCATACTGGCCACCGTGCCGGTCACGTCCCGCAGCGCGTATAGCCGCCCATCCGCCGGGGCCAATTCCGCCGTCTGGCCGGCCAATACCAGGCCCACCTCCCGCAACTGCTGCTTGAATTGCGCCAGGCCAATCGCGCTGGACCAGCCGGAGATTGATTCCATCTTGTCCAGTGTGCCGCCGCTCGACCCCAGCCCCCGTCCACTCATCTTTCCGACCGGCACGCCGCAGGCCGCTACCAGGGGCAGGACGACAAGCGATGTCTTGTCCCCGACGCCGCCCGATGAATGCTTGTCCACCACAAACGGGACGACATCATGCAGGTCCAGTTGCCCGCCGGAGGCCGCCATTGCCAGGGTAAGCTGCACCGTCTCTTGCGGCGTCATGCCGCGCAGGTAAATGGCCATCAGCATGGCGGCGACCTGATAGTCCGGCGCGGCATCCGCTGTAACCTGGCTCACAAACCACTCAATTTGCTCCGGCGACAGTTCCCCGCCATCCCGTTTTGCGGCGATCAACTCGAGCATGTCCATCGAGCCATTATACAGCAGGAAGGGAATTCCGGTATAATGGTCTGAATGCCTAATCGAATGCTTCCCCCCTTGCTAATCAGGCATCTGCGTTACGCGACGACAGTTGGCGGATCAAGCCGGGGACGCCCCGACAGACTGATTTCGCGAGGCGCTGCCGGCCTGCATAATCACCACAGAAGGAAAGACTAATGAGCAAACATGCAGACACCTTGCTCACCAACGCCGTCATAGTGACTATGAACAAGAACTATGACCTGATCGTTGACGGCGCGCTGGCCATCAAGGATGACACCATTATTGACCTGGGGCCAACCGCCGATGTCATGTCGAGAACCACAGCGGAGATGATTGTCGACTGCGGCGGCCAGGTCATGATTCCCGGCCTGATTAACGCGCATACCCACGCGCCCATGACCCTGTTTCGCGGGCTGAATGACGATCTGCGGCTGGATGTCTGGCTGGGCTATCTGATGCCGCTGGAGCGCGAGTTTGTCTCGCCGGAGTTTGTTAAGTTGGGCGCCCAATTGGCCTGCGTGGAGATGATCCGCTCCGGCGTGACCTCCTTTGCCGATATGTACTACTTCGAGGACGAGATCGCCGAGGCCACGGCCGACATCGGCATGCGGGCGCTGCTCGGCCAGACGGTGCTCGTCTTTCCCGCGCCGGATGCCGATACCTTCGAAGACGGAATCATCCTCTGCCGGCGCTTTATCGAGAAATGGCAGCATCACCCACTGATCCAGCCGGCGGTCGCGCCCCACGCCTGGTACACAGCCACGCCGGAGCTCCTGCGGGCCTGCGCGGATCTGGCCCGCGGCTATGACGTGCCCATTCACACACACATTGCTGAAACGGCTATCGAAGTGGAAAACTGCCGCCGGCAAAATCGCCTGCCGGTCGTGCCCTGGAACGCCAAGCATGGCCTGCTGGAGACCAAGTTGCTGGCGGCTCATTGCGTGCACATCGATAACGGAGAGATGTACGATTTGAAGAAGGCTGGGGCCGGCATCGCCCATTGTCCCGCGAGCAACCTGAAGCTCGCCAGCGGCATCGCCGATGTCAGCGCCATGCTCAGCATGGGCCTCAAGCTCGGGGTAGGCACCGACGGCGCGGCCAGCAACAACGACCTGGATATGTTCGAGGAAATGCATCTGGCCGCCCTGCTTGCCAAGACGCGCAGCAACGATCCCACGGTGTTGCCCGCGCGCCAGGCGCTGGAGATAGCCACGATCGGCGGTGCCCGCGCCATGCACATGGAAGACATCACCGGCAGTCTGGAGATCGGTAAGCGGGCGGATCTGGCACTGGTAACCACGGATGTGTCGCACAACTGGCCACACTTTCGCAGCAACCCCGACGCTGTCTACTCCCGACTTGTCTACGCCGCCAAAAGCACCGATGTCACCGACGTTATGTGCAATGGGCGCTGGCTGATGCGCGAGCGGGCGTTACTAACCGTCGATGAAGAGGCGACGCGACGCGACGCAGCAGCTGTGGCGGCCAAGATCGATGACTTTGTCGTGGAGCGTGAGTCCAGCCCATATAACAAGCTGGTGCTACTTGCCGGCGTGCAGCGCCTGGAGAGTTTCGAGGTGCAGGTGAAGGTTCACCTGGATGACCTTGAACCCATCCAACAGATCATTGAGGCCGGCGAACTGGAGATCACCAAACGGGGCCATTTCAAGCAGTACGACAATTACTTCTTCTTTGTCGGTCAGGACCCGGACGCCGCCCGCCTGCGCTATCGCGAAGATGAGTTCCTGAACGACAAAGGCGAAGTCTACCAGGCGAGAGCCCGGCTGACATTACTTGGGGCCAAGCAGCTACAGGAATATCCGAACGCCGTGATGCTCTCTCGTTCCCGTTATCTGGCTCCAGCGGATCAGAGCCTGCGCTTCTATCGGGAGTACTTCGCACCCAGCAGAGAGGTTGAGGTGCACAAGGAACGGCGTCGCTGGCACATTAATTACCGCGAAACCGACTTCGCTATCAACCTGGACCAGGTCGTGGTACCTCAACTCCCCGGCTACTACCTGGAGATCAAGGCCAGAACGTGGTCGCGAAGCGACGCCGAACGCAAAGCCGCGCTGATCACCGAGTTACTGACTCTGTTCGGCGTGCAGTTGAGCGACGCTCAACAACAGGAATACGCCGAAATGGCTATGGGCGTCGACCCACTGCATTCGAGATCGACTCCCCCAACCTAACCGCTGCAGTACACCTGCGCAGGCCGGCGCCGCCCACACGGAACTGCCGGCCTGCGGTGATTCCAGCGGATGCCCTAATTATTGAACAGGGTCTGAAACTTCATCACGGCCCCCAGGTCGCCTTCTACCTTCACCTTGCCGCTCATAAAGGCGGTCATCGGATTCAGCTTGCCGGTAACCATGTCAGAATAGTCGTCCCCATCCATCATCAGGGTCGCTGTCGGCTCGTCGACCATTCCTTGATGAACACTACACTTGCCGTCAGCAACCTGTACATACCATTGACCGCCGTTGTCGCCGGACAGATTGAACTGTACCGTTGCGTTCATGTCCCCGGCCTTTTCAGCCACGAATTGGCCGGCCATGTTCGCAAACAACTTACTTACCTCTGCCATCACACTCTCCTTTCAGTCGCTGTCAAAAATAGTAACGAGTGCACTGCGTCTATTGCCCACCTACAACAGGACCATTTGATTAGCTAATCTACAGCGCCGATTGGTGAGCCTCGCCTATGACGCAGTGCGTCCGATAAAAGTATAGCAGTAGCTTCAGGAGTGTCAATCTTGCCCTTGAGGTCAGATCAGTCAATGCGGCGCATGCCCAAGCCAGCTGGCCATTAAGCTCTCTCTCATGAATGGCCGCCGCGCCATGCGCTTGTTTGGCGCAGACTTTTCACCTTTGCTAGAATCTTCGACAGTGATAATTCATCGAAAAGAGTAAATGGCGGCTGGTAGCCGCTTTTTGTTCGTAATTTTGTTTCACCAGGATGACGACCTCTCGAATCCTTGAGGAGGATACTAAATCATGGAAGATGAACGTCCGTTGAAGGAGGCCAGGGAGGTAATGATGGAAAGCTCCGGCGACCAATCAAACCTTACTGATGTCGGCAATGAGGGCGGCCAAAGGCGCAACCTGTCTGTCGGCATGCTGGCAGCGGGGGGTGTTCTCATCTGTGTTCTGCTGTTGGCGGGCATGTTCTTGCCGCCGATTTCGCTTGCCAACCGGCTTGGATTGACCGGCGCGGAAGATGAAGTTCTCGCCACTACGCCGGCAGCCACCGACACTGTAGTCAGCAATTCCAGCAACATCGCTGTGACCAGCGACAATGGTTCTGTAACCGTAGAAGCAATCCCTGCTGACGCATTTGTGGCCGGGAGTGCCGGCGAGACCACCCAGGAGATGGCCGCAGCCGTACCACAGAGCATGACTCCGGTAGGAGAGGTCTATCTACTGCAATACGAAGCCTCCGCCCCGACCGGCGTCGTTGCCATCAACACGCCGTCCGGCGACGCACGCAAACTGGACATGTACGGTTGGGACGGCGCCCGCTGGGCGTTCATGGCAACCGGCCATCAAAACGGCCAGATTGTGTCGCTGGCAGGTCCCTTGCCCCAGGCCGTGACCATCATGAACGTGGAGAAGGAAGATCCGCCGGCGGTGGGCGCTGACCTGCAGCCGGAGTTGGCCCTACCGCCGGAGGTATTGCCCTACCTCACCGAGGTCTCGCTTGGCCGGTTGGAACTGCAGGAAGATGGCTCCCTCGACGGCGCGATCGCGGAGATCGCTACCGGCGCATATCGGCAGATTGTGCAGGTGACCAACGTCGGAGCAATCGTCGACCAGGCGGCTGTCACAACGCTGCTTGGTGATCCGGCTCTCCAGAGCAGCCATATCGACGAGATAATCACGGCGTCTGCTGATTACGACGGCGTGAATCTGGATTATCAGGGTATTCCGGCCAATCTGCGTGACGCCTACAGCGCGTTTGTGGGACAGCTTGCCGGCGCTCTGCATGAACAGGGAAAGACGCTGATCGTTACCTTGGGCACGCCCGCCCCGATCAGCTCCGGCGGGTGGGATACAGCCGGTCAGGATTGGGTATCTCTGGGGCAGGCGGCCGATGTCGTCTATCTACAGATGCCGTTCAATCCAACCGCCTACACAGACGGCGGCGCGGCGCAGCAACTGGCTGACTTTGCCGTTACCCAGGTTGACCGCCAAAAGCTCAATTTCCAGGTGACCACGCAAGCCATCGAGACGATCGGCGGCACTTTCCGCGCCGTCCAGAGCGATGACGCGCTGGAGAACTTCGGCACGCTGACGCTCACTGAAGGAGCGGAAGAGATTGAACCCGGCGCGGCCGTTGAGGTCAGCCTGGCGGGCAACGCCACCCCATTGGAGTGGGACGGCGAAAGCTTGATGTACCGCTACACCTATGAGAAAGATGGTCAGACCTACACCGTCTGGCTAAACAACGAAGCCGCGCTGGCCAACCAGCTCGGCAAATCGCGAATGTACAGCGTGCGCGGCGTCACGGTCGCCGGCCTCGCGTCTGCCGAGCAAGGGGCCGGCTATGCCTCAACCCTAAACAGTCTGGTTAGCGGCGGAGCGGCCCCGGACCTGAGCGGTGCGGCCATCGCCTGGACTGTGGAGCGAGAAGACGGCAGTGTCGTAGCCAGCACAAGCGGCGATTCGCTTACGTTCCGCTGGGAGGATACCAGCGCGCCCGGCGAGTACACAATCAATGCGGAGTTCGCACAAGGTAACTCAGTGGCTCTGCTTGGCTCAATTGCCGTTTCGATCGGTGAAGCCGAAGAAGTTGTCGCGCCCACACCGGAGCCCACCGAAGAGCCGGAGGAAGAGCAGGAGGGCGGACCCGGGGTTGCCGGAGCTGTGATACCCACACCCACTGCGGTTCCCCTGGATCCTGGTACAGCAGACGCTGTGGTCGGCATTGCCGCCAACCTGCGCCAAGGCCCCAGTGTGGCCTACCCGGTTATCGAGGTAGTGCAGGTGGGCACGCGGGTGGCGCTCACCGGTCGCAGTGCATCAGCGGAGTGGGTGCAGGTCGCTTTCGACGAGAAGGAAGGCTGGCTCTTCGCCTCCTTACTGACGATCAACCCCGCCCTGGACGTGAACTCACTGGCTGTTGTGGAAGCGCCTCCGTTAGCTATCGGCGGCGACGATAACGGCGGCGGAAGTCCGCTCCCACCCCCACCGCCTCCAATCGCTGGCGGCAACTTCGAGCTGGGCGGGCAGACAGCCGGCTCACCACGCGCGGCAGAAATGCGCGCAGCCGGCATGACTTGGGTCAAGCGCCAGCACAAGTGGAGTCCGGGAAACACCGGTAATGATGTGGCCGGTCTGGTGTCTGATGGACATGCCAACGGCTTCAAAGTCTTGCTCAGCATGCCCGGCCAACTCCATCCGAGCAGCATTGACTTTGGCGCGTATGTGGCCTTTCTGGGCCAGGTGGCGGCTTTGCCGGATCCGCCGGATGCTATCGAGGTCTGGAACGAAATGAACATTGACCGGGAATGGCCATCCGGGCAGATCAGTCCGCAGTCCTACGTCGACAACATGCTGAAGCCAGCCTATACCGCGATCAAGGCCGCTAACCCCAATGTCATGGTAATCACCGGCGCTCCGGCCCCTACCGGCTTCTGGGGTGGCGGTTGCGGCGGCGGTGGCTGCGATGACGCGCCTTACATTGCCGGCATGATGGCCGCCGGGGCGGGCAGTTATTCCGATTGTGTCGGTGTACATTACAATGAAGGCATTATGCCTCCGGCCGCCACCAGCGGCGACCCGCGGGGAAACGGCGGTCATTACACCCGCTACTTCCAGGGTATGATCAATGCCTATGTCGGCGCGGGCGCGGGACAGTTATGCTTCACCGAGCTGGGTTACCTTAGCGGCGAAGAGTGGGGCTATGTGCCGCAGAGCTTCTTATGGCGCGCGCCCTATAACCTGACGGTGTCCGAACACGCCCAGTACTTAGCTGAAGCGGCCAGCCTTGGCGCGAGCAGCGGTCGTGTCCGGCTGATCATCGTCTTCAATGTAGACTTCACACATTGGGGCGACGACCCACAGGCCGGCTACGCGATGATTCGGCCAAACGGCGGTTGCCCGGCCTGTATCTTACTTGGCCAGGTAATGGGTACACAGTAGTCGCCAAGATTACTTGACAGTGACAATAAGATCAGGGGCGCGTTTTGCTCAACGCGAGCGAGATGCGCCCCTGTTTGTGCTGAGGGATGAGGAAACCGAAATGAGAGACAAGCGCTATCTCCTAATACTTTTGCTATTGCTGTTTGTGGCCGCGGTCGCCTGTGGCGGCCAACCGGACAATGACGGCGCCATTACACCGGGCGCTGAGAGCACCGGCGCGGCAACCGCCCCTCCCCAACAGGACGCCGCCACGCTACCGCCGCCGGTGATTGCCACGCAGCCGGAGGGCGGCGCGGTCGAGGAGCCGGTCGTGGAAGCGCCGGCAGCCACGGTTCCCACCGGCCCGGTTTATCCCTGGCCGACCGACCGCTTTGGATATGGCACGCAATCCCACGCGGTGGTCGGCGACCCGGCCTTTGCCATGGACGTCGCCCGCAACCAGCTCGGCATGGACTGGGTGAAGGTGCAGCTGGAATGGCCGCTTGTGCAGCCCGATCCCGAGACATTCCAGTGGTTCTTCTATGACGGCGTGGTCGATGAGGCCAACCGGCATGGCCTGAACTTGATGTTCAGTGTAGTGGGCGCTCCCGCCTGGACGAGAGCAGCCGGCACGGAGAACGGGCCGCCCGACGATTACACCCATTACACAAATTTCCTGACCGACTTGCTCAACCGTTATCCCGGACAGATCCACGCTATCGAAGTGTGGAACGAGCAAAACATCGATCGCGAATGGTCCACACCGGAAGGCCTCTCACCGACTTCATACGTCGAGTTCCTGCGCCGTTCTCATGAGACGATCAAGTCCATTGACCCGAACGTGATTGTGATCAGCGGCGCCCTTGCTCCCAGCGGCGTGCATGACCTGGTCACGTCATACGACGATTTCATTTACCTGGATGAGGCGCTGGCAGCCGGCATGCTCAATTACGCCGACTGTGTGGGCGTGCACCACAACGGCTACAACATCGGTCCGGACGTGGCCTGGGACCAGGCCGGCAACACGCCGGAAGCGGCCACCGCCACCTTCCGCGGCCCGTTCGACAACCCGCATCATAGCTGGAGCTTCAAGACCACCGTCGATACCTACGCCGATAAGGTGCAGGCCATCGATCCCAACAAGAAGCTGTGTCTCACCGAGTTCGGCTGGGGCAGCAGTGAAGGCTACGACAGCTATCCGGAAGGCTTTGAATTTGTCAATGACAACACCCTGGAAGAGCAGGCGCAATTTCTGGTGCAGGCTTTCCAGCAGATGCACGATTCCGGCGACGTGTGGCTGGCCTTCTTCTTCAACTTCGACTTCGGCAACAAGGGCAACGGCCCGACCGATGACACCGTACCCTACAGCGTGGTAGACACCTCCGGCATTCCGCGGCCGGCATTTGGGGCGATCGGCGGTATGGAGAAGGTGCCCTGAGCCGCTCCAGACACGCCCCGTGGGCAGTTGTGCTCGCGCTGGCGCTCTTGTTATCGACTTGTGGTCGTCAGTCCGGCGAGCCGCCGGCGACCGCTGAACCCGTCGTCGCAACCGCCGCGACGGAGATAGCGGCTACCAGCTCACCGACCGCTGAGCCGTCCCCCGCGCCATCTCGAACGCCGCGACCGACGGCTCGCCCGCCCGCCAGCCCGACGGCGGCTTCGACCGCCACCAGGGGCGGCGCGGCTGAAGAGGCTACGGCAACTCCAACCGCGGAACCAGGGACAGCCTTCGCCTCCCCCGAATACGGCATGCACGTGTTCATGTGGTGGAAGCCGGACATCGCCCATCGCGACCTGACGTTGACGAAAGAGATGGGCTTTGGTTGGGTGAAACAGAGTTTCGCCTGGCGGGACATCGAGACAAACGAGAAGGGCGCTTACAACTGGTGGCATTCCGACCAGATAGTCGACGCGGTTGAGGAGCATGGCTTGAGACTGCTGGTCCGGCTGGATCGCCAACCCTGGTGGGCGCAAGAGCCGGGCAGCGAGCCGCTGGAGAACGCCCCGCCGGCAGATTACCAGGATTTCGCTGATTATTGCGGCGCCGTGGCAACCAGATACAAGGGACGCATCCAAGCTTATCAGGTCTGGAATGAGCCCAATCTCAGCCGGGAGTGGGGCGATCAACCGCCCGATCCGGCGGCTTACACCGAACTGTTGCGCGTTTGCTATGAGGCGATCAAGGAGGCTGACCCGGACGCGCTGGTTATCTCCGCCGGGCTGGCTCCCACCGGCACACAACTGCCGCTGGCCATGCCGGATGCGGAGTATCTGCGGGCGATGTATGAAGCCGGCGCGGCCGATTACTTCGATGTGCTCGGCCTGAACGCCCCCGGCTACAAGGCCCCGCCGGAGGCCGCCCCCGAGGAAGCGGAGGACCCCGACAACGGCTATGGTAACGGGCGGTGGTTCACCTTTCGTCACGTTGAAGACATGCGCGCGATCATGGTCGCCAACAACGATGAGGATAAGCAGGTGGCTATCCTGGAGATGGGCTGGACGACCGACCAGGTCAACCCGGCGTATTCCTGGTTTGCCGTGGACGAGGCGACACAGGCCGACTACCTGGTCCGGGCATACGAGTACGCGCGCGAGAACTGGCAGCCCTGGATTGGCCTGATGACTACCATCTATATCGCGGATTACACCTGGACGCCGGAAGCCAATGAGCAGTGGTGGTGGGCCATTGTCTTGCCGGACGGCACGCCTCGCCCGGCCTATGAAGCGTTGCTCCGCATGGAAAAAGAGTGAGCGCCCACCCGTCATGGACTTCTGGATTCTGGCCATCTCGTATTGGATTCACCTGCTGGCAACCGTGGTCTGGTTGGGCGGCATGGCGCTGATCGCGCTGATCGCCTGGCCGGCGCTCAAGAAAGGGATGCTGAACAACAATCAGTGGCTGCAATTGCAGCGCCGTTTTGCGCCTTGGGCCAACGCCAGTCTCGTGCTGTTGTTAGTCACCGGCTTTGTACAGATGACAAACGATGAGAATTACACAGGCTTCCTGAACGTCGACAGCCTCTGGGCATGGGCCATACTGGTCAAACACATTGCCGTCCTGGCGATGATGCTCATCGCCGGCTATGCGCAGTTGCGCCTCTACCCCGCCATGGACCGAGCGATGCTGCTGGCTCAGAAGAAACCGACGCTCGCCGCTGCTGAACAGGAAAGTCTGGCCGGAACCGAATCGCGTCTGTTGCGCGTCAACCTGCTCTGCGCCGCCGGCGTGCTGCTTTTCACCGCTGTAGCGACCGCGGTCTGAATGAAAAGGGCGGCCTTGGATTCTCGGCCATGCTGACGATTGACGGGAGCCTTGGCGAAGGCGGCGGGCAGGTCTTACGTACCTGTCTAAGCCTGTCAGCGGTCACCGGCCGGCCGTTCCGGTTGATAAACATTCGCGCCAATCGGCGCACCCCCGGCCTACGCCCCCAGCACCTGACCTGCGTCCGCGCTGCCGCAGTCGTCTGCCGGGCCGGTGTCGAGGACGCCCACCTGGGCTCCACCACGCTTACCTTCTTCCCTGGCGCACCGCCCCAAGGCGGCGAGTATCACTTTGATGTGGCCGAGGCGGTAGCCGGGGGGTCGGCAGGTTCCGTCACGCTGGTACTGCAGGCTATCCTGCTGCCCTTGCTCTTCGCCGACCGGCTGTCGCAGGTGACGCTTCGCGGCGGCACATTCGTCCCCCTTAGCCCGCCTTTTCACTATACGAAGAATGTCTTTCAGCCGGCACTGGCGACAATGGGAGCGGGCTTTGAACTGTCGCTGGTCGCCTGGGGATGGTACCCTCGGGGCGGCGGAGAGATCACAGTGGCGGTGACGCCGGTCGAGAAGCTGCTCGCCGTTGAGTTGCGCCCTGAAACAATCCGGCAAGTGCACGGGGTGGCGGCGGTCACCAACCTGCCGGCGGATATCCCCCAGCGCATGGCCAATCGGGCCGAAAACCTTCTGCGTAAGCAGGGAATCTCACCCGCCATCGCGACCCTGCGCGATACCGGACGCGGGGCCGGCGCCGGCATTGTCATGTGGACTCGGCAGGCGGGCTTCTCTGCTCTTGGGCGCAAGGGCGTGCCGGCGCAGGAGGTGGCGGAGGCGGCTGTTGCCGAGTTGGCTACATTCATGGACAATCGAGTGGCGGTGGATCACCATCTGGCTGACCAGTTGCTGATGCCGATGGCTTTGGCGCACGGCGTCTCATCCTTTACTACCAGCCGGCTGACGCAACATACGCTCACCAACGCCGCATTGCTCCAACAATGGCTTGACCTGGACATTAGCATTGCCGGTGCGCTCGATGAGCCGGCGCAACTCACCGTGCCGGGCGTGGGTCAAATCGCGCTAACAAGCAACCATGTTTGAACTGATTTTCCTGGGTACCTCCGCTTCCTCGCCGTCGCTCCATCGCGGCCTCTCCGCGCAGATGCTGCTCTATCGGCAGTATCGCTTTCTCATCGACTGCGGCGAGGGGACGCAACGGCAGATCCTGCGCAGCGGGCTTGGCTTCCGGCAACTGAACACCATTTTGCTGACCCATGGCCACCTGGACCATATCCTGGGGCTGGGCGGCCTGCTCTCCACATTGGGGCGCTGGGAAACGTTGGAGCATATCGATATTTACGGCGGGCAGCCGGCGTTGGACCGCGTGTCCGAACTGGTCTTTGGCGTTGTCTGGCGAGGGGTTCGCCCACCCGTGCAAATCAACCTCGTTCCCTTACATGCCGGCATGACGATTCTGGAAGACAACAACTTTCGCCTTTCCGCTTTTCCCGTTCAGCATCGCGGCGGTGGTTGCTTCGGCTTCCTGTTTGAAGAGAAAGCGCGCCGCCCATTTCTGCCGGAGCGAGCCGAAGCGCTGGGTGTACCATTCGGCCCGGAACGCAGCAAGCTCGTCCGCGGCGAATCGATAACTCTGCCCGG
>CAZIKT010000008.1:21803-32431 GCA_964539885.1 uncultured Ardenticatenaceae bacterium | reverse complement strand
GATCAGCCGGGAGGGCGTTGCCCGTCTGCCGAATCGCTGGCGAGGGCGGCAGGAGCCGGAGGTGGTGGTTGAAGCCATCGAGGGAGCGGAGTGAGTAATGAGACTGCGGAAGTAGTCATCTGCGGGGCCGGCATCGCCGGCATCGCCGCGGCCTACTTCCTCGCCGTGCGCCATGGTTTGCGCGACGTGTTGCTGGTAGACCAGCGCCCGCCCCTGACCCTCACCAGCGATAAATCCACCGAAGCGTATCGTGACTGGTGGCCCGGCCCCGGCTCGGATATGGTCGCGTTCATGAGTCGCAGCATCGATCTGTTGGAGGAGCTGGCCGACGAGAGCGACAACGTTTTTCGCCTGAACAGGCGCGGCTATGTCTACCTGGCGGCGACCGCGGGCGGAGCCAGACGGCTGGAAGAATCGGCGCAGGTTATTGCCGGTCTGGGCGCCGGGCAGCTTCGTGTTCACCCCGGCGATGAAGTCTATCAGCGGCACTCAGCGGAAGCCTATCGCGACCAGCCAGTCGGCGCGGACCTGCTGCTCGGCAATGAATTAGTCCGGCGACACTTTCCCTTCCTCACTTCCGAGGTCACCGCGGCCTTGCACACCCGCCGCTGCGGCTGGCTAAGCGCGCAGCAGCTTGGCGTCTACTTGCTCGATCGCGCCAGGGATGCCGGGGTACGCTTTCTCTCCGGCAGTGTGCGTCAGGTGCATATGACGTCTGGTCGGATTACGGGTTTACAGGTCGACGACGCGCATGTTTCCACGCCGACCTTCATCAACGCTGCCGGCCCTTATGCGGCAGATGTGGCCCGTCTGATCGGCGTGGAACTGCCCGTTTTCAATGAGCTACACGGCAAGATCGCCTTTAGCGACGTGCAAGGATATGTCCCGCGAAACGCTCCCATGATGATTTGGGACGAGCCGTTGGAACTGCCTTGGTCCGCCGAAGAACGGTCCGAATTAGAGGCCGACGAGGAGACCAGGTGGCTGCTGCAGCCGCTGCCCGCCGGCTTGCACTTCCGGCCCGAGGGTGGGGAAAGCAGCCCAATCTTGCTCATGTTGTGGCCCTATCACACCCAGGTGCTGGATCCGATTTGGCCGCCGCCGGCTATGGACGACCTCTTCGTGGATATCGTCCTGCGCGGCCTCACCCGGATGATTCCGGCGCTGGCGGGTTATCTGGAACGCCGCGCTCGACCTGCCATTGATTGCGGCTATTACTGCAAGACCATTGAGAATCGGCCGTTGATTGGCCCGCTGCCGGTAGGAGGCGCCTACGTCATCGGTGCGCTGTCCGGCTTCGGCATAATGGCCGCTCCGGCGGCAGGCGAATTGTTGGCAGCCCATGTCGCCGGGTCTGCCCTTCCCGCCTACGCCCCTGCATTTCGCCCAAGTCGCTATGAAGAGCCGGCCTACCAGCAGCTATTGGCGACCTGGGGCGATACCGGCCAACTGTAGTCCTATTGATCCGATTTCCATCGATGGGCTAGAATGAGGGCTTGCGGCTCTGGCTATGTTCCATAAACCGTTCAGGCAATGACAGACGCTCAGATACCGGCCATTCGTTTCCGCAACGTAAGCAAGCGCTTTCTGTTGCACAGCTCCAGGCCCCAAACGGTGCTGGAGACCCTCATTTCCGCCTTTCGCCGCCGGAACGAAGACATCCAGGAGTTGTGGGCGCTGAAAGAGCTGACCTTCGACGTTATGCCGGGCCAAAGTCTCGGTATCGTGGGGCGGAACGGCGCCGGCAAAAGCACCTTGCTCAAGCTGATCGCCCGGATTATCATGCCTACGAGCGGGCAGCTGAGCACAAACGGACGGATCAGCGCGCTGTTGGAGTTGGGGGCCGGCTTTCATCCCGACCTGACCGGTCGGGAGAATATCTTCCTCAACGGCTCTGTGCTAGGGCTGAGCAAGCAGGACATCCAGGACAGCTATCAGGCTATCGTGGACTTCTCCGAGCTCGGGGATTTCATTGATGTGCCGGTCAAGCATTATTCCTCCGGCATGTATATGCGGCTGGGCTTCAGCGTCGCCATTCATGTCCGGCCCGATATCCTGCTGATTGATGAGATTCTTGCCGTCGGGGATCTGCCCTTTCAGACCAAGTGCATTGAGCGGATATTTGATCTGCAGCGCCAGGGGGTGACGATCATTCTGATCAGCCATCACACAGAGGTCATTCGCAGCATCTGTTCGCAAGTGCTATGGATCGAGCACGGGGAACTGCGAGCGTCCGGCCCAATGCCGGCTGTACTGGCGGAGTATGCCGCGCACTACAGTCAGGGCCGCAAGAATCGGGGTGAGGGAGTGGGTTTTCGCTGGGGAACCGGCGAAATGGCCATCACCGGCGTGCGCCTGTGCGGCCCTGATGGGCAGGAGGAAGATGTCTTTGAAATGAATGCCCCTCTGCTGGTAATGATCGAATATGCCGCCGCCCAGCCCATTTATCAGCCGCACTTCGATGTCACCATCTTTCGCGCAGACGGTCTACAGATTACCGGCTCGCAACCCCATGTCGTGGCCGACGCCGGCGGTCGGCTGCTCGGCAGCGGCGTGGTCAGCTACCGGATTGACCACCTGCCGCTGTTTGCCGGCGAGTACCTGCTGACCGTCTCCGTCCACGACGGTAATCCGGAGCGCTCCTATGACTGTCATGAACTGGCCTATCCCTTCACCGTCAGCGGCGAGGGCGGGGCAGAAGCGGGTCTGGTACGCATGCCGGCTGTCTGGGATTGGCTGCCTCAGGAGGAGCCGGGGTTGTTTAAGGTTTAGTGAATACCCCGCATGCGCACTTTGGAATGATCTGCCGTCAGGTACACTTGGGCAGACTTGCGTTTGGTGCGCCAGACCTACGCTTGCTGGGACTGAAAAGTGTCATCAAGCCCTTACTGCCACAACGGCACAACAAAGAGGTGAATTGTCATGAGAATTTTGCGCCAGAGACGAACCTATCTGCTTGCCGGGCTAGCGCTTGGCCTATCCCTGATCGTCATCTTTGCCTTACAGGCGACGACCGGCACGCTCTTAGCTAACGCCTTCTTGGCTGAGCCTCTTTCAATCGAAAGAGGTCCGTTAGCACAAACCGAGTCATCTTCTCCGGCGCCGGCAGGCGCGGAAGGCGGGGTCGCTAATTGCCGGTGGGGCCTTGCAGCATTGTCCAATGAGCAGATTGGCCTGGTCGATGATTTCGGGTCGGGCATGTTTGTCGACTTCAAGTATCGTACCCTCAGGTACCTGAGAGATAATCCCCTTCCCAACGGCTCGCAGTATCTACCGTTGGTGGCAGTGAAGGAAGACAAGAACGGGTCTACCTATCTGGGGACCTATTCGTCATTTCCCAGCATTGAGATTACCGATGGCACGAACGATGACGGTCTACGCTATTGGCTGGAGCGCTATCCCGGCCGGTTGTGGAACATCGGCAACGAAATCGAGCGCGGCCCTAATCCGGATGGAACACCGTCCAGCCAGGGCGATACCCATGCGGTAGTGTACGCCCAGGCGTATAAGGAGATACGCGACTACATCAAGAAATACGACCCAACCGCCCGGACGACATTTTCCGCGCTCGTCGAGGTGACCCCACTGCGACTGGCCTACCTCGACATGGCCTGGGAAGCGCATATTGACATGTACGGTCATCCACCGGAGGTCGACGCCTGGACGATGCACCTCTACATCCTGCCGGAAGTGACTCCCTCTGGTCAGCCGAACGCCATCGCCGGCATCCCAGTCGGCACCGAGCATCTGATTCACCTTGCCCGGCGCGAGAGCGGGGGCGATCCGACGCTCTGTGCTGACGACGAAGTCTATTGCTACGCCGAGCATGACGACATGGCAGTTTTCGAGGAACAAATAGTGGATATGCGAGTCTGGATGAAGGCGCATGGACAGCAAAACAAACCGTTATTGCTGACCGAATACTCGCTACTGTATCCCTATATCGTGGACCCCGGAGGCTCGTGCTTTGTTGAAGATGAATACGGGCAGTGCTTCACGCCGCCCCGGGTTGAAGCGTTCATGGATGTTTCGCTGGACTATCTGACCTCGGCGGTGGATCCTAATATCGGTTACCCCCTGGACGGCAATCGTCTTGTGCAGCAGTGGGTGTGGTTTAGCATCAATAACCAGTTCGATGCCGGCTCAGTCAGCAATCTCTATAACCATAATTCAGGCGGATTGACGAATATTCGCCCGCTTGGCCAAATGTACAAAGACCGGACTCTCAGCATCAATCCCACGCTTAACCTCGTGAAAGACAGCGCCGGCACCATCTTCGCCTCCACGGATGGCGCTGCCACAGCTGATGTTGACATTTGGGCCGCCTTCCGCAACAGCGGCAACCACCACGTGACCGAGCCGTTCAATGTGAGGTTCTTCTCAAACGCGGCGCTGACCAACTCGATTGGTGTGATGACCGTCACCCCCAATCCACTCATCGCCGGCTGCTCGCAGATGGATTACATAGCTTCGCTGACATGGGAGGATCTCGATCCCGGCGTCCATAGATACTGGGCCAAGATCGACTCCGGCAACGATATCGGCGAAACAAATGAGAACGACAACGTCATCAGCGGCATTGTCTTTGTAAACGGAGAGTTGCTCCACTTACCGATCACATCACGGCCGTAGGAGCAGCCTCGCAAGCGCGCCGTTGCAGCTAACAAGGGCCAACTCCCGCGGGAGTTGGCCTTTCTCAGATAAATGAACCTGAACGAAACACCGCAGCGAATTCGATGGGGCATCATCATTGGCCTGGCGTTACTGGCCACGTTGTTCCTCGTGTTGGACAGCGTCGGCAACGTGGATGCCGCGTTCGCTTTTGTGCGCAGCCCTGTAGCCGGTGTGCTTGATTGGGTAGCAGCGCGTACAGATGCGTTTGCCGATGTATTGGCGGGTCCGCGCGATTTGCAGTTAGCCACCAGTCGCATTGCTGATTTGGAGGCGCAGCTAGCTGAGCTTGAGAGAGAGAATGCTGAACTGCGCGAATTCCGTAATCAAAATCAGCTCTATGTAGACTTGTTCAATCGCGCCGCTGAGGCCCCCCAGTTGGAGCGCATTCAAGCGAACGTAATCGGGCAAGATACCAGCCCGATATTTCGCAGCATCATCATCGACAAGGGTTCGCGAGACGGTGTGCAGGTCGGCATGCCGGTCGAAGCCGCCCGGGGCCTGGTTGGGCAGGTATTTCGGACCAGCCCCAACTCGGCCCAAATCTTGCTGATTACGGACAACATCAGCAGCATTTCTGCCCGCCTCAGCTCTTCACGAGCGCTCGGGCTGGTGCAGGGTGGCGGCCTGGGCGGTGAAATGACGCTCGAATGGGTAGATCTTGAGAACGAGATCGCCGTCGGCGATATTGTGCTGACATCGGGCTTGAACGGTGAATTCCCGCATGACCTGGTCCTGGGCCGGGTCATTGAAGTCGAACGAAGCGAAGCAGATCTGTTTCAGCGGGCTGTTCTTCAGCCGGCAGTGGACTTCGCCTCACTGGAAATCGTCTTTGTGATCAGCGGCTTCGAGCCGGTAGACACCAGCATTTTCAGCGAACCGCCGGAAGCCATACTCGATGCGCCATGAAATCCACCGCTTATCTGGCCTTACCGGTAATGCTGTTCACGCTTATTCTGCAGGTAGCGATACTGCCCCGATTCCCTGTCCTGGGACTGGTACCCTTGTTGTCTCTCTTGGCGGCAGTCAGTTGGGGGCTGTTGCGCGGCCCGGAAGAAGGGGTCTTGTGGGCTTTTGTCGGCGGATTGATGCTGGACCTGTTCACTTCGGGTCCTACCGGCGCGATCACCCTGGCGATGATGGCGGCGGTCCTGGTTGTAGTCCTGATTCAGCATAACTTCCCGAACAGCAGTTTCTTCCTGCCCATTCTCTATGCCGGTCTGGCGACCGTTATCTATCTGGTCAGCTATTTGTTGCTTATCACGGTCTTCAGTCGCGGCGATCTCTCAGCCGAGGCGATCAGGCTGCTTACGCCGCTGATCTTCCTGAATGCGCTGATTATGTTGCCCATCCATTGGCTATTGTCTCGTCTGGAAAGAGTCCTCAGCCCTCGCCGGGTGGAGCTGAGGTAGGTCATCGACCATGTCCCAAATCGGCTGGGAAAGCATAAATGAACCCGAAGAGCAATTCGTTGATCCTGCTCTTCGTGGCCGCTTATCTTTCTTCCGCTTGCTCATTGTCGCCCTATTCGCTCTGCTATTGATCCGCGTGTTCTGGCTTCAGCAGCAGCAGGGAACGGAACTCACACTGCAGGCGGAAGAAAACCAGTTCGCGGAGCTGACCATCGACCCGCCTCGCGGAGTCATTGTTGATCGCAACGGCGAGCCAATGGCGGTCAACCTGCCCAGTTTTGACGTCACTATTACGCCGGCTTTCCTGCCGAGCGATGAGGCTGAGCGTCAGGCGGTGTTCGAACGCCTGGCCTTTCTCACCGGCGTGCCCGTCACCAACACTGTCGAGCAACGCGAGCTGGCTGAGCAGGCCGACCCGGCGTTGATCGGCGTCTATTCGCAGTTGGCTGAGCTGTATAACGCCCCGGTGCAGGAAACGTTGGACCTGGCCGGAGTGGTCCCGGAGTTGCCGGACAGTATCACCGAGGTGTACGAAACTTTCAGCTTCGCGCAGTATCTCCCCGCCACCATACTGGCCAATGTGCCGATAACGCTGGCGCATGCCATCGAGCAGGAAAGCATCTTCATGCCCGGCGTGCGCGTTCTCCCGCGGCCCCTACGCTACTATCCATCCGGCGAGATGACCTCGCACATGGTGGGCTTCATGGGACCGATCCCCAGCGAGGGCTGGCTAGATCTCGGCTATGAGCGCGATGATCGCGTCGGTTGGTCGGGACTCGAGATCTCAATGGAGGAGGAGCTTTCCGGATTGAAAGGTTCGCGGGAGATCGAGGTAGATTGGACCGGCCGTGAACTACGCCAGATTGGGGAAACGATAGAGCCGGTCGCCGGCCTTAACCTGCATCTGACGCTGGACCTCGAGCTGCAGGAGCAAGTCACTCAGATTCTGCTGGACGCGCTGGAGTTCAGACGACAGACACCTGATATTGACTACATCACCGGTGAACGGCGCGTACCTGAGGTCGAGCAAGCCGTGATCGTCGCCCTGAATGTCAACACCGGCGAAATACTGGCAATGGTCAATCTGCCCACTTTCGACAACAACCGTTTTGCCACCGAGGTGCCGGTCGATTACTACCTCGGTCTTACGCGCAACGATTACGAACCCCTGCTCAATCACGCCGTCGCCGGCCAATACCCGCCCGGTTCGACCTTCAAGATCGTCACCGGGTCCGGCGCGCTGCAGGAAGGCGTCATTTCGCCCAACCGCTTGCTGCGTGCTCCCGGCGCTATCAGGATTCCAAACCGCTATGCGCCTAACGACCCCGGTCGCGACCAGGAATTTGTCTGCTGGATCAACCAGCAGGGCGGCGAGCATGGGTGGATGAACATGCTGCTGGCGATCTCCAACTCTTGCGATATCTACTTCTACAAGATAACCGGCGGCTTTGACCAGGACGGAGAGACAGTGGAAGCGCTCGGCATCAGCCGGCTTGCGTACTACGCCAACCAATTCGGCTTCGGGCGTGTGCAAGGTATTGAGTTGCCCCTGGAAGCGCCCGGCAATATCCCCACCGCCAATTGGAAAGCGGTCAATTACGGTGAACCCTGGTCCACAGGCGATGACTATAACGCCGCCATCGGCCAGGGCTTTGTCACTTCCACGCCATTGCAGGTAGCGCAAATGGCGGCTGTGATCGCCAGCGGCGGTTTCCTTTACCGTCCATCCATCGTCCACCACATGACTGATGAGAACGGCAACCTGGTCGTGCGCGACCGCACCACCGATGAACTGGTTGTCGTCATTCGGAACGCAAACGGCTCCCTGTCCTACCAGGATCGGCGAGGAAACCCTCTGGCCCCGGAAAACGTCAATGTCAGCGTCCAGTTCGACGCGAACGGAGAGGTGGTGTTTCAGCCTGAGGTCATCCAGGCTATCGATGTAGACCGCGAGTACATCAACATCATGGCCGAAGGGATGCGCATGGTTAACATGGAGGGCGGAACCGGCACGGGATACGTCACTTGGTTGGATGAGTTCGGTGTTTCGTCCGCCGGCAAGACGGGAACTTCCGAATATTGCGATCAGATCGCCCAAAAGCGGGGCTGGTGCATCGAAGGCCGTATTCTCCCCACGCATTCCTGGTATGTCGGATACGCGCCCTACGAAAATCCGGAGATCGCCGTCGTAGGCTTCATCTTCAACGGCGGCGAAGGATCGCAATTCGCTGCCCCGGCAGTGCGCGAGACGATGGCCGCTTACTTCCAGGTCGACGCCTATGCCCCCGAGCCGCCCGCGACCGAAGGCGATACAACGCCCGGCGCAGAGCCGCCCGCAGAGGCTGAGCCGGAGACGTCTCCAGCTCCGGAAGGTGATCAGCCGGCAGAAGAGCCCGCGGAATCGCCCGCCCCGTATTAGGCATGGCAAGCGGCGGGAGTTCATCTCCTGCAGAACAGCGCCACACCTGTACCCCCTAAACAGACGCTTTCACCCCACTACCACTTGTGCTATCATCCCGGCTATGAGTCTTATCCTGCTGATCCGGCACGGCGAAAACAACTGGGTAAAAGAACAGCGATTGGCCGGCTGGATTCCAGATATTCACTTGAATGACAATGGCCGCGAACAGGCCAGGCAGCTTACCTCCCGCCTTGCCCACCTGCCAATTGCCGCTGTGTACAGCAGTCCGCTGACCCGTTGCATTGAGACGGCCGGCCCGGTTGCGCAAGCACGCGGCCTGCCCGTCATACAGCTGCCGGAACTTGGCGAGGTCCGTTACGGCGAATGGGAAGGCAAGGAGATTAAGGAGCTGGCCAAGACGTCTCAATGGTACGCGGTGCAGCATTTTCCCAGCCGCTTCCGTTTTCCCGAAGGCGAGTCTTTCTTGGAAGTGCAGCAGCGCGCCGTCTCTGCCCTGGAATCTCTGGCGACGCAGCACGCGAAAGAAATCATCGCGGTGGTGTCTCATGCGGACGTAATCAAGCTGGCCCTGGCTCAGTATCTCGGAATGCACATCGATCTTTTCCAGCGGATCGGCCTCTCACCGGCCTCGGTGAGCGTCATCGCGCTCATGCCGGAGGGCGGTGTGCGCGTCCTGCGCCTCAACGACGACGGTCCGATTCAACCGCCGGCGGAGCCCAAGGATACTGAAGAGAGCGATGCACGGGTCGAGGGGGAGACGCAAACACCGGCAGAGATGCAGTCGTCGCCCCTGGCCACACATATGACCGCTGCGGCGATAGAGGATAATAGCAGAAATGCCAAGCCACATTGAACTCAACCCGGTCTCGCACCTGACAGTCGGCACCGTAGGCTCGCCCGGCAAGCGCACTTTCTACGTACAGGGCAGCAAAGGCTCCAATCTTGTCACTCTGGTGATTGAGAAGGAACAGGCCGCCATCCTGGCCAATAGCTTCGAATCGTTACTGGAGGAACTGGGCCGGCAGTATCCACAATTGGCTGCCGAACCCCAGGAGCAAGTCGTCATGGATCTGCGCCTGCGTGAGCCGATCGAGGAGCTATTCAGGGTGGGAAACATGGGCCTGGGTTACAGCGAAGACAAGGACCGGGTGGTGCTGGTAACTTATGAGCTTGCAGACACCGACCAGGGCGAAGAGGAAACAGAGGAAGATGCGGAGAGGAACGCTGTCAGCTTCTGGGCAACCCGGCCACAAATCCAGCGACTCATCCCTCATATTCGCGAGGTTGTTCGGGCCGGGCGCCCCATTTGCGGAAACTGCGGGCAGCCGATAGACTCGGAGGGCCATTTCTGCGCCCATCGAAACGGCCATATGAAGTAACGGAAAGATGGAGCCGCTACCTAAGGGCCGCATTCTTGATACCTTACTGAATGGAGAAATGGGACAGGTTGGGCTTGTTCCGTGGGGCTCCAATTACACATTCCTGGTAAAGATCTGCCTGGGGCCGGACGAGATCGAGGCCATTTACAAGCCACGCAAGGGAGAACGTCCCTTATGGGACTTCCCTCAGGGCACGCTCTCCCACAGAGAACGGGCGGCCTTCCTGGTAAGCGAAGCCCTTGGCTGGGAGATTGTTCCCCCGACAGTATTGCGAGACGGCATACATGGCTACGGTTCTGTGCAGTACTTTGTTGAACATGATCCGGACATCCACTACTTCAGCCTGACGGGAGGTTACACGGAGCAGCTTCAACAGATCACCTTGTTCGACTGCCTGATAAACAATGCCGATCGCAAGGGGGGGCATATCTTGCTGGACAAGAGCGGCAAGTTGTGGTCCATCGATCACGGCATCTGTTTTCACTCGGATCACAAGTTGCGCACGGTGGTCTGGGACTTTGCCGGCAAGCCCATTCCGGCCAATCGCCTTGACGATCTGAAGCGGTTGCAGGACATGCTCGCCGGAGAACCTCACGGACAACTGCAGGAGTTGACCTCTTTGCTCTCCAAGCGTGAGATCACCGCCCTGGAACATCGGGCCGGCCGCCTGGTGAGCAGCGCCCTTTTCCCCGTCCCGGGTCCCGGTCGCCATTATCCCTGGCCTCCTGTTTGATAGGGATGCCG
>CAZIKT010000008.1:0-21703 GCA_964539885.1 uncultured Ardenticatenaceae bacterium | reverse complement strand
GAAGACGGTCAATGCCCGGCCCAATCCGGCGCACCTGGCGCTGGCGACCATGCAACAGTACGGGCCGCTCAAAGCTGTCGTGACCCAGAACATTGATATGTTGCACAGCGATGCCGGTTCGGTGGATGTGCTTGAGCTGCACGGCAACATGCGTAACATGACTTGCCTGCGCTGTTACGCCGTATACACAGCGGAGAACCATCTGGAGCAGTTCCTGGATACCGGCCTTGTGCCGCACTGCGCTTGCGGCGGCGTACTAAAGCCAAACGTGGTGCTGTTTGGTGAGCAGTTGCCGGTAAGAACGCTGACTAAGGCCAAGGAACACGTAAGGGAATGCGACTTGCTGCTGGTAGCCGGTTCGTCGCTGGAAGTGGCCCCGGCCTGCGATCTGCCGGCCCTGGCCAGTAGCAGCGGTTCGCGCCTGATCATCGTCAACCTGTCGCCCACCCACGCTGACGAATTCGCCGACGTGGTAATTCGGGCCGACGTGGTGGAGATCCTGCCCCGGCTGGCTGCAGCTTTTCTACCCTGACGCCTTGCAGGTAAGAATCCAGACTCTGAAGGCGTCTGCATGAATGGAGTTTGTCTGTCGCTTAGAGGACACAGGGGTGGCTGATCCACCTGTATGCAAATATGGGGTCAGGCTTGCGGCAGGGCGCTATATCGCCTGGCTGCGGGCCTGATTTAGAGAACTTGAGGAAATGAGAGTTTCATGCAGAAAGAGAGAGTTGTCATCATTGGCTCCGGCCCAGCCGGGTTGACGGCCGCCCTGTACACCGCCCGGGCGATGCTGCAACCGGTGGTCATCGCCGGCAATCAGTTAGGAGGTCAGATCTCTATCACCTCCGAGGTTGAAAACTATCCCGGCTTTCCCGGCGGCGGCACGACCGGCCCGGAACTGGTAGACTTGATGTTTCGGCAGGCGGAGGAGTTCGGCGCTCGCTTTGTCTATGACGAGGTGACTGACGTTGATTTCACCAAAGGCTCCCCGTTCTACATCAAGACCTATGGCGAGGAGTTCGAGGCCGAGGCGGTAGTCGTTACCGCCGGCGCGTCGGCGCGCCGATTAGGTGTAACTGGTGAAGAGGAGTACATCGGGCGCGGCGTCAGCTATTGCGGCACCTGCGACGGCTTCTTCTTCCGCGGCAAAGATGTCGTCGTTGTGGGCGGCGGAGATAGCGCTCTGGAGGAAGGTATCTTCCTGACCAAGTTCGCCAACAAGGTGCGCGTTATCCATCGGCGCGACGAGCTGCGGGCCGGCACCATCCTGCAGAAACGGGCCTTCGCGAACGAGAAGATTTCCTTCATTTGGAACACCGTCGTTAACAAGATCGTCGGCAACGGCGTCGTCGAGAAGGTGCAGTTGCGTAATCTGGAAACTACCGCGGAATCCGAGCTGGCCACAGATGGCGTCTTCATCTTTATCGGCCACCATCCCAACAGCCAGTTTCTGCAGGGTCAGGTCGAACTGGATGAGCAAGGCTACGTGATCACGGACGAGTATATGCGCACCAGTGTACCCGGCGTATTTGCCGCCGGCGAGATCCAGGACCCAATCTATCGCCAGATTGCCACATCGGTCGGCCAGGGGTGCGCCGCCGGCATACAGTGCGAACGTTGGTTGAGCGAGCGGGAGTAATGCCCGATGGTGGTGACTGTCACTTAGGGAAGTGACAGTCACCTTGCTAGCCTTCCCTCTAAAGCGCTGAAGCTGGTCACAAAGGCCATCCGATCCATGAAGTCACGCAGGGAGCCGCTCTGTTCGCGCAGGGCGACAACAGCCGGGCCGACCGGGTCGCCGCCGGTGGCTCCCGGCGTGTCCGCATAAGCGCCATAGAAGGCGAAGTACGCCTGGTTGAGCTTGCGAATACGGTAGCCATTGTCGAGGAAGAATAGCCGGCGTTCCTCCATGAACGCTTCCGCCTCCTCCACCTTCCCTTCCGCCAGCAACTCATCCACCCGAACCCGAGTCTGCGCCATTTCGGCCCTGAAATCGAAGCGCTCTTCATCCGCGCTGTCAGGCGCCTCCAGGTCCCCTACCTCTTCCGGCGGTACGAATTCAGGATAATAGCGCTCGATTACCTTGGCGCCGATCTCCTCGCCGACGATCGATGCCGTAGTTTCGTTGATAGTGCGCATTGCCGGGCTGGCAGCATAGCCCATCCCCACTGGGCGCATGGTGAGCCAGTGGTGCGCCCATTCGTGCGCCACCACGTCAGCCAGGAAGTTGATGTTGCTGCTCTCCACAATCATGGAAGGGAACAGACCCAACCCGCCAATCGGCACTACCAGGGCCGAGCGATCCAGAGTGCCAAAGATCTGGTCCTCAATCTCCTCTTTGGACGCCGTTTCCAGACCACTCTCCAATGGAACGTTGTGAATCTGGCGGATCTCGTCCCGCGGGGAGACGATCAGGATCTGCGGCAACGGAGTCATGTGCATCTCTACCGGCGGCCAGGCCGTGTTCAGGATGCCGAACCCTTCTTCCACGAGAATCGAGGCTACCTGACTCTGCAGAATCTCCTCCATCAGCGGCTGCCGGACAGCAAGCGTCGCCCGCATTGGCGCGATTTCTGCCTCTATCGCGGCAACGGCCGGGGCCGGATCGGCAATGTCCGGGTCGGCATAGATAGCTTCGATCTCCCGCTCCAGGTCATGCACCGCCCTGAGCAGATCTAGATAGGAGAGCACGAATTGCTTGCTGCTCTCGTCTTCCAGATAGGAATGTCCCCCGGCGAGAGTTCCCTCCAACTTGGTCGCTATCGCGTTCAGTTCCCAGCTCACAAAGTCAAACTGGCGCATTTGAATGATGGTGTCCAGCCGGTAACGCTCTCCGGCATAGGCGGGCCACTCCGGCGCTGCGATTAGGACAAACAGCAACAGGACAAACAACAGTATGATGCCTCTCTTCAGCCGGTTTCGACGCATTCTGATGATTATATCGGTGTAGCCTTGGCCCGAGCGTGAGAGGGGGGTTAGATTTGCCCCGGCATACTCTTTGTGTGAAGATCGGCTCAGCGTCCCCGGCTGTCTAAACAGAAGGACGCGGTGAGGAGTTGGATGCGCTTCTTGATTACAGGCGGAGCAGGGTTCTTGGGGTCAGCGCTGGCCAACCGGCTGGCCGCGGACGGTCACCAGGTGCAGGTGCTCGATGATCTCAGCAGCGGCGACAGCGACCGGCTCGCGGCTAGCGTAGTCTTCCGCCGGGGAGACGTGAACGATGTGCCGCTCCTCTGGTCCATGTTGCGGGATGTTGATTGCGTGTATCATCTGGCAGCGCGCGTCTCTGTGGCGCAATCGATCCTCTTCCCACGGGAATACAACCTGGTCAACGTTGGCGGCACCGTCAGTCTGATGGAAGCCGTACGCGACGCCGGAGTGCGCCGGGTGGTCTTTGCCTCCTCCGGCGCTATCTATGGCCGGCGGGCCAATCCTACTATCAGGCGAGAGCATGACGCCCCCCGGCCTGATACGCCCTATGCGGTCAGTAAGTGGGCCGGCGAGCAGTATCTCCACACAATAGGAGCGCAGTCGGACACCGCGACTGTAGCCCTGCGTATCTTCAACGTTTACGGACCCGGCCAAAGCCTGCCTGCTTCACATGGCCCCGTTGTCCCTCGTTTCTTGCGCCAAGCCTTAACCGGCGGCTCGCTCGTCATCTACGGCGACGGAACCCAGGTGCGCGACTTTGTCTTCATTGCCGACGTAGTCGCCGCCCTCGTTGATGCCTCCCAGGCATCCGGCGTCAACCGGCAAGTGATCAATATCGGCAGCGGCCGGGGCGTTGACATCAATGAACTGGCCGACCTGGTTGGTCGTGTCACCGGACAGTCGGTCAACCGAATCCACAACCACGAAAAATCAGGCGGCGTAGATCATCTGGTAGCGGACATTAGCCGGGCGCGCCGCCTGCTTGGTTACAACCCGCTAGTCTCCCTGGAACAAGGGTTGGAGCGCACCTTGCGCGAAGACCCCCGTTTCTCCGTCGCATAGGGTGCAGGGTACTACGAACGCAAAACGCCGGAAGCTGCGCTTCCGGCGTCATCTTGCTTGATGCCCTGGAGAGGACTCGAACCTCCACGCCCAAAGGGCATAGGCCCTCAACCTACCGCGTATGCCAATTCCGCCACCAGGGCGTTCGATGGGTATTATAGCCGCCGGGAGAGGGCTGATCAAGTAGGCGCGCCGGAGACGGCGCGTTACGCTGGCGTTACCCAGACGCGATTGCTGTGAAATGTACTCTGCCCGGCCATGTCGCCCAGCGTGTCCGAGGTCGTCCAGTTGACGTTGCGACCGCCCTGATGTTTGCTCCAGTGCCCTTTTGACGCAGCCGCCACGCCGGGGCGCACGTTTTCGCTGACCACAGCCCGCAATTCGCACCAGCCACGCCCATTCTCAACCCGCACCATATCCCCGTGCGCTATTCGGCGCAAATCGGCGTCCAGCGGGTGAATCTCAATCGCCGGCTCGCCCGCCCGCTTAAGCAGCCCCGGCTGATTGGCGAAGCTGCTGGTGACAAAGAAATGGCCGGCCGCAGTAATCAGCTCCAGGGACATCTCCGGCCTGAAGCGCGCGTCGCCGTTCACATCGCCGTCATCGCCGGCCCCGCCCCAGGCCGGCAGCGGGTCCAGCCCCATCTCGGCCAATGTCTGCGAGTATAATTCCACCCGGCCGCTGGGCGTGGGGAACTCGGCCCCGGCAAATGGCACATCGTCGGCGAGGCGCAGCGAGACCGCCCCATCAGCCTGCAGCGTTTCCAGCGTGATCCCCTGTAAAGCCGGGTTGCGCTTCGCCGTCGCGCACAGCACTTCCGCGATCACCGTGTCGGCATCCTGTTGCAGCCAGGGGTCGTCAAAGCCCAGCGCCGCCGCCAGCAGACGCATCACATCCCAATTGCTCTTCGCCTCTCCTAGGGGCGCGATGGCCGGCCGATTGTACGCCAGGTGCGTGTGCCCGTATGCCTTATGCAAATCGGTATGCTCCAACTGCGACGTCGCCGGCAGCACAATGTCCGCGTATTCTGCCGTGTCCGTCATGAACAACTCGTGCACAACTGTGAAGAGGTCCTCGCGCTGTAGCCCGGCTACCACCTTGCCGGCATTGGGGTTGATCGCTGCCGGGTTAGCTCCGAACACATACAGCGCCTTAACCGGCGGCTCCTGCGCCTCGCCCAGCAAGGCTGCCCCCAGCCGGTTCATATTGATGGTCCGGCCTGGAGGCGGCGACTCCGCAAGGTGGCCGACCGCTTCACTATCCCACTGCAGATAACCGCTGGTGCTGTAGGCCAGCCCGCCGCCGCGAACGCCGTATTGGCCGGTGATCGCCGGCAGCGCACAGATGGCGCGCACATTCTGACCGCCGTTGCGGTTGCGGCAGATGCCGTCCGCGATCTTGATCACGCTCGGCTTCGCGCCGGCATACAGGCGCGCCAGGTCGATGATGTCCTCTTCAGTCAATCCTGTGATCGCCGCCACGCGCTCCGGGGGATAGTCGACAAGGCGAGCGTGCAATTCCGGCCAACCGACTGAATGAGCCAGCAACCACTCCTCGTCATGCAATCCGTCGGCCACGATGACGTGCGCCAGCCCCAGAGCCAGCGCGCCGTCCGTCCCCGGCAACGGAGCCAGCCACCAATCAGCGGAGCGAGCGGTGCGCGTGCGCCGGGGGTCAATCACCACCAGCCGGCAACCGGCGCGTTGGGCGCGCAGCAGTTCCGGCATGAAGTGCGGCGCGGTGCTGGCCGGGTTGTGGCCCCAGATGATCGCCAGTCTGCTGTCAGCCACGTGATCGTACGGTGCGCTGTAACGCGCTCCGACAGTCATGGCCACGGCGAACTCGGCCGCCGCGCCGCAAATGGTGCGCGCCAGCCGGCTGGCCCCGAGCCTGTTCCAGAGGCGAGCGCTGGTCACACCCATCTGCACCAGGCCGAGCGTGCCGCTGTAGCTGTAGGGTAGGATGGCCTCCGGCCCGTATTCAGCGCTGATCGCCTGCCAGCGAGCGGCGATCTCGGAAATGGCCTCCTCCCAGCTGATCCGCTGCCATGCCCCACCACCCTTCGGCCCGACCCGCCGCAAAGGGTATTGCAGCCGGTCGGGGTGGTAGACGTGGTCCAGGTAAGGGCGCACCTTGCCGCAGACCCAGCCACGAGTGACTGGATGGTCCGGGTCGCCATCAAATGCTATGGCTCGCCCGTCACTTACTTCCGTAATGATGCCGCAGGTATCGGGACAATCGTGTGGGCAGGCGCCTTTTACTTTGACGATCATCGGTCACCTCTCGCGATGCAACCAGCTTTGCCCGCGGTTCACAGGGGAAACCAGCTGGGCATTTATTCAGTCAGCCTGGGGAACGAATGTTGGTGGATTATGGTCTGCGCCGGAAGTAGATGCACAAAGTTAAACCCGGGCGAGCGCTCCGGATAGAAGCGGATGTTAATGTCAGAGGGCCAGGCCCCCAGCTGGGCGAACAGGCTGGCAGCCGAGACATAAAGCAGGCCGTCGCGAAATGTCTGCATATGCTGATGAACATGTCCATAGAAGATGCCCCGCAGCCGGTTAGCCGCCGGGCGCAACGCTTCGTGAAACGCCATGCCGTTGATCAGCAGCATGTTCTCATCCATCCAGGGCGAATCCATGGGTAGCGCCGGGAAATGCACGAATATTGTGAGCGGTGGACCTGCCGCTTGCGCTTCCTGGCGCAGCAAGGCCAACTGCGCTTCGGACAGGATGCCGTGCGGCGTGATCTCGTCCGGCCCGCGTCCATCCAACACCAGGAAGCGATAGCCCTTCACGTCGAATGCGTATGCGAGTGACTCTGACCCGCCGGCAAACTCCACGCGGGGGCCCATCGGCAGGAAATGCCGGATATCCACCGCCCGGTCATGATTGCCGTTCACGTAATAGATGGGAACGTTGAGGCGAGAGAAAGTGGTCTCAGCCAGCCTGTATGAACGCGGATCCGGCTCGTCAACGATGTCGCCAGTATGGATCACAAAATCCGGCCGCACCGGCAACTCGTTTATCAGGGCGACGGCAGACTCAGCGCAAGGCAGAGGGTAATGTCCGAGGCGTTGATAATCGCGCGACGGGCCAATATGGCTGTCCGTGATGTGAACGAAGTAGACTGGTTCCGTTGGTTCGGGCATCAGTAAGCCCGGCCAAAGATGGCGATGCGGTTCGCCGGCTTGCCGGTGTAAAAGCAGCGCCCGGAGCCGCCCGGCTGATCCAGCGGAAAGCAACGGATCGTCGCCCGCGTCTCTTCCTTCACACGCGTTTCGTCGTCGTTGTCCCCGGCCCACCAGACGCGCGCGAAACCGTCCTGCACGACCTCTTTGAACTCGGTGTAATCAGTCGGCTCATGGGTATGGCTCTCCCGGAACTGCAAGGCGCGGTCATATAGGGCGTGGTGCATCTCATCCAGCAATGCCACGGTGCGCTCCGCCAGCCCATCCTGAGATACGAATTGCTTGCCTTCCCGGCCGGGCACATCCCGCCGGGCCAGAGCTACGCTGCCCTGGGACACATCCCGAGGGCCGATCTCGATGCGGGTGGGCACGCCGCGCATCTCCCAATCATTGTATTTATAGCCGGGGGTCAGGTTGTCGCGCACGTCAACGTGCACGCGGACGCCGGCGGACGTCAGCGCCCGGCGCACCTCGCCGACCGCGTTCATCACCGATGCCTGCTCGTCCTCCGTGCGGAAAATGGGTACGATCACGGTCTGGAACGGGGCGAGCCGGGGGGGCATGATCAACCCCTGGTCATCCCCATGCACCATGATAATTGCCCCCACAAAGCGCGTGCTCAACCCCCATGAGGTCGTCCAACAATACTGTAATTCGTTTTCGGGGTCCAGGTATTTGATGTCGAATGCGCGGGCAAAATTCTGGCCCAGGTTGTGTGACGTGCCGGATTGCAGCGCCCGGCGGTCGCCCATCATGGCCTCAATGGTCAGCGTCTGGTCAGCGCCGGCAAAGCGTTCCATCTCCGATTTTTCGCCGCGAATAACCGGGATAGCGGCGTCGTTGATCGCGAAATCGGCGTAGACGTCCAGCATCCGGCGCGTCTCCTCGTCCGCTTCTTCCCGCGTGGCGTGCGCCGTGTGCCCCTCCTGCCAGTAGAACTCGGATGTGCGCAAAAAGAGCTTGGTGCGCTTTTCCCAACGAACAACGCTATTCCACAAGTTGATCAGGATCGGCAGATCGCGATAACTCTGTACCCACTTGGAGAAGGCGTGGCCGATAATCGTCTCTGAGGTGGGTCGGACGACCAGCGGCTCCTCCAGCTCTTCGCCGCCGGCATGGGTAACCACCGCCAGCTCCGGCGCGAAGCCTTCCACGTGCTTGGCCTCCCGCTTGATGAAGCTCTCCGGGATAAACATCGGGAAGCCGGCGTTCATGTGGCCGGTCTCCTTGAAACGGCGGTCAAGCCCTTGCTGGCAATTTTCCCACAACGCCCAGCCGTATGGCTTCACAATCATCGTGCCGCGCACCGGCCCATAGTCGGCCAGGTCCGCCCGCAGCACAAGCGTGTTGTACCACTCGTTGAAATCCTGGTCGCGCGGAGTCAATTTGTCTGACATCAATATCCTCTCATGCATCACCGCCCTCAATCCGTAGCGCCCGGATTGAGGGCGGTGAGAATGTACTGAGTATCCGGAGTAAGCCGGTTGCGCGGCTACTTGCGCGCCGCGTCGCTCATGGGTAAGTTAGCGCAACGACGCTACCACATTGCCCAACGAGTCAAACAGCCCGGCAATCCCCGGCCCGGCCTGAGCCGCTGAGCTTACATCGTTTACCAGAGCGGCTACTGTGCTATCCATCAGGGCGAAGTAGCCGGTGGGAGCAATGCCGATCCACAAGACGAAGACGAGCAGCGCCACCATGATCACCAGTTCCCTGGGATTGGCGTCGCGCAGCCGCTTGTTCTCTTCTTTATCCAACGGCCCCATGAAGACGCGCTGGAACATCCACAGCAAATATACCGCCGCCAGAATCACGCCGGTAGTGGCGAAAGCCGTGTAAATCCAGGCGTGCGAGCCGAGCGAATCCGTCGCGCCCATCGAGCCTAGCAGGATGGTGAACTCGCCGACGAAACCGTTCAACCCCGGCAGGCCCATGCTGGACAACACAAAAATCAGCGACAGCGCGCTAAAGACCGGCATGGCCCGCCAGATGCCGCCATAGGCCGACATTTCGCGCGTATGCCGCTGCTCGTACAGCACGCCGACCAGGAAAAACAGCGCGCCCGTGCTCAGACCATGATTGACGCCCTGCAGGATCGCGCCCTGCAGGCCGGCCGGGTTGAGCGAGAAGATGCCCAGCATCACAAAACCCAGGTGGCTCACGCTGGAATAGGCCACCAGCTTTTTCACGTCCTTTTGGGCAAACGAGACGATGGCCCCATAGATGATGCCGATAATCGCCAGCACCGCGATCATCGGCGCGAAGTCATAGGAGGCCTGCGGGAAGAGGGGCAGGTTGAAGCGCAGGAAGCCGTATGTGCCCATCTTCAGCAAGATGCCGGCCAGGATAATGGAGCCGGCGGTCGGCGCTTCAGTATGGGCGTCCGGCAACCAGGAATGGAACGGGAAGAGTGGCACCTTAATGGCGAAAGCCACGGCGAAGCCCAGGAAGAGCCAGTTCTGCACATCGGCAAACGCCTCCCGGCCCACAATCAGCTCCGGCACGGCGAATGTGCCGTTGGTCAGACCCATGTACAGGATGCCCAGCAGCATCAGCAGCGAGCCGGCCATCGTGTACAGGAAGAACTTGATCGAGGCATAGACGCGCTGTTTGCCGCCCCAAATGCCGATCAGGAAGTACATCGGCACCAGCGTGAACTCCCAGAAGATGTAAAAGAGAAAGAGGTCCTGGGCCAGGAAGACGCCCAACATACCGGCTTCGAGCAGCAGCATGAAGATGTAATAGGGCCGGACCTGATGTTCAATGGCGTCCCAGGAGCCGACAATAGCCAGCATGGAGATGAACGTCGTCAGAAGCACCATCAGGATGCTCAGGCCGTCCACGCCCATGTAGTACTGGATGTTGAGCGGCGCGATCCAGGTTGCTCGTTCCACCAGTTGCAGGCCGGCCTGACTCGAATCGTACGCCAGCAACACGGCCACCGAGATGATCAAGGTGATCACCGATGTGGCAATGGCTATCTGCTTGGTCAGCCGATCAGAATCGCGGAAGCGGCCGACCAGCAGGATGGCCAGCACGCCGACCAGTGGGAAGAATGTCAATAAGGTCAACATAGTTTCACCAGCAATGAGTGAATATCAAGGGACATCATCGCCGCAAGGCTCAACCTGACATCAGCACAAAATAAGTGATAAGCGCTACCACGCCAAGGAAGATGGCCAGGGCATAGTTGCGCACAAAGCCGGTCTGGACGACGCGCAAGGCCCCGGCCAGCCGGTCAGTGACTCGCGCGGTCCCGTTGACAATGCCGTCAACGCCGCGAGCGTCGAGTACGTTGGCCGAAAACGCGGCGAAGCCGACAAACATGTCCCGGATGATGCGGTCATGTACAAAGTCGTGCCAGAAGGCCCAATCCACCGTGTCGGCCAGCCATCTCGAGAAGCGGTTGAAGAGCGGCACCACTCCCTTCATGTACAGCGTATCCAGGGGCAGAATTGAGAACCACCAGATAGGCGTCCTCTGCATTGGATCGGGATCGACCGCCGTGCGCGGATGCCGGCGATAGACCACAAAGATAGCCAACGCCAGTCCGCCCACTGCCAGAAGGGTCGAAAGCACCGCCACGGTCAGATTAATCACAATCGGCGTATGGGGTAGGTGGATTAGCCCTTCCTCCGTAAACTCAAAGGCCGGGATCGAATGCTCCAGCCAATGCTCCAGGATCAGGAAGTACCGTCCCGGCAATGGCCCTTCTCCCTCCGCCATGGCCTGCGAGAAATGGGGCAAATTGAGCAGGCCGCCAACGAGCGTCAGGAAAGCCAGGATGATCAGCGGCACGGTAATGATGGGAGGGCTCTCTACGGCATGTTCAGCTGCTTCGTGGCGCGGCTGGCCGAAGAAGACCATTTTTAGCTGCCGGCCCACGTAAAAGGCGGTGCAGAAGGCGGCGATTAGCAGTATGATGTACACGCCGGCCAGATGCTCCTGACCATGCAGCAGCAATTCATCCTTCGACCAGAAGCCGGCCAATGGGAAGATGCCGGCCAGGGCCAGCGCGCCGATCAGGTAGACTACAAAGGTAGTGCGCATTTTCGTGCGCAACCCGCCCATGGTGCGCATGTCCTGTGGGTCGAAGTCATCCTGCCCATGATGCGCCCCGTGATGCAGGTGATGATGTCCGTGCTCCATCCCGTGAATGACCGAGCCGGAGCCGAGGAAGAGCAGCGCCTTGAAAAAGGCGTGGGTGACCAGGTGGAAGATGGCCGCCACATAAGCGCCCATGCCGGCAGCCGCCACCATGAAACCCAACTGGCTGACCGTCGAGTAAGCGAGCACTTTCTTGATGTCGTTCTGCGAGAATGCGATCAGTCCGGCGAGCAACGCGGTGAATGCTCCCGTGTAGGCGACGAGATCCGGCGATGAGATAACGCCGAAGATCAAATCGCCGCTTTCGCGCACGATTTCATACAACAAGTCGCTGCGCACGAACAGATAGACGCCGGCGGTCACCATCGTGGCAGCATGGATGAGGGCGGAAACGGGCGTCGGGCCGGCCATGGCATCCGGCAACCAGACATACAGCGGAATCTGGGCCGATTTGCCGGCCGCGCCCACCAAGAACAGCGCCGTGACCGCCGTCAGCACCGTTGTGATGTGCGCGGAGAAGCTGCCGAATTGCACGACATGTCCCAGCTCAAAGGCCACCGCCGCTTCCTCAAATACCACGTGATATTCCAGAGAGCCGAAGGTCCAGAAGAGCAGGATCATGGCCAGGACCATGGCAAAATCGCCGATACGGTTAACGACCATCGCCTTGCGAGCGGCATTGGCGTTCATCGGCTCATGTTTCTTGTTCACCCGATCGAACCAGAAGCCAATCAGCAGGAACGAACAGAGGCCCACCCCTTCCCAGCCCACGAACATCATCAGGTAGTTGTTCGCGCTCACCAGGGTCAACATGAAGAAGAGGAAGAGGTTCATGTAGACGAAGAAGCGCGAGAAGTCCGGGTCGCCGTGCATGTAGCCGATGGCGTAAATGTGGATCAGCGAGCCCACGCCCGCCACAACCAGCATCATGGTCACGGAGAGCGTATCTACCTGCAGCGCCCAGGGCACATAGAAGTCGGCGGAGGGGATATTGATCCAGTCGAACAGCGGCACAATCTCAGCGTGATGGTGGTTGGCGATCAGGCTGAACATCAGCAACACGGCGATTGCGAAGGATGCCAGGGCCATGACGCTGGCGAACCAGCCGGACCACTTCTCGCCGGAGTTGCGGTTGGCGTCGACAAAGCGCCGGCCAAAGAAGCCGTTGAAGAGCAGCCCTATCACGGGGAAAATGAGAATCAGTGGCGCCAAAGCAAATGCATTCATATCCGTGTGCCGTGTACGACCCGCCGGCGTAAGCCGCAACGGGTCATGCTGCGGTCATCCCCTATCCCTTCATCGTGTTGATCTCATCGATATTCGTGCTGTGCTTGGTGCGGAAGATAGCCACAATCAGGGCCAGCCCGACCGCCACCTCGGCCGCAGCGACCGTCATTACGAAGAAGACGAAGATTTGCCCACCCAGGTCGCCCAGGTGCCGGGCGAAGGCCACGAAGGCTAGATTCGCCGCGTTCAGCATCAATTCGACCGACATGAAGATGATCAATGCGTTGCGCCGCAGCAGTACGCCCAATGCGCCGATGGTAAAGAGGATGACGCTTAAAGCCACATACCAGTCAATGGTAACCTGCTCAGGCATTTTTCCGCGCCCTCTTACGTGTACGCATTACCACCACCCCGACCATCGCTACCAGCAATAGCACCGAGGTAATTTCAAATGGAAAGACGTAGGACTCGAAGAGCTCCAGCCCAATGGCTGTGGGACCGGCATCGATTGCCGGAGCCGTCGCTTCCGCTCCCGAGGACGAGCCGAACAGGACGAAGCCAAAAGCGACTATCAACGCCACCGCCAGAGCCAGCGCCAGGCCGCTCTGCCAGCCCGAGCCGCCGCGTGCGCCCTGCAGCTGTTCAGCACCCAGGAGCATGATCACGAAGAGAAAGAGGACCATGATCGCCCCGGCATAGACAGCGACCTGCACCATCGCGATGAACGGCGCGTTCAGCACCAGGTAAAAGACAGCGATGGTCGCCATGACCAGGATCAGGAAAAGCGCGCTATGAATCGCGTTGCGACTGAGCAACATGCCCATTGCCGCGAAAATCGCGATCGCGGCCAAAATCAGAAAGATAATCGGACTTCCCATAACTTCGCCTTCAATCGGGACCGTTCAGCCCTTCCAGGCAGTGTAATCAGCCGCCTAATCCGGATCCTTCATGACTGGAATCGCGCGTGTAAAGACACCCGGCTCGGTCACCTGCGGCGTGGGTTTTCCACCCTCCGGCACCGGATCGAGTAGCATCTCGCGCGTATAGATGGCGCTGGCCCGATCGTAGAAGCTTAATTCGTACTCGCTCTCCAGGACGATAGCTTCGGTCGGGCAGGCATCTTCGCAGTAGCCGCAGAAGATGCAGCGCAGCATGTTGATCTCATACGTGCTGGCGTAGCGCTCACCGGGCGAGAATCGTTTCTCGTCCGTGTTCTCGGAGGCCTCAACGAAAATGGCGTCTGCGGGACAGGCAGCGGCGCACAGGGCGCAACCAATGCATTTTTCCAGTCCATTGTCGTAACGCTTGAGGGCATGCCGGCCCTTAAAGCGGTTACGGACCGGCCGCTTGACTTCCGGGTATTGAATCGTAACCGGCGGCTGCATCAGATGTTTGAGCGTCGTGCCCAAACCCCGCAGTATCTCACCAAACATGCGTCTCTCCGTGAACTACCATCAACGTCATCAAAGGCCGCACCTGCTAGCCGCTGAATAAGCCCAACATGCCTTCAATGCTGAGCACGTTTTCCTCAACCAGGATGATCGCCGCGCCGGTCACCACGAAATTGGCCAACGCGATCGGCAGCAGCGCCTTCCAGCCAAAATTCATCAACTGGTCATAGCGGAAACGGGGAAGCGATGCCCGAATCCAGATCATGATACACAGGCTGAGAATGATTTTGATGATGATGTATACAAACCCCAGCCCGGGAAGTTGATCAATGAATGGGCCACGGTAGCCGCCAAAGAAGAGCGTGGCGGCGATGGCGCTCAACGAGATCATTTTCATGTATTCGGCCATGAAGAAAGCGCCGAAACGCATACCGCCGTACTCAACATTGTAGCCGGAGGAAAGCTCTTGCTCCGCTTCGAGCAGGTCAAACGGCGCTCGCTGCAATTCCGCCAGCGCCGCCACCAGGAAGATGAATCCGGCAATCGGCTGGATGAAAATGAACCACAGCCCTCTCTGCGCCTCCACAATCTCGCCCAGGTCCATGCTGCCGGCTAACATCACCGGTGGCAAAATGGATAGGGCCAGCGCCAACTCGTAGCTGACCATCTGCGCAGCGGCGCGGATTCCGCCCAACACTGAGTATTTGCTGTTAGAGGCCCAGCCGGCGAGAGCCACACCATACACCCCGATCGAGGTGATCGCCAGGATGAACAACATACCCACGTTGACCCCCGGCGCGATGGCGAAGTACGGGCTGAATTCCACGCCGAAGATATTTATCTCAGGCGCCCAGGGGATTACGGCCAGGATCAGGATCGCCGGCAGCACCGCTAGGATTGGAGCCAGGTTGTAAACAACCCGATCGGCACGGTCTGGTGTGGCGTCCTCCTTGAAGAACAGCTTCACCGCGTCGGCGGCCGGTTGCATGATGCCGCCCAGTAACCGGCGTTCTCCTCCGCCCCGGCGCGGGATGGGAATATAACCGGCCCTGTTTGGGCCGACCCGGTGCTGCAGGCGGGCCAGCAACTTGCGCTCCAGCAAGGTGGTGTAGGCGAATCCGGTGATCACCGCGAAGGTGATTATGAAGCCGACTATCAGCGCGCGTAACGCGATTTCACCTGCGGTCATACAGAATCCCTGTCGAGCGAGTTGTGCAGTCTGCGGACAAGTTCCGTCCATCCGGCGCGGCTACACACAGTTACTTCCTCTCCTTAAGTTCCAACGGGAAGCGGCCGGCGCGGGCGGGCACTCCCTTCAGCACAGCCAGGCCGGGCCGGGCAGCGCCGTTCACATGCACCCGGACTTCTCGCTCTCCGCCGGCTTGCGTCGCTACCACCTCGCCGTCGCTGAGCTGAAGCGCCGCAGCGTCGCCGGCATCCAGATACAGCGCCGACTCCTCTACGCGCGACGCCACAACCGAAGAGCAATTGATCAGCGTACCCGGGGCATATAGCGCCGGCGCGACGATGGCGCTCAGCCCATCCTCCGCCGCTGAAACGATCTCCGGTAGCTCGTACATCTCCACCGCTTTGGACTCGGCGATAACCGGCCATTGCTGCCCCAAGCCGGAACCGTTCTGATAGGCAGTCCCACCATAGTACAGGTCTTCTCCGCCCACGTCCGGCCATTGATCCTCGACACGAGCCAGGGTGCGGTAAGTCATTCCCTTGTATTGGGGTACGACGCGCGAGATCTCATTGAACACCAACCCGGCGGCGACAGCCGGCTTGCCCATGCCGACCTTCTCGCCTATCTGGGCGACAATCTGCCAGTCTGCGCGGGCGTCGCCAACCGGCTGGATGGCAGCGTAGAAACGCTGGACCCGGCGCTCGCCGTTTGTGAAGGTACCTTCTCGCTCGGCCCAGCTCTGCGCCGGCAGCACGACGTCCGCCAGGTGCGCCGTCTCCGTCATGAACAGCTCTTGCACGACCAGGAAATCCAGCCCGCCCCTGTCATTGAGCAAGTCGGCTCCAACGGGATCGGCCCCCATCACATACAGCGCTTTGACATCGCCGGCAGCGACCCCGGCGTAAATCTGGTCGCTAGACATGCCGGGATTCGGCAGCCGTTGATAGCCGGGGCCGGCGTCAGGTCGCAGACCCATGTCCCAGGCGCCTTGCGTATTGTTGCGCGGCCATACGGCAATTAGACCGTTGTTCGCCCGGCCTACATGCTTCGCGCCGTCTTCTGCGCTCACCAGCAGCAGGCTAGCGAGCGTGCGCGCAAGCATGTCGCTTTCCGCATAGGTTAGCGCGTCGGCTCCATAGAACACCGTCACGTTGTTGGCACTTATCAGCGCATTTGCCGCCCTTTGTAAGGGGTTGTCGCTCTCGCTGATCTCGACCTTGCTGAGTTTCAGTAACCAGCCGGCGGTCGCCGGAAGATCGCCGGGCCTGGCCAGCAATAGATGATCGGCGAAGCGGTCCAGGCGAGTCGGGCGGACGTTCAGCACGACCAGCGTCGCACCACGCTCGGCCGCCTGCTTGACGCGCAGCCACCAGACCGGCGCTTCTTCGTGCAGGTCACAGGCTGCGACTAGAATGGCATCGCCCTTGCCCAACTCTTTCAGATTGCTGCCACTCGCCAAACCGACGGCCGCGACGATATCAGCACCGCCGACGCGCGGCGTCGCCAGGTCAATGTGATTGCTCTTCAAGCCCTTGCGGAAGAACTGCCCAAACAGGAAGAGATCCTCGTTGCTCAGATGATCTCCGGCCACGCCGGCTACCCTGCCCGCGCCCGCCTGCAATCCTTTGGCCGCCGCCTCCAATGCCTCATCCCAGCTTGCCGGCTGTAACTCGCCGTTCTTGCGCACCAGCGGCGCTCTCAGGCGTTCGCTGGAATCCGCAAAATGATGCACAAAGCGCCCTTTGTCACAGATCCAGATCTCGTTCACCCATTCATTCTGGCGGGGCATGATCCGCTTGATCACTCGTCTGCCGCCGGATTTCGCCTCCGCCCGGGTGCTCATTGTCGTGTTGCAGCCCACCGGGCAATGTGGACAGATGCTGGCGACCGGGGCCAATTCCCAGGGGCGGGCCCCAAAACGAAAGTCCGCAGTGGTCAACGCGCCCACCGGGCAGACGTCGGTGGTATTGCCGGACCAGATGCTGTCAAAGCCGGGTTCCGAGTTGGTAACGATCTCTAGCCGGCGACCACGGTTATGGAATGCGATCACCGGGTCATCCACAATCTCAGCCTGGAAGCGGGTGCAGCGCGCGCACTGGATGCAGCGCTCTCGATCCAGATAAATCAGATCGCCCAGCGGCACATGCTTGGCCAGGTGCATCTTCTGAGAGAAGTCGAAACGGCTGGTACCTTCCCCATGCCGCATGGTAAGTTCTTGTAAGGGGCACTCGCCGCCCTTGTCACAGATCGGGCAGTCCAGCGGATGGCTGGTAAGCAGGAACTCGATAATATCCTCACGCGCCTGCTCGACCTCCTTGGTATTGGTACGGATGGCCATCCCATCGGTGACACGCACCGTGCAGCCGGTCTGCAAGACGCGCCCCCAGCCATATTGTGGGCTGCCGTCTTCATTAGTGAGCAGCGCGCCGGTGGCGCGATCGCGCATGGGCAGACCGATCTGCACCAGGCACATCCGGCACATGCCCACCGGCTCTAGCTTGGGGTGATGACAGAAGACCGGGATATCCACGCCGGCCAACTTGGCGGCATCTACGACAGTTGCCCCGGCTGGAACGTCTACTTCCCGACCGTCTACAATGATCCTTACAGAATCGCTCATCTCTAATCTGCTATTTTCCCCTGGTCCCCGGCGTCGCCAACGATCACACCGGCGATGCGACCAGTTCGTTAAGCCGGTACGCCCTTCTGCGCCGTCCGCGCGCGGACTGATTGGCCGTTAGCGGCGGGGGCGATCTTCGCCTTATATTCAGGTAGGAAATGTTTCACGGTTGAGAGCACCGGGCTGGTGGCAAACTCACCCAGCGCACACAAGCATTTGCCGACCATCTGGTTGGCGACGCTCTCCAGCACCTGCAAATCCTTTTCCGTGCCATGGCCGGCGTGGATCCGATGCAGCAGATTCTCCAGCCAGTAAGTCCCCTCGCGACAGGGCGTGCACTTGCCGCACGACTCGTGCCGGAAGAATTCGATCGCCTTCAGGGTAATCCAGACCATATCGGTGTGCTCGTTCATCACGATCACGGACGCCGAGCCCATCATGGAGCCAAAGGAGTTCAGGCCGTCAAAGGAGACTGGGGCATCCAGCGCCGCCGCTGTGATCACCGGCCCGGAACCGCCGGAGGGCAGCACCGCCTTCACCTGCTCGCCGCCGAAAATCCCCTGCCCATACTCCTCACCGAAAATCAGTTCGCGGTATGTGACCTTGCCCATGATTACTTCATAGTTGCCGGGGCGATTGACATGCCCGCTCAAGCAGACGATCTTCGGGCCAGGGCTGCTTTCTGAGCCGAGGCCCAGATACCAATCCGCGCCGTTGGCGATCACCAGCGGCACGTTGCACAGGGTCTCGACGTTGTTGACCACGGTTGGCTTGCCGTAAAGGCCGGCCTGCGCGGGAAACGGCGGCCGGGACCAGGGCTGTCCCAGGTCGCCCTGCAAAGAGGAGAGCAGCGCCGTCTCTTCACCGCAGATATACGCGCCTGCCCCGTATGATGCGTAAAAGCGGCAGCTAAAGCCGGAGCCCAGGATGTCGTCGCCGATCAGGCCGGCGCTATAGGCCTGTTGCAGCGCCTCTTCAAATGCGTACGCCGCATCCATGTACTCGCCGCGAAAATAGATGTAAATGGTCTGTGCGCCGACCGCATAGGCGGCAATCAACGCACCCTCGATTACCTGGTGAGGGTTAAACGCGCACAGCTCACGATCTTTGAAGGTGCCTGTCTCCGATTCGTCAGCGTTGACGGCGATGTACTTGACCGGCGCGTCCTTGGGTATGAAGCCCCACTTGACCCCAGCGGGAAAGCCGGCCCCACCCCGCCCCTTGATATTGGCCTTGCGCACGATGGCGATGACATCTTCCGGTGTTAGTTCCAGCAGGCATTTCCGCCAGGCCTCGTAGCCGCCGTGCGCCTGATAGACATCCAGCCGGTGGATGTTCTCAATATCGCGATGCCGCAGGAGCAAATGGCTCATCATATTCTTCCAGATGGACGAGGATCGCCTCTCACGTGATCCGCGGGATCAAGGCGTGGCGCTGATCGGGGCAGAAACCGCCGCATATGAGGCAATTCGCTGCACAACCGACGGCCCTTCGCCCTCCGCACTCGCTTGTTCGCGCAGGCGGGCAAGCAGAGCGTCGAACTTCTCCTCGTCAAGATTCTCCTCAAACTTCAAATTGCATTGCAGCATTGGGGCCCGATCACACGCGCCCAGACACATTACCCGCTTGACGGTAAACAGCCCGTCCGCCGTTGTACCTTCCGGCTCGATATCCAGCTTGCGGCAGGCCATCTCGGCAAATTCATCCGCGCCGCGCAGGGCGCAGGCCAGGTCCGTGCAGATCTCCAGCACATATTGACCCACCGGCTCTTCGTAATACAGGCTATAGAAGCCGGCAAGCGACAGGACATGCGTCGGTTCGATATCCAGGATGGCCGCCACCTCTTCCATAGCATCCCGGCTCATGTAGCCGTACTCTTCCTGCGCCAGGTGCATCAGCATCAAGACCGCTGACTTCTTCTCCGGGTAACGGGCCAGCAGCCCTGCTACAACCTCAGGATACTTCTCCGTTAATACGCCCATAGTCATCGCGCCTATCTATCGATCTCGCCCAGGACGATGTCAATTGAGCCGATAATGGCTACCAGATCGGCCACCAGGACGTTCTTGGCCATCCAGGGCAATGAGGCCAGATTCACGTATGAGGGCGCCCGGAAATGAACCCGCGCCGGCTTCGGCGATCCGTCGCCGCGCAGGTAGCAGCCAAACTCGCCGCGCGGCGCTTCGATTGACTGATAGACATAGCCGGCGGGGGCGCTGAAGCCCTCTGTCCACAGCTTGAAATGATGGATGACCGCCTCCATGCTGGTGCCCAGCTCGGAGCGCGGCGGGGGCGCAATCTTGCGGTCCGCCACCTGCACCGGGCCGTCCGGCAGCTTATTCAACGCTTGCTCGATGATGCGCAGGCTTTGGGTCATCTCTTCCATGCGCACCTGATAGCGAGCATAGACATCGCCTTCTGTTCGCAGTGGAACCTCAAAGTCGTACTGCTCATAACCGCAATACGGCATGGCTTTGCGGATATCCCAGTTCACACCTGAGCCGCGCAGGCTGCCGCCGGTCAGCCCCCAGGCGACGCCTTGCTCCGGCGTCACCACCCCCACCCCTTTGGTGCGCTGCAACCAGATTGGATTCTTCGTCAACAGGGCTTCGTAGTCCGCCATGCGGGCCGGGAAGAAGCCCAGAAACTCGCGCACCGCCGGCTCGAACGCCTCCGGCACATCACGCCATAACCCGCCGGGCCTGAAATAGCTGACCATCATCCGTTGGCCCGCACACATCTCAAAGATATCCAGCAAAAATTCCCGCTCCCGGAAGCAATAGAGGAACACAGACATGGCCGCCAGGTCCAGCGCGTGCGTGCCCAGCCAGACCAGGTGGCTGCCGATACGAGCCAGCTCCGCCAGGATGACCCGGATGGCCTGCGCCCGCGGCGGCGCCTCGATGCCCAACAGCTTCTCCACCGCCAATACGTAGCCCAGATTGTTGGACATCGGCGACAGATAGTCCATACGGTCGGTCATGACCAGCGCCTTGGTATACGTCTTGGCTTCCATGTTCTTTTCGATGCCGGTATGTAGGAAGCCGATGTCCGGCGCAAGATTGACTACCGTCTCGCCGTCCAGTTCAATCAGCAGGCGCAAGACGCCGTGCGTGCTGGGATGCTGCGGCCCCATGCTGAGCAGCATGTTCTCTTCGTCAGAGATTTCCATCAGCGTGCCGTATTTGGCGCGCAGCTCCTCCACGGACAATTCCTGGAAGGTGTCGCTGATTGGCGCCGGCGGGCCGCTGCGTGGGGAATCTGTCTTTAGTGTCATTTCCAGTCTCAGTGTGAAGCTTCCGCGGCAGCTTGCCGTGACAAGCTACTCCTTGGCATACGGCTTCCGGGCGTCAATCGCTTCCCAGTTGAACGAGAATTGCACCTCTTCATAGCCCAATGGGTAGTCCTTGCGCAGCGGGTGACCCTGCCAGTCTTCCGGCAGGAAGAGGCGGCGCAGATTGTTGTTGCCGGCAAAGCGAATACCCATCAGATCCCACACTTCCATCTCCAGCCAGGTAGCGATCGGCCAGACATCCGCCAAGGTTTGCGGGCCGCGGTCGGGGTCCTCCACCATCGTCCGCAAGCGAACGCGATGGTTGCCGGGGATAGAGTAGATATGGTAGTTCACAGCGAAGCGAGGAAAATCCGGCAGCATATCGTCGGCGACGATATCTTCCAGCATGTTGTAGCGCAGGGCGTCGTCATCGCGCAGGAAGACACAAATCGGTTTCAGTTTCCCGGCCTCGATGATCAACGTGCGCTCGCCGCGAAAGTCCACCGACTCGATGATCGCTCCCGGAAAGGCCTCCGCGACTCGCTGAGTGACAGCTTCGTTCTTTTCTGCCCAGTCCGTCATCACTAAGCCCAATCCGTCATCTTCTCGCTGCGAATCTTCTCATGCAAGGTGAGAATGCCGTCCAACAATGCTTCCGGGCGCGGCGGGCAGCCGGCGACGTAGACATCCACCGGCACGATTTCATCCACCC
>CAZIKT010000007.1:0-111436 GCA_964539885.1 uncultured Ardenticatenaceae bacterium | reverse complement strand
GCCAGATATACGTCCCATCCGGCTGTCCTCATAAACGCGATCAGAGCAACCACATCCTGCTCAATGGAAAAGAGTTTCGCCGCTGGTACGAAAGGAATTATGCCAGGATCAGCCTGGCACAGGACCAGGCGTTCTGCATGACCTGCCGGAATGGTGTGAAGATGGTGCGGGCGATTGAGAAACAGAAGGCCGGCCTCATATATCGCTTGAGCGATTGCCCCAACTGCGGCCGAAGGCTGGCAAAGATTGTGGCTATGGAGCGAGAGTCATCATGATCAACCGCAATAACTGGCAGGTTGTGAAGGCGTTCCTGCAATTCCGGCGGGAAATCGAGCAGATCTCTGAAGCTACCGCGCGCCTGGATGAATGCCGGTTGCGGCACTTGCTCCTCTGGGCCAATGACAAGCCGTTCAGCGCTGTGGAGAAGATCCGCCCGCCATTCGCCGAGTATCTGCGCTCCGCCCGGCTTGACGGCAAAGACAGGCCGCTGTCTCCCGCCTATACCAGGAAAGTCGTCCGCACGGCGAAGTATTTCCTGCGCTGGCTGCGCACCCATCGCCACGGCTACCGCTCCATCAGTGAAGCCTGGCTGGAGTCGCTCAGGCCGCCGAGGGAGCTTGGCGTTCAAAAGGCCCACAAAGCCGTGACATTGGCGGAGGTACAGGCCATGGCCGGCGCGCCGGCTAATGAGCTTTGGGAGAAACGGATCCAGGCTGCGGCGGTTTTTCTCTTCCTATCGGGCATGCGCGTTGGGGCCTTTGTCTCCTTGCCCCTGTCCGCGGTAGATATCGAAAGGCGAACGATCCGGCAATGGCCGGAACTGGGGATGCGCACGAAGTTCGGCAAGCACGCAACGACCTACCTGCTGGATGTCCCGGAATTCATGCCGGTCGTGGAAGCCTGGGACAACTTGACCAGGAGCGAGTTGACGGGAGACGGCTACTGGTTCGCACCCTTGGAGAGCCTGCAGGGTGGTATTGACACTGGAGGGGCCACCATCGGCCGGCACCGGCACGTGCGGGTGCGCAAGGACTTCCGCCGGTGGCTGGAAGCAGTCAATCTCCCTTATCGCTCGCCCCACCAATTCCGGCATGGTCACGCCGTCTATGCCCTCAAACAGGCGCAAGACATCGCCGATCTGAAGGCGGTGAGCATGAACCTGATGCATGCCAACCTGAGCATTACCGACGGCGTATATGGCGTCATGTCGGATCAGGATATCAGCCGGCGCATCGGCGGCCTGGGGAAAGCTTCACCGGATCGCGATCACGCTCGGGCCGGCGAACTCGAATCTCGACTGGCCAGACTGGAACGCATCCTGGATAGCAGGTAGGGCCACCTGACCCAAGGTCAGAACCGCGGCCCACAGCCGGCTATCTGCCCTCCATTCTCCACAGCAATTCGCCTACAACCCCCAATTGTCGACCGGACCTGCCTTGCGGTGAGCGGCCTCTACATCGGTCTGCGCAATGGACAAATAGCGCTTCACCATGTCCAGGCTGCTATGGCCCAGCAAGCGCTGGAGCGTGAATACGTCGCCGCCGTTGCGCAGGTAGAAGATGGCAAATGTGTGGCGAAAACGGTGCGGGTAACAGGGCAACACGCCGGCTCGTTCCCCGATGCGGCTCAGGTGCTTGCGGATGACCATGCGAGTTAACTGGCGACCGTCCTCCGTGGCGAACAGCCAGGCCTCACCGTGAACCTTCTTGCGTGCCTGCAGGTAGCGGTGCACTGCCCGCCGCACCCTGTCGCCAAAGTACACCAAACGCTGCCGGCCGGCGCCGCTATCGAGGCGGCCTTTGCCACTAACTAGAGCGGAACCTGCTATCAGGTCCACGTGCTTAACTTTCAGGCCGGACAGCTCTGATACTCGGACACCTGTATCCAGCAGAAAGAGAATCATCGCCTTATCACGCAGGCGCAGCTCCTGGGAGGGCGCGTCAATTGTGTGCTTAAGGACTTCCTGGATCTCTTCCGGCTCGAATGGTTTTACTGCCGGCAGCTTCGGGTTGGGCGGCTTCACCTTGCGCACCACGTTCTCGTCGGCGAGCCCTTCCTCGATGGCCCATTCCCACATCGAAGATAGGGCCGCGTGGGTGTTGCGGATGCTCTTCGGACTCAGAGGCTTCTCCGCTTGCCGGATGACCCTGTTCGTCGGCGGGGCCTCCTTCTGTAACGAGTGCAGGAAAGCGCGAATCTGAAGGGCGCTGATGTCGGTCAGCGGCGGATCCTCGCCCCTGAAGAAGAGCAGGAAGCGCTTCAAGATCAGCGTGTAATTTCGGGACGTGTTGGGGCTGAGACCCTGCACTTCCTTGGCAAACAGGAAGCCGGGAATTGCTTGTGAGAGTGGAGTCATGGTTTTGAACCGTGTGGTCACGAAGTCGCAAACCTGAACGAAATCTTAGTTTGCTGACCTCACGGTTCGCTATTTCCACGATCCTTGTGGTCACAGTGGGCGCGCGGGGACTTGAACCCAGGACCTCACGGATGTGAACCGTGCGCTCTAACCAACTGAGCTACGCGCCCCTGAATTGCGCACATTATAGCACTGACGATCCGGGCTGCAAACCATTTGTCCGCGACCAAACCCGGAGGTCTCTCACGCCCTCGCTGCCGGACCTGCTCAGCCGGACCTGCGGGGTTCGCACAAGGCGACTGTTCGCCCGCGAGAGTGCCTCCGCGCCGGATCTTGAGTATAATGCGCTGCGTAATGCCGGGGCGATCCGGCCTGTGTCCCAGATTGATTAGCAAAGGGGAACGACTATGAAGGCATTTGTTACCGGCGGCACCGGCTTCATCGGCCAACACGTGGTCCGCAAACTGGTGGCGCGCGGCTATTCGGTAGTGGCCCTGGCCCGTTCCGAGAGCGGCGCCGAGCGCATGCGCGAATTGGGAGCGATGCCGGCGATGGGCGATATCACCGACTCCGCCTCGATGCGCGCGCCGATGAAGGGCAGCGACATCGTCTTTCATGTCGCCGGCTGGTACGAGACGGGCCGCCATGACTGGATGCAGGCGGAGATCATCAACGTCGGCGGCACGCGCAAGGTGCTGAGGCTGGCGCATGAAATGGGCGTGCCCCGGATAGTCTACGTCAGCTCCGCGGTCGTGTTCGGCGACACCGGGGGGAAGATGGTTGATGAGACGTACCAGTACAACGGCCCGTTCAGCACGGAGTACGATCGCACGAAGTGGCTGGCGCATTACAAGGTGGCCATCCCCCTGATGGAGAAAGGAGCGCCGATCATCATCGCCATGCCCGGCGTGGCTTACGGGCCGGGCGATCATAGCGCCATCATGGACCTGATGCGCTCTTTCTATCGCGGCGCGCCGGTGCTGGCTGGGCCGGAGATGACGGTCACATACGCCCATGTGGAGGACATCGCCGAAGGGATTATCCTGGCGGCGGAAAAGGGGCGCATCGGCGAAAGCTACATTCTGGCCGGCCCGGCGGTTCCCCTGGGCGAGATGTACGACTTCTGGTCCTATCTGACCGGCAAGCGAGCGCCGGTGGTGCGCGTGCCGGCGCGGGTGTTGCAGCCGCTGGCCCCGGCGATGAATGTCGTCGGCTCCGCGCTCTCCTTGCCGCCGGTGATCAGCGCGGAGGGAGTCAACGTGTTGGGCCTAACCTATATGGTGCGCGCTGACAAAGCCCGGCGTGAACTCGGCTGGGAGCCGCGACCGCTGCAAACCGGCATGTTGGAGACCTTCGAGTGGATTGCTGAAACAACGCCGGAGCGGCCGCAACTGAACGAGCGGCAAAAGAAGGTCGCCCTGCTGGCCCTGCTGGGCACATTGCTCGTGCTGTTCGTGTGGTTGCGGTCCCGGCGCCGATCGGCCTGAAGGGTCGTCCGCATATGGGCCGGCCTGATCAATATTGACTACATCGCTGCCAGGAGAGTTGTTTGATGAGCGCATACGAAATCGTTCTGGCCCTGCACAATATAGTCCGCTGGCTGGTCGTATTGGCCGGCCTGATGGCTGCCAGCCGGGCGCTATTCGGCTGGTTTGCCGGTCGGTCCTGGACCAAGACCGATGATCGCCTGGGGCTGCTCTACACGATATCCGTAGATATTCAGGTGTTGTTGGGGCTGATTTTGTACTTGTTCTTGAGCCCAATCACGCGCTCTGCGCTGCGGGATTTTGGCGCAGCTATGTCCGACACCAACGCCCGATTTTGGTCTGTTGAGCATATTGCTATCATGCTGGCGGTGGTTGTGCTTGTGCATGTGGGGCGTGTGTTGTCTCGCCGCGGGACCAACGATCTGAGCAAGAATCGCCGGGCCGCGATTTTCTACACGATAACGCTGGTCATGCTTGTGCTCGGTATGCCCTGGGTCCGTCCGTTACTGCCCGGATTCTGATCGCCGGTAAGTGTCCCGGCCAGTGAGCAAAAAACCCCGCAGGTATTTCCGGGGTCCATTGCAGAACGCGCTTGCTCAGCAAGACCTGCGGGGTTTGCGTAGAAGGCAGGCGCATCCGTTAGCGAATCGTCTGCGTCTGTTGCGCCGGCAATTCGCTGCTGCTACACTGTCAATCAATGGCACGTCTGTTCAATTTGCGTGATCTGGCGCTCGTACGCCGTTTGAGCGAGCGGGGAACCCTTTTGCACACGGAAACGGCGCTTACCCGGCGCTGGCAGCCGCTGTGGGGAGCTTTGCACAGCCTGGTGGCGAATGGCGAGGATGTGACATTTGTCTGCCGGGGAGAGAACAAGTCGGGAGCCGGCTTTGTACAGATTCAGATTAGCGAAGACAATTCGCGCGCTCAACTGGTCTTCATCAGCGCCACGGCCGCCGCAGAGTCGGTTGAACCATATCAGGTCGGCGTGCCTCTCGCAAAAGCCACCGAATTGCTGGACGAGAATCTCTGGCTGGCGTTGCTGGACGGCGTCGTAGCTGAACTCGGCCAGCGGGGGGTACATAGTCTGGTGGCTGATGTGAATGAGAGCGGCCCGGAACTGATCATGTTGCGCCGGGCCGGCTTTGTCGTTTACACGCGGCAGGACCTCTGGATCCTGGAGGGCGACCACCCGCTGGGCAACGAGCAGATGATGCTGGAGCCCTACCGGCCGGATGATGATTGGGAGATGGCGTTGCTCTACGCGCATATAGTGCCGCCGCTGATCCAGATGGTCGAACCCACCCCGCCTGACCACGGGGTCCTCTGGACGATGCGCGACGCTGACCGTGAGCTGGCGGCGTTCGTGCATGTGCACGACGGTCCCGGCGCGGCCTGGTTGCGCTTCTTTATTCACCCCAATGCTCAGGCCGAGACAGCCGGCATCATCGCGGCCGCGGTACAGATCGCCACTCCGCGGGCGGACCACCCTGTTTACTGCTGTGTCCGCCGCTATCAAAGCTGGCTACAAGGCTATCTGGCGTCCAACAACTTCGAACCCTGGGGCAGCCAGGCGGTGATGGTGAAACACACCTTGCATCCCATCAAGGGCGAACAGCTTGTGCCGGCCGGCCGATTGGCGACGCAGGGAGCGACCGCGCCCCCGACGCCTTATTTGCAGATCCCGGAACGCCAGATCACACCCCGTGAAAAAATCCGATCGGCAAGCGCCGCCGTTTTGAGACAGGACAGCAGGAATGCCAGGCATGAACGTGGCCGCTATCCCTGCGCAGATGGTTTAGGTAGATGACTATTCCGACAATTGCTGAGCAAGAGATACTCGAACAAGCAAGAGAGGACCTACACAGCTTATTAACGATCTTACCGGCAGACATTTGTGAGCCAATCAAGGCCAGTGGGCGGGAGAGCGAACTGCTGGAAGTGGTGATGGATCTTGGACGCCGTCCGGCGGCGCGCTTTGTGGACGGCGAGCTGATCCTGCGCGAGGCCGAAACCACCCAAGAGGAGTTGGAGACGGTAGTCAGCCGTTTGGGAGCGTTCGACGATGACAATCGCGCCGGCATGGCCCGTACCCTGCATCGCATCTCCGCCATTCGCAATCGTCGCGGCGATATCGTCGGCCTTACCTGCCGGGTAGGGCGCGCCGTTTACGGAACCATAGATATTATCTCCGACATTGTGGAGGATGGGCGCAGCATTTTGTTCGTGGGCCGGCCCGGCGTGGGCAAGACCACTATGCTGCGCGAAATGGCGCGGGTCCTGGCCCAGAACAAGCGGGTCATTATCGTTGACACCTCCAACGAAATTGGCGGCGATGGCGATATCCCTCACCCGGCAGTGGGACGTGCGCGCCGCATGCAGGTTCCGCGACCTTCCCATCAGCACGAGACGATGATTGAAGCCGTGGAAAACCACAACCCGGAAGTGATCATTATTGACGAGATCGGCCGGGAACAGGAAGCGCTGGCGGCGCGAACGATCAACGAGCGTGGCGTGCAACTGGTCGGCACGGCCCACGGCAACACGTTAGAGAATCTGCTGCTGAATCCAACGTTATCGGATCTGGTCGGCGGCATTGAAAGCGTCACCCTTTCCGATGAAGAGGCCAGGCGGCGCGGGACGCAGAAGACGGTGTTGGAGCGACGCGCCCCGCCGACTTTTGACGTGCTGATCGAGATCCAGGATCGCCAGCGGCTGGCCATCCATAACGATGTCTCGGTGTCGGTGGACGCTATGTTACGCGGACGCTCGCTGGGCGTTGAGCTGCGTTATCGCGATGAGGGCGGGCAGATTCACGTTGAGCTGGAACAAGGCCGGGCTTCATCCCCCGTGCTGTCCGGCCGGGCGGGCGCTGCCCAGCAGCAGCCCGAGCGGATCGAGCGCGGGCCGCGCAACGGCTCACAACAGAACAATGTGCGTGGGTCCCGCATTGCGCAGCAGTCCGGCGGCGGGAACGGGCGTGACAAGACCTCCCGGAAACGCATTTTCCCCTACGGCGTGGCGCGAAACCGGCTCACTCAGGCGGCCCGGCAATTGGGGGTCAGCGTCGAAGTCGTATCGGATGCCGGCGAGGCGGACGTGCTGTTCACGCTAAAGAGCTACTATCGCCGGCGGCAGCGGGTTATCCTGGACGCCGAACAGCGTCGAATTCCCATCTTCGTCTTGCGCGCGAACACTGTCAATCAGATGCAGAATGCGTTGGCCGAAGTATTCGGGTTGGAGGCAACTTATCGCGACCCTTTTGAGTTAGCGCTGCACGAGGCGGAAGAGGCCATCGCTCGTATTCATGCCGGCGAGCCGTCGGTCGATCTCAGCCCGGCGGACGCGCACATTCGCCGCTATCAACATCAATTAGCCCGCCAGGCCGACCTGGTCTCCCATAGCTACGGTCAGGAGCCGAATCGGCATGTGCGTATCTATGACGGCCGGCGCAATTAAGTAATCGTCAATGAATTAATCGCGCGGATTGGACCGATCTCCAAGATTGGTCCAATCTCCTGTCGTTGGCGCTGTTGAGCTAGACAGGCTGTCATCGCTCCTAGAAGTTGTCAGCGCCGCCGAAAGCGTCGCCCCCCTCGGCCAGCTCCGGCATTGACTGCTCAATCGACTCGGGAGACTCACCCTTTTCCAGGCGATCTACTACCTCATCAAATTCGTCGCCCATATCCTCGCCCATTTCACTGCTCATCTTGCGCATGAATCTACCCAGGGCGCGGGGGTCTTCCTCGTCCAGGCCGGCCAGCGCACTCTCGTCCATCATCGCGTCCATGCGGGCATCTTCGGACTTGGCGATGGCGATGCGCCCGATACGCCGGCGGAGTTGCCGGCTGCCGCAATGCGGGCAGCTTGGAGCGCTCGTGTCGTACTCAGCGTAGCTCAGAAACAGCCTGACCGGACGGCGGCAATCCGAACAACGATAATCATAGAAAGGCATTACTTCGCTCCTCAGTACACGACTTACGGGTTGTCCCGAGTATAATTGGGCTGGATTATATTGAGCGCAACAACAGGTGCAACTTGGCTGAAAGAGACCCATATCACCGTTCACACTACCCGCTGCTGATCGTGATTTCAGGCCCTTCCGGCGTGGGTAAGGACACCATCGCCCGGCGGCTTATTGAAAGGGAGCCAACTGCTTTTCACTTCGTTGTGACGGCAACCACACGCCCGCCGCGCGAAGGCGAGGTTCACGGCGAGGATTACATCTTCGTCACCAGCGACGAGTTCGCCCGCATGATCGATGAGGGAGAGCTGCTGGAATATGCCGTTGTCTATAACGACTATAAGGGTGTGCCCAAGCAACAAATCCGGGATGCGCTGGCCAGCGGCAAGGACGTGATCATGCGCGTCGATCCCCAGGGCGCGGCAACGATTCGCCGGCTCGCGCCCAACGCCCTGTTCATCTTTCTGATCGCCGAGTCCGAGCTAGCCATGGTCCAGCGACTGAGGGAACGCAAGTCCGAGTCGCCGGAAGGGCTGAGGTTGCGCATAGCGACGTCCCGCCAGGAGATGAGCCGGATCAATGAGTTCAATTACTGCGTGGTCAATCCGGACTCGATGCCGGACAGGGCAGTAGACGACATTCTATGCATTATCAAGGCCGCCCGCTGCCGGGTCGAGCAAGCGCCGCTGCTCCTGTGAAAGATGTGGGTGAATCAGGCGAACAGCAGGGCGATTATTCCCAGCACCACCACGATACTCAGGCCGAGCGCGGTCGCCAGGCGCAATACGGTTCCATCCTGAGCGCCGGCCACGGTGCTGCAGCCGACCACCACCTTGGCCGGCGCGAAGGCGCTGCCGATGGCCCCGCCGGCAGTCTGCGCCGCCAGGATGACGGCCACCGATAAGTCCAGGGCGGTCGCGGTCTGCAACTGCAACTGGCCGAATACCACGTTGCTGTTGGTGTTGCTGCCGGTCATGAACGCGCCCAAGGCGCCGACGAAGGGGCTGAGGAAGGGGAACAAGCTGCCGGTCCGGCTGAGGGCTTCGGCCAGGAGTTGAGTCATGCCGGCGTGCTCCATCGTCACCGCCATCGCAACCAACACCAGGATGCTGACTGTCGATTTGACCGAGCCTTTCACCGTTTTGCGTACAATCGTGCGCCCGCTATAGGGCGTCTTCGTCTGCAAGGGTCCCCGCCATTTGAACCAGAGGAAGCCAAGGATGCTGCCGTAAAGCAGCAGCGCCCCGGCGTGGCCAAATACGTCAATGCTGCGCCCCGGCCCCTCCGGCGTCGTCCAGCCGAACGAGGTCTCCACCTGCGGGAACTGCATGTTCAGCTCCAGGAAGCCGAGCGGCTCCTTCAAGATCGTCTGGCCAACGATGATGATCGCCACCAGCAGCAGGTACGGGAAGAGCGCCCGCAGCACACGAGGCTGAAACAGGTTGTTGCCGTGATTGGGCCGCTCCCTGTGTTCGGCGGGCAAGGTGAAGTCCAGGATCCCTGCTCTCAACACCAGTACGCCGACGAACAATCCCGCCAGGCCGCCGGCAAGGGCGGCCAGGGTCCAGAAGCCGGTCACGGCCAACAGCCACTGGACGCCGCCCATGACCAGAGTCAACAGCGCCAACAGGGGCCAGCGAGCGCGCAAGGCGGAACCTCCGCCGGCCGCCCACAATACCGCCAGCCCGCAGCCCAGGCAGGCAACCCACAACAGCAACGCTGATTGATTGGCAAACTGATCGCCGGGCACGCCGGTGGCCGCGATCAACGAGATGAAGGAGGAGCCCAGCGAACCAAAGGTGACAGACCAGCCATGTCCAAGCAACGCGGCGGCGACGGCGATGTTAGGCCCGAAACCAAGGCCGAGGAGCAGGGGAGCCACCACGGCAGCCGGCACCCCGAAGCCGGACGCTCCTTGCAGGAATGAACCGAATACCCAGGCCAGCAGCAGCGCCTGTCCCGCCCGGTCAGGAGCCAGGTCCGGCAGCCGCTCGCCGATGACCTTGATCGCACCGGCCTCGTTCACCACGTGATACAGCAGGAGCGCCATCCAGATAATGTAGAGCACGAAGAGGGCCAGCAGCATGGCGCGCCCGGCTGCTACCAGGAGCAGCAAGGCGTTCGCGCCAAAGAAGATGACGGCGATCAAGGCGGCAACCAGCCAACCCGCCATGCCCGCCTGGCTTCCTCCCCAGCGCCGGCCGGCCATCAGGTAAAGTACCAGCAGAATGGGCGCAGCCGCCAGCAGAACGTTGATGAACGAGAGCGATGGAAGCGACATGGGCCGGAGTATATTCGCTTGCAGGCGCCGGGCAAGCAGCGCCGGAGCGCTGTCGACCGCGCGCGAGTCCCCCCGTGCTTTGACTCCCCACCGGGTCGGTCGTATGATCGCGAGCGAATTGATACCGGTGAGCGCGGGTAGATGCCGGCGGGGCCAAGCGCTCAGGAGATGTAATGCGTCCACTGGTGGGCACCCAATTGAAACGCTTTTTGCGCGACTATCGCCGGCAGCATCCCAAACGCCGCGACGTAGCAGCGTTACTGCAAAGTGTGGAATATCCGATGAATGTCGGCTCTATTTTCCGCCTGGCGGAAGCGGCGGGGATGAGCGAGCTGGTCCTGACCGGCATCACCCCCCGGCCTCCCCATCCGACGATTGACAAGGTAGGGCGCAGCAAGAGCAGCCGGGTCCCCTGGCGCTACGAGGCGGACTCTGTTACAGCCGTGGAGGAGCTGAAGCGCGCCGGCTATCATGTGGTGGCCATTGAACTGGCGGAGGGGGCGCAACCCTATCACGAATATGCGTATCCGGATCGGACCTGCCTGGTTGTCGGCCACGAAGATCACGGGGTGACCAGAGCGACGCTGGCAGTATGTAACGGGGCGGTCTTTTTGCCGATGTATGGCAAGGGTCTCTCCCTGAATGTGCATATGGCGCTGGGGATTGTGGCTTATCATGTCATGCTGAGCGAGTAGGCCGCCGCGGATCATGCCGGGTGAACTATCAGAATTGCACGATCTTGAACCGGAAACATTGTGCAGATTTGCGACCAATCGTTGCTTGACGGCGGTATGTGGGCATGCTATGATGCGCGCAAGATGAAGAACGTTGCTTTCTATTTCGGCTTCTATTTTTATGGCAGGTCACCCGCGCCGGGTCGGCAGGGGCGACTGGTTTGCCTGGTGTAGAAGCAACGAAGGCAACCAGAATCGGTCTCTCAAAGACGCGGCGCGAAGCCGCGTCTTTTTTGTTTCCAGCCAAACAGCGGAGCAGACATGAAACAGAATGGGACGAATGGGCACAATGGAAGCGGAGCCTGGGCGCAGCGAATGATGTGTCGCGGCGTGCGCGGGGCGACAACCGTTACCGAGAATACCGAGGAAGCGATCCTGGCGGCCACGCATGAGCTGCTGGTCAACTTGATCTGGTTCAACGGCATCACGCCGGAAGATGTGGCCAGCGCCTATTTTACAACCACGCTCGATCTGAATGCGACCTATCCGGCTCTGGCAGCGCGGCGGCTGGGGTGGTATGATGTGGCTCTGTTGTGCGGACACGAGATGGACGTGCCGGGCGGCCTGCCGCTCTGTATTCGGGTTCTGCTGCACTGGAATACAAGCAAGACGGCCGGCGAGCTTGTGCATGTCTATCTGCGCGACGCGACGAACCTGCGGCCCGATCGGGACAGCTTGCCCATGATCCCGGCGACGGAGCTGGATTCGGCAATCCGGCGTGGCTTCCAGGTGCTCGCAGCCGCTCACAGCCCGATCGAGATTGGAGGCTAGATGATTCTGGTGATTATGGAAGCAAACGCGGCGATGCGCGACATTTCGGCCATCATTGCCCGCGTCGAGGACCTCGGTTACACCGTTCATCTCTCCGAAGGGAATCAGCAGACGGTGCTCGGCGTCGTCGGCACCGGCCATCCACTGGATCACCAGGTCTTTTCCAGAATGCCGGGCGTTGAGCGGGTTGTGCCGGTACAGGCCCCCTTCAAACTGGCAAGCCGGGATTTTCAAAAGGAAGACACGCATTTCTCAATTGGCGAGCACTCTGTCGGCGGCAAGGGGCTGCTGATCATGGCCGGCCCCTGTTCGGTGGAGAGCCGCAGCCAGATACTGGAAACGGCGCACGCGGTAAAAGAAGCCGGGGCGCACGTGTTGCGCGGAGGGGCCTTCAAACCGCGCTCCTCCCCATACTCGTTTCAAGGCATGGGGGAAGAAGGGCTGCGCTACCTGGCGGAGGCCCGGGAGCAGACGGGTCTGCCAATTGTGACCGAGGTGATGGAGCCGGGATTGGTGCCGCTCGTTTGCGAATATGCGGACATCCTGCAAATCGGGGCGCGAAACATGCAAAACTACGCCCTGCTGCATGCGGTTGGCGAATCGCAGCATCCGGTACTCCTGAAGCGGGGCATGAGCAGCCTGATGGAAGAGTGGCTGATGTGCGCCGAGTATATACTAAGCCACGGGAACAAGCGGGTGATGCTCTGTGAGCGCGGCATTCGCACCTTTGAGACTTATACGCGCAACACCTTTGATATCAACGCTATTCCGGTGGTAAAACATCTCTCGCACCTACCGATCATCGCCGATCCCAGCCATGCCACCGGCAAATGGGAATATGTCTCCGCCGCCGCCAAAGCCAGCGTGGCCGCCGGCGCCGATGGGCTGATCATCGAGGTTCATCCCCGGCCCGATGAGGCCTTCTCAGACGGATCACAGTCGCTCAAACCGGCGCGTTTTGCTAAACTGGTGCGCGAGATGAAGGCAATCGCTTTGGCCGTCGGCCGCGACATCGAATAGGGCGCGCGGCCCGGACCGACGTAGTAGTCCCATCAGGTGGCCGGTATGACAAGACTGATAATCAAGAGTGAGCACGCGGCGCCCGGCAGAGGACCAGCCGGTCTCGCCTGGGACGGAACCCTGCTCTGGAACGCTGACTATGCCGCCGGGTCCTTGTTTGCTCTGGACCCCAACAGCGGCGAGGTCGTTAATAGCTTTCTCTGTCCGGGGGTATTGAGCGGGCTTGCCTGGGACGGGAGCGCGCTCTGGCAGGGGATTCTGGAGGAGGGCTGGCTGCGCAAGATCAATCCTCAGACGCATGATTATGACCGCACTATCGTGATTCCCGACCATGGCCGGCTGGCAGGGGTGAGCTGGGACGGCCAGCGATTGTGGGCGGTTTCACAGCAGCGCGGCCTGCTATTGGGCATTGAACGCGAGAGTGGAGAGATCTCCAGCACAATACCTGTCCCGGTCGCCGCCGGCGGCCTGGCCTTTCGCGAAGACTCGTTTTGGGTGGGCTACCCCGATCGAATGACATTCGCTGCCGGGAGATTTATCTGGGATACGCCGGAGCCGAGCTTCTACGTCGGGCGGATAGATTTGACCAGCGGAGAAGAGCTGGCGCGCTACGAAGTGGATTTCCTGCCGCTGGGTCTGGCCTGGGTGGGAGATATGCTCTGGATGGCTGTTCCAAGCCGGCAGAGATTATTTGAGGCTCACCTGCCCTGACATCGGTCTGAGCGGCGAAGCCGGGCCGGCCCGCTCGCAAGCCGCGACTAGCGACTGAAGATGCCGTAAATCTGCTCCCGGATGGACTTCGGCAACAGCGGAATGTCGTCTAATCTGCTCAACGGCACCCATTCCAGGCAATAGACATTCTGTCGAGATTGCCGGTCGAGCTCCGGCCCTCCCAGGCATAGATCCCCCTTGTAAGTAGTGGCCAGGAAATAGTACTCCGGCTGCCCCTGGTTGTCGCACTCGCAGAGCTGGCGCTCGATCACCACATCCAGGCCGGTCTCCTCTTTGACCTCCCGGATAGCGGCTTCTGAAAGCGATTCTCCTTCTTCCACGCCGCCGCCGGGTACAACGTAATAATTGCGCCCATACTTGTGGCGGCGCATCAACAGGACGCGCCCCATTCGTTCATCGAGCACCACGACAGCCGCTCTCCGACGCATTTATCCCTACATACGCTCGGGAACCTGGATGCCGAGCAGATCCAATCCCAGGACCAATTGCGCCAAAGTGTACGCTGATAGCGCCAGCCAGGAGGCCTGCCGGGCAGGGTCTGACTCGGTCAGGATGTGATACTCCCGATAGAAGCGGTTGAAAAGGATGGCCAGGTTGTACACGTAGTCTGCCAGGTGATTTGGGGCACGCGTCTCATAACTGCGAGCGAGGACATCCGGCAACTGGGTGAGCTTCAACATCAGCTCACGTTCCTCCGGCCCGGCTGGCGACCGCAGAGGGCCGGCCGTCAGCCGCGCCTCTTCCGCCTTGCGCAAGATGGACTTAATCCTGACCGCGGTGTACAGCAGATAAGGGCCGGTGCGCCCTTCAAAGGAGGAAAAACGTTCCAGGTCAAAAACATAATCCTTTGAGCGGTGGTTCAGCAGGTCAGCGAACTTCAAGGTGGCCAAGCTAACCAGGCGGGCGATCTCGTCCCGCTCTGCCGGGTCATAGTCCTGGGCAACCTCCATCTCGCCTAGCCGGCTGCGGGCCTTTTCCTCCACCATCTGCATCAACTCGCGCAGCAATAACAGCTCGCCGGAGCGGGTCTTGAACGGCTTGCCGTCCGGGCCGTTCATCGTGCCGAACGGCAGATGCTCCAGTATTACGCCGGCCGGCGCGATACCGCTCTTCTTTGCCGCCCTGAATACCTGCTCAAAGTGCAACGACTGGCGGTGATCGACCACATAGAGAATCGCATCCGCCTCGAAGTCGCGCATGCGTTGGTAGATCGTCGCCAGATCGGTTGTGCCATACAGCGCCGTCCCATCCGACTTCAGCAACATGAGCGGCGGCACCTCGTTCTTGTCATCCGGCATGGATACGTCAATGATAGTGGCGCCCTGGCTGATCACGGCAGTCCCATTAGCCACCAATTCGTCCACCATGACGCGCAGAATGGGTTGCGTGTCGCTCTCGCCCAACCAGTAATCGAAGTAGACGCCCAGCCTATCCAGATCCTCCCGTAAGGCGGCGATGGAGATCTCCCGGAAGTGATTCCAGAGCGCGCGGTAGCCGGGCCGGCCTTCATGTAGTTCCTTGGTTGCCAGGCGGGCCTTTTCCGCTTCCTCCGGATCGGTTGCACAGCGGGCGGCGACCGCCGGGTAGAGCACCTGCAGGTCTTCCATAGTCACCGGCGATTCCGCCGGGTAGGGTCCGGTGTACACGGCGTCGAAATAGGGGAGATCGGGATAGTGGCGCTCAACCTCGATAATGAGCATGCCCATCTGCGTCCCCCAATCGCCCAGATGGATATCGCCGATCAGCCGGTCTCCGCGAAAGCGGAACAACCGTTGTAGACTGTCGCCGATGATACTGGAGCGCAAATGGCCCACGTGCATATACTTGGCGACGTTTTGGCCGCCGAAATCCAGGACGATCGTGCTGGGCGCGGATACCGTCGGGCAACCGAGCCGCTCATCGCCGGCCATCGCGGCTACCGTTTGGGCCACGAAGACGTCGCTCAGGCGGATATTGATGAAGCCGGGGCCGGCAATCGTCAGTTCATCAAAAATCGACGTGTCGGGCAGGGCGGCGATCACTCGGGCGGCAATGGCGTTGGGCTTCTCCTGGTAACGCTGCGAGGCGGCCAACGCGCCGTTGCATTGGAAGTCGCCGAAGTCAACGCGCTTGGAGATAGCCACTTCGCCATAGGCGGCGTCATATCCACAGGCTGCGAACGCATCGCCGAAGAGCCGGCTCAGTTGGTCATTCAAAGAGTCCATAGGGGATAAGTTTAGAGTGAAACGGCCTAACTTACAACCGGCCCGACGACCTACGGCTCGGTCTCGTCCGGCGGCTGGCGCCCCAGCAGCTCAAGCAGCAGGTCCGGCCGATTGGTGATGATCCCGTCCACACCGAGATCGATCAGCCGCTGCATATCAGCCGGGTCGTCAACGGTCCAGACGTGCACGTCGAGGTTGTGCCGATGAGCGCCGGCAAGGAAGTGGTCGGTGACCACATGCAGCATGCCGGAGTATTCCGGCACCTGGAACGCCTCGGCGGTAGGCTGGAATACTTTCCCGAGACCAATCGTGTTCAGGACAAAGAAGGCGCGGATCTCCGGCTCCGTCCCAGCTGTCGCTACTTCAGGACAGGCCTCGCGAAATTCTTGCATGGTGTCGGCGTGGAATGAGCTGACCAGCACATCATCGGTGCGCTCGAATTCGCGAATCATGTTGCAGAGCGGCTGCACAATGGAAGGCTCGGCCTGCTTGATTTCGACACTGAGCCGGGTTTCGGGAAAGGCCATGAAGACTTCGCGTAGCTCAGGCACACGTACCCCCTGTCCACGATACGGGCGCTCTCCGATGGGATTATCATGGGGCCAGTGATAGGCGGCGTCCAACCCCTGAATTTGGGTGATGAGCATCTCCCGAATGAAGCCGGAGCCGTTGGTGGTGCGGTCGACGCGCTCGTCGTGCATTACTACCAGCACCCCATCCCTGGTGCTGTGGACGTCCATTTCCAACACATCGACACCCAGATCCGCGGCGTACTGGAAAGCCATCATCGTGTTGTCCGGTCGTAGCTTTTCGCCCCCTTGATGGGCCATCACCAGTAGGCGGTCCCCGGCAAAGAAGGGATGCTCCGGCATGGGGCCGGAGATAACTGCCAGCGCGGCAAGCACTACCATGGCTACGATGAATAGCGCTACCAGGTAACGGGCGATGCGTCCCATTTCATTAATCCGCAGAGAAGAAACAGTGAAGCAACAGAGCCGGCGCGACTTTGCCGGAGATCTCTACTCGTACAAAGTTTAGCAGAATTCGGTTGCGGCAGCAGGAGAGCAACATCCGTTTGACCGCTTTACGCCGGCGCTGGTTGCGGACGACCGGCCATCTAGTATAATCCGCCGGTCTGAAATTGTCGCCAGGAGACCGTTTATGCCCCGCTTGGATGTCTTTCCCTTTTCCGCGATCGTAGGCCAGGAGCAGATGAAGCGCGCTCTGGTGCTGAATGCGGTGAACCCCCAGATCGGGGGCGTGCTGATTCGCGGAGAGCGCGGCACGGCAAAGTCAACGGCTGCCCGGGCATTGGCGGCGCTGCTGCCGGACATCAATGTTGTGTCGGATTGCCGCTTCGGCTGCGATCCCTACCGGCCATCGGAATGGTGCGATGATTGCCGCTTGCGGCGGACGCAAGGGAATCTAACGGTGGCTACGCGGCGCACGCAATTCGTTGACCTGCCGGTCAGCGCCACCGAAGATCGCGTGGTCGGCACGCTGGACATCGAAAAGGCCATCCAAAAGGGCGAGAAGCACTTTGAACCGGGCGTGCTGGCAGCCGCCAATCGCGGCCTGCTCTACGTGGATGAGGTCAACTTGCTCGATGATCACGTAGTTGACCTGCTGTTGGACTCGGCCGCCATGGGCGTCAATGTGGTCGAGCGAGAGGGGATCAGCTTCAGCCACCCGGCTCGTTTCATCCTGGTAGGCACCATGAACCCCGAAGAAGGGGATTTGCGACCGCAATTGCTCGACCGCTTTGCCTTTGCGGTGCAAATCACCGGCTTGCTGGATATGCGGCAGCGAATCGAGATCATGGAGCGCCGGCTGGCGTTCGAGCTTGATCCGGCGGGCTTTTACTCTCACTGGGCCGATCAAGAGCGGCAATTATCTGAACAGATCGCCAACGGGCGTGAGTTGGTGCACAAAGTGCGCTATCACCGGCGGGACCTGGCTACGATTGCACACCTGACGTCTTCCTTTAAGGTGGATGGCCATCGGGCGGACTTGGTCATCTTGCGGGGCGCACAGGCGCACGCCGCCTTGCAGAGCCGTGAGGTGATCAACGAGCAGGATATCTTGCTGGCGGCCGAGTTATCGTTGCTACATCGTATCAAGGGGCGCGCCTTCCAGGATGCGACTATCAACATGTACGACCTCGAAGAGCGGCTGGAGCAAGCGCAGAGCGAGTGGGGCAGCGGCGACCCCGGCGAACTCAATGAAGACCTGGAAAGCGAATCTAGCCCGGTAAAAAAAAACAGGCGCTAGACGCTGAGGTAGAGGAAGGCGCCGAGGTGGGGCAGACGGATGCCGGCCCGCAATCTGTGCCCAAATCTCCACAAGAAGCTTATTGGTGGGAAGGGGGGCAGAAGCGCGACTCCGCCCAGGAGTTTACCGCGCGCCGGCTGGATACGCAGATTGACCGGTTGACGCGCCGGCAATCCGGTCGCCGCTCGCAGACCAAAACGGAGCGCAAGCGCGGGCGCTACGTGCAGGCGCGCATCCCTCAGAAAGAGCGGGTGACCGATCTGGCCTTTGACGCCACGCTGCGCGCCGCCGCCCCCTACCAAATCTATCGGGATCGCCGAAAGACGGCGCTGGCGCTGCAAAAGAGCGATCTGCGCGAAAAGGTGCGGGTCCGCCGGGCAGCCAACCTGATCCTCTTCGTGGTGGATGCCAGTTGGAGCATGGCGGTGGCAGAGCGCATGGAAGCTACCAAAGGGGCGATCCTGTCGCTGTTGACCGACGCCTATCAGCGCCGGGACCGGGTCGGCCTGATCGTGTTCAATAAGAACTCCGCCCATCTGGTGCTGCCGCCGACCAATTCGGTGCAGCTGGCGCGCAAGGCGCTGGCGGACATTTCGGTGGGCGGCAAAACGCCGTTGTCAGCCGGCCTGCTGATGGCCTATGAAGTGATCCGGCGGGAAGCCAACCTGCACCCGGACGTCATGCCGATGATGATCCTGCTCACCGACGGGGCCGGCAACGTGAGCATGAGCGACCTACCGCCACAGGAAGAAGCGCATCGCATCGCCGAACTCATTCGCCACGCGGAGGTGCGGGCGGTGGTGATCAATATGGAACATGCCGCCTTTGACCAGGGATTGGCCAACCTGCTGGCGCTCAAGCTTGACGCCCCCTGTCATTCGCTGGCCGACCTGCGCGCGGACACGCTGTACCGGACTGTGCTCGTAGAACTGGAATGAACTGCTTGCTCGGCTGATCTCAACGGCGCTCAGATCGAGATCAGGCCCTGTTGGGCGGCAATGGCCACCGCTTCGGTGCGATTGCCGGCGTTCAGTTTGCTCAGTATGGAGCTGACGTGGAACTTAACTGTGCGCTCGCTGATCACCAGCCTGGCCGCGATCTCTTTGTTCTGTAGTCCCTGCGCCAGCAATGCCAGCACTTCCTGTTCCCTGGGCGTCAGGGCTTCCGGCGTTTGCTCAATTTGATCCTGCCGGCTCACCTGCCGCAGCAGCTTCGAGGCCACCACCGGCTGCAACAACGACCCACCCTGATGCACCACCCGAACGGCATTGAAGACCTCCTCGCGCGGGGCGCCTTTTAACAAATAGCCCTGCGCGCCGGCCCGGACCGCGGACAGTATGCGCTCGTCCGTGTCAAAGGCGGTGAAAATGATCACCCGCACACCGGGCCGGCCGGCCATCAATTCGCGTAGCGCTTGCACGCCGTCCAACTCCGGCATTTCCAGGTCCAGCAGGATGACGTCGGGTTGAAGATGCAACTCCTGAGTGATCACCTCACTCCCGGTGGAAGCTTCACCCACTACCACGAAATCCGGCTGCGTGGTGAGAATTGCTACCAGACCATCGCGTACGATAGGGTGGTCGTCAGCTACCAGGATGCGGATCGGAGCAAAACTGTTCATCAACTGTGGTCCACCGGCACGATGACAGCCAGGCGCGTGCCGGCCCCTATGTCGGTCTCCAGGCGAAATTCAGCGCCGAGCAGTCTGGCGCGCTCACTGATGCCGAGCAGCCCATAGCGCTCTTTGCTCGCTGGTTCAGGGTCAAAACCCTGCCCGTCGTCCTCGATTATCAGCCGCAACTCCCCCGGCAGCGCGACCAGTTCAATGCTCACCGAGCTCGCCTGGGCGTGCCGGGCAATGTTATTCAGCCCTTCTTGAGCGATACGGTACAGGCCCATTTCTACCCGCATTGGCGCGGGCCGGGCAGCGCCGGTGACGACAAGTGTGGTCTTGATGCCGTGCCGGGAGGTAAATTCGTCAACCAGGTCGGACAAGGCGCGGGCGAGTCCTCGGCCTTCCAGCGGCGCGGCGCGCAGGTCCAGCACAGAACGCCGCGCTTCTTCCAGGCTGGCTCGGGTCAGTTGTAGCGCCTGGCGTACCGCGCGCCGGGTTTGTTCCGGCGCAGCGCCTGACTCGAGCATGGCGTCGGCCGATTCCAATTGCAGCGAGACAGCCGTCAGTCCCTGGGCCAGCGTGTCGTGAATCTCCCTGGCCAGCCGGTTGCGTTCTTCGAGCGCACCAAGCTGTACGCTGGCGTCGAACAGCCGGGCGCGTTCCACGGCAATGCCAAGCAAGTCGCCAACCGTGTGCAGGAGCTGCAAGTCGTCATCAGACAACTCGCGCCAATCCTGGCTGGCGACGTTGAGCACGCCGAGTCTCCGGCCATGGGCGTACAGCGGGATACTGGCATGATATCGTAGCCCGGCGGTGCCCTCGAGTAGGCGTTTCAACCGGCTGCAGGTGACCACGTTGACATTGGCCGCTCCCTCCAGATCGCCGGCGCGAAAGGTGTCCAGGCAATAGCAGCTTCCCTCCATCCGGCCCGGGTTGTCCGCCAGCGCCGGCGGCAAGTTCTGAGTGGCCGCCAGGTAGGGCGACTCATCCGTTTCGTTCAACAGCCAGACCCAGCCGGTGCTCAGCCCAAGCAGTTCGGCCACGCGGGCCAGGGTTGTGCGGAGAGCTTCCGTCAGGTCAACGGCCTCGTTCAGCCCGCGGGCGATATCATTCAGAATTGACAGGTTGCGATTCTGCCGGCGTAAGCGGTCGGCGTCGATCATGTTGCGGGTGTGGGAGTGGTCCATAAGCATCGCCTGCGGCAAACGGTACAACATTCTGATCACAGACGCAACGGGAATAGTCCAGCGGCGCCTCCCGCAGCGGGCGTTCGTTGCGACGGGCCGGCGAATCAGTACACTTACGCCATGATCAATGCCTCAAGAACCGGCCTCGTCTCGACGTTGCACGATCCGGCCGGCCGGATGCTCCCCTTTCTCGAAAGGGCCCTGCCGTATCTGTGTCGGCTCTACGTAAAGCTGGATGTCGTCGCTACCGCCGGGACAGACAGCCGGACGGTAGACGCGCTGCGCATGGGAGGGGTGCAGATCTCCGCGGACGGGACCGCGGAAATCGGAACCAACCGCCGGCAGGCGCTGGCGAGGGGTATGGCGCAGGGAAAAAGCGAGTTTCTGCATTACTGCGATCTGGATCGCCTGCTGCACTGGGCCTGTCATTACCGAGACGAACTCAGCACGACGGCATTGGAGGCCATTCCGGGGGCGGATTTCCTGGTCCTGGGGCGTACAGCGGCAGCTTTCGCCGGCCATCCGACGGCACAGCGAGAGCTGGAGTCGCTCACCAATCGGGTCTTCTCGCATGTCTTTGGCGCGGAAATGGATGTGACCGCCGGATCGTGTGGGCTTTCGCGCCGGGCGGCGGAGACAATCTTGCGCTATTCGCAGGAGCCTACGAACGCGACGGACACGGAATGGCCGATGATCATCTCCAGGCTGGCTCCGGCTGACGTGACCGTCTCCTATCTGCAGGTACAGGGATTGGAGTACGAAACCGCCACATTTTACGGGCCTGAGGCGTTCACGGCCGCCGACACAGCGGAGAATTGGGTCCGGCGCGCGACCCTTGCGCGAGACTCGATTGAGGCGGTGCTGCGGCTAAGCCGGTATCCGGAAAACGGGCGCGGCAAGCTGAGCACCAGCTAAGCGCTCCCAGATCATGGTCGAATGTTCAGGTGTCGCTTCTTGCTGGAGGATGGCGCCCCTTATACAATCCGCCACTTATGTTACTGGCAATTGATATCGGCAACACGAACATCACCCTGGGCATGTGGGACAATACGTCCTGGCGTTTGCAATGGCGTTTGAGCACGGTGCATGACCAGACAGTAGATGAATACGGCATTTATCTGAAGATGCTGCTGCGGGAAGTGGAGCTGGTGGACGCTGTAGATCGGGTCATCCTCTCCAGTGTGGTGCCGGCGCTGACCGGCACTTTTCGCTCAGTTTGCGAGCGTTATCTGAAACTGGTCCCTCTGGTGGTGCATGTCGGGATGGACCTGGGTATTCGGGTAGAAACGGAGAATCCGGCTGAGGTCGGGGCCGATCGCATCGTCAATGCGGTCGCCGGCTATCATCAGCACGGCGGCCCGATGATCATCGTGGATATGGGCACGGCGACGACGCTCGATTTTGTCTCCGCGGACGGCGCGCTCCTGGGCGTGATCATATTTCCGGGCATGAAGGTGACGCACGACGCGCTGGTCAGTCACGCCGCTCAACTCAGTCATGTCTCCCTGGAGGCGCCGCCCCGGGTGCTGGGGCGAAACACGATCCAGGCGGTGCAATCCGGCCTGATTTACGGCTACGTCAGTCTTGTAGAAGGGCTGGTCAGCCGGCTACGCGCCGAGATGGCGGCTCCCCAGGCCACTGTCGTGGGTACGGGCGGCTTAATCAGGCTGCTCGCGCCACACACGTCCGTGTTCAACTACCTGGACCCCTGGCTGACGCTCACCGGGCTGCGGCTGATCAGCGACCGGGCGAACGGTTTTGCCGGCAATCCGGCAGTGTTCTCTTAGTGCATCCGGCTCGACATGTAACGATATCAGGCCGGTCAGCCGGCAATCGTATGGTATGGCGTGCGGCCGGAAATTGGAAGAGGGAATGAAACATCGGCGGAAAAGGGGGTGGGGGAAGCAGCGCTTGTTGGCCGGTCTTGCCGCGCTGCTCGTCTTCATGACAGCTTGCCGACCGGCGTTGATGGACCCACCGCGGACGGCGACAATGGCTGCCGTCATCGAGAAAACGCCGACGCCTGCCGCGCCGGTTGAGCTGCCGGCGCCGACGCCTACCGGCCTGCCCATCGGCACCGCCGGCGCCATAGAGAGCGCGCCGGCAAACCCGGAGCTTGTCTTCTGGGGGCTGCAGCGCTCGAACGCCGAGGCGGAAGCGTTGCGGACGATCGTGGATGGGTTCAACGCGGAAAACGACATCAACGTGGAGCTTTTCCTGGTAGAGCCGCAATTGCTTGCCGGGCTGATGCGGACAGCCGTGATATCAGATAGTTTTCAGTTGCCGGACGTGGTGATGCTGCCGCTGGAATTTACCGCCGGCTGGGTCGAACAGGGGATCCTGAGCAGCCAGGCAGCAACTGCCGCCATAAACAGGCTTGATCCGGGCACATTTGACCCGGACGCCTTGGGGCTTGTAGAGACCGAGGGCGGGTACGCCGCAGCCCCCAGCGACGGTTGGCAACAATTGTTGGTTTATCGCCAGGATTGGTTTGAAGCACGCGACCTAGCCCCACCGATCAGTTACACTGCCATGATTTCGGCCGGGGCGGTGATCTCCGACAGCACGGCGCTGATCGCCGGCTACAACATGCCAACCGAATCTACTCTGCTGGCAACCACACGGGCGTTTGAGCAAATGGCGTTGGCCAACGGCTGCCAGTTGATTGATGCCAAAGGGGAGTTGCTCCTGTTGTCACCGGCCTGCCAGGAGGCGCTGGAGTTTTATCGCAGGCTGTGCAATTCTTTGTGTCCGCCGGGAGTTCAAACGGAGATCAGCGCCAACAATTCGTATCTTTCCGGGCGCGCCGGTATGGTGTTGACGTCGCCTGCGTTACTGGCGCAAATGGCCGGTCTGGATCCGCAAGGCCCCGATCCATGTCCGGAATGCGTCGGGCAGCCGGATTATCTGGCGGATCATAGTGGAATCGTGACCCAATTGCGGGGGAGCGGGCCGGATGCTGAAGCCGCCAACCTGGGTAATGTGACTTACCTTGGGGTAACCAGCGCGGCCGATCCGGCGGCAGCGGCCACTTTCCTGGAGTACTGGTTCGAGGACGGTTACCTGACCTGGCTGGCAGCCCACCCGGAGATGAAGACCCCGATGCGCCGGGGTACGGCGGACGACCCGGGTCGTTTCGTAACCGCCTGGCGAGATCTGCCGTTGCGGCCGGGCAGCGCCAGCCTGGCTGAGATTTATGGCGAGGCGGTCGCTGAGCAGCTTACGAACAACGTGGTCAACCCGGCTCGCTGGGGATTCGGAAATGGACAGGGCGGCCTTGTATCCGAAGTGTATGAGAGCCTGATGTTTTCGGCGCTGTTGCAGGAACTACTCAGCGGCTATTACACCAGCGATCGGGCGGCGATTGAAGGGTACAAACGGCTGGTCGATCTAATCCCGGATTACGCCTACTACGTCGATCCCGAGCCAACGCCGGAAGCTGACGACGCCTAGCGGTTCTCCGGCGAACACCAGCCACCGCAAACCCCGCAGATCTTACTCGTCCCTTTTTTGGGAAATCAGCCCCACTCAAGACCGGCGGGGTTTATCGCGCTAAATCCCGGTTGCCGACAGTCCTTCGATTCTGTATACTATCGAAAGTGCTGTCCATGCGGGAGAGTACAACAAAACTCTTGGGAGAGAATCGATGAAGGTTACTTGCTTACAGGAGAATCTGGCCAGGGGACTGAATACCGTCAGTAGAGCGGTCAGCACGCGCTCCAGTCTGCCCGTGCTGGGCAACGTGCTGCTGGAGACTGACAACGGCCGCTTGAAGCTGTCTGCCACCAACCTGGAAATTGTCATCACTTGCTGGATTGGGGCGAAAGTGGATGAGGGTGGAGCGATCACGGTGCCGGCGCGCATCTTTGGCGACCTGGTCAACCAGTTGCCGCAAGAACAAGTGTCGATGCAGCTACAGGAGCGCACGAACACGTTACACGTCTCCTGCTCACGCATAGAGGCCAATATTCGGGGCATCAGCGCCAAGGAGTTTCCCCTGACGCCCGAATCGGACGGCGCAATGCGTATCCGGCTGGCGCCGGCCGAGCTGAAGGAGATGATCAGCCAGGTTGTTTTTGCGGCGGCGACGGATGACACCCGGCCGACGCTGACCGGCATTTTCTCGCGCTTTGAAGGGCGGCAGCTCAAGATGGTCGCCACCGACAGTTTTCGCCTCTCCGTGCGTACTTTCGAGTTGCCGGAGGCGATAGCCCAGCCTCGCTCGCTGATTATCCCGGCCCGGGCGCTATCGGAACTGGCGCGGATCATGACGGACACTATGGAATACGTCGACATTGTGATGCCGGAGGGGCGCAATCAGGTCATCTTTGAGCTGGAGTCGGCGCGCATGGTGTCGCAGCTTGTCGACGGCAACTTCCCAGACTTCGCCGCCGTCGTACCCAAGCAGTACCGGACCCGGACGGTCATGGCGACCGCCAATTTCCTCAAGGCGTGCCGGACTGCTAACATCTTCGCTCGGGACGCCAACAACATCGCCAAGGTGACCGTCTTGCCGGACGGCGATATGCCGGGCTATGCGACGATCAGCGCCACCAGCGCGGAAACGGGCGATAACGTGGCCCAGATTGACGCCACTGTGGTCGGGGATAAGGTGGAGATGAGCTTCAATGTCAAATACATCGTCGACGCCCTGGGGGTGATCAATGAGCCGCAGGTGGCATTGGAGACAACGAGCACGATGGAGCCGGGGGTGATCAAGCCAGTTGGGCGAGACGACTTTACTCATATCATTATGCCCATGCAGTTTGGTCGCTGACTTGCCGTACACGACATTGCTGAGGCCGCCGCCCCATCCAGGGCGCGGCCTCAGCAGGGGAACCCTGGGGGAACGTCCTCCCCGATAGCAACATTACATCCTGTTCCGGCTTTTCATGGAACGTGTCAACTGATCTGAAGGACAGGCGATCCCCTGTCCGAATTGAAGCCGGTGAGCTGTTCGGCTGCCGGATGCGGTGCGCGCCTCTTTGTCTTAGCATGTTGTCATTGGCCTAGACATCAAGGAGACGCATTATGGCTCAGAAGACGGCGCTTATCACCGGCGCTTCGCGTGGATTAGGATTGGCGCTGGCGCGCGCATTGGCCCGGCAGGGTTGGAGGCTGATCATTGACGCCAGGGGTCACGCGACCCTGGACAGAGTAGCGGCGGAGTTATCCACCCGGACCACGATAGCGGCAATTGCCGGCGACATCTCGGACGCCGATCACCGCCGGCAGTTGGGGGAAGCGGTGCGCGCCTCCGGTAGGCTGGAATTGCTGGTCAACAATGCCAGTATGTTGGGAGCCAGCCCACAGCCGGCTCTGCTGGATTATCCTCCGCAAGTGTTGGCAGACGTTTATCGCATCAACGTGATTGCGCCGCTGGCACTGATCCAGGAGGTTGCCGACAGCCTGGTCGTGAACGCGGCAATCATCAACGTGACCAGCGACGCGGGTGTTGAGGCATACGAAGGGTGGGGCGGATATGGCTCCAGCAAGGCGGCCCTGGAGCAGTTGTCGGCAGTACTGGCGGCTGAGAACCCGCAATGGCGCGTCTACTGGGTGGACCCGGGCGATATGCGCACGCAGATGCAACAGGAGGCATTCCCCGATGAGGACATCAGCGACCGGCCCGAACCGGAAGAGAGTGTACCGGGACTGTTGTCCCTGGCGGTCGGCACGCTGCCGTCAGGTCGGTATTCCGCACGGGCTCTGACGCAGGAGGTTGCTTGATGCTGACCCTGCAACACGACATGCGCTTGCTTGATCCTTTGTCCTTTGAGCTGCCGCCGGCCCGTGAGGCCTCTGCCCCGCCGGAGGCGCGCGGGCTGGCGAGGGACGAAGTGCGCCTGCTGGTGTCGTACGCGGGAGATGACCGTATGGCGCACGTCCGTTTCCGCGATCTGCCCTGTTTTCTCTCCGCGGGCGATGTGCTGGTGATAAACACAAGCAGGACGCTGCCCGCCGCCCTGCCGGCGTGGCGCGCGGATGGCGAGCCGCTGACGTTGCACCTGTCCACCCGGCTGCCGGCTGATCTGTGGCTGGTCGAAGTGCGCCAGCCAACTCAGGGAGCGACCATTCCTTTCCAGGAGGAGATCGCCGGTCACACGCTCTCGCTGCCGGGGGGCGGGACGGCAAGTTTGCACAGAGGGTATGCGAGCTATCGACGGCTTTGGATTGCTTCTCTGTCACTGCCGGAACGGCTTCTCGATTACCTGGCGCAGTACGGTCACCCTATTCGCTATCGCTATGTTCCGCAGGATTGGCCGCTGGAGTATTACCAGACGGTGTACGCCACGGAGCCGGGCAGCGCTGAAATGCCTTCCGCGGGCCGGGCCTTTTCGACGGAACTGATCACTCGACTGGTGGCGCGTGGCATACAGATCGCGCCGGTGGTGTTGCACACCGGCGTCGCCAGCCTGGAAGATCACGAGCTGCCATACGAGGAATTTTACCGGGTACCTGCCGCCACCGCCCGGCTGGTCAACTCCGCCCGAGCCGCCGGAAATCGGGTGGTCGCAGTCGGGACGACGACGGTACGGGCGCTGGAAACGGTCGCCGACGAAACGGGCCGCGTCCATCCGGGCGAAGGGTGGACGACGCTGGTAGTTGGGGCCGGCCGTGGATTGCGTGCTGTCGATGCCCTCCTGACCGGCTTTCATGAGCCGCGGGCCACTCATTTAGCGATGCTGGAGGCGCTGGTCGGGCGCGGGCATCTGGAGGCAGCCTACTCGGAAGCACTGCGCGAAGGCTATCTTTGGCATGAGTTCGGGGATCTGCACCTGATTATTGGCCAATCGACGACGCCGGACTTCGATTTTCGAGGCAGTTAGGTTACCATTCCTCGCGCTTCGGCCGAGGAGGTACCCAATTGTTCGTCTACTTGTTACAGGGGCTGGCGCTGGGGCTGCCGGCGTCCGCCCAACCGGGCCCTTTCCAGGCCTATCTCCTGTCCCAAACCATGCGCAATGGGTGGCGCAAGACGCTGCCGGCCTCGCTGGCACCGTTGCTGTCAGACGGCCCCATCCTGTTGCTGGTGCTGTTGATCCTGACCCGGCTGCCGGAGGGTTTCCTGCGCGTCCTGCAAATCAGCGGGGGGCTGTTCATTCTATATCTGGCTTGGCGCGCTTTTCGTGGGCTGCGGATGACGACTGACCCCGCGACCGCTGTCAGTGGGGAGGAGCGACAGAGCGTACTGGAAGCGGGGTTGATGAACCTGCTCAACCCCAATCCATACATCTTCTGGGGCATAGTCGCCGGCCCAATCTTGCTGGAAACCTGGCGCGCCAACCCGGCCTACGCTGCCGCCTTCCTGGTTGGCTTCTATAGTGTGCTCATCGGCGGATTTGCCCTGTTGATTGTGTTGTTCGGGACGGCGCAACGCCTCGGCCGGCGGGTGTCGAGGATTCTGGCGATCGTCTCTATCGTGGCGCTGGTCGGTTTTGGCTGTTATCAGCTATATATGGGGCTGTTTGGCTCACCGGTTGCGCCGGGTTAGAATGACTCGCGATGGCAGATAAGAGTGGAGAACTGGTCACCATCGGGGTGCTGGCGCGCCGGGCGGGTCTGCGCCCATCCACGTTACGCTACTACGAGCAGGAAGGGTTATTGCAGCCGGCAAGCCGGTCGCAATCAGGTTATCGGCTATACGCTCCCGAAGCCATTGACACTTTGCGCTTCATCCAGCGCGCGCAGCGGCTGGGCTTTTCGCTAAGTGACATTCGCCTGCTGTTGGCCGGCTGGCAGAGCGGTGACCTGGATGACCGGTCTGTGCTGGCGACCGCCGAGGCGCGGCACCTTTCGCTGGAGCGGCAGATCACCGAGTGGCAGGTGCAGCTGCACGAGCTGCAATTGTTCCTGCAAGATTTGCGGCAAAAGGCCACTCTCTCCGCTGATTCCCTGTTTCATCAGTTTGTCGAGCGCGTCTGCATTGATCCCGGGGCGCGCCCGCCCATCGAGAGCGTGCTGGACTGGCTGATGCGCTACACCGGCTGCGTGCTCACCACGGATGAAGGACGTAGCCTGCTCGATCCGCTGCGTGGGCAGCACGTGCATGTGTGGCAAGTTGACGACGCCTTCCACATCCTGGTGGTGAGCAAAGAGCCGCAGGTCGGAGAGGCGCTACAGCAGTTGGCGCAATATGAGGAGGGCTGTCACGCGCACCCGACCCCGGAGGTAACAATGGCCGACGAGGGCTTTCTCTTTGTGGCTGCGGGGGAGAACGCCTTCATTTTTGCGCGCCTCTTCCTGGCGTTGGAACAGCAGAGCGATTGAACTTCTGCCCGCTGGTATAGCGAAATCTTAACAGGTTTGCCCCAAACACTTGACTTTCAAGTCGGGTTGAAGGTGTAGACTTGCGCCATGGCTGTTGAAACACAACTTACGTTCAGAATAACCGGCATGGACTGCGCTGCCTGCGCGCGCACTGTGGAGACCGGCGTGCGTAACCTGGCCGGCGTACAGGATTGCTCGGTCAACTTCACCACTGAGACGCTGCAAATTGCCGGCAATTTTGCGCCGGAAGCCGTGGCGGAGCGGGTTCGCGCTCTGGGCTATGGACTTGAGGATGTGGCCGGCCGGCCCACCTCAGGCAAATCCGAGCCTACCGGCAACTTCGTCTCCTATCTTTGGCAGGGTACCGACACGCGGCTGGCGGTGATCGGGGCCATTCTGATTCTGCCCGGCTTGCTGTTCAACGAGTTGCTGCCCTGGCTGGGTGTGGAAAGCCCACTATTCAATCTCACTTCTGTCCTGGCGATGCTCGCAGCGGGCTATCCAGTGGGGCGCAACGCCTGGCGCGCGCTGCGCATCAACCGTGAGATCAACATCAATGTACTGATGACCATCGCGGCTGTCGGGGCGGTAATCATCGGCGCATATAGCGAAGCCGGCCTGGTCATGGTCCTGTTCGCTATCGGCGAAGCGCTGGAAGGTTATACGGCGGCAAGAGCGCGGCAATCCATTCGTAGCATGATGGAAGTCGCGCCCAATGAGGCGACCGTGTTGCGCGCATGTATAGATTGCCGCGGACATCTCGGACAGGATGGTTATCAGGGCGGCCCGTGCCCATTCTGTGGGTTGGAGGAGCAGAAGGTCTCGATTCAAGAGTTGCAGGTCGGCGAGGCGATTTTGGTGCGCCCCGGCGAACGGATCGCGATGGACGGCCGGATCACGGCCGGCGAAACCACCGTCAACCAGGCTCCGATCACCGGCGAAAGCATGCCGGTGGACAAGGCGGTTGGCGACGCCGTCTTTGCCGGCAGCATCAACGGCGAAGGAGTTCTGCAGGTCGAGATCACGCGGCTGGCGGCGGACAACACCATCAGCCGGATGATCCAGATGATCGAGCAGGCGCAGGAGAAACGCGCGCCGGCACAACGCTTCATTGATCGCTTCGCCCGGGTGTACACGCCGGCTGTTGTGCTGCTGGCCCTACTGGTAGCCATACTGCCGCCCCTGTTATTTGACCAGCCGTTCTGGGTCCCAGGAGATCCGGCGGCGGGCTGGCTGTATCGGGCGCTGGGACTGCTGGTGGTGGCCTGCCCGTGCGCGCTGGTGATTAGCACGCCGGTGACGGTGATTAGCGCCATCACCAACGCCGCGCGGAACGGCGTGCTGATCAAGGGCGGCATCTACCTGGAGACGCTCAGCCGGGTGCGGGCGATTGCCTTTGACAAGACCGGCACGTTGACCAGCGGCCGGCCGGCGGTTGTGCGTGTGAAGTCGCTCGGCTGTATGGACGAGATCAGCGGGCGCTGCGACAACTGCGATGATCTGTTGGCGATGGCCATGGCTGTGGAGCAGCACAGCGAACACCCGTTGGCTCGCGCGATAGTGGATGCTTCTACCGCGCGCGGCGTCGCTGCTATCTACCCGCCGGCTGATGGAGTGCGGGCGGTTACCGGCAGGGGCGTCGTTGGTCGGGTCGCCGAGCAGGATGTGATGATCGGCAGCCACCGCTACTTTGATGAGCTTGTGCCGCACGAATTGGATGACTGCCGGGCATTGCAGGACGCGGCGGCAAACGGGCAGACCGGCTTGCTGATCAGCGCGGATGATCAATACCTGGGGTATATCACCGTGGCTGATAGCGTCCGCAGCGGCAGCCGGCAGGTGATCTCCGAGCTGCGGAAGGTGGGTGTGCCTCACCTGGTGATGTTGACCGGCGATGAGGCGGGCGCCGCCCGCAAGGTAGCCGCCGAAGTGGGGATGGAGGAGGTGCGCGCCGGATTGCTGCCGGAAGACAAGGTGGCGGCGGTGACCGCGCTGCGCGATGAATACGGTTATACGGCTATGGTAGGAGACGGCATCAATGACGCGCCGGCGCTGGCGGCGGCCGATGTGGGCATTGCCATGGGCGCCGCCGGGACGGCTCAGGCGCTGGAGACGGCCGACATCGCATTGATGAGCGATGACCTCACGAAGCTGCCGTTCGCGGTGCGATTGGCTCGGGCCGGCATGCGCACGATCCGGATCAACGTCGGCTTCAGCCTGGGTCTAAAGGCGCTCTTTCTGGCGGCGATGCTGGCCGGGGTGGGGACGATGTGGATGGCGGTCCTGGCCGATGTCGGCGCGACGCTAATTGTTACACTGTACGGGATGCGAATGCTGACCAGGCCGAAGCCTACCGCGCTGCCGGCCGGCTAACGCGAACGCTCAATGAGGCGTTTGATTGCCTGTTCGAAACTGCTGTTCGGCGTGTAGCCCACGTTGGTGCGCCGGATGACGGCGGCGCGCGCATCTTCGTATGCCTTGAGCAGGGCGCGCATATGGGTCAGTGTGGAGCTGGCATCCGCGCTATAGCGGGCGGCGATCAGGTCCTGGTAGGCGGGGTCTTCCGGCGGCAGGATGGTCAGCAGCGTGGGCAGGGTGAAGTGCAGCAACTCCAGGTAGATCGGAAACCCTTTGTTGGTGTCGCCGCGCAGCAGTAATCGGTAGATATCCCAGAACATGATCCAGAAGCGTTGATCCAGCCGGCTCATCTCCGTCGCGCTGGTGCGGGCCGGCGGCGGGTAGGTTTGTGCGCAACGGGCTGCATACTCCACTGCCCAGTCATCCCTGTCTTTCAGGATGCGGATCTCGCGATCCCAGGGATTCGGGCGCAGGCTGGTCTGGCTCTCATAGCGATAGTCAACCTTCGCGCCATTGCCGTATAGCGCGATATGAAAGAACGGGCGGACATGGTCGGCGTCGAAGGAGTTGGCCGGCACATAAGGAAGCACGTCCCTGGCGAATTCGAAGCGGCTCTGCCAGGCGAGGTCACGCGCGCTGTCATCGGCGTAGACCAGCGCTACATCCAAGTCGGAGTAATCATCAGATGTGCGCCGTCCAAATGAGCCGGCTAGAAAGCAAGCGACAATCGCCGATTCGCGGGCGACGCGCTGTTGCAGGCGGACAATGAAGCGATCTTGTTCAAACATGATTGACGAAACATCCGAATAGAGTCAGTATCCACACAGAGAAGAAGCCCAATGACAGTCCGGCGACCACCTGAGCGATTGTGTGTCGTTTGAGGTACAGGCGGACCGCCGCCACCAGAATGACCAGGGGCAGCACCAGTAGTCCGCTCCAAATGCCGAAGACATAAGCGATCAGGGTCATGGTCGCCATCGCGCCGGTGGTGTGAATGCTGATCAACCATTTGACGTTGATCAGACCCAACAAGGTCAACTCAATGACGTTAAAGATCGCCAGGCAAATCATCAGCTCCGGAATGTCGAAGATCAGGCCGATGATGAGGAAGATGCCGGCGCAAACGGCAGCCACTGTGTAGGGTAGGTGTCGCTCACGCTGGTCGCTCATGTGCAGCTCTTTGATGCGGCCGGTGCGCAGCAGCCAAAAGATGAATAGGATCGGGGCTAGCGAAACCCAGAAGCCGTAGACAGCCGCCCAAAACAACGCTTCCCAGAATGGGAGAGTTGCCAGCGCAAAGACCAGGCCCAGCACGGCGAACATGGTCGGCGGGCTGACGGCATTCGAGAAAATGCGCGCGACGCGCACCAGGCCGGTGCGGTGGGCAGCGTGATGATCGCGGGGAGTGGACATAGGCAGGCCGTTCGTCTCGTGGAGGCAATTGGCCGGCTCCTTTTGGAACGTGATGGATCGCCGGCAGCCTGATTACGGGCCGGCGGCAATGGCCAGGACGATTACCGCCACATACATGATGATAAACGCGAAGACGGCGAAGACGATCACGCCCATCACTGCCATACCCACAACCGCCAGATTGCGGGTACGCACGCTGTCGATAGCCTGATCGGCGCTGACGAAGGCGATTACGCCCAGCGTCAACCCCAGAAATGGCAAACAATAGTAACCGCCGCAGCAGCTTGCCAGGGTCGTCAGGCCGACAACGGCGGCAATCAGGGCGGTGAGATCATAGCTATTGCCCTGGTAGACCTTTCGCTGCGATGGATCGGCGGCCGGCTGTTCCGACCTGGGCTGCAGGCTGTTGGGCAGCGCTTCCCGATACGTCTCCGGGGAAAGCACGACCTCGCCCGCCACTTCCCGCTCCTTTGCGTGAGTTTCACACAGGCGGTGGCCGTCAGCCGTGTACCAGAGGCAAAGGCCGCAAAGCGGCTTGCTGCAGACCTCGCAAGACTCGATTGCGGCCAATTCCGGGTGATTGATACAGGCGTCCATCTGACAGTCTATGACGCTTCCAAGGCAATAGTAACGTCCGGCCGGCTTACCGGCGGATCATGTACCCTCTTCCCAGGAGTTGAGATATTTCTCCTGCTCGGAGGTCAGAGTGTCGATCTCGATGGCCATTGACGCCAACTTGATGCGGGCGATCTCGCGATCGACGTCGTCCGGCACCGAGTAGACCTGGTTCTTCAGCTCGCCGGCGTGCTCATTCATATAGGCTGCGCTGAGCGCCTGGTTAGCGAAGCTCATATCCATGACCGAGGCGGGATGCCCCTCTGCCGCCGCCAGGTTGATCAGGCGTCCTTCGCCCAACAGATTGATCTTGCGGCCGTCCGTCAGCTCAAACTGCTCCACGAATTCACGCACGCGCCGCGGTTTCCTGACTGACATGGCGGTCAACGCCGGGATGTTGATCTCCACGTTGAAGTGGCCGGAGTTGGCGACCAGCGCGCCGTCCTTCATCACTTCGAAATGGCGGCGGTCGAGGATGTTGATATCGCCGGTGGCGGTAATGAAGATGTCGCCAAACCGCGCCGCTTCCACCATCGGCATGACCCGGAAGCCGTCCATGACCGCTTCCAACGCCTTGAGCGGATCAATTTCGGTGATGATGACATTGCCGCCTAGACCATCCGCCCGCTTGGCGATGCCCTTGCTGCACCAGCCATAGCCGGCGATCACGATTGTCTTGCCGGCGACTAGGAAGTTGGTGGCCCGAATGACGCCGTCCAGCGTGGACTGGCCGGTGCCGTAACGGTTGTCAAACATATGCTTTGTCAACGCGTCATTGACGGCAATGACCGGGAATTTCAGCGCGCCGTCATTGGACATGGCCCGCAGCCGGATGACGCCGGTAGTGGTCTCTTCGGTTCCGCCGACGATATCGTCCAGCAGATCGGTGCGATCCTTGTGCAGCGTGCTGACCAGGTCAGCGCCGTCATCCATGGTGATGTGCGGCCGATGGTCCAGGACCGCGTTGAGGTGCTGGTAGTAGGTCTGATTGTCCTCGCCCTTGATTGCGAAGACCGGGATCTCGTAATGCGACACCAGCGAAGCGGCCACATCATCCTGCGTGCTCAGCGGGTTGCTGGCACACAGCACCACATCCGCGCCGCCCATCTGCAGGGTGTGCATCAGGTTGGCGGTCTCGGTGGTCACATGCAGGCAGGCGCCGATGCGGATGCCCGCCAATGGTCGCTCGTCGGCGAAGCGCTGCCGGATGCTGCGCAATACCGGCATCTCCTGTTCCGCCCACTCGATGCGATGGCGACCGCCGGTGGATAAATCGGTATTCTTGACGTCATAATCCATGACTCTGTCTGATCTCCTGTTAATCTGAGTGTTTGCTACAACGCTGTAGCGGATACGAAACATACGTCGGTCCGGCCTGCCGCCATCATAGGAGAATGTCCAGCAGGCCGCGATCGTCAAACTGCTCACGATAGCGGGCCACAAACTGCTCGCGCGTGTAGTTGTGGTTTTGAGTGCCCATGTTTTCCAGTACGTAGGCGGAGGCCAGCGCGCCCATCCGGCCGGCTTCCGGCCAGGGCAAACCAAGCTGCATGCCGCGCATCAGCCCGGCGCGAAAGGCGTCGCCGGCGCCCGTCGGCTCAACAACGTGGTGAATTGGATAGGCCGGTATCTCGTAAACCTCGCCATTCACATAAATGCGGGAGCCGGATCTGCCGAGTGTCTCGAGAATGCCGCCCGCCCGCTCCAGAATCTGCTCTCTGGAAAGCCCGGTCTTTTCCGTAATCATACACAGCTCGTACTCGTTCACGGTGAGCAAGTGACAGCCGGTAACCCCTTCGCACAGATCTTCCGGTGCCAGACGTACTGACTGCTGACTGGGGTCGTAGATATAAGGGATTCCCAGCGCCTTGCACTCCCGCACATGGGCGCGCATGGCTGCCGGATCGTTGGGCGAGATGATAACCAGCTCAGCGTCAGGGGCCAGCTCGGCGAATTTCAGTCCAGCGGCGTAAGCCATCGCGCCGGCATAGAAATGGCCGATCTGATTGTGCGCCCGATCGGAATTGACGAAGAAGGAGGCGCAAAACTCGTCCTCGATCTGCACGATTGCGCTGGTATCAACGCCGTGTCTGTCCAGCCAGTCGCGATATTCGCCGAAGTCCTGACCGGCTGTGGCCATCACGCGCGGTTCGCCGCCCAAGAGGGCCAACGAATAGGCGATGTTGCAGGCATTACCACCCCGTTCTCGGCGCAGCGAGTCAACCAGGAAGCTGACACTCAGCGACTGCAACTGGTGCTCCAACAGGTGGTGCGTGAATTCGCCTGGGAAGAACATCAGGTAGTCGTAGGCAATAGAACCCGTCACTACAGTTTTCATATTTCTATCGCTTGCCCTACGCGAACGGCGGTCCTCTCTCGAACTAGACCCGGCTTTCCGGCACTTCCAGTATGCGTTCCTGCGGTCGGAGTACCGCTGTCAGCCCCAACCGAACGCGCAGCATAACCATCACAGCGGCAATCGCGTCGCGGAAGCCGATCTTCTTCCCTTCTTCATAGGTTCGCGGGTTATAGGAGATTGAAATCTCGACAATCTCGTGTCCGGCTAACATCAGTTTGGCCGGCAGTTCGAAGTCGAGATCAAACCCGGCGCTGGTTAGATTCAGGGATTGTATCACATCCCCCCGCACCATCTTGGAAGCGGTAGCTACATCGGTCAGGCGGCCGCCAAAGAAGGCGTTGGCGATCCAGGTGACGAGGCGGTTGCCGAAAAGTGTGCGCCGGTAGCGGGACTTGATCTCGCCGCCAAGCACGCGTGAGCCGAACACGGCCGCGGCGCCGGTCTCTGTCGCCTTCCGGCAGAACAACGCCTGGTCGGCAGGAGCATATTCAGTGTCAGCGTCCTGAATGAACATATAGTCGCCGCTCATGTTGGCGATGCCGGTGCGAATGGACGCGCCCTTACCCTTGTTCCGTTCATGGAAGAAGACCATGATCTCGGGATCGTCAATCTCTTGCAGGATCTCTCGCGTACCGTCAGTGGAGAAGTTATCAACCACCAGGATCTCCCGATCCCAGCCGGCGCCCAAGTTGACTGCTTGTGTCCGTTGAATCACGTCGTGAATCGTCGCCCGCTCGTTGTAACAGCAGATGATGACCGAAAGTTTCATGAAATCGTTCGTTCTCAAACTGAGCCGGCAGCAGAGCTGGTAGCCACTAGGATCGCTACAACTGCGCGAAAAACCTGCCGAATATATCGAGCATGTAGTCCAGGCGCTGGGTGGTCATGCCGGGGAAGACGCCGACAAAGAAGGCGCCGCGCATGATTTGGTCAGCCACCGGCAGCTCACCCACGACCCTATGTTCGATCTCCTGATAGGCCGGCTGTTTCAAGATGTTGCCGGCAAACAGGGGCCGGGTCTCAACCTGGTGCGCCTCCAGGAAGCGGGTGAGCGCGTCGCGCCGGAAAGGTGCCTCATCGCGCACCACAATTGGAAAGGCGAACCATGAGACATCAGCCTTCGGTCGCCAGGTGGGCAGAATGAGATGCTCCTCGAACGGCTGTAGACCGGCATATAGATAGGCGAAATGTCGCTTGCGGGCGGCGATGAAGTCCGGCAGCTTCTCCAGTTGAGCTACGCCCATCGCCGCCTGTGGATCGGTCAGTTTCAGGTTGTAGCCGATCTCGGTGTAGAAGTAGCGGTGATCGTAATAGCCCGGCATACCGGGCACCTCCCGCTCGAAGCGGATGCCGCACTTGCCGTCCGGCGGGCTGTCGTAACCGCACCAACAGTCGCGGCCCCAGTCGCGGACGGCGCGGGCGATCTTGGCCAGGCTGGGCCGGTTGGTGTACACCGCGCCGCCCTCGCCCATGGTAATGTGGTGCGCTGGGTAAAAGCTGAGCGTCGCCAGTTGTCCGAAGGTGCCTACGAAGCGACCATCCCAGCGCGATCCCAGCGCGTCACAAGTATCCTCGATCAGGAACAGGTCATGCCGGCGCACGAAGTCCATAATGGCATCCATGTCGCCCGGATTGCCCAGCGTGTGCGCGAAGAAGAGCGCCCGCGTGCGCGGCGAATACGCCTCATCGAGTTGGCTGGGGTCCAGATTGTAGTCGCCCAGGCAACTGTCCACGAAGACGGGCACGAGCCGGTTCTGGATGATGGGGTTGACCGTGGTGGGAAAGCTGGCCGCCGGCACAATCACCTCATCGCCCGGCCGCAGGCGATTGTGCAACTTCTTAGAGCAAAGGGTGGTCAAAGCGACCAGATTGGCAGAAGAGCCGGAGTTCACCGGCACGACTTCACGCACGCCGAGAAATTGGCCCAGCTTCTGCTCGAATTGCTGCGCATAGGGGCCGGCGGTCAGCCAGAAGTCGAGCACGGAGCTGACCATGGCCTGCATTTCCTCAGCGTCGTAGACGCGTCCGGCGTAATGCACGCGACTCTGCCCGGGGACAAAGGGCCGGGGAGCGTGCGCCTCGCGATAGTATTCAGCAACCTGCGCCAGGATTGACTGGCGCAAGTCTTCCGCCTTACTCATGGCCGGATTATCTCCACTGTCCGGGGGTGGGCCGATCGAAGATTCGTCGGCGTGACCAGCGCGCGATTATAGCACAGGGCAAAAGCCTTCCAAGTCGGGCGGAGGTTGCGCCCTAAGCGATCAACAGGGCGGCCCTGCCCAACCACTGCAAGCCACGCCGGACCTCGTCCTCGAGCTCCTGCCGGAAAGTTTCTTCGTCGTCCGCTGCATTTTCCAGACTCACCCCGGTGGAGACGGCAAAGTTCTGCAAGTGGGTCACCATTGCTTGAAAGTCATGCTCTCCATTTGCCAGCGGCAGGAGAAAGAGGGTGATAGCATCCAGGCTAACGCGCTCGTGTAGAAGGTTGGTGACGTTGGATTCACCGCGCATTGCCTGCAGGCGGGCATAAGCGCTGGCGACAGGCCGGTCGCTGATCTGGGTGGTGAACGGGGGCGTGTACCGGTAGATGTCAATCAGCTGATGGCTGTAGGTGAAGCTGCGTAGCAGGTTGGCCGAAAACGCAGCCAGGTCCTGCTCGATAGGAACGGTTGGTGGAGCGTCACTGTAGACTGCCTGCTGCGCCTGCCGGAGTAGCTCCCAGAAGGGCAGCGCTCGCGGGGTGTCTTTCGCCAGGGCCAGCATCGCCGCCTTACTGACCGGATGATCGGTGTTGAGCGTTGCACCATCCGGAGCGTGGAACTTGGCCGGCGCGGTAGCCCTCACGTCAATGTCCGGCTCCTCCGGCACAGCCCGGCTGTTGAAGGAGAATTGTGACAGGAAAGCCGGGTCCGCCTGCAGGCGCCGCTGCACCTTTCGCTCGGCGTGACAGAGCAAGGTCTGGCGAAAGGTGCGATTGCGCACAAAGTCCATGTACTGCTCCATCTCGATCAGGTCGCGCGCCGTCCGCTGTAACCACTGGATAGTCTCCGGCTTGAAATTGGCGGGCAACATGGCTGAGAAATCTGCTTCACCCAGATATTGCAGCCCGTGTGTCGCCGCCTGGGCAGCGAACTGGTGAAAATACACCGGGTCATTCACCCGCTCCAGCTCATCGTGCAGTAGAAGGGCGTCGCTGCTTTCGCCGGCTTTCTCCACACGCTTGCCGAGCAGGTTGCCGTAACTGTCGAGGAAGCTACCGTAAGCGTCCGTCCGTTCCGGGATGGACTCTTTCAAGAAGGCGATCAGACGACGAGCTTCATGCGCTTTCTGTAGGGGGTCCTCCTCGCGCCGTGTGTGATAGAGCATCATCTCACGGGCAGCGGTGAGCATGTGCCAGCCGGGGAAGGTGTTGTAGCTGATGTAAGCGATCCCATTTGGAGCAAGGTTCTGCCGACAAACGTCGAGCAGCGCATCGCGCACATCAGCGGGCACCCAGGAGTAGATGCCGTGGGCAATGATGTAATCAAACTCACCCCACGCCGGCGTGATCTCGCGAATATCGACAGCTTGCAGCCGAATGTTGTCCAGACCCAACAGGCGCACCGTCTCCTGCCCGAGCTCGATCTGGCGCTGCGAGATGTCTATGCCGACAAATCGGCTGTCAGGCAGTGCGTAAGCCATTGGGATAATGTTGCCGCCCACCGCGCAGCCCAGTTCCAGCACCCGGCAGCGATCGGCGGAAGCGGTATCCAGACCCAGCAGCGCGCCCAGCGTCGCCAGCCGATCCGGATGCGTCTGCGCGAAGCACAGGGCTGGATAGGGGACCTGCTCGTAGTCTTCTCTGAGTGAAGCCGGCGGCCGAGGCTCCATAGATAGTGTGTCGCTCACAATTTCTGACTATCCTCCGACAGGCGCTGAATGAGTTCGATGCGGTTGCCGAACGGGTCGCGAAACTCGCAGCGTGTGTAGCCTGGGATAGGTATGCCGGGTTCGGTGGGGATACCGTGACCTGCCAAGCGAGATTGCCAGCCTGCCAGGTCGTCAACCTGGTAGGCGATATGCGCCTTCGATCGCCCGCGCGCGGCATTATCCTCGACTCCAACGTGGAGCTCCTGGTCCCCGACCCGCAACCAGAAACCGCCCCGACTCTGAAGCGCAGCCGGCTTGGGTATTTCGGCCAGGGCCAACAGGCGACAATAGAAGTCGCGCGCTTCCCCTTCACCGCCCTGAGGTATGGTGATCTGCGCGTGGTGGATGCGAGATATGCGCGTCAAGTGAGCGTGGACCACACTTCCAGCTTGCTACGCACCCGGCGGATGACCTCATTGGTAAACTCATCGGTATGCGCGCCGCCGCCCAGATCAGAGGTGCGGATACCGTCGTATACCGCCTCCAGCGTGGCCTCATAAATGGCGCGGCTCACCCGCTGCGCAGTTGACTCCTTCATGTGGCCGTACAGGGCGGCCGCCGCCAGGATCATTGCCATGGGATTGGCCACATTGCGCCCTTCCAGGGCCGGCGCGGTGCCGTGCGGCGCTTCCGTCATCACGCAGTCAACAATGCCCTCATCATCGACGGAGATGACCTGCGACTCGGAGCCGGCGATGGAACCAAACATCTGCAACACCATGTCAGACAGCAAATCGCCGTCGCGGTTCAGGCTGGGGATCACCAGCGGATCGCCGGTCGTCGCCAGCAGCAGGGCGAAGGTGGCATCAATGAGTTGCGGCTCGTAGCGCACATCCGGGAATCTCTTCGCCGCCCCGTCCAGCTCCTCCTTGAACATCCCTTCGTATACCGGGCTGACTGTATACTTCGGGCCGCCAAAGACCTTCGAGCCGGTCCGGCGCGCATAGCGGAAAGCAAAATCAGCCACCTGCCGACAGAGCCGGCGATCAATGGACTCGGTGCGAAAGGCCTTTTCGTCAAGCGAACCTGCCTGGCCCTCGCGCCATTCGCTGGCTTCATAGGCGTCTCCCCGTGCCATGCGTACGACGGTGATAGGCGAATAGACGCCGCCAATGGGGCGGACGCCGGGAATGCGTCGACCGGTTCGTAGAATGACTTCCGCGTTAATCTCGCGCCGCAGGATGGCGTTCGGGCTGCCGACATCATCCGGCGCGTCGGGTGTTATTGTGGCCGCTTTCAAGGTCAGGCGGTGCGTGCGCATAGCCTGCGCCGCTTCAAGCACCACCTGATTGTTCGTGCGCCGGCGGTTCTCCAGACGTAAATCAAATCGTATCAGGTTCGTTTCGAAGCCGGTCACTGCCGGGTCAATTACCCGCAGGGCTTCTTCCAGCAGCTCCTGACCGGTCTGGTCACCCTCCAGGATTACGATTGTCTTGGCCACAAACATCCTCCATTTACACCTGTGCTTCCGCTTCTGCACCAGCCTTGCGACGCGAGCGCAGGAATGCCAAGTAACGTGGGATCAGCGCCGTATAAAGCCAGTACAGCAGAGGGCGTGCCGGGTAATCCCATGCGCCGATGTGTTTCACCACTTGACCGGCAAATCCTTCTTTGAAGCGCCACACTCCCCACAGTCGATCACTCTCCACAAAATCGTCCGGCGCGCCCCAGAAATCATACACCTCGCAGCCGGCGCTCTTTGCCCAGCGAATCGCCTCCCATTGCAGAAGATGGTTGGGCATGCGCTGACGTTCCAGCTGTCGCGACGCGCCGTACATATAGATGGCTTTGTTGCCGGATCTGACGATGATCACGGCCGCCAGCGGCCGGCCTCCGTATTCCGCCACAAACGGGAAGGCCAGCAAGCCGTCGTAAAGGGTCTGCCAGGCGTCGAGATAATACTCCAGTGGGCGAATGGCAAAGCCGTCACGTCCGGCGGTTTCCCGGTACATCTCCGCGATCCCCCTGAAATCGGAAGGATCACCCGGGCGTACGGTTACGCCGTTGCGTCCGGCGAGCCGGATGTTGTAGCGCGTCTTTTGTTTCATGCCGGCCAGCAGCTCCTCCTCCGGCCGGGTCAGGTCTAGTAACACGGTATTGCGAAACTGGACCTGATCGCGCGAATATCGCCAGCCCCATTGCTCCAGCTCGGAGACAAGCGCCATCCCATCAGGATCAGGGAGCCCGGGCTCGATATCGCGACCGAGCACGACCTCGGGATCGACCTTGATGAAGAGCGCTCGCTCCTGCCGCGCCAGGCGAGCCAGGTTGTCGAACACTATCCGGCGCGCCTCCGAATTGCGGTAGTCTAGGATCGGCCCTCTGGGGGCGTATAGGATTGAATAAGGGGTGCGCGGAATCTTGCGTTTCAGAACAGAGACGGCGGCAATTGGCTGTTCGGGGCGACCGGAAGTATTGAGCAGCAAGCGTTGCGCGGACCAGCCCCAACGGGTCTTAAACGCACTCCACGCCCAACTCTGGAGGACGTGAGGGGCAACAAATGTCCGAACGGCCGCGCTCCAGGCGTCCGGCGATGGTACAGGGTGGAACTCGTATGAACCGGCAAGCGCCTTCTTCGATTCCAGGGTTCCAGTGTTCATGGCAATATGCCGGTACCTGCCTATCTTCCCCGTCGCCAGCGATAGAGCCGATAAAGTGTGTTGTTGTAAACCCGGTCCGCCGCGCCGACCGTGCGCCTCAACTCGCCGCCGAATCCGCGCTTGAAGCGGTAAACGGGCCACAAGCCGTCCGTGCGTTGCGTGAACTCAGCTTCCAGCGTCTCACACGGCTCATCCGGCACGCCCCACATATCGTAGGTGGTGCAACCGCGCTCCCTGGCCCACTGGATGCCGGCCCATTGAGCGGCGTACGCCGGCATGCGTTGCCGTTCCTCGTTGCTGGAGGCCCCGTACAAATAGGCAGCCTGCTCGCCATAGGCAAATACCATAATGCCGGCCAAAGGCTTGCCCTCCCATTCCGCCATGATCAGGGCGGCGTGATCAGGCGCGAACAACTCGTAGGCGGCGAGGTAATAGTGCGGCTGGTGCACGCTGAAACCGTCCCGTTGGCCCGTCATCAACATCAGGCCGTTGAAGAACTTCACATCCTCCGGCCCGCCGACGCGTACCGTGATCCCCTGGCGCGCCGCCAGGCGGATGTTGTAGCGCGTCTTCTGCTTCATCGCCGCCAGAATGGTCTCCTCAGCAGGGCGGAGATCGATCAGCAGGGTGCGCGGCGGCTGGATGGTGTCTGTCTCCACCTGAAATCCGTGCCGCCGACAAAGCTCGCGCCACCCGTGAGCCCCGACCGAATCCTGCCAGACAAACGGCTCCATCTTCAGCAAGCCGGCGCGATGTTGGAAGGCGGACTGGTCGATCTGATTGATCAATACGTCGACTTGCTCATCATCATGCCAATCGACCAGCGGTCCGTGGGGAACATAGCCGATCCGGATCGCGCCCAGGGCGACCGAGCGATACAGAACCTGCGCGCCGGCGACCAGCTCCCCGTCTCGTCGCAACCAGACGCGATGAGATCGCCAGCCAAACCGGTTCTTCAGTTGCGCCCAGGCAGTGGTCTGTAAGATGCTGCCGTGTGGATGGGCAGCGACAAAAGCATCCCATTCTGCATCCGCTTCTGTGTAGGGCTGCTGTTCCAATTCGAGGAATTGCTGTAGCATGAGGCCATTATACAGTAGTTCTGTTGCATCACTCCAATTGTGCTAGAATCCGCCGGCAGCCGGCGTGTTCGCTTGAGGGGCGGGCCGGTGGGCGTTAGCGCGGCACCGTTTCGCTTATTTGCCCCAAATCACTGCGGAATTCGTCAATGAGCCAGGTACACCGACTTTATCGCCTACAACAGATCGACAGCGAAATCTCTGCGAAGAAAGAGCGATTGATAGAGGTACTGCGCGCGCAGAAAGCTGATGAGGCGGTGCGGGCCGCCAGACAAAAGGCTGAAGAAGCCAGTCAGGAGTTCCAGCGCCGGCAGAAGCAGCAGCAGGCTCTGGAGCAGGAGCTGGGAAACATAAATGAGAAATCGCGGCGATCGGAGCAGCGACTTTACTCCGGCAACGTAAAGAACCCCAAAGAACTTGAGGACCTGCAACACGAAGTAGAAGCGCTCGGGCGGCGGCGGGCCGCATTGGAAGATGAGATCCTGGAAGCGATGTTGGTGGTGGAGGAGGCTCAGGCGGCAAACGAGCAGGCAGCGGCAAGACAGGATGAGCTCGAAAGATCCTGGGCTCTCCGCCTGCAAAGTCTACGTATGGAGCAGTCTGAAGTGGCCACGCGGGTCAATGAGCTGTTGGCGGAGCGAACTGAGTGCGTGGCGCGGATTCCAGCGGACTTGCTTACCGCGTATCAGGAGACCGGCAAGCAAGCCGGGGGGATTGCGGTGTCCGCATTGGAACTTGGCAGGTGCCAGGTATGCAAGGTGACCGTCTCGGGCATTAAGAAGAAGGCAGTCGATCAGGGGGAGCTTGTCTACTGCGGCAGTTGTGGTCGCATACTGGTATTGCGCTGAATGAGCAGGCCCGATCAGATGGCCGGGTAATAGGCGATCCCGAGCGCATCCATCGCGGCGACACTGAGCGGAGCCACGAAAAGGGCCGGAAGCAGATTGGCGGCCCTGATCTTCTTGATGTCCAGCAATTGCAGGCCGATAGCGAGCAGCACTACGCCGCCGGTGGCGGTTAGTTCGGCGACCATTGGATCGGTGAAGACGCCGCTGCCCAGCCGGGCCAGTAGGGCTATGCCGCCCTGGAATATCAGTATGACGATGATCGATGCCAACACGCCGGGCCCTAACGTGGCGGCAAAGGCCAGCGCCGCGAAGCCGTCCAGTAGCGCCTTAATTGCCAGCTTGGTATAGTCGCCCAGCAATCCGTCTTCGATTGCGCCCTGGATGGTAAGCGGGCCGACACAAAAGACAAGACTGGCAGTAACGAAGCCCTGAATGAAGCGGCTGGCCTGGGTAGGATCGTCGCTGCCGGCAAATCGCTGTTGCAGCCAACCGCCCAGTTGTTCCAAGCGCACATCGATCCGGATCCACTCGCCGATCAGCGCGCCGACCAACAGGCTACCCAAGACAATCAGTGGATTGCCGGTAGCCAATGCGCTGGTGAAGCCAATGACCAGGGTGAAGAGACCCAGAGCGGCGAACACAGTTTCCTGCATGCGCCGGGGAAAGCGCGCGCCGAGCACCGTGCCCAATAGGCCGCCAATTAGGACGGTGAGGGCATTGAGAAGGGTGCCAATCATTGTCGATCGCAGCGTGTTGACATCGGGAGTGACCCTGCCGGTAATTGGATTACGCGTAGCCGGCAGCGTAACAGAAGTGTAGTCACTCGCGCAGATTGCGCCATGCTTTCGCAGGAATCCGTACTTAACACGATCCAGAGGATTGTGCTACTATAGGGTCAAGGGCACGCCAAGCGTGTGTATTGTCACTTGCGCCCGGAGGTTGTCCGGGACACAAAACCGGTATCTCGATACCACGAACCCGAACGATGTCGCAGGAGAGGTTTATCGGTATGCTTCGTAGGATCACCCTCGTATTCGCCCTGGTAGTATTGCTGCCGGGCATCGCATTATTGTTCGCAAAGCCGGCAAGCGCGGCGGCCTGCTTTATGTCGGAGGGCGGCGACTTTGTCTGTGACGTGCGCCCCGGCGCGGCCCCCTTTGCTGCGCCAAAGCCTTTCCCCGGCAGCTTTCTAGACCGAGCGGCCTATGCCCGCATGGCGGATTTCACGAACGTGCATGACCAGCCGGGCGGCCGAGTGGTGCGCAATGCCGGCGATGGTTTCCTGTTCGTAACTATCTCCGGCGCGGCGATGCTTGGCGACCAGCTCTGGTATCAGATCAATCCCGGCGAGTATGTGCGCGCCGAAGATTTGACCATGGCGGAGATTTCGGAGTTCACCGGCGTGGAGGTGAATATCCAGCCTGAGCGCCCATTCGGCTGGGTAGTGCTGGAAGCGACTCCCAGCGACGAGCCGGACGGCGAACCGAACCCTGACTATGCGCCTCTGGAGCGTTACACTTTTATTCAGGTATTTGACGCGGTGGTCGGTGAAGAGGATTGGCTCTGGTACGAAATCGGCGATGGACGCTGGATCCGGCAGACGTTTGTCAGCCTGGTCGAGCTCACCGAGCGACCCGCGGAAGTAGGCCCGAACGATTTCTGGACGCAGGTTGACTTGTATGAGCAGACTTTTGCCGCTTATGAGGGTAGCCGGATGGTCTATGCCAGCCTCATATCTAGCGGTCTAAATCGTTGGCCCACCCATCAGGGACTTTTCCAAGTGTGGGATAGGCACTCGGCGACCAAGATGTCCGGCGCAGAGGGCAAGATAGACTACTACTTCATCGAAGATGTGCCGCACACAATGTTTTTCGACAATGACATTGCCCTGCATGGCGCATATTGGCACGACCGCTTCGGCTACAAGCACAGCCATGGCTGCGTGAACATGCCACCACGGGCTGCGGAATGGGTCTACAATTGGTCAGCCGGCACGCCGCACGATCTGTGGGTCTACGTCTTCGAGTCAGACCCGCACGCGTACTTCGAGAAGCACGAGTAGCTCCACCTGTCCACCCAATTGCGTGACGATGAAAAGCCCTTGCCGCTGGCAGGGGCTTTTTCTTCGGTTACATTTCCCAGGTGGCGTCGCCGTAGAAGTGGCCGTGATCGTTGGCCAGGAAGTGTTCGATCCTGCTTCGGATGTCTCCCAGGCGAAAGTGGGGACCATGTCCGGGATAGCAGACCGTCGAGTCGGGCCACTGAAGCACTACATTGCGCAAGGTCAGCAGCGTTCTCTGGAACTGTTGGACGGACCAGGTCTTACCCGGCCCTCCGGCAAATATTGTATCACCGACAATAATCCGCTCATCCGCCTCTACCGCGAAACAGATCTGGTCCGCGATATGGCCCGGCGTGTGGTAGACGCGCAACCTGTGACTGCCGACTGTGACGGTGTCGCCATCTCGCAGGGGGCGATCTGTGTCCAGCATAAGCCCCTGGTGATGGGGGCCATCGAATGCATACAACGGAATCTGCAGCCAGCGGCGCATCTCGTCCAGCGCTCCGACATGATCCGGGTGGGTGTGGGTCAGCAAGATGGCAATCGGTCTTGAACCGGCCAGCATCTCCTTCAATTCATCGGGGTCTGCGCCGGGATCAATCAGAACGCCCGCGCCGGTCTGCGAACAGACCAACGCATAGGCATTCATGGGCCAGGGGCCAACCGGGCGGGTGCGCAGTTCCAATTTGTCCATCTCGCCACTCCACTCTTGCTAAGCGATCTTAGCGGCCCACACCGGCGCTGCCGCCAAACGCAGCCGACATTTCCTCGTAAATCGCTTCAATATTGGCCTCATCTCCCAGGAAGTAGTTGCCGTTCGCCTGCAGGGCCAGCATCTCCAACAGCTCTTCGTTGGCGTCGCTGCCGTAGGCAATGGTGAACACAGTGGTGCCGTTGCCGGCTGCCAGGTCAATCAGCGCCTGATCGAAGTTGAAGCGCTGGCTGAAAGTGTCCTGTCCATCGGAGAGCACGACAATGGCGTTGCTATTTTCAGGCGATGTGGTCTCGCGGATCAGGCCGGCGCTGTCTCCAATGGCATCATACAGGGCGGTATCGCCGCCGGCAGAGAGCCTATCGATCACCTGCAATATGGCCTGGCGACTGTCGCCGACCCGTTCATGGTCGACCAACACTGTCGGCGATGTCGAGAAGGCGACAATCGTCAGGTAATCATCGTCGCCCATTTGCTCCACAAACTGGCGGGCAGCGCGGCGGACGCTCTCCAGCTTCTCCCCGCGCATGCTGCCCGACACGTCGATGGCCATGACCAGGTTCACATCCTTGCGCGCTTCCTGCCATAGCTCCTGCACGGCGTAGACGGTACCAACTGAAGCCGGCTGAAAGACGATCTGTGGCTGCTCGAGGTCAACGCCGGGGTGGCCCGCAAGCGGCGCGTCTGCCGGCACATCCGCGTTGACAGGCCGCAGTCCGTTCGCAATCGCCAATTGCTGCGCCTCTTCACCGAGGAGATAGCCTCTGAACAGCTCGGCGGCCTCCATTTTCTCGGTGTCTGCATCGGAATTGACGCAGGCCGGATGCGTCGCCACGAACGTGCCTTCAAACGGATAAATCGGCACCAGGGTGGTGTCCGCGTCCGGGCCGGCGCCATGGTTAAAGACATCACTCTCATACATAATGCCGGCCCCCAGGAAACCAATGCCCCGGCCGCGCATTGTTTCGGCCAGGTCGCCGGTGCTGCTGCTGAACCAGGAGACAGCGCTCTCAAACGCTCCCACAGATGCCTGCACAATGGGCTGGTCGATATCTGCTGCGGTTACGGCATCTTCCTGGGATTGGGCCGCCTGCACGATGGCCAGTAGCGTGCTGGCCCCGGAAGCGGACAGGCCGGGGTGGGTGTGTCCCAGCCGCAACAGGTCGCCATATTGCCCACCGCTGTAGTATGCCCAGGCGCTGGGATCGGCCGCGAGGCTGCCGATGTCCAGCCAGCCCAGCTCGCGGCCGGGCCAGCCGAGCGATTCCGCCACGGCTTGCCACATGGCAATGACCAGCGGGCTTTCGGCCACGCTGACGCAGTTGTCGGTAAAGGCGCTATTGCCCTGATCGGCCAGCACGCCGGCCCAGGCGTTGTTGTCCGGTATCCATAGATCGGGTGCGGAGCCGGCGGTGATGTCGACGACAGCCTGGCCCGCATCAGCCGAGATAAGCTGCACGAATATAGGATGGTCCTCGGAGGTAACGGCCTCGCTCTCATTGAATTGCGCGATCGCATCTTCGAGCCAGGGGGTCAGGCTGGTATTGGCCATTACATCCACGACAACCGCATCGGACGGTGGGCCGTCGTTGCCGCCGCAGGCCAGGATAACCAGCGCCAACAATACCGCCAGCCAGAACAGGCCGCCATGTCTTCGTAGTTTCTTCATTGGACTGCTCTATCGTCCCACGGTGATGAGGGTCATCTCGACAAAACGATCTTCAGCCTGGATGGCGGGATCGTCTGTCTCACGGTGATCTTCGGGCGGCAGCACCGCATCAACGATGAAGCGCGCCGGGTCAATACCCTGTGACACCAGGTAGTCGACTACCGACTGGGCGCGAGCCTGGGCGAATTCCTCAATCTCCGCCTCTGTGTAGGTGCCGACAGGACCAGGCCAGGCGGCCGAGCCGGTGACCTGCAGCAGCAGACCAACGCTCTGGGACATGGTTGGCACGACGCACTCATCGAGGATGCGCCGCGATTCCAGGGTCAGCTCGGCCGAATCCGGCAAGAATGTGAATCGCCGGCAAGGTAACACAGCCAGAGTGGCGGCGTCCTCGGTGCTGACGGTGCTGAGATCGATATTGGCTGAGATAGAAAAGGTGTCGTTTACCGGGTCAGCGCTGCTGGCCAGGGAAGCCTGTTGGGCGGCGCGAGCGACGAAGTTGGGATCGACGAGATCGTTCACATCGTCATCCGGCACTTCCAGGCCGGCGGCAGCCCAGACGCGGCGGGCGATTTCCAGACGGTTGATGATCGGCCGGGTGTCACGCATGACGGCGGCGTTGTCGCCCAGGTCGGCTTGTGCGACGCTCTCCAGCCATAGGGTGAAATCCTCTGTGGCCGTTTCCGGGTAGACGAAGCTCCAATCATTGTGGCCCCACTCAGCGATCTGCCGGGCGGCGGTATCGAAATCCTCAAACTGCGCTTTGAGCGTGTCAAACCAGGCATTATGGAAGTTCTGCACCAGGTCCGGCTCATTCTGGATCGACTGGCGCGAGGTGACAATCGTGTCAATGACAATGCGCAGCTGGCTGGAGCTGAGCAACGGCTCGCCGCCGCTGCTCTCGGCGTCGTAAATGTCCGGCTCCCAGCCGGAGACTACATCTGCCTGACCATCATTAAAGGCCTGCACCGCCTCGGCGACGCTGTCCTGCGGGACCAAGGTGACGTCAAATCGCGGGTTAAGGCGGGCGATTGAGAGGGCATAGTAGACGAAATACTCGCCGACGCTGTTGCGGGCGAAGGCGATCCGGGAATCCTTGAGGTCGTTGATTGTGCTTAACCCACGCGCCCAGAGCTGGTCGGCTCCCGCGCTCTCGTCAACGATGGCGGTGATCACACCGGGACTGTCCAGCGAAACCGCGTCCAGTGTGGTAAGCAGGCAATCCCACTGCCCGCTATTCAGCAACGCATTGCGCTGCTCTTCGGACACGTCGTAGGCCGGGTCCTCGTCCAGGAAGAAGGGGACAATGCCCAGGTGGAAACCGTGCGCCACATCCCTGCCGGATTGTTGCATCTGCTGCAAGGTGAAGTAGCTGCCGAAAGCGTCTGCGCCGCAGATATAGGTAGGCAGGCCGTCATCGGGATCGTAATCTGGGCCGAAGACCGGCTCCGGAGAATCCAGGACGACTTCTACCTCGCGCGTCGCGACCCCGACCGCGGTGGCATCGCCGGCGACGGCAGTCGGCTCGCCGTCATTGCTGAGCATGCCGGGCAGGATGGTAATCGCTGCCCCTATGCAAACGGCAATGATGGCCACGCCAACGATTGCGACAAAGACGAGTCGCGTTCTATCCATGTTTTGCATCTAAATCTCCTGAAACTCCGTTATCCAACAGTTCTACGAGCGCCCGGCACGGAAGTTGCGCCCATTTAACGGATTCTCTCAGCCGGTTCGATAGCCCAGATTGCGCAACACATCGGCCGCAGTCTGGCCCGGCAGCACAGTAAATTGATATTCGCCGGTCACGTCGCGCTCGATAATCAGTTCATTGGCCTCCGGCAAGACACAATGCTTGCTGCCGCGCACCCCGCCGAGCATTTCCTGGTAAGCGCCGATACTGAAGAAGCCGATGTAGAGATCATCGCTCTCCACCGGCAGGTAGAGCGGCGACTTGCTGGATTTCGGCGGGTACACATCGTCGCTGTCGCAAGTGATTCCGCCGAGCTGCACGCGATGGAACGGACGGTCCAGGTGATTAAGCGGTAACACGATGAAATGTTCGCCTAAGGCCCAGCTATCGGGGAAGGACGACATGATGGAGCCATCAATCAAGTACCAGGGCAGGTCGGAGCTGTTATCCTTGCCGGCGATGATCTTGAAGAGGTGCGCCCCGTGCTCCGTCGCCGTATAGCGGCCAAACTCGCCCATCACATCCGGCACAGGCACATTGTATCGCGCGCATATCTCCTGTATGTTGGTCAGCAACAGTCGGGCGAAGGCATGGTAATCGAAGCGGAAATCGAGTGTCATCTGAACCGGCACCCCGCCGCCGAAATCGAAGATGTGCAGCGTGTCGTATAGCTTCCGAAGTCGAGCGTATATCTCCATCGGTGGCCGCAGCCAGTTCACAAAGTCTTCGCGGTTGAGTATCTGGCTGCCGACCATGGCATGATAAAGCCGCAGGGAGAGGTTGGGGGCGGCCGCGATGTACTGGGCCGCCTTCCAGATGTCTGCGACGTCCAGCCCAAAGCGTGAATTGGCCCGGTCCATATCGTTTTCGTCATCGTGCGCGCCGTAACACTTCTGGCGCAGGCCGACATCAAAGATCAAGTCGGAGGACATCAGCGGGGCCAGCTCGCCAAGATCCTCAATGACCGGGATGAGATTGGCATGTTCCCGGCGCAGCCGCAGGATATTGGCCGCGTAGTCGCTGCCGGCGCTCTTGAAGCCGTTACAGACGATTGTCCGCTCCGGCAGCAGCAGACCCCTGGCGATCATCAGGCGAGCGATGTCCACATCAATGGTGGAGGACATCTCATGATGCGCGCCGGCGCTGAGCGTGGTGCGGATGACCTCCTCAGCGGCATTGGCCTTGGTGGCGTAGGCGTAAAGGAATTCGCCGGCATAGCCCAACTCTGCGGACACCTCGGCAAACACCTGTCGCATGCGCGCGATTTGCCTGCTGATTATGGGTAAGTAGACAATCTCCAGCGGGCTACGCAGGGGCTTGGTCAGCTTCTCCGGGTCGGGCGGGTCCAGCAGCAACCCGGCAAGGTCGAGGTCTTCCATAAACAGCCGGCCATTGCGGACGTTCAGATACTCATTGAAGTAGTGGCCGTCCGGCACCGGCGCTTCACTCTCCCAGCCAATTATCGCAGCAGACATAACGCCTCACACGTAAGACATCACTCGATAGCGGTGAGCCGCGCTGCATGCTCTCGAAGCGCGGCGCCAGCGAACCGCGTGGGTTGCCGACAGTAATTATAGCATACTAGCGCAGCGCTGTTTTCTCCGGCTGCACGAGAGAGGCTGCATTAAGCGGCCCTCGCCCCGCCGCGCCTGTCTGACCAGGGACCAACGGCAAGAAGAGATGGCGCTGTTTCTGCAGGCAGGCTGTCGTCAGGCCGGAAATGAAGATGTCGTAATCGCCGTTGTGTTGCGGGTCATAGGCATCTGGTGTGGTCGGGAAGTCCGCTGAAAGGGAGCGGCCGGTGAGCACCATCTGACCGGCCTGGTTCAGCCGGATGCCGTTTCCGTAGTCCCAAATATCGCCGCCCAGATAGGAGCCGTACTGGAGGCTGTGGCCGTCAACAATCATTCCGACTAGGGCATCAATGCCGCCGTCCAGAGAGTCGTCAAATGGGCACGAACTGATCGGTAAATCGTTCGAGGAGGTCTCGCCTGTGAAGTAGACGCCGCCCGAACCGTCCAGGGCCAGGGCGCGGCCGATGTCTGTGTCGGCGCCGCCGTAGTATGTGCTGTACACCAGATTGCTTCCGGCGGCGTCCACGGCCGTGATAAAGAGATCATAGTCGCCGTTGTGGCCGGTATCATAGGAGCCGGGGGTGGTCGGAAAATCGGCCGAAAGCGTCTGCCCGGTGAGGAAGAGCCGTCCGCCGGGGGCGCGCTGTATGGCCCAACCCCGATCCTCCGTCTCGCCACCCAGGTATGTGGCGAATTCGAGGTCGCTGCCGTCACTGCTTAGCTTCAGCGCGAATGCATCAAATACGCCGCCGAAAACCTCCTGGAATGCGCCGGACGTGGCCGGGAAGTCGCTGGAGCTGGTCCAGCCGGTGGCATAGGCATTCCCCGCGCTGTCAAGCACGAGGCGGGTGATCTCTTCTTGTTCCGCCCCGCCGATGAAGGTTCCGAAGGATTGGGCGATGCCGGCGGAGTCGAAACGAACGACGAAAGCGTCCCTCTGGCCGGCGATACGTGTGTTGTAGGATCCGGGTGTTGCGGGGAAGTCCGCGGACCAGGTGCCGCCGCCTACCCAGATATTGTCCGCGTCGTCAACAGCGACTGCGTTGGCAATGTCGGCTTCGTCCCCGCCGATGTAACTGCAGAAGTCTGGCTCGCTGCCGTCGGGCGTCAGCCGGATCATGAAGGCGTCGTCATTGCCGTTGTGGGTGGTGTCGAAGCCCGGCGGCGAGCCGAGGAAGGCGCAGAACTCCGGCGAAAGGGTAGAACCGACTACAAAGGCGTTGCCGGCGTCGTTGACCGCGATGTCATAGGCGTAGTCGGCATCATCCGGCTGGCCCGGATTGGGATTGACCCAGGTCACGTATTCAAGGGCAGCCCCTGTGGCATCGAGCTTGGCGATATAAACGTCGACGCCGTGCATAGGGGTCAGCACGCCGGCCTCCGCGGGGAAGATCAGCGATTGGGTATGGCCGGTGACATATGCGGCATCCTCATCGTCCAGGGCAATGGCGTTCGCGCGATCCAACAGCTCGCCGCCGATGAACGTACTGAAGATGAGGCCATTAGCCTGGGGTGCAGTGGACGTCGTCTCCCCTTCGCTTACCGGCAGCGCCCAGCGCCCTACTCCTCCCGCATTGTCTATGACGACCAGTTGACCGCCGGCAGGGGCAAGCGGAAGCGGAATTTGCGCTGGACCGAGCGCAGTTTGGATGCGGGCCACGCCGCCCTCAATCGCGAGGACCCTCGCGCCGGTCAGTTCGAGGTTGATAGGACGGGACGTGTCAAATGCTAGACGACCGCGGCTGCCGGCAAGCGTCAGTTGGGGCTGTCCGTTGTGATCCAGCCATTGCACACCGGCCCAGATGGGCACATCGGTTTGTGAGTTGCCGCCAAGATAATGGGCCACCCCTGATTGGCGCGCAAAGGGCTGCATTTCCAGGCTGGGTTCAAGGCCGACGAATCGCAGGCGGAGGGAAAGGCCCAGGGCGCTGTCGGCGTCTGTGAGGTTGAGCCAGATGCTGTCGTCACTCAGCCACGCCGGAAGCCGGCTCCCGCCTATTTGGTAGGTCACCTGGTCTGGGAATTGGCCCACGTTGGGAATGAAACGCAGAGAGGTATCTGTTGTCAGAGCCGGCGAGTCGTAAGCATAGGTTCTGTCAGCCAGCGCGCCGGCATTAGCGATGAATAGGATGGCAGTGAAAACCATTAGAAGCAGCAACAAGCGATTGTTCACGAAAACTCCTTTGAAAATGCAGGCAGCGCGGAAACAGCGCAATGGAAGTACCCCAGGGTAGCTATACCGGAGTCAGCTCAATCAAGGCGGTAGCAACCCAGGTGGGGGCCGGAGAATCGTACATGTCGGTCGTATCCTGATAAGTCAGATCCAGAATATGACCGGCCAGCGGACCGAGCAAGTAGCGCAGCACTTGTCCGGCGTCGCGGGCGTCGCTCTTGGCGCTGACGCAGTGCTGGTTGTAGCCCCAGTAATCGCCCATGCCAAGTATGCGCAGGCCCTGGTTGATCTTTTGCTCAGCCAGCGCCAGGCCGCCCTGTTCCGGCATCAGCGCGCTCTCCGGCGGCTCGCCGTAGCCAATGCCGTGATGGAAGGGGTCCGCCGTGCTGACGACCACCGAGTCGGCGGCGATCTCCGTCAGGGCCTCAATTCCCGGCAGAATCATCGGCCGCCCGCCGGCCAGGTATGGATAGCGTATGATCAGTTCCGGGGGGCGGATGCCCCGGCGGCGGGTCTCCTCCTCCCACAAGAAGAGGAAGTTGGAGAGCGAAAACTCGTAGCGCCAATCGTCGGGGCAGTCGAGGCCGGGTCCCTGGATACCCCAGGCGGGTTCCCGGATAACGTCCGCGCCGTTCGCCACGCGCACGCGAGCGTTCTCCAGCTCGTTGCTCAGGGCATGCAACACGCCGATGACCAGCACCTGATCCGCGCCGCTGTCCAGGCAGGCATGCACAGCGGCGGCGATCTGGTGACCGCACGCCGGCAGTCCGGCATGGGGGAAGACAATCGCGCCGCCGGCATTCAGGGTGGGGGCCAGGTTCCATTGCCTGCCCGCTTCGAGTATGCGATCAATTCCTGCCGGACCGAGTGCCTCTCTCTCCAGGGCGAATTGCTGATGCACCCAGTCACGCAGGGCAGATCTATCAAGTTTCATCGGACACCTCCGTGAGAATCAGAACGCCGGTACTGGTGTTCGTCGCAGTCGATGAGCTTTCAAAGGGCCGATCGGCTTATCCCATTTTGGCGCGTTCGCTGGTATTATAGTGGAATCAGGCGCAGGTCATATTTCCCCGCACAGATGGACGAACATGGAGCGAGTAAATGCAGGAGAACGATCCCACTTATCAGACGAAGCTGCAATCGTTTGAGGAGCGAATCGCCCGAGGCGAGAAGATCGAGCCCGGCGATTGGATGCCGGAGGAATACCGGCGACAACTGATCCGCATGATCTCGCAACATGCCCACAGCGAGATTGTGGGTATGCTGCCGGAAGGGGCCTGGATCACCCGCGCTCCCAATCTGCGGCGGAAGATGGTATTGCTGGCCAAGGTGCAGGATGAAGCCGGGCATGGACAATACCTTTATCATGCAGCGGAAACGCTGGGGATCACGCGCGAGGAGATGATCGAGCAGCTGCTAAACGGGCGAGCGAAGTACGCGACTGTGTTCAACTATCCCACGCTGAATTGGGCGGACAACGGAATCATCGGCTGGCTGGTCGACGGCGCGGCCATTAAGAACCAGACGATGCTGGCCCAGGCGTCCTACGGGCCATACTCGCGCGCCATGGTGCGCATCTGCGCCGAGGAAAGCTTCCACATGAAGCAGGGCAAGGAGATGGTGATTATGTACGCGCAGGGGACGCCATACCAGCGAAAGTGCGTGCAGGATGCGCTGAATCGCTGGTGGTGGCCTACGTTGATGATGTTTGGTCTGCCGGATGAGGCGTCAACCAACAGTGCCACCCTGATGCGATGGGGAATCAAGACCCGCTCGAATGACACGCTGCGCCAGGAATTCGTTAATGAAATGGTTCCGGAGCTGCACCTGCTCGGTCTGAAGATCCCCGATCCGGCTCTTCGTTGGGACGAGGAGAGCGGCAACTGGATTACCGGGCCGATTGATTGGGACGAATTCTGGCGGGTGGTGAAGGGAGATGGCCCCTGCAATCGGGAGCGGCTCGAGGCGCGGCGAGTGGCGCACGATAACGGCGCATGGGTGCGCGAGGCTATGGAAGCCTATGCGGAGAAGCGCGCGTCAGGAGCGGTCAGCTAAGCGATGGGCGGCAGTCAGAGCACGCAATGGCCGCGTTACGAGGTCTTTGTGCAGGAGCAGGCGGATCGGCCGCATAAGAATGTGGGCAGCGTGCACGCACCTGACCCAGAGATGGCGCTGGAGAACGCGCGCGATGTATTTGTGCGCCGGCCGCAAGTGCATAGCCTGTGGGTCGCGCCGGTTGATGCCATTCTATCGCGCACCAGGGAAGAATTGGAGCAGGGTGAGCTCGAGTCCATAGACGCCGCCGGCATGGAGACGGGCGAGGAATGCTATTACGTCTTTCGGAAGCAGAGCCAGCGCCGGGCGATGTCGTATGTGGTGTTTGCCGGCGAGGTAATGGCTACCGGGCCGGAACAGGCATTGCAGCGCGCTCAAATCCGCTTCCGAGGGGATGATACGACCTATGTGTGGTGGGTGTGCCCCGAAACGGCGATCGAGCGCAGCCGAGATACTGATGTCTCCAGCATGTTCGCCCCGGCGGAGTCGAAGACCTATCGCCGGCCTCAGGAATACCGGACCGTGAGCATGATTCACGACCTGAAATCGGTCGCTGAGGAGGAAGCATAGCCAGTGATGGATGAGCGCTTACAACGGGCACTGGTTGACAAGCTCCTGGCAATGGCCGACGACGAGCTGATCCTGGCACATCGCAACTCCGAGTGGACCGGCCATGCGCCGATACTGGAGGAGGATATCGCCTTCGCCAATATCGCCCAGGACGAAATGGGGCATGCCGGCATCTGGCTAGACCTGCGCTGCCAACTGACCGGGGAGAATCCGGACGAGCTTGTTTTCTTCCGCGAGGCGCAGGAGTTCCGCAACGTCCAGCTGGTGGAGCTTCCCCGGGGCGACTGGGCGTTCACCATGCTGCGCCAGTTTCTTTTTGACGCGCTGGAGGGGATTCGATTGGCGCGACTGACGACCAGTGCATACCGGCCGTTCGCGGAGGCGGCGGCCAAGATCATCCCTGAGGAAGTGTACCATTTGCGCCATACTCGCAACTGGGTGAAGCGACTGGGACTAGGCACGAGCGAGAGCAATCAGAGGATGCGGCGGGCGCTGGAGCAACTCCTGCCGTACTGCGGACAATTGTTCCTGCCCCTCGCCGGAGAGGCGCTGCTGGTGGAAGCGGGCATGGTGCCGGAGCCGGCTGAGTTACAACTCGAATGGACGGCCAATGTGCTGCCGTTCCTGGCGGAGGTAGGCATTCCGGTTGCCGGCGACCTCAACGCGTTGTTGCCTGCACGCAGTCAGCATACACACTACCTGGCTGAACTATTGGCAGACATGCAACAGGTGGCGCGAGCCGATCCCCAGGCTGAGTGGTAAGTCAGCGATGTCCGGCAAATCGATGACGATGGGGCAACAAGATACTCTCACTGCCGAGTTGATCTGGCGGGCGCTGGAAGACGTGAAAGACCCGGAGATACCGGTCGTTTCCATTGTGGAAATGGGAATCGTGCGGAATGTACAGATCATCGAGGGTGAAGCGGGCGTCCAGGTGGTCGTGAAGATGACCCCTACCTTCTCCGGCTGCCCCGCGCTGCATACCATACGGGAAAACATTGCCTCCCGAGTGCGCGCGCTGGGAGCTACTTCTGTTGAAGTGGAGAGCATCCTCTTCCCACCCTGGACAAGCGACTGGATAAGCGACACAGGGCGCGATAAACTGAAGGCATTTGGCCTTGCTCCGCCGGCGCGACATGGCGGCCGATTGGCAATCACCTTTTTTGAGCCGGTGGCCTGCCCTTACTGCGACTCTATCAATACTTCGGTGAAGAACACTTTCGGCTCCACGTTATGCCGGGCCATTTATTACTGTAATGAGTGCCGGCAGCCGTTTGAACAGTTCAAGCCGCTCTGACAGGGGCGAGCGCCGGCGTATCTAGCTTGAGATGTCGGGGGCGCGATCATGGGACAATACCGCACGCACCGCGGCTGTCAACTCGGGCAGCTCAATGGGTGGGGGGAGATAAATCACATTCCGCATGCTTGCGTGATTGGCTACTCGACCGCCAATGACGATTATTGGTAGGTGTGCGTTTCTTCTGAGCAGCTCGGGAATCAGCTCGATATCGGTCTCAGCCGCTGACCCGGCACTGACGACGACCAGCTCAACGCCTTTGGCGAACTCAGCATGTAACGCCAACGCTCGCGTGTTATCGTCAGCTACCATTACCCGCAACGCCGGATCACTCAGGGCGCTTTCCAGGCTGTCGCGCAATGAGAGATCCGCGCTCACCAGCATGATCAGGCGCCAGGTAGATTGGCGGTCTTGCGCGCGGGCGGTCACCGGTGCACTCACAGTTTCGTAGTCCTCCTGAAAGGTTGGAAAGAGAAACGTGAAGGTGTTGCCGCGATGGGCTGCGCTTGTTGCGGCGACACCACTCTGGTGGCTGCGAACAATCCCCAGGACCACTGCCAGACTCAACCCGTGCGTGCCGCTGTCTTCCCCGTAAGGCTCGAATAGTGTGGTCAGTCGCTCATCATGGATGGCTTCAGCGTCATCTTCGATCGCCAGCGCGACGTAGTCTCCGGCGTTCAGCGTGTATCCGATGTAGCGCCCAAAGCCGGCGTCATCGTCCGGCAACTGATGCCGCCTGGTCGTGATGGTCAGCGTACCTTCGTTTCCGCCGAAGGCCGCAGCTCGATGCGCGATGACTTCCTGTAGTAGAATCGTGATCGCATCCGGGTCGCCTCGAATTGCAGGCACATCGGCGGAGAGCCTGGTCTGGAGCGAGACGTTCGCCGGGGTCGTTTCGCGCCAGACATGAATATGGGATTCAATGTGAGAGTTGAGCGCTACCGGCGCCATCGCCCAGGCCGAGCGGGCAGAGCTGATTTGAAGCCGGCGACTCAGGGAGATTGCCTGTTCAACCGCGATGCCGGCCGTCTCCAGATGGGCGCGGGCTGGGTCGTTCCACTCCACGCCGCCCCGCGCCATGGCGATTTGCCCGGCAATCACGGTGAAGAGGTTGTTGAAATCGTGTGCCGTACCGCGCGCCAGCCGGTCGAGCACAGCCAGCCGCTCCGTCTGGAGTTGCCGCGCCCGCTCATCAACCCCGGCATTGCGCAGAGCGATCTGTTCATCGCGACGCCGGCGAAAGTAGAGCCCGGTACCGCTTACCAGGGCAATCAAGAGCGCCTGGGAGAGGATCACGGCCCAGGGTAAAGGACTTTCTGGAATAGCCCCCAATGATATGTAGAGCAGTGTCGAAGCAAACGGCAGCGCAATGGAAAAGCGCAGCGGCAACAGCAACGAATACACGACTGTCAGGGGGAAGAACCAGAGGGTAAACAGACTACCCGGTCCGCCGCTGACAGCGGCAAGCGCCCAGGCAGCGATCAAAGCGCCGGCTGCTCTGACGGCAACCAACCCGCTGCCGGAAGCCGGCTGAAGAAAGGCCCAGCCGGCCAGCGCGATAACCAAACCGACGACAAGCCAATCTCCCGGCCGGCCGCCGGAGATCAGTATCGTGGCCCCGTGCAGAGCAAGGCAGAGCAGCAAGAGCGCTTCCAGACGGCTAAGCCATCTTGACCGCCAACTGCCTTTCAACTCCGCTTGCATGCTCGCCGCCTATCCTCGCATCGCGTCTGTCACTGCGTGGTATGCTTTCTCGCTGGAATGGATGCGATTCTAGCACAGATTCAGTCGCTGATTGAGCGGTCTTGACCGTGGCGAGAGGTTGGCTATACTGCACGCCGAGACATGGCGCGGCAGAGGAAAAGCCGGACGAATGATGGTCAGGGAGTTGGGCAAAACGGGATTGCGGGTCAGCGCCATCGGCCTGGGGCTGGCGGCGCTGGGCCGCCCGGGCTACATCAATCTAGGTCATGCCGAGGACCTGGGCCATGATTACGCGGTCGAGGCCATGCGAGCGCAGGCGCACAAGGTGCTGGACGCGGCCTGGGAAGCAGGCATTCGTTACTTCGACGCCGCTCGCTCCTATGGCCGGGCGGAGGAGTTCCTCTCGTCCTGGCTGCATGGGCGTGACCGGCAACCGGAGCAAGTGACTGTCGGTTCCAAATGGGGCTACACTTATGTTGCCGGCTGGCGGGTTGAGACGGAGCAGCATGAGGTCAAGGAACATTCACTGCCGGTGCTTCAGCGACAGACAGGTGAAAGCCGGGCGTGGATTGGACCGTTCCTGAAACTCTACCAGATACACTCCGCCACTCTGGATAGCGGGGTGCTTGACGACAAGAAAGTATTGACTGAGCTGGCTCGGCTGAGAGATGAAGGCCTGGTCATCGGGCTGTCGCTGAGTGGAGCCGGGCAAGCGGAGACGCTGCGGAAGGCGATGGACGTGCGCCTCGATGGGCGACGCCTATTCGGGTGCGTGCAGAGTACCTGGAACCTACTTGAGGTGTCAGCAGGGCCGGCGCTGGCAGAAGCGCACGACGCCGGCATGGGCGTCATTGTCAAAGAAGCGCTGGCAAACGGCCGGCTGACTTCCCGCAATAACGATCCTGAGTTTCGACCGCAACTTGAGCTATTGACGACGCTCGCTAATGAACAAGAAACGACCGTCGATGCTCTGGCGCTGGCCGGCGTACTGGCGCAGCCCTGGGTTGATGTGGCGCTCAGCGGGGCCGTGACTGTGGAGCAACTCGAATCCAATGTGCGGGCGGTGCAGGTTCAGTGGGACGAAGAGGCCGCCCGGCTAACCGCCGCACTAATTGAGGAGCCGGCGGCTTACTGGCGCAAGCGCAGCAACCTGGCCTGGAATTGACAACCTCTTAAGGGGTGGACGTCGAGGAGACAGGCCTAGCCTCCCGACCGACCGAAGCCGCCAGGACGGCCGCCAGAAAGAGCACAAGCGCCAGTCCCAATCCGGCCACGGCCATGATTCCACCAACAAAGAAAATGGAGCCGGTGGTCAAGCTGCCGCCGCCGGAAGCAAGGGCCACCACCACCTCGCTGGCCCCCTGCGCTTTGCCGCGCTCATTGGCCTGGATGCTGTCAGTGAGCAGCGTTGAACCGGCGACAAAACTGAAATTCCAGCCCAACCCCAGCAAAAAGAGAGAGAGAGCCAGGAGCGGCACACTGGTGACAAAGGGAGTGATCAGGCAGGCGGCCACCAGCACCAGCGCGCCGGCGCCAATCATCGTGCGCCGGCCAAAGCGCACGATCAACCGGCCGGTGACGCCGGAGAGCCCAAACATGCCCAACGTGTGCGCCATGATAACGTACGAGATCGACTGGGTGTCATGATTCAGGTGGTCCATGTGCAGCGGTGTAATGACCATCAGCAGGGTCATGACCAGTTGACCGATGATCAGGGCGAGCAAAGCCAGGCGGGTCGCCCCGCTGCCGAATATAACCGGTAACCGGCGGGCAGGGGCCGGAACTTCTGTCTTGCTGCTGTTAGCAGACTGTTCCACCTGCCGACCCAGCACGAGTGGGTCGGGTCGCAAGAATGTAAAAGTGATCAGCAGGCCGATTGCCAGCAACAAGCCTGCAAGCACGTAGGGGCCGGTAGATTCAGGCAAACCGAGCCGCATCACCGCCTGCCCGGAAGGCGCCACTAGCAGCGGGCCAAGAATCGAGCCGAAGGTGCCGGCAAACACAATCGTGCCGATCACGCGAGAGCGGCGTTCACTCGGGTACACCTCCGCGGCGGCGAATCGTCCTTGTTCGACCGCTCCGCGCATCATGCCGGCCAGAAGCGAGCCCAGCATGAACGCCGCGAACGAGCCGTTGACAATGCCCCAGACGGAGACCACCATGCCGAGAATACCCGATACATAGCCCAGGGAGAAGCCGTAACGGCGGCCGACACGGTCCATCAACCAGCCTATTGGATAAGCAACGGCCGCCCGCCCAATCAGGTTGATGGTGGCTGGCAATCCGGCCGCGCTCTCCTGTCCGGTCAGTTCCACCGCGACAATCGGGGTCAGGGTAAAGGAGATGATGAATGCGCCGGTGAACAGTCCTTGAGTGGTGAATAATGTACGGCTGATACGGCGACGTACAGATTCGGTTGGCATGCTTGTCATGACGGCCCTGCTTGAGAAAAAGTATCGCGGGAGCAAGTTTCCTTGATCCCGCGATTCACGTCAACCAGTATTGGCAGGGGAGTTTGGCTGCAAGCTACCAGCCTCCGCGGCTGAAACGTTGCTCCGTCCACGGGTCGGCCTCGTTGTGATAGCCGGAGCGCTCCCAGAATCCGAGCCGATCATTGGCCAGGAACTCAAGTCCCCGCAGCCACTTGCCGCCTTTCCAAAAATAGGCCGACTTGTCTTCACGCCGGTCAGCAAAAGTGCCGATCACCACTCGCAGGGGGTAGCCGTGATCCAGACTGAGCGGTGCGCCGTCGAAGTGCGTGGCCAGCAGGACATTATCCGCCAGCATGATCTCCAATGGCAGGTTCGTCGTATAGTTGTAGTCGCAATGTTGAATGATGTAGCGAGCCTCCGGCAATGGCCGGATGATCCCCTGGTCAACAAGGGTTTTCAAAGACACGCCCTCCCACATCGTATCGAACTTCGACCAGCGGGTGACGCAATGAATGTCCATTAAGATGCGGCTCTTCGGCAACTCGTTGAATGCCTGCCATGACCAGCTTTTCTCGGCTTCGACCAGGCCGAATACCCCGAAACTCCAGTCAGAGAGGTCATCCTTGTAGCGCGGCGTTGTGCCGTAGTGCAGCACCGGGAATTTCTGGGTGAGCGACTGTCCGGGGGGAAGCCGGCCCTCGTGGCGCACCTGTTCCTCCGCCTGCCGGCGATTCAAGATTCGGTTTAACATCCGCTGCTCCTGTAATTGATGGGAATGGGAGACGTTGCTGTTACACCAAACAATTATCGCCGGCGATCTTACAGTGTAATTACGCGCTCGTAAATGTTGTGTCAGAAAGACCCGCCATCCTCATGCATTTCCGGCAGAGGGGCAGGTGAGACATCTCGTCCCAGGAAGCGCATTACCTTGTGGTACAGCCTGGCGATTCCCTGCGGCTGCCAGGTCTCAGCGACCCTGTCAAGCAGTTCCGCGATGTTCTCATAGGGGCCGTACTGCTGCTGCAAGAATTCACGATGGACAGATAGCCAGACGAAGAGGTCAGCCTCGGTCCGGCCCGGAAAGCTATCAAGAATTCCTGAATCGCGAATCATCTGGGTCGAAGGCAGGTAGACCATTTCGTACCAGTCGTCTACGGCCTCGCCGTAGGGCACTTCTCTTTCGTCAATTATGCTTAGGAGTCGCTGTAAATGCTTGATCTGGGCCAGCAACTCGCGATAACGACCCGGTGTAGTAAACCTGATATGATGAGCCGGGAAGCGTTCAGCTAGACCAGTGCGCTCCATGAAATTGCGCTCACCGAGCCGATTGAGCAGATCATCCAGCGATTCCTCAGGATCAATGTCAATGTTGGTCGGAAATCGCCAGACCCGCGCCTCAATGGTGTCATAGCTCATCTGGCGGGCCACTGCCACCCGATGGTTGCCGTCAGATACAAAGTAGACCTCTCCAACCTGAAAGAGGTCAATCGGCGGCCAGCCGCGGCGCATGGCAACGGTCTCCACCTTAATCCAGCGTTCGCGCAGGCTGTCTTTGAGCGGAAGGAATTGGCGCGTAAAATCGTCGTAACGAGCGACACTGCCGACGATCTTCTCGATCGGAACAAGTTTGATGCCGAGGTAGAGCGGATGCTGATCGTCCAGCTCGGCCCGCACGACTTCAAAGGGCAGTAGATTGTCGGCTCTGCGACCGGCCAGCCAGGTGGAAAAGAGATCGCGCGCGGCCTGTACACGCGCTCTCTTAAAGTGATGCTCCGCTTGCCGACGGTACCAGGCGTTCTCATCTGATAGCGGCATAGCTGGAGTTTATCCCAACCCGGCACAGCTTCAAGGAAACATGGCGTGAGCATACAATCAGCAGCGTTCCTGCGCGACAAGAGTTACCTGATAACGACGTCCAGCCACTTCTCTGTAGACATCATGAATAGCGGGCGCACGTTGCTGGTAGCTATCCTGGCGGTCACCCTGGGCCTGACCAATGCGCGGCTGGGTGTATTCCTTCTGCTGTACAACGTTGGGAACGCCCTCTCGCAGCCGTTCTTCGGGTTGTTGGCTGACAGAATCGGGACGCGCTGGCTGATCTTGACCGGGCTGGGGTGGATGATTCTATTCTACAGCCTGGCCTCCGTCATTGAGCCCTGGCCGGCATTGCTGGCTATCACGGTTGCCAGCCTCGGCTCCGGCGCATTTCACCCCAGCGGCACCAAGAATGCCAGCGAAGCCAGCCACACGCTGCGCACACAGGCCACCGCCCTTTTTTTCATGTCCGGACAACTCGGTCTCTTTATCGGCCCCATTCTTGCCGGTGGACTGATCGACGCTTATGGCCGTGTCGGTTTCATCGCCTTACCAATGCTGGCCGGGCTAGTGTTCTTCGCCGGCCTGCTTTGGCTTACCGAACAGCCCGAATTGCCGGGAGAAGTAACCGGTGGGTTTGCCGCCCCGGCCGCGTCGCGGCGCCCGGCCGACCTGGGCCGCATCCTCGTGCCGCTGACGATCATCATCTTCGTAATGAACACGGTGAGTTTTATGGTGCTGAACTTCGCCCCGAAGCTGTTTACGGAACAGGGTTATCCCGCCAGCTACGTAGGCTGGGCAGCGGGTATATATATGCTGGGTTCAGCATTTGGCGGCCTGTTGGGCGGCGCCATGGCCGACCGGGTGGGCAGTAAGCCGATCATTCTGCTTGCCTTAGCGGGCACGATCCTGCCCATCTGGCTGTACATTCCGGCCGGCGACCCCTGGCGTTTTCCGCTGATGTTGTTAGCCGGCTTCTTCGGCGGCATGCCACACAGCATCCTCGTGCTCATGGCGCAGGCGCTGCTGCCGGGCAGGCGCGCCTTTGCCTCCGGCATGACTCTAGGCTTCATGTTCTTCAGCGGCGCTATCGGCAGCTATTTGCTGGGCATTGTGGCCGACCAGGCTGGGTTGGCGCTGACACTGCAATACTCGGCATTGCTATTAGTGGCGGCATTTGTGGCGGCGCTTTTCTTGCCCCGGCAAGCGCTGCGGGAAGGGCCCGCGCAGCCGGTCCTGGATGCGGAATAGGTGACAACCATGACTCTCTGGGAATCATTTCACGGCCCCAACGCCGGCTATGTGTTGGAGCTCTTTGAACGCTATCTCGCCGACCCCGAGTCGGTCGACCCCTCCACGCGCGCTCAGTTTGAAGTTTGGCGGCCCGACGGAGATGGAGCGAGGCGAATCGCGCGAACTGCCACGATGCCTGAGCATGTGACGGTCGGAGAGCCGCTGCTGGCGGAACAAGTCCGGCGCGTGGTCAATCTCGCCGAGGGAATTCGAGACTTCGGCCATCTGGGCGCGCAGCTAGACCCATTGGGAAGCGCACCCCCTGGAGACCCGGCATTGGAGTTGTCCACCTATGGTCTGGACGAGCAGATCTTGCGCCAACTGCCGGGTCGGATTATCTCAGGTCAGGGGTCTCAAAACGGGCAGAGCGCTTTCGGGGTCATCGCGCAACTCCGAAAGGTTTACTGCTCGACCACCGGCTATCACTTCGATTTCATTCAGCAACCCGGTGAACGCGCCTGGCTGCGCGAGGCGGCAGAATCCGGTCGCTTTCAACCTCCCGAGGCCTTTGTTGACGAGGTCGGCCTGCTAAGGCGACTGATCGAGGTGGAGACCTTCGAGCGTTTCTTACACCGGCGGTTCCCGGGTAAGACTCGCTTTTCTGTTGAAGGCCTGGATGTGTTAATTCCGATGCTTGACCAGCTAATCGGCGATTGCGATAAAGCAGAGGCGGCATACACCATCCTGGGAATGGCGCATCGCGGCCGGCTGAATGTCCTTGCCCATGTGTTGCACAAACCCTATGAACAAATCTTGGCCGAGTTCAAGGACCCCGACGCAAGTTACTTTATGCGCGAGCTGGGTTGGGACTGGAGCGGGGATGTCAAGTACCATACCGGCAAGGACAGAGTGGTGCAGGAGGTGGGCGAAGCGCTGACTGTGATCCTGGTCCCGAACCCAAGTCATCTGGAGCATGTCAACCCGGTGGTAATGGGCATGGCCCGCGCGGCAGGCAGCGAAGTGTCCGGCCCTGGAGCGCCGACGTTTTACCCGGAGCGAGTCCTCTCGATCCTGATACATGGCGACGCTGCATTTCCTGGTCTGGGTATTGTGCCGGAGACGCTGAATCTGTCACGGTTGCCGGGATATGGCTGCGGCGGGACTATCCACATCGTGGCCAATAACCAGATCGGCTATACCACTCTGCCGCAACATGGGCGTAGCACACGCTACGCCAGCGACCTGGCGAAGGGGTTCAACATGCCGGTCATCCATGTCAATGCGGACGATCCTCTCGCCTGTATCGCAGCAGCGCGCATTGCCTTCTCCTATCGAGCAACCTTTCGCAAGGACTTTGTCATCGACCTGATCGGCTACAGACGACACGGACATAACGAAGGTGACGAACCAAACTTTACGCAGCCCGTGCTATACGACCAGATTGACCACCATCCATCCGTGGGTGAGTTGTGGGCCAGGCGGTTGGTCGACAATGGGCTGATCGCGACCGAGTATGCGGAGGGCCTCACTGCAAGTCACATGGAGCAGTTGCAGGGGCTGTTAGCTGACTTGAGGCCGGAAGAGGACTTCCCTGCGCCGCAGCTAGAACCGCCGCCGCGCGGCATGGCACAACGGACCGTAACAACTTTGCCCGTTGAAACCCTACAGGAAATGAATCAAGCGTTGCTGAATAGGCCGGAGGGCTTTCGCTTGCATCCCAAGATCGCCCGGGTGATGGAGCAACGGCTGCAGATGCTGGCTGACGCGGACGCCCGCTCGGTCGATTGGGCCGCGGCGGAGAGCCTGGCGCTGGCCTCTGTGCTGGCCGAAGGGATTCCGGTCCGACTAACGGGCGAGGACGTGGAGCGCGGAACTTTCAGTCACCGGCACGCGGTTTGGCATGATACGGAAACGGGCGCGCAGTACGTGCCCCTGCAGGCCCTACCTCAGGCGCGGGCATCATTTGAGGTGCACAATAGCCCGCTATCGGAAAGCGGCGTGCTGGGCTTTGAGTATGGCTACAACGTATTCGAGCCGGGCCGGCTGGTGATCTGGGAGGCGCAATTTGGGGATTTCATCAACGGCGGTCAGGCAATCGTTGATGAGTTCATTGTCTCGGGACGCGCCAAGTGGGAGCAGACGCCGTCCCTGGTGTTGCTCCTGCCGCACGGATATGAAGGACAGGGACCGGATCACTCCACGGGCCGACTGGAGCGCTTTCTGCAACTGGCGGCTGAAACCAACATGCGGATTGCCAACCCAACGACGCCGGCAAACTATTACCATCTCATCCGCCGGCAGGCGCTCCTCCTGCGCAGCGACCCACTACCGCTCATTGTGATGTCACCGAAGAGCCTGCTTCGCCATCCGCTGGCGATGTCGAGCATGCAGGAGCTGGCCTCCGGGAGCTGGCAACGCACTATCGACGACCCGGATGTCGACCCTGCTCAGGTGCGCCGGCTGATCTGGTGCAGCGGCAAGGTGTACTACGACCTGATTCGAAGTGCAGAACGCCCACAGTCGCCGGCGGTTGCTATTGCTCGTCTGGAACAGCTATACCCGTTTCCATACGAGGATGTGCAGGCCGTGCTGGAGCGTTATCCTCATCTAGAGGAAGTGGTCTGGCTGCAGGAGGAGCCTCAGAACATGGGCGCATGGGAGTCTGTGGATGATTGCCTGATCGAACTGCTTGGGACGAGTGTCAGACTGAGTTATCAGGGCCGGCCCCGGCGGGCCAGTCCGGCGGAAGGCTCGATGACCTGGCACATAGCCACCCAACAGGCGCTGGTTCAGCGGGCCTTTGCCGGGCTCGGCGGCTGATTCCAGAGAAAATCGGCGCGCAAAACCTTGACACCGAACAAGTGTTCGTGCTATACTCAGAACATATGAGCGGTTTTTTGCGCAGAGCGGTTGTCACGATCTCGGTCAACACGATATTGCGCCAGGAGCAGAGTAATGGCAAAGCAGAACGATATCTCGAAGCGCCAGAAGAATATCTTGGATTGTGTTTGGGCGTCGGTCAATGAACATGGCTGGCCGCCAACAATCCGCGAGATCGGCCGCGCTGCAAGCATCCCTTCGACGTCGGTCGTCAGCTACAACCTGAAACGGCTGGAGGAGAAGGGATACCTGACGCGAGAGTCGGAAGTATCGCGCGGGATTCAGCTCACTGATAAGGCGATGAGCCTGTTTGGGGCCATTAAGCAGGCGGCCAACGAGCTGACCAACTTCATCCGCGTGCCGCTTGCCGGCGATATTGTGGCCGGCAGCCCGGTTGAGTTAGGACACGATGACTTTGCGACCTATGACGCAGAAGAGGACACGGTGGAGATCAGCTCATCGATGTTGCCGGGCCGGAAGAGCCAGGGCCTCTATGCCCTGCGCGTACGCGGTAACTCGATGATTGATGCCATGGTGCAGGATGATGATATCGTGATCATGGAGTCGGCTAACGAGGCGAAGAACGGCGACATGGTGGCGGTCTGGCTGCCGGAGAGCGGCGAGATGACCTTGAAGTACTTCTATAACGAAGGCGCGCAGATCAGACTACAGCCTGCTAACCCGACTATGGAGCCGATTTACGTGCACCCGAGCAATGTCCGCGTCCAGGGCAAGGTGATGATGGTCGTCCGTCAGACGGCGTAGTTTGTAGGCAGCAGCCCATATGCATGTTCGAAGACGACCCGGCAGGGTCGTCTTTTTGTTCTCAAATTGGTCTTGACGAAATAGAACATATGTTTCATAATTAGGCTACGTGAATAATATGCGGTGATTGCCCGACTGTACTCGAATGCCGGGTCTAAGGGCGAATCGTGAGGTCTGGGAAATGAAAATAGGAATGCTCTGGCTGGATACCGACAAACAGAGGAGCCTGGAAGAAAAGGTGATCCGTGCGGCTGCTTATTATGAAGCGAAATATGGACAGCGGCCTGAGCTTTGCCTGGTGAACTTTGGTGAGCTGCCCGCCGAAAGGCAGGTGGCATCCATACAAGTTCGACCGGCCTCCAATATCATTGCACACCACTTTCTGCTAGGGATGGATCGACCCCTTTTGGAGCCGGACGCAGCAACGCTCACCACATGAGCGTTTGCGAAAACTCCCCTCTGTGCTGAGGATGCCCTCGGCGCTGCTTGCTGTATACTCATCTGTCGCCGCTATTCCGGCTGAACAGCGAGAATACAGCACCGTATGAACTCGATACTTCCGTCAATGCCTGGGAAAGGCATCCTGCGACTGATGAGTCTGATGTTGCTCACTTTGTTTGTTGCAGTTGCCTGTCGCCCAACAGACTCCACCCAAGAACCTACATCAGAAATGACAGCGATGGACCGCGGCAGCGAGTTGCTTGCCCGGCTGGTGGGGCGGGTCGCAACAGAAGATGCTCCAGATGCTGAGGAATTGACGATTCTGGATGTCAGCTTCAGCGGCGAGCCGGGCCAGCTGGACCCGCAGACAGCCGCGTCGAGCCAGGATGTGACGCTTGTCGAGAATCTGTTTGCCGGCTTGACGCGCTATGATCATGCGACGGATTCGATTGTGCCGGAGCTGGCCAGCGAATGGGAGGTCAGCGCCGATGGTCTGATCTGGACATTTCATCTCCGCGATGATGTGTTTTGGATTAGCTCGCCTTTTGAACAGAGCGCCATCACCCTTGGCCGATCTGAGGTTGAGACTTATCGACCGGTCGTTGCGGCGGATGTGGCGGCGGCGGTCAAACGCCTATGCAATTCCAGCCAGTCGCCTGACGTCTTCATCTACTTCATTATCGATGGGTGTGAAGCCGCGCATGTGGTGAGAGACCCGGCGTCAGAGGAGTTGGAAGTAGTCGGGGTAAGAGCCATTAACAACACCATGCTGCAATTCCGACTGACCCAACCTGCGAGCTACTTCCTGACCATGACTTCACTCCAGGCATTGCGCCCAATACCGGCCGAAATCGTGGCCGAGTCGCCGGGCGGCGACGAGTCCTGGGCTATGTGGGACAATGTCATTAGCAGCGGCCCGTTCGTATTGGGGCCGGAGTCCACAGCGGACGTGCGCATGGTGCTGAAGCGTAATCCCTTGTGGCCGATTCCATTTCAGGGCAACGTTGACCAGGTGAACATCTGGTGGCTGCCGGATGATGAAGCGAATGAACTGTGGGTGGAGAAAAGCCTTGATGTTAGCGCGGTATCGGCGGAGATGCGGGAGGAGATGGAAGGCAACGTTATTTTGCGCAGCCGGCTGCGGCTGATTACGAATCAGCGCTCGTTTTACATGGCCTTCAACTTCGACAGCCCAGTCCTCTCGGAAGACAGAGTGCGCCGCGCGTTTTCAGCGGCCATCGATCGGGAAGCATTGATCGACGAAGTGTTCGCGGGTCTGGGTCTGGCGCAGCGCCACTTCAGCCCGCCGGGCGTGATAGGCGCGCCACCGGCCGATATCGTTGGCATGGGCTACAACCCGGACCTGGCGCGCATCGAGATGGCAAACAGCAGTTATCGCGATTGTCGCTTCATGCCGGAGGTGCGATATCTGGTAGGAACGAACGACCTGGATCTATTTCTGGCGGAGACGATCCGAGCGATGTGGGTGGAGGAACTCAATTGCCAGGAAGAACAGATTATCATTGAGCAGGTGCAGTTCGGCTCTCTGCTGGCCAATACGCGGAAGGATGCCGGGGAGGCCCGCCCGGATCTCTGGAATCTAGGCTGGTCATCATTCTACCCGGATGCGCACAACTGGCTCTTCGACGTGCTGCATTGCCGGGATAGCGAAAACAGGCCGGATCGCCCTTGCTCTGAGGTAGATAGCATCCTGCAGCGGGCGAGCCATTCGCAAGATATCAGCGAGCGCTGGGATCTGTACCGCAATGCCGAGAACCTATTCTTTGGAGAGGGGGGAATCGCGCCCATCGCGCCGCTTCTGGTGCAGGGCGAGGAGTTCCTGGTGCAGACATGGGTAAACTTTGTCCCGGCTCAATTCGGTGGGGAGCAGTATGACACCTACCAGGTCGCGGCGGAAGAAAAGAAGCTGGAGCGGCTGCAGTAACGACAGGTGCGTCCCAAATGGGTGAACTGAAGACGATGGCTTCCGCACTGGGGCTTTCGTTGTCTGCCGGGCAACTGGCGCAGTTTGCCCGCTATGAATCGCTGCTTCTTGACTGGAACCAGCGCCTGAATTTGACAGCCATACGCGAGCCGGAGCAAATCCGGGTGCGCCATTTCCTGGATTCGCTTTCGCTTGCCGGCGAGATGGGGGATGTGGCCGGCGCGTCACTCGTCGATGTGGGCGCGGGCGCGGGCTTTCCGGGTCTGCCGCTCAAGATCCTCTTTCCTGCAATGGCGCTTACGTTGATCGAAAGCACCGTCAAGAAGGCGCGATTCCTGGAAACGGTCTGCTCGGAGCTAGAGCTGAAGAATGTCGCGATAATCCCGGAGCGCGTGGAACTTGTCGCCCATCAAGTTGAACATCGGGAGCAGTATGACTGGGCGGTGGCCCGTGGTGTGGCGGAGCTGCGCGTGCTGGCTGAGTACTTGCTTCCGTTGGTTCGCGTAGGAGGGGTTATGGCGGCGCAGAAAGGAGAGGGAGTACGGGCAGAGCTGAAGGACGCTGCTAAGGCGATCTCACTGCTCGGTGGTTCTTCAGCCCGCCTGCATACTGTGCAGTTGCCCGGCGTGGAACGACTTCATTATCTGGTGCTGGTCTCAAAGGAGAGGCCGACGCCGCTTGCCTACCCCCGACGCCCCGGAATTCCCTCCAAGCGCCCGCTCTGACAAATACTGCTACCCATCGCAATCGCATCGGAGCGACTAGCGATTGCGTCACCCTTTGCGGATCAGCTGGCCGGCGATGTCGACGGCGTAATCTGGCCGTTGCTTACCCGCATCGTTTCCGCTCGCTCCAGAAACGTGCTGGAGAACATGTCCAGGTCAGTGGCGGTCAGCAACGCCTGGGCGCCCTTCTGAACGTAAGTCAGGAGCAGTTCCCGACGCTGGTCGTCCAGCTCGGCCATGACTTCATCGAGAAGCAGGATGGGCGTTTCGCCGGTGACCCTGGTCATCCACTCTATTTCTGCCAGCTTCAGGGCCAGCATGGCGGTGCGTTGCTGCCCTCGCGAACCATAAGCGTCCAGCGCCCGGCCATTCACCCACAGGCGCCAATCATCCAGGTGTGGGCCGGCGTCGGTGCGGCCCATCGCGATTTCTCTGGCGGAGCCGGCGGTCAGCTTTTGTCGCAATTGCCGGGCGACCGCCCCGACTGGCGACTCTGCGAGTAAGGCGGTGTTTTCCACCACCTTGCCCGGATCTTCGCCATTTTGAGAGCCATTTCCATTTCTGTCCAGCCGGGGCAGATAGCCCAACTTGATTGTCTCGCGCCCATTTGTCAACTCTTCGTAGTGAATGCGCTCAGCGTGACGCGCCAGGTCGGCGATAAAGCGTGCTCTGCGGGCGACAATCTCGCTACCGAGGGTGACGAGCTGATCGGTATACACCGGCAGCAAATCCTCCCCACGCCCTTCTTCCGCTATTCGGCGTAGGGTGGCGTTTCGTTGTTCGAGTATCTTGTCATAGGTAGCCAGTGTGCGGCAATAATGGCCGTCGGTCTGGCACAGGGCGATATTCAGATATCGTCGCCGCCCGGCAGGCGGGCCGGTAAGCACCTGGATGTCTTGTGGGAGGAACTGCACAACGCGCAGATTAGTGAGCAGGTCCATGAGGCGGACCTTGCGCCGGTTGACCAGCGCTTCGCGGCGAAAACTGCCATTGCGGCCTGTCTTCTCTTGAATCAATCGCATTTCAATCTGCAGCGGCCCGCGATCCGTCCGCAGATCGGCCGTGATCCGGCCGACGACGAGCGGCAGCTGATCTCTGTCCGCGTCCCAATTGATGAGTTGGCTGTCGTACCCGGCATAAGGTGAGCGGGTTGTCGCCAGGTAGTAAATCGCCTCCAGGAGGTTGGTCTTTCCCTGGGCGTTCTCGCCGTGCAACAGCGTGACGCCGGGCGGCAAGTCCAGCTCCAGCCGGACGTAGCTGCGGAAGTTCTGAAGTGACAGGCGCGTGATCTGCATTCGGAAGTGTGGATCGAAACGGATTGCTGACTGTCTGATTTTAACATGAGCGCCCAGGAACCGCATCCCGGCGCGCACAGGAGAAAACGCGCCGGGGGGATTTGCTGAGGAGGTTCGCCCATGTTATTCTATGGCGTTGTTGTGCACTTGGGCCTTAAGGCAGCGACGCCGCTTGATCTGCAGGGATTGAGGAGATGTCGGCTACTGACAGGGGGCCGCGCGGACTAACAGGTTGTTGATAATACAGGCGATCGCAGCATCGCCCTCATACGCTTACATGTCACAGAGAATTCTCATCGTTGATGACGATATCCCTCTCACCGGCTCGCTTGCATCTCTGCTGGGTGAAGCCGGCTTCACGGTGGACACCGCCTACACCACCGAGGATGGCCTGCTCCTTGCCAGGACGGTCAAACCCAACCTTGCGCTCCTGGACGTCATGGTGCCGGTCCTTGGCGGCCTGGAACTCTGTCGCCAGATTCGCGGTTTCTCAGACATGCCGATCATCTTCCTGACAGCTTTGGGCGGCGTCAACCAGATCGTGGAGGGGCTGGAACTGGGCGCAGACGATTACATTGTCAAACCCTTCCGCTCGCTTGAGCTGCTTGCGCGGGTCAAGGCGCACCTGCGCCGCACCTCCGAGGATGACGACCGGGAGCAGGTGCTGGTGTTTGGCGATCGCGAGATCGTCATTGATCTGTCTGCCAGGAAAGTCGTGGTCAACGGAGTCGAGGTCGAATTGACGCCGCGCGAATACGATCTGCTGGTGACGTTGGCCGAATCGCCGGGCCGCGTGCGCACCACCGGCGAGTTGATGCGCCGTGCCTGGGGTATCAATGAACCGGAGGGCAGCGACAATATCAAGCCCTACATTCACTACTTGCGCAAGAAACTGGAAGTGGACCCTGCCGCTCCGCGCTGGATTTTGACCGTACGCGGGGTCGGCTATCGCTTTGCTGATGCGTAGTCTGTCTGTGAGCAAGCCGGATATCATTTTCCTCGTCCTTGACACCCAGCGCGCCGATCGCCTGGGTTGCTACGGGCATGAGCTGGCAACCACACCGAACCTTGACGCATTTGCGGAAGAGGGAGCGCTCTTCGAGCAGGGTATTTCACCGGCGCAGTGGACCATTCCCAGCCACGCCTCAATGTTTACCGGCCTATATCCTACCGCGCATCAGGTGACGCAATCGAATCAAGCGCTTGGCGATGATTTGCCGCACATTGTGGAGCGCGTACAGGCTGCCGGATACGAGACTATCGGCTTCTGCAACAATCCCCTGGTGGGTGTGCTGAACAACGGCTTCAAGCGCGGGTTTGAGACCTTTTACAACTACGGCGGCGCGATTCCGAGCCTGCCCGGACATTCCTCGTCCTTGCCGGGAGCGCTGGGGGATCTGGCGGAGCGATATACCCAGTTCCTGCGGCGGATTTCCTACCCCATTCAGAATTTCTTTGGTCAGTCTGATCTGGCTTTCCGGCTCTCACTCAATTCCTGGTTCACACCGCTCTGGTCGCGGATGGCGAACTTCAAAGGCCAGAACGCCCGCTCCGTGCGCGATGTCGCGCACTTTCTCCGACAGCGTGAAGAGTCAGCGGATGACAGGCCGCTCTTCCTCTTCATCAATCTGATGGAGACCCATCTGCCGTTTTGGCCCCCGGGAGAGTTTGTTGACCAACAGCTTCCCGATTTCCGGCGGAACAAGGTAATGCGCGGCGCAATGCAGCGCTGGAATCGGGAGGCTTATCGCTGGGCCGTTCCTCTGCCGGAGCCGCTGCCCGAGCTGGAGCAGCGTGTGCTCAGCGATATGTATGATGCGGAGGTGGCCTATCAGGATGATTATCTGGGGCCGCTGTTCTCCCTGCTTGCTGACCGGTCAAGGCGGGACAATACGTTAACCGTGATCGTGGGCGACCATGGCGACGGATTGGGAGAGCACAACCACATGGGCCATGCTTTTGTGGCTTACCAGGAATTGGTGCACGTGCCGCTTATTGTGCATTGGCCCGAGCGGATCGATGCCGGGGAGCGGGTGAGCGCTCCGGTCAGCACGCGCCGGGTGTATCACACGATTCTGGACGCAGCCTGCGAGCTGAAGGAAGCGGCATCCGACGTGAGGGCTGACGATGCGCAGCGCCTGACTCTGCTGGCGGATATGCAGGGTCCGGGGCCGGAGGATGGCCGAGCGCTGGTGGAAGTCTATCCTCCGCTGAACCTGCTGAAGGCGATTGAGCGGCGTGAGCCGGCGCTGCTGGCCCGCTATCGACCGCAGCTCGTCCGGCGCGCGCTTGTCAGGAGTGGTCGCAAGGTTATCGAGGTGGACGGCAGTTGCGCCGAATACTACTTGCTGGATGAGGACCCCCTCGAACAGCGCGACGTGATAGTCGAACTGCCGGACGAGGCCAACTTGCTGTACCAGGAACTGCGCCGGCTTGTCGCACAAATAGAGCGGCAGCAAGAGTCGCGCGCTCCAGGCGACATGATCGACCTGGAAGCCGACAAGCACCTGTTGCAAAGACTACGCAGCCTGGGTTATATTGAATGACAGGTGAACAGCGCCTCAAGTTGAGTCTCCGCGTACTGCCGGCAATTCAGTCATAAAGGAACCAATATGCTCGATGGAATTCAGATAGATCCTGTGGCCTTCACAATTCCAATTGGAGACGGCATACCGGTCTTCTGGTATGGCATCATCGTGACCCTGGGAATTGTGCTGGGCGCCTGGTGGGCGAGCCGCGAAGTGAAACGCCGGGGCGGAGACCCGGACACATTCCTGAACGGCCTGATCATTGTGGTGATCTCGGGCTACGTTTTCGCCCGGCTGTGGTACGTATTGCAGGAAGTTATCGCCGGCCGAGGAGCGCAGTATGATTCGCTGCTGGATGTGATCAACCTGCGGGCTGGCGGGGCGAACATCCTGGGCGGCTTTATCGGCGCTGCGCTGGTCGGCTACTGGTATATTCGCTGGAAGCGCCTTGATTTCTGGCTGTACGCTGATGTCGTGGGACCCGCCCTCCTACTGGCCCAGGGAATCGGTCGCTGGGGTAATTTCATTAACCAGGAGCTTTACGGTCCACCCACGACGCTGCCCTGGGGTATCTTGATTGACGCCGCCAATCGCATCGCTCCCTTCAACGACCTGACGGCGTACCCGGCAGACACCCGCTTTCATCCCACGTTCCTGTATGAATCTATCTGGTTGCTGTTGGGCTTTGTGGTGCTGGTTGTGCTCAACAATCGGTATCGCGACAAATGGCGCTACGGCACACTCTTCGGCATTTTCCTGATCTGGTGGGGCGCCGGCCGAGCGGTGCTGGAGTTCTTCCGGCCCGACCAGCCGACTTTTGGCGAGTCAATCATCACCTATTCCATGGTGGTATCGGTGCTGCTGGCTGTCGCCGGCGTGTTGGTCATCCTGTCGCGCTATGATAAGCTGCCGCAGACAGCCGGTATGCGCCGGCGGCAGAAGCGGCGGGTGCGGAAGCCCAAACCGAAACGCGAAACTGGGACCGAGAATCAACCATAATCCGCCCGATTGTGCTATAATGGCGCGCCAAGAGGAAATGATGCTTTCAGTTCCAATTCGTGCTGCTGAGAACGTCGGGACCCTGGCGCTAACTTTTGACGATGTTCTGCTCGTCCCGGGATACTCTACCGTCCTCCCTTCCGGCGTCGATCTTCGTACCCAACTGACTCGTGACATCAGCCTGAGTATCCCGGTCATCTCTGCCGCCATGGATACTGTCACCGAGGCCGAAATGGCTATCGGCATGGCGCGATTAGGCGGTCTGGGCATTGTGCATCGCAATCTCTCGGCGGCCGATCAGGCTGCGGAAGTGAACAAGGTAAAGCTTTCGCAGGCCGGCATGATCGTCAGCCCGATCACGCTCCGCCCGACAGCCACCCTGGCCGAGGCGGAAGAGTTGATGAGCCGCTATCACATCTCCGGCGTGCCGATCACTGACGAAGACGGCATGCTGGTCGGGATTCTGACCAATCGTGATATCCGCTTCGTGACGCCGGGAGATCAACCGGTCAGCCGCTTCATGACCGGCGAGAATCTGATCACTGCCCCTGTCACAACGACTCTGGAAGAAGCCAAAGAGATATTGCACCAGTATCGCATCGAGAAGTTGCCGCTCGTTGATGAGGCCGGCCGTCTGAAAGGGCTGATCACGGTTAAAGATATCGTCAAGCAACTGGATTTCCCACAGCAGGTAACGGACTCAAGCGGTCGTTTGCTCTGTGGAGCGGCTACCGGCGTCGGCGAGAAGGGGTTGGCGCGCCTGGACCGGCTGATCGCAAGCGGCGCCGATGTGGTGGTCTTCGATACCGCGCACGCCCACACCGAGTCCGTGATCGCCACCCTGTGCGAGGCCAAGCGCCGTTATCCGGCGACGCCGATGATTGCCGGCAATGTAGCCACAGCGGAAGGTGCCAGGATGCTGGCTGACGCGGGAGCGGACGCGGTGAAGGTGGGCATCGGGGCCGGCTCCATCTGTACGACGCGGGTGATCTCCGGGGCCGGCATGCCGCAGTTCTCAGCCGTGCGGGAGTGCGCGGCGGAAGCGCACCGCCAGGGTATTCCCTGCATCGCTGACGGTGGTATCAAGTACAGCGGCGACATCGTTAAGGCGCTGGCTGCCGGGGCGGATGTGGTCATGCTGGGTTCGATGTTGGCCGGTCTTGCCGAAAGCCCGGGCGACATTATCTTGTACGAAGGAAAACGATACAAAGCTTATCGGGGCATGGGTAGCCTGGGGGCGATGCAGGGTCACGGCGCTGATCGGTACAGCAGTGGCCAGGTTCCACAAGAAGAACGGGACAAGCTTGTGCCGGAAGGCATTGAGGGTCAGGTGCCTTACCGGGGACACCTGGGGGATGTGATGTACCAACTGATGGGAGGTGTGCGCTCCGGCATGGGCTATGTCGGCGCGGCAAGTCTGGCAGAGTTGTGGGAGAAAGCCCGATTTGTGCGCATCACCAATGCGGGTCTGCTCGAAAGCCACCCCCACAGCGTTACCGTCACCAAGGAAGCGCCCAACTATCAGGTAAGGCGGTAGCTTCCATTAGGCAAAACGTTCATTGCTTGCTAGGAGAGTATGCGTATGGCTAAGAAGAAAGTGTCGCTTACCGATGAGCAGAAACGACGCAATGCCGAGATTCTGTCTCGTATCCGAGATGAGGAGCGGCGTCTATTTGACGATACTCGTGCGCTACAGCAAGAGTGGAAGAGCAACAGCAGCCGCCGGCGTAAAGCGCGCGCCAGCAGTATGTGACAGCGCCAGCCCGTTTCAGCCGGTCTCAGCTGGCGCGATGGTGATTTCGGCGCTTTCACGGTGATGCGCCGGTTGCGAGAGCGCCGAGGGCGGCGCGCCGAAGTCAGCACAACTCGCTGCGTCAGCATTCAAGCAACTAATCTGAGCCTCAATTGCCGGAGCCTGGGCAGGCTCTCCGGCAATTCTTCTGCCCCTTTTCCTCGCTGAACTTCCTATTCACAAGCGGGAGGTAAGCCGTTGCACTATTCTCATCACACGTATCTCTCTCCAATGACCTGGCGTTACGGCAGTGCGCAGATGCGCGTCGTCTGGTCCGAGGTGCACAAACGTCGCCTGATGCGACAGGTATGGCTGGCTATTGCGACTGCTCAGCACCGAGCCGACTTGGTTTCGTCTGCCCAGCTGGCGGACCTCGAAGCGCACGTTGCTGATGTAGATATCGAGCGGTCGGCAGCGATCGAGCAGGAAACGCGCCATGATGTCATGGCCGAGATCCGAGCATACGCTGAACAATGCCCGGTTGGCGGCGGCCTTATTCATTGGGGCGCTACCAGCGCGGATATTACGGACAATGTGGATGCGTTGCGCATGCGCGAGGGGTTGCGGCTGCTTACCGAGCAGCTGCAGCAACTGCTGCTGCATTTTGTCGAGCGTATTGAAGCGACAGCCTCCCTGCCGGTGATGGGGTTTACGCATATCCAGCCGGCAGAACCTACCACCCTCGGATACCGGCTTGCTGGTTACGCCCAGGACCTGCTGCAAGACCTAAATGAGTTGCGGACCCTGACCGCAACTATGCGAGGAAAGGGACTGAAGGGCGCAGTCGGCACGCAGGCCAGCTTCGCGGAGATGCTGGCCGGTAGCGGGATGTCGGCGCTTGATCTGGAAGCTATCGCCATGGGCGAGCTGAATCTGCCCTACTTCCCGGTGGCAACCCAGACTTATACCCGGCGACAGGATCTGCGGGTGCAACAGGCGCTCGCCGGCCTGGCTGCGACGCTGCATAAACTCGCATTGGATGCGCGCATTCTACAATCGCCGGCCATCGGCGAATGGGCAGAAGCGTTTAGCGAGAGCCAGGTTGGTTCGTCGGCCATGCCGTTCAAGCGCAATCCGATCAACGCAGAAAATATCTGCTCACTGGCCCGCTATGTGGCGTCGTTGGCGCAAGTGGCCTGGGACAACGCCAGCCAGGCAATCCTGGAACGCAGCCTGGATGACTCCGCCAACCGCCGGCTGTACCAGGCTGAAAGCTTCCTGGCAATGGATGAGTTGTTGCGGCGCAGCGGCCGATTGCTGGTGGGAATGCGCTTTGATGAGGCGGCCGTCCAGCGGAATCTGAATCGCTACGGGGTGTTTGCCGCTACCGAGCGCGTGCTTATGGCGTTAGTGGCAGCCGGAGCTGACCGGCAAGAGGCGCACGAGTGGATTCGCCAATGCAGCCTGATCGCCTGGGAACATGTACAGGCCGGCGTGGAGAATCCCCTGTCACTGCTGCTGACCAGGCACGAGAAGATCGGCCGTTACCTGGAGGCGGGCCGGATAAACGAATTGCTGGCTATCGAGGGCTACCTCGGTACGGCCCCTGAGCGGGCGCTTGAGTTGGCCGGCCGGATTCGCGATGCAATTGAGATGGAAAGAGCGGCTGCAGGCGGCTAGGCGTCCAGTAGCAAGGAATCCGGTTCCTCCACCAATTCCTTCACGCGCACCAGAAACTGCACCGCCTCGCGACCGTCCACGAGGCGATGGTCATAACTGAGGGCGACGTACATGATTGGCCGGATGACTATCTCGCCGGCTACGACGACCGGGCGTTCCTGAATGCGATGCAGCCCCAGAATGCCGACTTGCGGTGGGTTGAGTATCGGCGTGCTGAGCATTGAGCCGAATACGCCGCCATTGGTTATTGTAAAGGTGCCGCCGCGGAGCTCCTCCAGGGTCAATTTGCCGGATTGAGCCTTCTCTGCCAGATCCTTGATCTGCCGCTCGATTTCGGCGAAGGAGAGCCTGTCTGCGTCGCGCAACACCGGCACCACCAGCCCCTCCTCCGCGCCGACAGCCATGCCGATATCGTAATAGAACTTGCGCACAATCTCGTCATCTTGAATCTCGGCATTGAGGTTGGGGAAAGCCTTCAGAGCGCCTATTGAGGCTTTGACGAAAAAGGACATGAAGCCCAATTTGACGCCGTGCCGGGAAACGAACTGCTCCTGCCGTCGCTTGCGCAGGTCGATGACGGCGCTCATGTCAACCTCGTTAAATGTGGTCAGCATGGCGGCGGTCTGCTGGGCTTCGACGAGCCGGCGGGCGATGGTGCGTCGCCTTCGGCTCATCCGCTCGCGTTCCTCGCGGCGGAAGCCGGGATCGGGGGCCGCTGGATGCAGGGCCGCCGGCATGGTTATTTGTGCAGGGGGAGCCGTAACCTGGGCCTCGACCGGGCCGGTCGGTCCCTCCCGCTGCTGTAAGTGGTCGGCCACGTCGCGCTTGGTGATGCGGCCATCGGGGCCGGTGCCGTGGACATCGCCGAGGGCAACTTCCTCCTGCTGCGCCATGCGCCGGGCAACAGGCGTCACGCGATCGCCGGCTGGTCGGGCTAATGGAGCGTCTTCGGTCGCCACCGTCGCACGCGGCTGCTGCTCAGGTTCGCCTGGGGCGACTGCCTGCGACTCTATCTCGGCGAGCACATCACCGATAGCCACATCCTCTCCCTCACGGCGCTCTATCCGTAGCAAAACGCCGGCGATCTCCGCCCCGACCTCCACATCCACTTTATCGGTCTGTAGCTCGACCAACACATCACCCACCCTGACAGCGTCGCCTTCTTGCTTCAGCCATGTACCAACTGTGGCCTCAACGACCGATTCGCCAAGCTGCGGGACCAGCACCTGTTTCGTCGTCATTGGTCGCTCCTCGTCTACAATCCGAGATCATCGGCGGCCCAAGCCAGCCCCACTTCCTCCAGCGTCGAGCGGGTGGGGATTCCAGAGGTCACGCCCCAGCCGGCCTGGGCGAAATAACTGTCGAGACCCGCGTCTAGCTCCTCCGGCGACAAAACGATACCGTCGCTCCGACCGCCTGCCAGCGCCTTCTTGAACAGTTTCTTGGGCAAGGTATCCGCATCGCGCGCCAGCCCCTCCCGGGCATTATAGGCGCGCATCAGATTCAGCCGGCGGCGCCCCAGTTCCTGCATCTCGTCGACGGAGATATCCCAGCCGGTAGCGGCGCTGAGCAACTGCGCCATGTCCTCCGGCCCATAGAGCTGCCATGAGGGACCGTAGACAAACTGGCAAAGGCCGGCGGTATCCATGGCGCTGTAGTTGTATTGCGTCTTTAGCGCGAACTCCACCTTTTCATCGTTGAGCACCTTGGGAGGCTGGGGCTTATCCAATCCAATCTGGCTCAGAAAGCGCTTGTAGCCGGGCGCCTCCGGCTTGCCTTCATACAGTTTTGGATGGTACATCGGGTCATGCTCGGAGGACTGATGATCGGCCCCGAAGGGATTGACCGCGTATATCAACCCCAGGCTGCGCTTGACGTGCGGCATGTGGGCGGGTAGCTCCTGCCCTTTGACCGTCAGCAGATAGTCATGCCCCTTGCCCAACCGGTCAGCGGCCTTGGCTGAGCCATCCGCCAGGATGTCGCCAAAGCCCTCCCGGCGCAAAGTCTTTTCCAGCATAGCAATCATGGCGTCGGCGTTGCCATAGTCCAGGTGGATGCCGTCCATCTCCTCCGCAGTCAAGACGCCGTTGGCGTAACAGTCCATCGCCCAGGAGAGGGTTGCGCCGCACGAGATGGTGTCGACGCCGTACTGGTTGCACAGCTGATTGGCGTAGGATATAGCGAGTAAATCGCTGACGCCGCAATAGGAACCGAATGTGGAGATGGTCTCATACTCCGGCCCGCCATATTCGGGGACAAGCTGACGGTTGCGCCATTCGGCCTCCACGACGCGCTTGCAGCGCACGATGCAGGCGAAACAGGTGTCGCGCCCATCGCGATCTTGCTTCCCTTCAGCGGCGCCACGTAGCAATTCGTCATAGAGCCGTTCGCCGCTGATGGCATCGGCCGCCTCCTGCGGCATCCAGCCGGAGTCCCAGTTGTTAGTGGGCAAGCCGCCGGCCCCCCAGTTGCCCATGACGGTGTCGGCGGTGCCGTAGCGACCGAAGTTCTCCATATCGCTGCCGGGGAATTCGCGCGCCCCTTTGCGCGACAGGGCGGCGATTGCCTTCTTGTCTGCCGGCTCAACCTTGCGACTGCCCCGAACGGCAATGGCTTTCAGCATTTTGCTGCCCATGACAGCGCCCACACCCGTGCGACCCCAGGCGCGGTTACTCATATTCATAATCGCCGCGAAGTTGGATAGTTTCTCGCCGCTGGGTCCTATCTGCGCCACTTCGATCTTGCTGTCGCCCAATTCCTCTTTGATGGCCGTTTCCACATCATATGTCAGCCGGCCCCACAGGTGGCTGGCATCCCGCAATTCCGCTTCGCCGTCATGCACCCACAGATAGACCGGGGATGGGGCCGCGCCGCGAATGACAATGGCGTCAAGGCCGGCGAACTTCAATTCCGCCGGCCAGAAACCGCCTCCCTGGCTGTCCGCTGCGCCGCCGCTGCTGGGGGACTTACAGGTAACGGTACAGCGACTCTGACCGCTGACCGGCAGGCCGGTGGGAGCGCTGACGGCAAAGGTGAGGGTGTTTTCCGGGCTGAGCGGGTCTGCGCCGACCGGCGTATTGCGCCACAGGTAGTAGAGTCCGAACAGGCTGCCGCCCATGTATTGGCGATAGAATTCCTCTTCCGGCTCCTCGATCTCGACCCGTCCACTTGTCAGATCCACGTGCAGGATTTTGCCGGTGAAGCCGTTTAGCATCTCACACTCTCCTATGCCGATTCAGGCTGTGGCTATTGACTGACTGCCTCGCCGTTCGTCGCTATGTACCCCATTTCAGCAGCAGCAACCAACATTCGCTCGACTTCCTGCCATAACTGCATTGAGCCGTCGCCGATTCGCTTGCCGTTGGCGATGACCTGCGAATAGACCACACCATGCTTACGCCAGCCAAGGCCGTTAACCTTCAGATTGTGTAACAGGGGCATCAGCCGGTCCAGGCTGTTAGCGAATCGCGCTTCCGGCGTCAGCGCGCCCTCAAATTCACGCCAACATTGCAGAAACCAGTGCGCCTGATCGGCGGGCAGCAGCCCAAATAGCCGCTGCGCCGCCCGCTCCTCTCGCGCCGCTTTATCGCGGTTCGCATCGGGGTCATACAGAAATGTGTCCCCGGCATCTATTTCAACGATATCGTGGATAAGCAGCAGCTCCATCACCCGGGCCGTGTTCACGCTTTCGTTTGCATACTCGCTCAGCAAGAGCGCCGCGATGGCCAGATGCCAGCTATGTTCGGCCGAGTTTTCCGCTCGCCCGCTCTCTTTCAAATAGGTACGCCGGAAGATCTCCTTCAGCCGGTCCATCTCCATCAGGAATTGCAGTTGCTGTTCAAGTCGCGTCAAGGGATAGGTTGCCTCTCGGATTCACGGGTACTTCCTTCATATTCCAGTTTCCGCAAGCGATAGAGCATCTCTTGAGTAAGTTGACGGTGCTTGCTGGCGATATCCGCCTGGATGCCGAAGAAAAGGGTCAAGACACCGACCAAGATCAGGCCGGTGCCGATGATAATTGACTGCACAAAGCGGTCGGTGTTGGCCCCGAATAGAAAGTTGAATAGGAAGCGCAGCCAGAGAATCAGCCCGCTTGCCAGAAAGGGAGCCGCCAGATAGCTGAAGGTGCGCAAAGGTTCATAGAAGGCATATAGGCGCAAGATGGTGCCGGCCTGCCGCTTGACGAAGTGCCACATGCTGCGCTGCAGGCGGGAAGGTCGGGTGGGTGGATTGGTCGCCACCGGCACGCTGACGATCTTCAGGCCCAGTTTGCCGGCCTGAATGATAGTCTCCAATGTGTAGCTGTAATCTGTCAATATGTTCAGTCGCAAGGCGGCCTCGCGTGAATAGGCGCGGAAACCACTTGGGGCATCCGGCACCTCAGTGCCGCTGATAGTACGGATCATCCAGCTTCCCAGCCGTTGCATCCCTTTCTTCAGGGCAGAAAAATGGGCGATCTGCTGTGTCTGCCGGTCGGCGATGACAATATCGGCGTTTTCGTAGAGGATCGGCGCTACCAGATCGGCGATGGCCGCGCCGGGATATTGGTTGTCGCCGTCGGTGTTGACAATGATATCAGCGCCGCAGCGCAGCGATCTCTCCAGGCCGGTCTGAAAGGCGCGGGCCAACCCCAGATTGCGCCCATGCACCGCGACGTGATCGACGCCCAACCGGGCAGCAACGGCGACGGTCTCGTCGCTGCTGCCGTCATCTATGATCAGCGTCTCGATCGTGTCGATGCCGGGAATGTCGAGGGGTAAGCCGTTCAGCACCGCCGGCAATGTTTCCGCTTCGTTCAGACAGGGGACCTGGACGATCAGTTTCATGCGCCGATAATGTCGTCTAGCTCCGTCCAGTGTAATCCTTCCCACAGGTACTTCTGCAAGTCAATACGCAGCGCATCACTCACTTCGACCCCTTCTTCGCGCAATAGCCGGGCCTGTTCCTGCGCGCCATGCTCTCGATTGACGATGCTGATCCGTCCGGCGGCGTTTATGACCCGCTGCCAGGGGACAGGCTCGAAGCCGGCTTTCCCGTACTGCTCCGGCAAAGCGTTCAACGCATATCCGACCGCGCGGGAGGCGGTAGGCCGGCCCAGCATCTGCGCGATGCGACCATAGCTCGTCACCTTGCCCCTGGGGATGCGCCGGACCACGGCATACACTTGTTCATAGAAGTTGTCGAGCGTCATTGCAGGCTATTCTAACAGAAATCCGCGCTTTTATCCGCCCGCTGCGCCAAAGCCTGTAGTGCATTTGCGCGGTCATTTCTGTCGGGAGCTGGGATTGGCATTCCGTTGTGCTTTCACTAAGATCACGACCCATGCGCATCATCGCCATCATCCGGCGCTACTGGCTGCCGGCGCTGTTGTTCCTCTTGGCACTGGTCCCCCGTCTGGCGGCCATTGAGCGTTACGTGACTCCTGATGAGCTGAGTTGGGTGTACCGCTCCATCCTCTTTCGCGAGGCGCTGCTGAACGGCAACTGGGCCGAAACCCTGACTGCCGGCCATCCCGGGGTGATCACTACCTGGTTGGGCGGTCTTACGATCAGCCTACAATTACTGCTGCAAACCGGAAGCGCCGCTGCTTATGACTTCGCCACGAAGTTGGCCTGGCTCTCGCCTGACAACGCAACCGCCTTTGAACACCTGGCTGTGTTTCTCTCCGTCGGGCGTGTCGCGGTTGCTTTGGTAACCAGTCTTGGGCTGGTGGTCATGTTGCCATTGATCAGCCGGGTTTATTCGCGACCGGCGGCGGTGTTGGCCTGCCTGCTGATGGCGCTGGACCCGTTTCTCATCGGCCTGTCAGGGCTGCTGCATGTTGATGCCCTGATGACCACCTTTGCCACGCTATCCCTGCTGTGCCTGGCGCTGCTGATCAAACGTGGCCCTGGACCCAACCTGTCCCTGGCAATCGGCTCCGGCGTATTGGCGGGGTTAGCCGTACTGACCAAGTCGCCGGCGCTGTTGTTGCTGCCGATTGCCGGTCTGGCCCATCTGCTAATGTTGTTGCGAGCGCAAGGGAAGGGGGAACGCACAGTCGGCCACGTAAGAACCCGGTTGTGGCCGGTGACAAGGAGTGGGCTGGTATACCTGGCTGCCTCTACAATCACAATGCTGTGCCTGTTGCCGGCCCTTTGGTCATCCCCGACGTCTGTGTTGAACCTGACCGGCTCGAACGCAGGCCGTCACCTGGAAGAAGCCTTGCGGCCCACATACTTCTTGGGAGAGGTTGCCCTGGAGCACGGCTGGTCCTTTTATCCGCTCAATCTGGCGCTACGTTTGAGTCCGGTCGTGTCTGCCGGCCTGCTCCTTGCTCTTGCCACCTTCATCTTCAATCTGGCGCGCAATCGCCGTTGGCCGGCTCCCTGGAGCTGGGTGCTGGTTGCCTGGGTGGTTCTGTTCACGGTCGGCATCAGCCTGGCGGCAAAGAAATTCGACCGTTACGCGCTACCGGTCGTGCCGGTGCTGATCCTCTTCGCCGCGTTGGGTTGGCAGGGGCTGCGCCGGCTGCTCTATCGCGGCCGCACGGAATCACAGCGTGTTTTCAATGCCGGCGCTATCTTGCTGGTGCTGCTGCAAGCTCTATATCTGGTCAGCTACATGCCCTTTCCTTTGTCCGCGTACAGTTGGCTGTTGGGCGGGCCGGCTGTGGCAGAGCAGCTTGTGAGCATTGGCTGGGGTGAAGGAGTGAGCGTTGCCGGAGAGTGGCTGGACCAGCAACCCGGCAACAGCGACCGCACAGCGGCGACCGATAACTTGCCGTCTCTCGCCCCGTTTTACCCCGGGCGGGGAATCCGGCTGGATCCCGATCTGCTTTCGTCCGCCGCGTATGTCGTGCTCAGCGCCGGCAGCCGGCAGGTCGATCCTGAAGGCTTCGATGCTCTATCAGCGGTGGCCGACCCTGTTCACACGGTCGAATTTGGGGGACTGGAGCAAGCCTGGGTGTTCGCCCGGGAGGGAGAGTCGCGGGCTGCTTTGACACCGTTCGCCAATCCCTATCACTTCGGCGATCAGGTGCAATTGCAGGCGTTATCCTCGGAGGTCATCGGCAATCGTTTGCTTGTTCGAGCGCGCTGGGCGTTGGAAGCCTTCGCCCCCGGACTTTACGATGTGCGCCTGACCCTGCAAGATTCGGCCGGCGAAAGCTGGACGTCGCAGGAGACGCCGTTACTCAACGAGGTCTACTTCTACCCGCCGGACTGGTCAGCTGGCGAGACGCCGGAAGTGAGCTACGTGCTGGAGCTGCCAGCGGGTATTCCTCCGGACAGCTATCATGTGGCCGTGGCTCTCTTTGCGTCAGAGAGTGGCGTCCAACTGCCGCTTTTGACCGGCGACGGTTCGCCTGCCGGCATGCAGTTCGCTGGAGAAGATTTCGCGTTATCGGCGGTTGCCGGTGGAGTCAATGCGGTGGGCGTCGCGCCGGCCGTGCTCACCGATGTCGAGATGTGGCCGGATTCCCTGGTGATGCTTGGTCATGAAGCGTTGCCGGCCGGCGTGGCCAATGGCGACGACCTGGCTCTCGACATCACCTGGCGCGCTACATCCGAATTGCGTGATAACTTACTGACCCGCTTCTGGTTGGGCGATGTGGAACTGGCCGCCCAACCACTAAGCCGCTTTCCCACCAGCCGCTGGCGAGCCGGCGAGACGGTACGCGAGAAGTATCGGCTGCCGGTGCCGGCTGATTTGCCGGCCGGCCGTTATCCACTAAGTGTCGCGGTCTGCCGGGACGGGAGCGACCCGATCTGCGAGCAAACTATTCTGGGAGAAGTGGAGGTATTTGCGCTGGACCGATTGTTCAGTGTGCCGGAGGACATTCAATTCCCGCTGCAACTCAACCTGACCGGCCGCGGTGGAGAGGAGATCATCTTGCAGGGAGCCACGGTGGAAAGCAGCGAGTTGACCCCGGGAGAGCCGTTGCAACTAACTCTGTACTGGCAGTCGCTGGCTGAGCCGGTCGAACTCTATACTGCGTTTGTCCACATTGTCGAGTCGGAAGGGGCGCACGACGCTAATGTCGCCCAGGGGGATCAGTGGCCGGGCGGATTGCCCAGCACAACCTGGGCCCCGGGACAGGTGATCGTGGACAGCTACGCGATCGAGCTTCCGGCTGATATGCCGGCCGGCGCGTACCTGATCGCGGTGGGGCTGTACACCGCCGCCGATGGGATGCGCCTGGAGATGCGTAACGCAGCCGGGGAAGATATACCCGAGAACAGATTCTTTCTACCTCTGGTGGTCGAGGTGCGCTGAATTTGACATTTGCCGGCTGCTATGGCAGAATCTCTCCGATTCGCTCCCATAGCTCAGAGGATAGAGCGTCGGCCTCCGGAGCCGAAGACTCAGGTTCGAATCCTGGTGGGGGTATTCTGAGGCGATAGACTGCCCGGCCATTCACTGGTGGGGCAGTTTTTTGTTGCCCACCCGCCCGGTGCAGAATGCGGGTAGGTTCAATACAGGGGGCTCAGCGGTGCGCCAAGCGCGTACTCTCTAATAGCCAGATCTCCACTTCTCCCGCTTGATGGTGGCCAATTCGCTTGAAAATCTCCAGGCTGGCCTGGGCATTCCGCCTCGCCGCCTCGCCCTGATTCAGCCCATGCGCGGCCCGCGCCAGCCCGAACAACGCGATAGCCGCCATGACGAGACTGCCACTCTCCTCAGCGATTACTTGCACTTCGCGAAATTGGGCGGCTGCCGGCCCCCACTTCTCTTCCAGGAGAGCCAGCTCGCCGAGCTGCGCCAGAAATCGCGTAATTCGCCAGGGATGGCCCAGTTCGCGGGCGATGTCCAGCCCAATTGACAGAAAGTGGGCCGCCTGGGACGGTTCGTCCAGTTCCATAGCAATCGTCCCCAAATCATAAAGCACCAACGCCCGGCGTTCCAAGTGGCCCAGGTGTTCGGCAAACTCGGCGCTCTTGAGCAGGTATTCCGCCGCCTCTTCGAGGTCGCCTTGATCCTCGGCCAGCATGCCGAGCGCCCACAGAAGCGCGCCCTGGCGCTCATATTCATCGGTAACGCGCGGAAGCGCCAACCCCTCCTCGAAGAGCGCTTCCGCACGAGCGTAGTCACCGCGAGTAAAAGCCTCCACGCCGATGCCTCTCAGCAGACTACCCAGAGTGTCAGTCTGCTCCAGGCGCCTCGCCAGCAGGAGACCTTCTTGATAATGCGCTTCGGCCAGGGCGAGATCGCCGCGATAAGCTGCCAGCACGCCCAATCCGCGCAAGAGATCACTGACGACGCTCTCTTGTACAGAAGCGCTCGGATCCTGACGGGCGAGTCGTAGGGCCTCTTCATATATCCGCTCTGCGGCGAGATAACGACCGCGCCGCTCGGCAATGCGGCCCTGGCAGCGAAGAAGAAAAACCAGGCTATTGACGGCCTGCGATTGCCGCGCTACCTGCTCCGCCGATTCCAGCTGTTGGGCGGCAACCTCGTACAGACCGCGAGCCTCCAGGAAGTGATAGTTATGCGAGACGCCGGCAAGAAATTCCGGCCACATCCCCAGATCCTGGGCCAGTCGCAGCGCCTGTGAGATGTTGTCGTATTCAGCTTCCAGGGCGCTGTAGTTGTGCTCCTGTTGCCCGACAAGGCCGACAAAAAACTGCACCAACCTTTTCTGTGCGGCGCCGACGTCCTTGAGCTGTTGACGGGCAAAGTCCCTTAAGAGCGGGTGTTGCCGATAGCGGCCTGGTCTACCGCGCCGGACAAGCGAAAGCCCGAAGAGCCGGCGGAGCATATCCTCAGCTTGCATCAATGTCTGGTCCGACAGCGCGCCGAAAGCGACGTAGGCGGCAGCCTCGACGCTGAAATCCTCCCCGGCCATGATCCCAAGCGACGCGAAGAAATGTTGTTCATCCAGGGTGAGGGCAGCACAGCTCCATTGAAAGGTGAGCTGGATATTCTGCTCCTCGTAGGCCAATACGCTTAAGCGTTGTCGCTGATCCTGCAGTCGATGCAGGAAGTCGGCCGCCGACCAGCCGGGTTCGAATGCCAGCCGGCTGGCCACTATGTCGATAGCCAGCGGCAGGTGGCCGAGTAGACCGGCGATTTCGAGCAACGTCTGCTGTTCAGCAGCCGTTTGTCTTTCGCCCAGGATTCGACTGAACAGATGAAGCGCTTCCTGCCCCTGCTGGTCAAATGGGCCAAGAAGATATCGCCTGGCTCCTCTGGTAACTGCCAGGTCACGCCGCCTGGTGGTGATCAAGACGGCGCACCTGCCGCTTGGCGGGAGCAGCGGTTCGATTTGCCCGCTCTGGCTTACGCTATCCAGGATCATCAGAGCGCGTTTGTCGGACATCAGGTCACGTACGGTCCGGCTGCGGCTGTCCAGGTCGGTGTACTGGCTGACATCCATGCCATAGGCGCGGGCGAATGTATTCAGGATGGACATCGGATCAGATGTGTCCATGCGCGCCCACAAGACGCCGTCCGGAAAGTGCGGGCGCAGTAGATAGGCCAGGTGGGCTGCCAGCGCCGTCTTACCGACTCCACCCATGCCCTGTAGGGCGTACAATGTCTGGTGTGCGGGGGCAAGTAGCTGCGCCGATATCTCCTTTATCAGCGATTCTCGGCCCACAAAGTGCGGTAGGTCGGGGATCACCTGGAATGGAGTCGGCCTTGCCTGAGCCGGCGCGATCTCGAGCCAGGGAGCAAGCAATGTCAGCAACCGCACATTATCTTGCTGCGTGGCGACGCTGCGTAGCTCGGCCACCGAGGGATGCCCGGCAGACAGGAGCAGTTCACTCGTTTCATTTTCATCGAGATGTAGCGTCGCCGCCAACTGCAAGAGGTCCGTATGGGACCTTGGCCGGCTTACCCTCCCCTCCAGCCAATTCACAATGGTTGCCTTAGGAACGCCGGTCAGTCGCGCTAACTGGCCGGTGGTGTAGCCGGTGCGTTTAACGTGGCGAGCCAACACATCAGAGAGAAAGAGCTTCTGGTTCATTGGGCAGCGCTCCACATCAATCAGCGCTTTTCTGACGACATCTGAAATGTAAATACCAGCATGCCGGTGAGGATGTGTGCAGGGCAGAAGCAGTATCGCCCTTATTCTGACGAAGATGATAGCAAGCAGCTAGTGCCAAGTCAAAGCCGCATGGTTTGATACGCAATTGATACGTTAGCGGGCTAGATATCAAAGACCAGCGAACGTATTATAAAATCACATCGGCCAATCAATAGCCGGTTCCGTGGTGCATTGGTCGAGGAACATTCGAGTAAGGAGAAGGAGAGATGACAAACTACTTGATTCGGCGCAGCTTCCAGATGGTGCTGGTGGTGATTGCGGCGACGATCGCGATCTACCTGCTGCTGAACGCCGTACCGGGAGGGCCGTTGGCCGGCCTGAACCTGGGAGCCAGCCAGCGAGACCGCTACTCGATGGAAGAGATCGCCCGCATGGAAGCGGCGCTGGGGCTGAACCGGCCGCTGTATCTGGGCTATCTGACCTGGATGTTGGGCGAGGACTGGCTGGACGAGGTGGGCAACGCGCTGGGCAACCCCGACCTGAACGGCAAGCTGATCATCACCGGCACCTGGAGCGACTACCAGGCGCCGATCTGCTCCGCCGCCGGCGGGACGAATGCCGAGGCGGTGGAGGGGCGGAAGCCGCCTTGCGCGCGGGGGATCGTGCGGCTGGACTTCGGCGAGTCGTGGAAGGTGGCCAAGGGGGTGCCGGTGTCGGAGGTAATGGGCAGCCGGATCATGAACACCGTCCGGCTGACGGCGTCGGCGGCGGTGATCTCTTTGCTGGTGGCGGTGCCGATCGGGGTGCTGTCGGCGGTGAAGCAGTACTCCAAGCTGGACTACGCGGTGACCACCTTCAGCTTCTTCGGCATCTCCATGCCGGCTTTCTGGTTTGGGCTGATGCTGATCATCGTCTTCGGGCTGAAGTTCAAGGAGTGGGGCTTGCCGTACATGCCGACCGGGAATGTAGTTGACCTGCGCATCCTGCCGGGCAGCATGGCTGCCTTGCTGGGCATCAGCGCCGGCTCGCTGGGCGACTACCTGCTGCACCTGGTGTTGCCGGTGGCGATGTTGAGCCTGCTGTCGATGGCCGGCTGGAGCCGCTTCATGCGCTCCTCGATGCTGGAGGTGTTGCGGCAGGACTACGTGCGCACGGCGCGGGCGAAGGGGTTGCGGGAGCGGTCTGTGATCTTGAAGCACGCCGCCCGCAACGCGCTCATTCCCCTGATCACCATCGTGGTCTTCGAGATCCCGGCCATCTTCGGCGGGGCGATCATCACGGAGACGATCTTCAACTACCCGGGCATGGGCCGGCTGTTCATCCAGGCGTTGTCGGCGGATGACTGGCCGATCGTGATGGCCTACTTGTTCATATCGGCGATACTGGTGGTGATAGCCACCTTGGTTGGCGACATCCTGTACACCATCGTCGACCCGCGGATTCGCTTCGGCTAACAGAGGAGAGGCGTCGCCCGCCACCGGCCTGCCGAGAGGCAAGCGGTAGGGCGCGCTTGAGGAGAGCAGAGATGTCAAGTGTAACCGAACTGGATGTCGACCGGCTGCAGGCGGAAGCGCTGCTGACGGACAAGCCGGAGTCGTTGTATGTCACCTACTGGAAGCGGCTGCGCCGGCACCGGCTGGCGACGGCGAGCATGGTGATCCTGCTGGTGCTGGTGATCCTGGTGACGGTCGGGCCGATGATCATGGGCCGGATGACCTACTACAATGTCTCTCGCGGTCAGGAAGTGAACTACTCTCGGGACACGCAAGACCTGGCCTCGCGCAACACCGCCCCTTCCGCCGACCACCCGCTGGGCACCGACGAGCTGGGCCGGGACGTGCTCTACCGGCTGTTGGTGGCCGGGCAGTTGTCGCTGTTCATCGCCTTCACAGTGGTGATGGTTCGGGAGACTTTCGGCATCTTCGTGGGGGCGATATCGGGTTACTTCGGCGGCGCGGTGGACAACATCATCCAGCGCATCGTGGAGTTCATCATCATCCTGCCCCTGCTGCCGCTGCTGCTGACCCTCTCCGCCATCCTGCGCGATTTCCAGATCCCCTTCCTGCCGCCGGAGTGGAGCCAGGCGGTGGTGATTATCGTTATCCTGAGCGTGTTGGGCTGGACCGGCGCGGCGCGGTTGTCGCGAGGGATGGTGCTCAGCCTGCGCAACCAGGAGTACACCGAAGCCGCCCGCGCGCTGGGAATGAGCGACCGGCAGATCATCACCCGGCACATGGTGCCCAACTCCCTGCCGCCGATCATCGTCAACGCCACCCTGGGATTAGGCGGGGTGATCCTGGTCGAATCCGCGCTGAGCTTCCTGGGCTTCGGCATCCAACAGCCGGTGGCGACCTGGGGCAACATGCTGCAGGATGTGCAGAAGGACATGTTCACCGCCCCATGGAAGGCGTTCTATCCGGGGGCGATGATCTTCATCACCACCCTGGCGTTCAACTACTTCGGCGACGGCCTGCGTGACGCGCTGGACCCCCGCCTGAAACTGTAGGTCGGAGAGGAAGAGAGGTTTATAGTGGCGAACGAGACGAACGACAATATCCTCGAAGTAAGGAACCTGAAGACGCAGTTCTTTACGGAAGGGGGCATCGTTAGGGCGGTGGACGGTGTCGATTTCTATGTGAAGCGCGGCGAGGTGCTGGGACTCGTCGGCGAGTCGGGTTGCGGTAAGAGCGTGACTTCGCTCTCCATCATGCGTCTGATTGGTCAGCCGGGTGAGATTGTCGATGGCGAGATCATATTTGATAACCAGGATCTGGTGAAGCTGCCGGAATCCCAAATGCTAAAGATGCGCGGCAACCGCATCTCGATGATTTTCCAACAGCCTTCCAGTTGCTTGAACCCGGTGTTTCGTGTAGGGGAGCAGTTGTCTGAGGTTCTTTTCATTCATCAGGACCTGGGCAAAGCGGCCGGCGAAAAGCGCGCTATTGAGTTGCTCGGCATGGTGGGCATCCCTGAGCCGGAGTCGCGGATCAAGGCGTTTCCGCATGAGTTGTCCGGCGGCATGGCGCAGCGGGTTATGATTGCTATGGCCCTGGCCTGCGTGCCTGAATTGTTGATTGCCGACGAGCCGACAACAGCGCTGGACGTGACCATTCAGGCCCAGATCCTGGACTTGATGCGTAATCTTGGCTCCAAGATGGATACGTCCATTATCCTGATTACCCACGATCTGGGGGTAGTGGCCGAGATGTGCGATCGGGTTGACGTGATGTACGCCGGGCGTATTGTAGAGGAGGCGCCGGTTGTGGAGCTTTACAGGGATCCCAAGCACCCTTACACCATGGGTCTGATTGGTTCTACGCCGGTCCTGGGTTATACGGATAGAGAGCTGGTCGGCATACCAGGGTCGGTGCCTAATCTCATCGATCTGCCACCCGGCTGCAAGTTCTCGCCGCGTTGCCTGCCGCGCGTACAGAACAACCTGACGATCTGCACCGAAGAGGAGCCCGAGCTCAAAGCTATCGCGCCAAACCGCTTGGTACGTTGCTGGCTCTACGAATAGAGGAGGATTACGCTCAATGGCGAATGAAGAGAATTCCAGCGGCAACGGCCAGGTCACCACACAGGAAAAGAAGAAGCTGGTTGAAGTAAACAACCTGGTTAAGTATTTCCCGGTTCGTTCCGGCCTGTTGCAGCGCGTCAGCGCCTGGGTGAAGGCGGTAGATGATGTCAGCTTTCACATTTATGACGGCGAGACTTTCGGTTTGGTTGGTGAATCCGGCTGCGGCAAGACCACGGTAGGGAGGACTATCCTGCGCCTGGTACCCTCTACTTCCGGCGAAGTGCTGTTTGACGATCAGAATATCTACAATCTCAACGGCAGCGACCTGAAGAAGCTGCGCCGGCGGATGCAGATCATCTTCCAGGACCCCTATTCATCGCTCGATCCGCGCATGCCGATTGGCGAGAGCATCGCCGAGGGTTTGCGAGTCCACACAGACAAGAACGCCCAGCAACGCTACGATGTGGTCGTGGAAATGCTCACTCGGGTAGGCATGCGCGCCGACCATGCCCGGCGCTATCCGCATGAATTCTCCGGTGGACAGCGACAACGTATCGGTATCGCCCGGGCGCTGGCCCTGCGACCCAAATTTATCGTCTGCGATGAGCCGGTGTCGGCCCTGGATGTGTCGATCCAGGCGCAAGTGCTTAACATCCTTCGCGACCTGCAGCGAGAGTTCGGTCTAACCTACCTGTTCATCGCCCACAATCTCAGTGTGGTGGAGCATTTCAGCGAACGGGTGGGGGTGATGTACCTGGGCAAGATGGTAGAGGTCGCCCAGCGCAGGGAACTCTACGCGAACCCGTTACATCCCTACACACAAGCGCTGATGTCGGCGATCCCGATTCCCGATCCCACGTTGAACCGCCAGCGAATTCTGCTGGAAGGCGATGTACCCAGCCCGTTGCGTCCCCCTACCGGGTGCCGCTTCCATACCCGCTGCCCGCTCGCCTACGACAAGTGTTCGTTGGAGGAGCCGCCGCTGAAGGATTACGGCGAAGAGCACTACGTGGCCTGCTGGTTGGTGGAAGATGGAGAGCCCGGCGCGAGCAAGATCGACATCTCGGCATTGCCGAGCAGCGCGCTTAGCGCATTGCGCCCGACGAAGTGAGCGGTTGAACGCGATTTCGCCGGAGAGTAATTGATCCTTATCGGGCCTGCACTTGCAGGCCTTTTTTTCATGGTCTGAAACCGTCATGAACGCCGGAAAACAGATTCTCATTGTCGACGACAGCTTCGAAATCCTGGCGTTTTTGCGCTCACTGTTTGAGCTGGCGGATCCTGATTTCCATGTGGCGACCGCTCCCTCGGCCGAAGAGGCGTTTCTGGAGCTACACCGCCGGCCCTTCGATCTGCTCATTACTGACCTGCGCTTGCCCGGCATGAACGGTCTGGAACTCGTACGGCGCAGTCGAGCGATACGACCCGATATGCCGGTCATTGCCCTCACCGCCTATGTAACGACCTACAGCCGGCAAGAAGCATCAGCATTGGGAATCGAGCATTACTTTCAGAAACCTTTGGACCCGGATAACCTGCTGGCGGTCGCGCGTTCGCTGCTCTACAAGCGGCAGGCGCTGGAGACAGCCGTTATCGCCGCACCGGCTGGAACGGGATCGGCCAGAAGCATGGAAATCTATCAGCGGTTGCAGCGCGCCCAGTCGGACGTCGGCGCTGTGCAGGTCGTGTTTGGCGCGGTCACGGGAGAAGTGCTCTTTTCTGCGGGCCAGCTGGGACTGGACATCGGCCGGCTGGCTCGACTGGCTTTAGCCGGCCTTGAAAACGGCCGGCTGCTGAGCGACCATTTGCAGAACAGTTCGCCGCTGACACTGTTGTTTCAGGCAGGTCGGGAGAACGATCTGTATTGCGTGAATGTCGGTGTCGAGCATTTTTTGATAATGCTGCTTGAGCCGGAAACGAACCATGACCGCTTGACTGTTGTGTGGGGCAGAATCCGGCAGGCCGTTGAAGAATTGGCGGCGCTGCTCGAAGCGCCGCCCGTTTCCGCGCCCGCGGTTCAGCCGGAGAGAGGCGCGGAGCAGCCGGGGACGGTCGGTGGCGGTCAATCCGGCGCGCGCGAATCACAGGCGGAAACGGGCGCCGGCAAGCCGGGTCGTAGGCAGGTCAGCCGGCAAGGAGGCCGGGATCCGTTGCTTGAGATGCTAAACTCTTTTCTAGAACAGGATCAGCTTGATCTGGACGCCTTCTGGGAGCAGGCGCTAAGAGAAGAGAAAGGGCCCACCCACCAGGAGCTATCGTTTGAAGAGGCTCGTCGCCGTGGCCTGATTCCGCCCGGAATCGGCCCGAAGTCTGATTGACAGCCGGCGGGCATCGCCGGGGGCTTTGACAGCGATTTTCAATGTCAGTACAATCTGCCGCTGCTGCAAGGGCCACCTGCAAGAGCGTTGAGCAGTGGACAGGGCCAGGGAAACCTTCTCTTCAGACCAGTAAGGTAACTTGCAGTCGCCATTCCCTTTAGCCTGCCTCACCTGTCCCCGAGAATTCTATGCCTGGAACCGATGCGTTAGTCATCATTCCAACCTATAACGAAGCCGACAACATTGAGAGTCTGCTGGAGCAGTTGCTGGCGTTGCCGGTGAACGTGGGCGTCATCGTGGTGGATGACAACTCCCCTGACGGCACCGGCGAACTGGTCGATAAGTGGGCGCGGCAGCATCCAGGACGGGTGCACGCCATTCATCGCCCCGGCAAGCTGGGCTTCGGCACCGCGCACATTGCCGGCTTCAAGAGGGCCATGGAAATCGGCGCGGAGCACATTCTCACCATGGACGCAGACTTCTCCCATCATCCCCGCTACATCCCGGCCATGCTTGATCTTGCCGGACAGTCGGATGTGGTAATTGGATCGCGCTATGTGCCGGGAGGGGGCACGGAAAACTGCACCTGGAAGCGAATTATGCTCAGCAAGTGGGCCAACAACTATGCCCGGACGATGCTGGGGCTGGAGGCGCACGACGCCACGGCGGGCTTTCGCCTCTATCACCGCGCGGTGATGGCCTCCATCCCCCTGGATACGATCTTCTCCTCCGGCTATTCTTTCCTGATCGAGATGCTTTTCATGTGCCAGCAGCGGGGCTGGCGCATTGGGGAGACGCCGATCATCTTTGAGGATCGGCGGGCGGGAAAGACCAAGATCTCGCGTCAGGAGATCTTCAAGGCGCAATACACGGTGCTGCGTTTGTTCCTGCGCCGCCTGCGCCGGGTCAAACCGGTCTACCCGGAAGTGTCTACCTCCTCACCCTCATGAAATACGTGCCCTGCAACTTGTGTGGCCGGGACGACTGGCGGGTGCGCTTCCCGGAGACGATGAACAACGCCACCGCTCCGGATGTATCAGCGTTTCGCTGTACAAGCAGTAGCTACGGCCACCACCCACAAATCGTGCAGTGCCGGCATTGCGGCCATGTGTATGCCAATCCCCGCTGGGACGGCGACGAACTCATCCATGCCTATGAAGCCGTAGAAGACGACACCTATGTGCGGGAGCGGGCCGGCCGGGTGCTGACATTTCGCAAACATCTGCAGCATTTGGAGAAGCATGTCGGGCCGGCAGATGGGCGGGCGCTGCTGGATGTGGGCACCTACATCGGCGTATTTGTGGAAGTGGCCTGTGAGGCGGGCTGGCAGGCTTGCGGCATCGAGCCGTCAGCCTGGGCGGTATCGGTCGCTGCCGGCCGCGGTCTGCCGGTGATTCAGGGGACGCAGGAGACGATCAGGCAGACCGGCCGGCAGTTTGACATCGTAACAATGTGGGATGTCATCGAACATGTGGATGACCCGGCCGGTGAGCTGGACACAGCCTTCAAGCTGCTCAAGCCGGGCGGTTACGTTGCCGTGCACACGATGGACATTGACAGCCTGGCGGCGCGGCTGCTGAAGGAGCGCTGGCCCTGGTTGATGGATATGCACATCCATTACTTCAGTCAGAACACATTGGCGCAGATGATGCGGGCGATCGGTTTTGAGATTGTCTGGTCCGGCGCGCAAGGGCGCTATCTGCGTCTGGGGTATCTCGCCTCGCGGGTAAAGGGCATGAACGACCTGGCCGGGCGCATTGCCGATGGGCTGGCAAGGCGGTTAAAGTTGACGCAGCTCGCTGTGCCGGTGAACTTCGGCGATCTGTTCACAGTGTATGCGCGTCGCCCGCCAGATGGCCGGAAATGAGCGTTTCTCCTGGTTTGCTACGCCATGGCAGTTCTTGTATACTGCGTTTATGTCACTACCCGTCCCCATCCTTGTTGATGGTTCCCCGAGCCTGATGTTTGTGGTAGCCCGGGTAGCTTAAGCATGATCCCATCTCTCGTTCGCGTCTGCGCCCAGGATAGGAAGAGAAGAACAGCCCATGTCTGACATAATAAGACTATTGGTGGTGGATGATCACCCGGTTTTTCGCCAGGGACTGCGCGACGTGCTGGAAACAGATCCACGCCTGGAAGTGGTGGGTGAGGCGGCCGACGGCGAGCTTGCTGTTGAACTGGCGGAAAGCCTGGTCCCGGCGGTCGTTTTGATGGACATCAATCTGCCCACCGTCAACGGGCTGCAAGTCACGCGGCGGATTAAGGGCAAGTTGCCGGAGACCAAGGTGGTCATGATTACCGGCTATGATGAGGTTGAACAGGTAGTGCACGCCTTACGCTCCGGCGCCAATGCCTATTGCGCGAAGGATATTGCTCCTGAACTCCTGGTGCGGACGATTATCGCCGCCTATGAAGGCAATTACGTGGTGGGCGAGAAGATAATGACCGCCGACGAAGCAGTGAAGTGGATTGAAAAGAAGGTCGGTCATTCGATCGAATCGTTAACGGCCGACAGCAGCGACTATCTGGTCCCCCTCTCGCCACGCGAAATGGAAATCCTGGAGTTTGTGACGCGCGGACTGAGTAATAAGGAAATCGCTTACCGGCTGGGGATCAGCCATCAGACCGTCAAGAATCACATGACTTCAATCCTGCGCAAACTGCGAGTGGATGATCGAACGCAAGCCGCGGTATATGCTTTAAGCCGGGGCTGGGTCCGCCTCGACAGCGCGCGAAGCTAGTGAGCCGATCATGCCGGAAGAAGCTGTCACAGGGCAGGCCGCGACTCTGCAAGCCCTGTTAGAAACAACCGCCGCCCAGTGGGAGCAGACCAACAGCCAGATGCAGGATGTCGAGACCCGGCTGGCGAAGAATGTCGCGGAATTTGAGCTGCTGATGCAACGCAACGCGCAGGTAAGCAATTACGTGCGCCAGTTTCAGACACATCTGGACCAGGTGCCGTCGGCGGAAATATGCGAAGGCTACGAAGCGCTGCTGAACACCCGGCAGCGAATGGTTGCCCTGCGGGGCCAGATGGAGCAGTTAAAGAGCGAACAGCGCAGCCTGGCCCGGCTGGCGGAGACGCAACGCCGGGTACTTCAGCTTTCCTCCGAGCCTGATGGTCTGGAGCCGGGCGCGCAATCGCCGACGCTGAGCGAAGCGGCCCTTATCCGGCTCATTGAAGATGAGGAGACTGTTCGCGAAGGCCTGGCGGCGAGCATTCATGCCGGGCCGATTTCTTCACTCAGCAATCTCGTCCTGCAGGCTGAGCTTTGCCAGCGACTCTATGAGGCGAGCCCCGAGCACGCTCGAGCAGAACTGGCTTCACTCAAGAAGAGCGCTCGGGAGGCTTTCGGCTCTATCCGGAGGGCGGCGCTCAAAGTTCATCCGTTGTCATTGACCGAACTCGGCGTTGTCCCGGCCATTCGTCGCCTTATTGAGTCATTGCAGGAGGAGAATGGGCCCGTTATCGGTCTGACCGTCGGCGGCAACGAGCAGCGGCTGCCGCACCCTGTGGAGGCCGTCGCTTTCCGCGCCGCGCACGAACTGCTGAATAATGCCCTGGCGCACAGCGACGCCAACCATATACAGTTGTTGGTGGAGTTGTCCGCCGGCCGGATCACGATTGTCGTCGAAGACAACGGCGCCGGCTTTGCCGCTGATGAGCTCCTTTCCGTTGCCGGCGGGACCAGAGGCGGCCTCACGATTCTTAAGGAGCGGGCCGAACTGATGGGCGGCGGACTCACAGTTCAGGGCAACGCCGGTCACGGTACCAGAGCTGAGTTTTCGATTCCGGCACCGATCCAGGAGACACTTTCGGGTCAGCCCTGAGGTCAGGCCTGACCGTATTCCCTTTTCTTCGTGTTAGGGAGGTACCACACTATGTCGTTCTTTCGCCATGAAGACGGCCAAAGCTGGTTGGAATTTGCGCTTGTCCTGGTGCTCATTGCCATTGTCATTATTGCGATTCTGACGCTGCTGGGGCCGCAGATCAACAGCGCCATAGAATGGCTCAGGGAAACGATTCCCTTCTTGCAGTAGGAAGCGCAACTGAATTGATCGGGGAGACAACGGTGAGCGTTACGCGGCGGGCGCTGGTGGAATTCATCTTTCCCCCGGTGTGCGCCGGCTGCCGCAGAGTGGGGGCCATATTCTGCGACTCGTGCCGGGCCGATATCCAGTGGGTGTCCGATCCCATCTGCCGGCTGTGCGGCAATCCGCATGTGAACGACAGGCTGGTCGATGGCATATGCGACCACTGCCGGCTGCAGCCTCCGCCCTTGGCGCGTATCCGGGCAGCGACGCTTTACGTTGCGCCGATCCCTCATGCCATCTGGCAACTGAAATACGAAGGCGCCTTCGCGCTGGCTGAGCCCCTGGGGGAACTGATGGCGGAGGCGTGGCCCAAGTGGCAGATGCCGGTAGATGTGGTTGTGCCGGTGGCTCTGCACGCTAAACGGGAGCGGAAAAGAGGGTATAATCAGTCAACCTTGCTGGCGCGCCATCTCTCTCGCAAAATGGGCTGGCGCCTGGTTACCAACGGCTTGCATCGCATCCGATACACACCACCCCAAACGGGACTGGGCAGAAGTGAGCGACTGCAGAATGTCCGGCAGGCATTCTGGGCTGAGCCTGACCAGGTCGCCGGCAGGCACGTTATGCTGGTGGATGATGTGGTAACGAGCGGGGGCACTTTAGCGGCATCAGCCGAAGCGCTGCTGGCAGCCGGCGCTATCTCTGTTTCGGCATACTGCCTGGCGCGAGCAACGGAAAAGACGCACCGAGCTGCCGTTTGAGCAGCTCATGGTATTGACGGAGACGTTTAGAGAGGTTAACCAATGGAACTGACAATCAGTGGTCACGGCATGGAAGTGACTCCCCGGCTACAGACCTATGTGGAGAAGAAGACATCTCGTCTGGACCGCTACATGCCTAATCTGGCGGAAGTGCATGTGGATTTGACCCAGCAGAATGCGAAGAGCGCGCTGGATCGCCATGTGGCCCAGATCACTGTGCGCGATAGCTGGGGCACTATTCTGCGCGCCGAGGAACGCAGCAGCGACATCTTCGCCGCCGTTGATGCGGTCAACAACAAGCTTTACAGCCAGATCAAGCGCTATCGCGGCAAGCGGAAGCAGAACCGGCGCGGCGGCCGCGAGGAATTCCCGGAGAGTGAGCCGCTGCCTTTCGAAGAGGAGCTGGAGGAAGAAGAGGAAGGCGAAGACCAGGTTATTGTGCGCCGCAAGCGATTTGTCATCCATCCCATGTCGGCTGAGGAAGCGATTGACCAGATGGAACTGCTCGGCCATGATTTCTTCGTCTTCTTCGACGCGGAAGAGGAAGCCATCAACGTGGTCTACCGGCGTCGCGACAACAACTACGGCTTGCTACAACCCGAACTTGACTGAAAGTTCCTTATCCTGTCGCTTGTGGGCAATCGCGTCAGCCGGCGCGATTGCCTTTTTTTGTGAGACACAGCCGTGATTTCGGCGGTGGTCATGGTGGGCGAGAACGCCGCGCACCAGGCCGGTCCGGCGGAGTGGGTGGATGGCGCGCTGCGGGCAGCGGCCTATGACCTGATCGTTCAGTTGTCACGGCAGCCTCTGGTAGAGCGCATTATTCTCGTCTCTCCGGATAGCGCCGGGCTATTGCCGGCCGGCGTGACCGATTACCTGCCATCCGCCACCGGCGCCGCGCCCCATATCGGCGAGACCCTCGCAGCGTTGGTGGACCGCTTTTCGCTTTCGAACTTGCTTTACTTCGGGGGCGGATCAGCGCCGTTGCTTGGTGATGAAATGCTGGCCGAAGCGCTGACCTCGCTAGAAGACGCGCGGGAATTAGTGATCACCAACAATCGCTTCGCCAGCGACTGGGCAGGGGTCAGGCCGGCCCGACACATCCAACGGTGGACCGCCCGCCTGCCGCGGGACAATATGCTCGGTTGGGTGCTGTCCACGGAAGCGGGCCTGCCCTTTCGCGCGCTTCCGCCGTCCGCCCCCAGCCGGCTGGACATTGACACCCCAACTGATCTGTTGGCCCTGAGTCTCCATCCGGCCACAAAGCCGCAATTGCGAAAATACCTGGACTCGCTCCCGCTGGATTCGGGACGCTTGCAGCAGATCCTGCAGGCGTTGGCGCGCCCGGCTGCGCGCGTCTTCATCGCCGGCCGGATTGGGCCGGATGCCTGGGCGGCCGTGAACCGGGTGAGTCAATGCTGGCTGCGCGTAATCGCGGAAGAGCGCGGCATGGTTTCCAGCGGCCGCGAGCAGCGCGGCGAGGCGCGTTCGCTCCTGGCAGAGTACATGGAGGTCGCTGGCATGGAAGCCTTATTCAGCCTGCTGGCGGATTGGGCGGATGCTGCCCTGATTGATACGAGGGTGCTGCTGGCTCACCACGGGCGCTCGCCGGACAGACTATCCCGCTTTGCCTCGGACCTGGGCATGCCGGCAGACGTGAAGGACGAGTGGCTGCGGCGATTCACAGAGCTGGCGCTCGCCTGCCCCGTCCCGGTTGTGCTGGGCGGGCATGGGCTGTTGTCCGGCGATCTGTTGGCCTGCTGTGATATTCTGACTTCCTGGCAGTCCGATCGCTGAGTGGTAGAATTTGGGGGAGATTGTGATAGGTTCGCGCCATGCCGCACGTGTTGTTGGTCTGTACTGCTAATATCTGTCGCTCGCCGGTCGCGGAAGGCTTATTGCGCCAACAACTGGCGGCCCGGAAGATGAATGACTGGTCGGTTAGCTCGGCCGGCACCTGGGCGATTGACGCCCGTCCGCCGGCGCGATACAGCATCCAACTGATGGCCGAACGGGACATCGATATCAGCGGGCACATTGCGCAGATAGTTGACGAAGCCCTGATGGAGCAGGCCGACCTGGTATTGTGCATGGAACAGGGGCACGTGGAAGCGTTGAAAGTCGAGTTTGGGCAGGCGGCCCCTAAAGTCCACTTACTCAGCGAGATGCGCGGCGGCGCCGGCTATGATGTCGAAGACCCTATCGGGAAAGATATCGAGCAGTATCGCCGGATGATGGACGAGTTGTCGCTGCTGCTTGAGGAGGGGTTGCCGACGATCCTGGACCTGGCGAAACAAAATGCGCAACGACCCAGGTAACGGTTTACCAGCCGGAGAGGAACGGTTCCCACTCCTCGCGCTGGCTGAGGTGCCGGCCAAAGCGATAGTGAGCCGAGGAACTTGGCTCGTAGGGCTGACGCCGGAGGCTCATCTGCGCCTGTTCCGGCGTCCGTCCCCCCTTCTGGCGGTTGCAGCCCGCGCAGGCGGCCACCAGGTTAAGCCAGGTGTGTTCGCCGCCCAGGTGTCGCGGCACAATATGGTCGAGCGTGAGCAAGGCGCTATGCCGGCCACAGTATTGGCACATGTACTCATCGCGGCGCAGCACTTCGCGCTTACTGAGGGCCACCCGTGGGCGCGGGCGTCCTACCATATAGGTCAATTTGATGATCGAAGGGAGCTCGAATTCCCGTCTGCTGCTGCGAATGACCCCCCGGCCATTCAGGACCAGGTCGGCCTTGCCGGAGACAAGAAGGAGCAACGCCCGTCGAGTAGAGCAGACGTTGAGTGGTTCGAAGTTAATGTTGAGCAAGAGTACCGGCTCGTTCAACACGTTTGCACTCATGACGGCGGTGAGTATAGCATGGGGCATACATCTCTGCCACAATGCGTCAAGGGCGGCAGGCAGGGCGCGTCTCGCTGCTAATCGCCATGCGCCCGGCGGATGGAGTGTTCCGGGATAATTGTGTAATGGGAAAGAGGACATGGATCGCACAGAACTGATCGACTACATGGATAGCTACTTGCGCATCGCCGAGGTCAAGGATTTCGGCCAGCAAGGCCTGCAGGTGGAAACCGACAACGATGAAGTCACGCGGATCGCCCTTGGCGTTGATACCAGCCCGGCGATTATCGGGGCGGCGGCCGAATGGCAGGCCGATATGTTAATCGTGCACCACGGTGTATTGTGGGGCAAGGAGCAGCGCATCGCCGGCCCGCTGGGAAAGCGCGTGCGCCTGCTGATGAAACACGGCCTCAACCTGTATAGCGCGCACCTGCCGCTTGACGCGCATCCCGAAGTCGGCAACAACGCGGTGCTGGCGCAGATGTTCGGTGTACAGGTAGACGGCTGGTGGTGCGAAGCGCTAAACGCGCCCTTGGGCACGGTGGGCGCGGTCGCGCCGGACACCACGCTACTCGACCTGGAGCGCAGGATTGCTGAACAATTACATGTCCCGACCCGCACCCTGGCGTATGGGCCGCAGACCGTTTCCAGAGTGGCCATCCTGTCCGGCTACGGGGCTGATCAGATTGCCGAAGCTCACGCAACGGGCGCAGACACGTTCATCACTGGCGAGACCTCGCACGCGCACTTTTGGGCCGCCGCCGACTTCGACATGAACGTCATTTTTGCCGGGCATTACGCAACGGAAACGGTAGGCGTGATAGCGCTGGGCGAGCATCTGGCAAGCAAGTTCAATTTGCAGGTGAAGTTCCTGGATTTTCCAACACAAATGTAAAGATTCGCGGAGATTGGTGCAGCGTCCGGACTGGTTGGACGCGGAATTTCCGGGAATCTCTACAGACAGAAGGAAGCGAGATGAGCACCAAGACAAACTGGATACGAGAGGAGATCAGCGGACTACAGGAAGCCGGTCTTTTCAATGTGATCAGAACGATAGATTCGCCGATGGACGCCTGGGTTACCATTGACGGGCGGCGACTACTCAATTTCTGCGCCAATAACTATCTGGGCCTGGCCAACCATCCACGCATACGCGAGGCGGCCAAGCGAGCCATAGATGGCTTCGGCGTCGGCCCCGGCGCGGTGCGCACCATCGCCGGCACCACCTCATTGCACGTCAAGCTCGAAGAGAGGCTGGCGCAGTTCAAGCGGGCGGCGGACTGTATCACTTTCCAGAGCGGATTTGCGGCAAACCTGGGCACTATTCCGGCATTGGTCGGGCGCGGCGACATCATCTTCTCAGACGAACTGAACCACGCCAGCATTATTGACGGCAGCCGGCTAAGCCGGGCGCAGATCGTGCGCTACAAGCACAATGACGCGGACGATTTGCGCCGGGTAATCGCCGAAACGACGGAATTCAATCGCCGGCTGATCGTCACGGATGGGGTCTTTAGCATGGACGGCGATATTGCCCCGCTGGATGAGCTATGCGCCGTCGCTGAGGAGCACGACATCCTGCTAATGGTTGATGACGCGCACGGCGAAGGTGTGTTGGGCAACGGCGGACGCGGCATTGTGGATCATTTCGGGCTGCACGGCCGCGTTGATATCGAAGTCGGCACGATGAGTAAGGCATTCGGCGTTGTGGGCGGTATGGTCGCCGGCAAGAAAGTGATTATCGACTGGTTGCGCCAGCGGGGCCGGCCTTTCCTATTCTCCAGCGCGATGACCGCGCCGGACGTCGCTGCCTGCCTGGAGGCCGTCGACCTGCTGGAGGAATCGACTGAGCTGGTGGACCGGCTGTGGCACAACGCCGCTGTGTTCAAGACCGGGATGAGCGCGCTGGGATTCGACACCGGCCACAGCCAGACGCCCATCGTGCCGGTGATGCTCGGGGACGCGCTGCTGGCCCAGGAGTTCAGCCGGCGGCTCTTCCAGGAGGGCGTCTTTGCCATGGCGATCGGCTTCCCCACCGTGCCGCAAGGCAAGGCGCGCATCCGGGTGATGAATTCGGCGGCGCATACGCCGAGCGACATTGAGCAGGCGCTGGAGGTCTTCGGCCGCGTCGGCCAGGAGCTGGGTATCGTTTAGGGGCCCGGCCGATCAGACCGCCCAGGGCAGGGCAAGCTCGGCCGCGCGCCGGCAATAGGCGTCAATCTGCTCAGTACAGGTCGAGTACATGTCCAGGCCGGGCGCGTCAGCGGTCAGCAGGTAACGCCGATACCAGTCCATGGTTGCCGTGAGCGCTGTCTGCCAGTCGTAGACCGGCTTCCAGCCCAGCTCCCGCGCCGCCTTCTCCCAATTCAGGCGCAACAGCGTTGTTTCCTTTCGCGCCTGGGGGTCGTCCGCCCGTACCCAGCTACCCCCTCCCCACAGGTCAATGGCGCGCTCAACGATTGTCCGGCTGGTTACCTCGGCCAGTTCCCAGGGCGCGAAGTTCCACGCCTGGGCGTAGCGCTGACCGTGCGTCGCCAGACGGTCCGCCAGCCACAGATAACCGCTCAGGGACTCCAGGACATGCTGCCAGGGGCGGACAGAGTCGGGATGGCGCAATTGGATTGGCTCGCCGGCCATCAGAGCTCGGATGCAGTCCGGCAGTAAGCGATAGTCCGCGAAATCACCGCCGCCGATGACGTTTCCCGCGCGCGCCGATGCGACTGCCGGATTGCCGTATCGAAAGAACGAGCGACGATATGAGTCTATCGCCAGCTCAGCCATGGCTTTGCTGCTGCTGTAAGGGTCGTGGCCGCCCAGGCGATCGATCTCACGATAGCCCCAACTCCACTCTTGATTCTCGTACACCTTGTCGGTGGTAATGCAGACAACTGCCTGCACCGAGTCCACATGCCGCACCGCCTCCAGCACGTTCACGGTCCCGCCGGCATTGGTGTCAAACGTCTCCTTTGGCGCATCGTAGGAGGGCAATACCAGCGGTTGAGCGGCCAGGTGGAAGATGTAATGCGGACGATGCCGGGACATCACCGCCTGCAGCGCCGGCAAGTCGCGCACATCGCCGCGCACATCCAGCATCCGCTCAGATAGCCGGCTCAGTGCGAAGTTGCTCGGCTCCGTGGGCGGGTCCAGGCTGAAGCCGACGACTTCCGCGCCCAGCTCGCCCAGCCAGATGGAGAGCCAGGAACCCTTGAAGCCGGTGTGGCCGGTCACCAGCACGCGCGCGCCGGCGAAGCTCCGCTCCAGTACGCTACTCATCAATCGTTATCGTTCACGTCCTACACAGTGAACGATTGCCCAAGAGTGGGCACCGTCACATCGGCGAATCCGTCTCTTTGCATGGCGTCGCGCAGGGCAAATGAAGCTTCCTCCTCTCCGTGCACGAGGTAAGTATGCTTTGGCCGGCGGCTGAAGTGACGAACCCAGGCCATCAACTCGTCCCGGTCGGCGTGGCCGCTGAAGCCGTTCATTGTGACGACTTCCGCCTTTAGCTGGTACTCCTCACCCAGGATCTTCACCACCGGCTGTCGCTCCACCAGCCGGCGTCCCAGGGTATGAGGCGCCTGCCAGCCGATGATCAGGATCGTGCTGCGCGGGTCCTCCACGTTATTCTTCAGATGATGCAGGATGCGCCCAGCTTCGGCCATGCCGCTGGCGCTGATGATTATCGCAGGCTCACGCAGGAAGTTCAGCTCCTTGGATTGTTCAACCAACCGCGTGTATTGGATCATCTCGAAACCGAATGGGTCGCCATGGCCGTCTTCCAGGATGAATCTGTGCAACTCCTCGTCGAAGGCCTCCGGGTGCAGCCGATGGATGGCGGTGGCATCAATTGCCAGTGGGCTATCCACGAAGACGGGCAATTTGGGCGAAATGTCCCGGCTTTCTACCAGCCGGTGCAGGCGGTATACAAGCTCCTGCGTGCGGCCGACGGCGAAGGCCGGCACAATCAGCTTTCCACCCCGCTTACAGGTGATGTTTACAATCTTCTTTAGCTGCTCACCGATCTCTTCTGCCGGCGGATGAACGCGGTTGCCGTAAGTGCTCTCGATCAGCAGGATATCCGCTTCCTCCAGGAAGGTGGGATCGCGCAATATCGGGCGATCGGGCCGGCCGATATCGCCGCTGAACACGAGCCGTTGCGTGCGACCCTGCTCGCGGTCTTCGATGTCCAGGGATACCATTGCCGAACCCAGGATGTGCCCGGCGTCATAGAAGGTCAGAGTAACACCCGGCATGATCTCGCGAGGCCGGTCATAACTCAGGCCGACGAACTGCTTCAGCGATTCATTCGCCTCCGCTATCGTATATAGTGGCTCAATGGGCGGCTGCCCCTTGCGCTTGCGTTTCTCGTTCAGGTACCCGGCGTCCTGCTCCTGGATCTTGGCGCTATCGCGCAACATAATCGTGCATAGGTCGCGCGTGGCGAAGGTGCAGTAAATGTCGCCTCGGAAGCCGCTCTTCACCAGGTTAGGAATGTTACCGCTGTGATCGATGTGCGCGTGCGAGAGAACCAGGATATCGACGCGACGGGCGTCATAGGGCAGGTTTGTGTTCCGGTCGTAAAACTCCTGCCGGGGCCCCTGAAACAGCCCGCAATCCAGCAGGATCTGTTTGCCGTTGATGGACAGCAGATGTTGGGAGCCGGTCACAGTACGTACGGCTCCATGAAATGTGATCTTCATTGTTCCTCGCTCAATAGCCGGACCAACTCCGGCCCATAGGTGCGCAGCCGGAACGGGCCCAAAATACCGGACGCTTCCAACTCCGGCAGCGTCCGCGGGTTGGCATTCGCCAGCTCCCACAACGCCTCCCGGCTCAAGATGACATCGGACTCCACATGACGTACGCGGCCTCTTTCCTTGCGCCAGATATGCAGCCGTTCATACCGATTGAACACAGCATCCGCCGGTTTGGGCGCGCGCTTGGGGCGGGCCGGCGCGCGCGTGCCTTCGTGCTCTGTGATAATGCGCAGGATATGCCGGCCATAGCGCTGCGTCTGTCCCGGCGTCATGCCGTGGATGCGGCTGAGATCCGCCAGATTATGCGGTCTGCTGTGGGCCATCTCCACTAGGGTGCGGTCGCTCAGCACCTTGAATAGCGGCTTGTCGCGGGCGGCCGCCTCCTGGTGCCGGTATTCGTTCAGCGCCTTCAGGATAGCTTTTCCCTGGGGGTCCAGCTCTTTGACGCCGTTAATTGACCAGAAACTATCCGGGTCAAAGTGGTTGGAATTGACCGCTACGTGGCTTTGCTCGGCGAATATCTCGAACGCCTCCTCGGTATAGCCGCCGGCTTCGAGCTGCGCCGCCAGGTGGTCTCGCAGACCAAGCAAATAGTGTGTGTCCGCCTGCGCATATGCGAGTTCGCCCCTGGATAGCGGACGCCGGCACCAATCGGCCCGCTGAAAGTGCTTGTCCAGCCGCACCTGGTAAATATCCGCCAGCAGGCTGGCCAGGCCCACGCGCTCGATGCCCAGGATTCTCGCCGCCCACATCGTGTCAAATAGATTCCGCACCTGCCAGCCGAACTCGCGTTTGAGTAGCTTCAGATCGTACTCGGCGGAATGAAAGACCTTCTCTATGGCCGGATCCTGGATCAGCGCGCCCAATGGCTCCGGGTCGGTAATTGCCAGGGGGTCCACAATGAAATCTTCACTGGCCGTGGAAATCTGCACCAGACAAATGCGCTCCCGGTAGGCATACATGCTATTGGCTTCCAGGTCAATGGCGATGCGCCTTTGCCGGCCAAGCGCCTGCAAACAGGCAAGCCATTTATCAGTGGTGTTGATGAATCCGTAGGGGGGCAGATCCGGTTTTCGCAGGCCGTCGCTCGTCATTGGTATTGTTGTACCATGAATCGGCATCATGACCAACACCCGTATTCCGGCAGGACGAGATGGTTATATCGAGCGTTCGCAATGTTTCGCCGTCCGATAGTAGTGATAGAATCAACCCCTATGCCGGAGCATGAGATGGTTATTCAGCCGATTTATCCCTGGGATTTGTGGTCGGTAAGCCGCATGTCCTATATCAACATGTTCGGCGTTGATCATCAATTCTCGACGCTTGCCCGGCGGCCCGTGCTTGGTCCCTTCAGCCGGCTGGTATTCCCGCTCTATCTGCTGCTGGCGGGTAGAGGGCGGAAGGCTGTAATCAATGGTCAGATCGCCGGCTATGCGTTCCTGCATCTGCGCCAGTTAAGCGGCGTCATCTTTAACGTGAGCGTGAATCGGCCTTTTCGCAGACAGGGCGTGGCACAATTGCTGCTAGACGATCTGGAGACAACCATCCGCCATGCCGGGTGCTCCTGGGCGGCTTTGCAGGTGGACTGGGATAATTGGCCGGCCCGCGCGCTATACGAAAAGCTGGCCTATCGCTCCGTCCATCCACACATATGGACCGGCGCGCCTCCCTCGCCTCCTGTTGAATCCGATGCGATTGTGGAAGCGCTGACCCCCGCAGCGGGTCGAGAGCGATTCCGCCACTATACTCAGATTGAGATCGCCAACGGGGAGTGCTGGACAGCCGAACTGGTGCAAAAGGAATACAGTGAGATCCCAAGCGACGGCCGGTTTTGGCTTTGCCTGCGCGGGCGACAAGAGGTAGGTTGCGCGTGGGCAGCGTACATGAATGATCAGTTGTTGTGCCGGCTGTGCCTCACCCCTGATTGCTGGTCCGAGCCGACCCTGACCACCGGTCTGCTGCATTTGATGACCAACCCCTTCGGCCCCGGCGTGAACTTGTACGTGAAATTCGGCAGCAGCGAGCACCACATTGCCGCCGCGCCTGTGATGCGAGACCTGGGCTTCGCCGAGGGAGAACAAGCCCGGATCATGATGGCGAAGAAGCTGAGCGCCTGAAGCGGCTATTTGCACTTACTGCATCGGTTACAAGTTAAGGATTGGAGGCAATTGTCAAGGGCCATGATTCAAAC